>NZ_JAVRDU010000001.1:0-685000 GCF_031846015.1 Novosphingobium sp. MMS21-SN21R | reverse complement strand
GTGGTCCACAAGGGTGAGCACTTTGCAGGAGAGCATCCGGCCATCGTGCCGCAGGAGCTATGGGACCGCGTACAGGAGAAGCTCAGGGGCAATTCCTCGGGCACTTCGCGCCGCTTGCGCAGCCAGCAGCCCAGTTTGCTCGTCGGCATGGTGTGGGATGGCAAAGGGCGGGCCATGACGCCCAGCCATGCAACCAAGGATGGGCGCCGCTATCGTTACTATGTGACGAGACCTGACCAGCTCGACGGATCTCCGGCATGGCGGGTCTCGGCGCATGATCTGGAGAAGCTGGTCTGCGAACGGCTGCCGATGCTCCTGACCGACAGGCAGGCGCTGTGCGACATGGCCGCTGGTCAGACGACCGATGTCGTGAGCCACGTACTTGCCAGAGCCGACATCATGGCTGCGACATTGCGCAGTGCACCTGCACGCGAGCGGGCGCTGATCCTCGCTGTGATCATCCAGCGGATTGATCTGCGCGAGGACTGCATCGAGCTCACCATGGATCGGGTTGGGCTTGGGGCAGCGCTGGGGTTGGAGCTATCCCAGGAGCATTCGCCGATGGTGGTGCTGGTCACGGCCACGAAGGTTCGCCACGGCCACCAATTGCGGTTGGTGATTCCGGGACCACAGTCCCTGACGATCGCGCCCACGGGCCGCGATGAAAAGCTGGTCACCCTGCTTGCCGACGCCCATCAGGCCCGCAAGCTGATCCTCGCTCATCCCGGTCAGTCGATTGCTGCGACAGCGTCCCTGCACGGCCGCTGTCGCACCCGGCTGGGCAAGCTCGCTGGTCTTGCCTGTCTCGCGCCCGACATCGTCACGGCCATCGTCGAGGGCCGCCAGCCCGCCACGTTGACCGCACGCACCTTGCAGACCATCGCCCTGCCCCACGCCTGGGACCAGCAGCGCGCGCTCCTCGGGTTCGCCTGAACCCCGCACAATACCACTGCAGTCAGGATTCCGGCGCAAGAGACGGCGGGCATTTGGCGCGACATTGTTGCGGTGAAGCGCAGCGTCTCTGACTGCAATCCGCTGAAGACATGCCCCTGAAACTCGCGGATTTGCGCCAGACTTGGCGTCCGGTGCCCGAGGCGCCCCCTGAGGGGGTGAATTTATGGACTGTCTGGTGCGGTCGAGAAGACTCGAACTTCCACGGGCTTTCGCCCACAACGACCTCAACGTTGCGCGTCTACCAATTCCGCCACGACCGCATAATCAGACGGGGTGCCAAACCTGAAGAAAGGCTCCCCGTGGGGGGTAGGAGCGCGCCACTAGCAAACAGGTTTGCAGCGCGCAACAAGGATCGGAACTTTTTTACGTTTCGATCCGCTTCCGGGCCGATCAGTCGGGCTTCCAGCCGATTTCGGCAACCTTCGCCGTCTTGGGCACATCGGTCACGGCAGCATTGATCGTCACGCTCTCACCGGGGGCCAGTTCGTCCTGCGGCGGCGGCACTTCCCAGGTCTTGACCACCTTGTCCTTCGAATCGCGCAGCACGATCAGGATCGCGGGCAAGGCGCGCACGTCCTTGCCCACATTGCTCACCGTGCCACTGGCGCCGAAATATTCAGTGCCATTGGGCAATTGGCGGCGATCCTGCTTTTCGGGCGGGAACGACAGTTCGAGATCCGGCCGGTCGGCGCCGAAGGTCTGGCCTGCACCGGGCAGCCACTGCGGCAGCCCGAAGTACCATGCTGCACCGCCCAGTGCGGCAACCGACAGCGCGAAGGCAACCGCGGCAATTGTCCACAGCTTTGCCGGATTACGGCGCGGGCGGAACGGCGGCTGGTGATCGAACGGCGAATGCGTGTCGTCGGCAACGGCTTCGGCCACGCGCTGCGTAGACCGGGGCAGCGGCGGAGGAGTAGGTGGCTCGGCATCCGCACTGCCGAATGACGGTTCGGGCAAGCGCGCTTCCGGCGAGGGCGCATCGGCGACCGGCGCGGCGACAGCCTGTGTCAAGGGCGACTCCCCTGCACTGATGGGCGCGCTATCGGCCATGGCCAGCTCGGCAACGGCAGGCCGCTCGGCAAGCTCAGGCCCGTTCTGGAACCAGGAATGGCGGCAGCGGGCGCAGCGCACGGTCCTGCCCTCCACGCCGATTGCGGTGTCGGGAACGACATAGCGCGTCGAGCAGGCGGGGCACGCAATGATCATGGCTGTGGGTTAAGCATGGGCAGGCCTGCCGAAACAATAGCTTCACACCACAAGAAACGCTTCTGCGGCCTTTTTTCCACATGGATTGCCGCGTATAGCCGTTTCAGCATAACAATTGTGCGCACAACAACCGGATACAGTCTCCCGATCATGAACCAGTCCGACGATGCGGAGATTGTCCAGTTCGACAATGTCGGCCTGCGCTATGGCACGGGCAAGGAAGTGCTGACCGATGTCAGCTTCACGCTCTATTCCGGACGATTCTACTTTCTGACCGGCGCATCGGGCGCGGGAAAAACCAGCCTGCTCAAACTGCTCTATCTTTCGCAGCGGCCATCGCGGGGGCTGATCCGGATGTTCGGCACCGATGCGATCACCCTTCCGCGTGAACGCCTGCCCGGCTTCCGCCGCCGCCTCGGGGTTGTGTTCCAGGACTTCCGCCTCGTGCCCCACCTCTCGGCGTTCGACAATGTCGCGCTGCCCTTGCGCGTCGCAGGCGTGCCCGAGCGAGACATCATCCGCCCGGTGACCGACATGCTCGAATGGGTTGGCCTCGGTGATCGCAGCCATGCCCGTCCCGCCACGCTTTCGGGCGGAGAGCAGCAGCGCGTCGCCATTGCCCGCGCAGTCATCGGCCGCCCGGACATGCTGGTGGCCGACGAGCCGACCGGTAACGTCGATCCCGACATGGCGGTAAAGCTGCTGCGCCTGTTCGAAGCGCTCAACCGCCTTGGCACCACGGTCGTCGTCGCCACCCACGACATTCACCTGATCCAGAAGATGCCCGAATCATTGATCATGCGGCTCGACAAGGGGCGCCTGTCCGATCCCACCGGCGCGTTGCGCTATCCGCCGCGCCGCGCGCCTCAGCCACCGCGCGTGGACATTCTCGGGGCATGAGTGTGCTACCCGCCGTCGTCGATGCCTTGCGAGGCCAATGGCGTGACCGCGCCAGTGCGGAAAACCGCCTGCTGCCTCAGGGCAAGCTGTCAGGGCCGATGCCATGGGTCATCGCGATCATGATCGGGCTGACCGTGATCGCCACCGCCAGCGGCCTTGCCCTGCGCAACACCGCCAATGTCGCCAGCGCAGATGTGGCGGGCGGGGTCACGGTGCAGATCGTCCACGGTGCCCCGCGTGAGCGCGACCGGCAGGCGCAAGCGGCACTCGCCGTGATCAAGGCCACCCCCGGTGTCGCTTCGGCCCGGCTGGTGCCACAGGACGAACTCGATGCGCTGGTCGAACCCTGGCTCGGCACCTCGGCGGGTGATGACATCAACGCCCTGCCCATCCCCGCGCTGATCGACGTGCGCCTGACCGAGGGCGCGAACGACGCGCACCTCACCGCGCTGCGCAGCCGCCTCAAGGCCCCTGCCCCTGCCGCAAGGATCGATGCCCAGGCAAGCTGGCTCGCGCCCGTGTTCCAGGCAATCGTGACGCTGCAATGGCTGGCCGGCGGCCTTATCGCCCTGCTTGCCTTCGCCACGATCGCCACCGTCCTGCTCGCCTCGCGCAACGCGCTGGGCAATCACCGCACGACCATCGAGATCGTCCACATGCTCGGCGGCACCGACAGCCAGATCGCGCGGATCTTCCAGCGCTCTATGGCGGTCGATGCAGCGGCGGGCGGCATCGGCGGGCTTCTGCTTGGCGTGGTTGCCACTGCGCTACTGGGGCGGCAGTTCGCGGCGCTGGGTTCGGGCATGATGACCTCGTCGGGCCTCGACTGGAGCGACTGGCTGGTGATCTGCGCCATCCCGATTGCAGGCGTGCTGCTGGCCGTGCTGACCGCAAGGTACACGGTGCTGAACGCGCTCAGGCGGATGCTGTGACGAAGCGCGGCATCTTCCGGCGGCTGCTTTCGCTACTGCTGCTTGGCTGGGCGCTCGGCTTCATCTGGTTTGCCACTTTCCTACCCCGCCCACTGGCGGAACCTGTGCGGACCGAAGGCGTGATCGCGCTGACCGGCGGCGGCGGGCGCATCCCCCATGCCATCCGCGTGCTTGAGCGCGGCGCAGCCAAGCGCCTGCTCGTCTCGGGCGTCGACCGCGAAGTACGCCCGCGCGAATTCGCGGTGGAGTATGAAGTGCCCGCAAGGCTCATGGCCTGCTGCATCATGCTCGGCTACGACGCGGTCGATACCCGCACCAACGCCGTCGAATCCACCCGCTGGATCAGGCAGAACAAGCTCAATTCAGTGCGTCTGGTCACGACCGACTGGCACATGCGCCGCGCCGCCTTCGACCTTGCCGAGGAAGCGCCGCCCGGCACCGTCATCATCGAGGACGCGGTGGCATCGCGCCCCAGCTTCCGCATCCTGTTCCTCGAATACAACAAGCTGGTGGCGCGGCTGCTCGCATGGGCTATTGGCTGGTAATGCTCCGCAACCTGGCGTCCATCATCCGCAGCCTTGTGTTCTACGCCGTGTTCTACACCGGCTCGGTGCCCTATGTGCTGGCGGCGCTCGGCTTGATGAAAGTGTCGCAGCGTGCGTTCCGCTGGGTCGTGCGCGAATGGAGCCACTGGCACCGGCTGTGCTGCCACTTCATTCTGGGCATACGGGTAGAACTGGAAGCTCCGGTGTTCCGCTCCGGCGTGCTTTATGCAGTGAAACATGAAGCTTTCTTCGAAGCCATCGACATGCCGTGGCTGTTCATCAACCCGGTGGTCTTCGCCAAGGCCGAACTTCTGCGCATCCCCGGCTGGGGCTTTGCAGGCGCGCGCTTCGGGCTGATCGGAGTTGACCGGGATGGCGGCGCACGCGCGCTGCGCGCCATGCTGAGCGAAGCCCGCCAGCGCATTGCCGAAGGCCGCCCGCTGGTGATCTTCCCCGAAGGCACCCGCATTCCTCACGGGGAACGCCGCGCGCTGCAGTCGGGATTCGCCGGAATCTACAAGCTGCTCGGCCTCCCGGTCATCCCGGTCGCGGTCGATAGCGGCCCGCTCTACCACCGCCGCTGGAAACAGACCGGCACCGTGCGCTACCGCTTCGGCGAAGTGATCCCCGCCGGTTTGCCCCGGGAGGACATCGAGGCCCGCGTCGAGGCCGCGATCAACGCGCTCAACCGATGAGCGAGACCGAACCCCGTCCGCTCATGTCCGTGCTTGGCCCCGGCCTCGTTACGGGCGCAGCGGACGACGATCCCTCCGGCATCGGCACCTACAGCCAGATCGGCGCGCAGTTCGGCTATGGCATGGCTTGGACTATGCTGTTCGGCTTCCCGCTGCTCGCCTCGATCCAGGCAATCTGCGCACAGATCGGCGCGACGACCGGGCGCGGCATTGCTCACAACTTGCGCCGCCATTATCCACCCGCGCTTCTGCGCACTATGGTCGGCCTGCTGCTTATCGCCAACGTGATCAATCTAGGTGCCGACCTTGGCGCAATGGGCGCAGCGCTCGGTCTGCTTGTGCCCGGTCCCGTGCTTGCCTTCACCGTTGCGTTCGGTGTCCTGAGCATCCTCGCCGAGGTATTCATCAGCTACAACCGCTACGCCAGCATCCTGAAATGGACGACGCTTTCGCTGTTCTCCTACGTCGCGGTCGTATTCGTCGCCGGGGTCGACTGGTGGCAGGCCTTGCGCGGGGTGGCGATCCCGTCGTTCGCATTCGACAAGGAACACACGATGGCGCTCGTCGCGGTGTTCGGCACCACGATAAGCCCCTATCTGTTCTTCTGGCAGGCGGGGCAGGAAGTCGAGGAACAGCGCCGCCGCCACACCAAGCCGCTCCACGTATCGCCGCGTTCCGCAGGGCCGGAACTGAAGCGCATCCGCACCGATACGCTGGTCGGCATGGGCTTTTCGCACCTTACCGCGCTGTTCATCATCATCGCCACCGCCGCCACGCTCAACGCGCATGGCGTGACCGACATCACCTCGGCCGCACAGGCAGCCGACGCGCTGCGTCCGATCGCGGGCAACCTCGCCTTCGCATTCTTCGCCATCGGCATCATCGGCACGGGCCTGCTGGCCGTGCCGGTGCTGGCAGGCGCCGCGGCCTATGCCGTGGCCGAGACGTTCCGCTGGCCCGAAGGCCTTGACCGAAAGCCGCGCGAGGCCAAGGCGTTCTATGGCGTGATCGCGCTGGCCACGCTCGGCGGCGTCGCGCTCAATTTCACCGGGCTCGACCCGATGCGCGCGCTCTATTGGGCCGCCGTGGTCAACGGGTTGCTTGCCCCGCCGCTGATGGTCGTCACCATGTTGATCGCGCGCAACCCGCGCGCCATGGGCCACCTGACGATCTCGCGCAAACTCGCCTTCGGCGGCTGGCTTTCCACCGCCGTGATGTGGGGGATTGCGCTGCTGTTCCTGTTCGGCTGAGCGCTACTTGCTGCCGCCATGGTCCGAACGGCCGAAGTCTGGTCGCGCGTCGTCCTGACCCATTTCGATGATCCCCCGGCGGATGGCGCGGGTGCGGGCGAAGTGGTCGAACAGCGTGTCGCCGTCGCCCTTGCGGATCGCCTTTTGCAATTCGGTCAGGTCTTCGGTGAAGCGCTGGAGCATTTCCAACACGGCGTCGCGGTTTGACAGGAATACGTCGCGCCACATCGTCGGATCTGATGCGGCAATGCGGGTGAAATCGCGGAAGCCGCCTGCGGAATACTTGATCACCTCGCTCTGCGTGACCTCCTCAAGGTCAGAGGCGGTGCCGACTATGGTGTAGGCGATGAGGTGCGGCAGGTGGCTGGTGACGGCAAGCACGAGATCGTGGTGATCCGGCTCCATCGTCTCGACCCGCGCGCCCAGCGCCTCCCAGAACGCCACCAGCCGCGCCACTTGGGCGGCGTCGGCGTCGGCCGGCGGAGTGACGATGCACCAGCGGTTGTGGAACAGCGAGGAAAAGCCCGCCTCTGGCCCGCTCCGCTCAGTGCCTGCAACCGGGTGTGCAGGGATTACGTGATGCCCCGGCAGCGCTTCGGCGAGCGCCCGCGCAACCGATCCCTTGGACGAGCCGACATCGCTGATCACGGCGTCCTGCGACAATCCCGGCGCAAGCGCGCGCGCGGCATCACCCATCGCACCGACCGGCACGCACAGAATTACAAGGTCCGACCCTTGCGCTGCCTCCGCCGCTTTTTCAGCCACTGTGTGCGCAAGGCCCAGTTCGCGCGCCTTTGCACGCACAGCGGCATCGGCATCGAAGCCAACCACCGTCACGCCCGGCAGATGCGCCTGCACCGCACGGCCGATCGACCCGCCCAGAAGCCCGAGGCCAACAATCGTGACCTGCCTGAACGCTGCTTCGCTCACTTTGCGGCCTCACACATAGTGCGGATCGCATCTGCAATCTCGTCCATCTGCGCCGCCGTGCCGATGGTGATGCGCAAGCCCTGCGGCAGTCCCTGCCCCGGCAGCCAGCGTGTGATGTAGCCGTGATCCATCAGGCCAAGGTACACTGCTTCCGCGCTCAGCTTGCCCTCGAACAGGATCAGCACGAAGTTGGCCTGGCTCGGCAGCGGGCGCACGCCATGGTTGCCCAGTGCCTCCAGCTTTTCGACGAACCGCGCGCGCTGCTCGGCATTGTGGCGGCGCGAGGCCTCGACGAACGCCTGATCGCGCACGGCGGCAAGCCCGGTCGCCTGTCCGCTCAGTGATACGTTGAAAGGCCCGCGAATGCGGTTGAGCATGTCCACCACATCGGCGTGGCCGGTGCCCCAGCCGATGCGCTCGCCCGCAAGGCCGTAGATCTTCGACAACGTCCGCGTGACCAGCACGTTGGCCGCAGAGGCTGCCAGTTCCAGCGCGCCGTCGTCATGCTCTGGATCGAGATATTCGGCATAGGCCCCGTCGAGCACCAGCAGGATGTCGGGACGCAAACCGGCGTGCAGCCGCGCGATTTCGGCACGGGGCAGCCAGCTTCCGGTGGGATTGTTGGGATTGGCGAGGAATACCACCTGCGTCCGCTCAGTCACACAGGCTAGAAGCGCGTCCACGTCGGTGCCGTAATCGGCGTCGGGCGCCACCACCGGCACCGCGCCGCAGCGCCGCGCGGCAATGTCGTAGACCGAGAAGCCATAGCGCACATAGAGCACTTCATCGCCCGGCCCGGCATAGGCCTGTGCCGCCAGATTGAGCAGTTCGTCAGAGCCCGTGCCCATCACGATCCGCCTGGGATCGATGCCGTGGACCTCACCGATTGCCCGGCGTAATTCCACGCTGTCTGGATCGGGATAGCGCGCAGGATCGCCCGCATGGCCGCGCGCCTCAAGTGCAGCGGCGCTGGAACCCAAAGGGTTCTCGTTGGCGGAAAGCTTGGTCAGCACCTTGCCATCGGCCCCGACAGATTTGCCGGGGACATATGCGTGAATGCCGAGGATCCAGTCCTTGGGCTTGGGAGCGTTTGCCATAATGGCTCGCGCCTTAATGATTGCGTCGGTTTCCGGCAAGCGAACCCCGGATCGCAAACAAAAAAAGGGCCGGAAGCGGGCTAGCGCTTCCGGCCTTGAGTC
Source organism: Novosphingobium sp. MMS21-SN21R (assembly GCF_031846015.1). Lineage (GTDB taxonomy): Bacteria > Pseudomonadota > Alphaproteobacteria > Sphingomonadales > Sphingomonadaceae > Novosphingobium. The sequence goes on along the minus strand of NZ_JAVRDU010000001.1, from coordinate 676,389 downwards.
TGTTCGCAGGAGGAACATGGTTTGGCGGAGTGAGGGATGAGAGGGAGAGGATCTGGTTTCCCCCACTCCGCCAATTCGGTAAACTTAGTAGTTGTAGGCGCGCTCTCCGTGCTCGGAGATGTCGAGGCCTTCACGCTCGGCTTCTTCGGTAGGACGCAGGCCCATGACCTTGTCGACGATGAAGAAGAGGATCGCTGAGCCGATACCCGAGAAGAGCAGCGTGATGATCACAGCCTTGGTCTGGGTCCAGACCTGTCCGGCCATGTTGTAGCTGTCTGCGTCGAAGCCGGCAGGGAACACGGTGTAGTCGAACACGCCTTGGCCACCGAGCGACGGAGCCGCAACAATGCCCGTGGCGATGGCGCCGACGATGCCGCCGATGCAGTGCACGCCGAACACGTCGAGCGTATCGTCGTACTTCAGCTTGTTCTTCACCGTGCTGACGAAGAAGTAGCAGATCGGCGAAACCACGAAGCCAAGGACAATCGAGGTCATCGGCGCGCCGAGACCCGAGGCCGGCGTGATGGCAACGAGACCGGCGACGGCACCCGTTGCAGCACCCAGCATCGAAGGCTTGCCGTGGTGAAGCTGTTCGACGATCGCCCAGGAGACGGCGGCGGCAGCGGTGGCGACGAAGGTGTTGATGAAGGCGACAGCGGTCACGCCGTTGGCTTCGAGGTTGGAACCAGCGTTGAAGCCGAACCAGCCCACCCACAGCAGCGAAGCGCCGATCATGGTCATGGTCAGCGAGTGCGGCGGAGTGGCTTCCTTGCCGAAGCCGATGCGCTTGCCGATCATGATGCAGCCGACGAGGCCTGCGATACCAGCGTTGATGTGAACGACAGTGCCACCGGCGAAATCGAGCGCGCCCATTGCCCACAGGTAACCGGCATCGGTCGGAGCATCAGCCAGGAAGTCCGGACCAGCCCAGTACCATACCATGTGTGCCATCGGGAAGTAGATGCAGGTCAGCCACAGGACGGTGAACACCATCAGGGCGCTGAACTTCACGCGTTCCGCGAATGCGCCGACGATAAGCGCCGGCGTGATGCAGGCGAAGGTCATCTGGAAGATGACGAAAGCATATTCGGGAATGTAGACGTTATTCGAGAAGGTTGCCGCGTAGGTCGTGGCATCCACGCCCATCAGGAAGACCTTCGAGAACCCGCCGATGAACGGTCCACCGCTGGTGAAGGCCATCGAATAGCCCCAACTCACCCAGACGAGTGCTGCGACCGAAACGATCATGAACACCTGCATCAGCACGCTGAGCATGTTCTTGGTGCGGACAAGACCGCCGTAGAAAAGTGCGAGAGCAGGAACGCTCATCAGAAGGACGAGCACGGAGCTTACAAGCATCCAGGTCGTATCGCCCTTGTCGACCATGCCGGCCATCTGTTCAACCGAAGGCGCCTTGATCGGCCCTTCCTGTGCAATGGCAGCCGTAGCGGCAAAGAGCGAAGCGCCCGTTCCCACCAAGCCACCGATCATCTTACGGATCATGTTGGTTCCCCTAAGGTCGGAAATGGAAAGCCCGCTCAAAGCGCGGTGTCCCCGGTTTCGCCGGTGCGGATGCGGGTTGCCGACGCGAGGTCGAGAACGAACACCTTGCCGTCACCGATAGCTTCCGTGCTGGCGGCCTGCTGGATCGTTTCCACGATCTGCGGCGCGAGGTCGTCGCTGGCGGCGATCTCGATCTTCACCTTTGGAAGCATATTGGTGGAATATTCAGCGCCGCGGTAAATCTCGGTCTGGCCTTTTTGCCGACCAAAACCCTTCACCTCCGACACCGTCATCCCAGCTACGCCCAAAGCCGACAGCGCTTCACGCACTTCGTCGAGCTTGAACGGCTTGATGATGGCGATGATGAACTTCATTCATGCCCCCTTTCGCGACCCTTCGCACCGGACGAACTGCCGGCTTGAAGAGTTAAGCAAAGGGCGTGCCAAATCCGCATTCATACGGAATCAGCCGTTCACGGGAACAAAACTGGCTATCTGGTGGTTATGAGCGCTCGAATCTTGTGCAGGATTGGCGCTCTGCTTAAATTTTAGGCAAGGGGGTGTGCCCGGATTCAGGGCAGACGCAGATTAGCCCAGACTGGCAGATGATCTGATCCCACCGCCGCCAAGGCGCTGTGATGCACACCCACGCCGTCGACTTGCAGCCCTTCGCTCACCACGATCCGGTCAAGTTGCGCCAGCGGACGGCGCGAGGGAAAGCTGCGGCCCGGCGTCAAAACCCGCAACGGCGCACGAAACGCGGCCAGCGCCCCACCCGCCGCCGACCATTCGTTGAGATCGCCCATCATCACCGCATGCCCCTGCTCGTCGTGACCGGCGATATGCGCGCAGACCGCCTCGACTTGCGCACGGCGTCGCAGACCCGACAGGTCAAGATGCATGCCGATCACCCGCACCACCTGCCCGCCCACCCGCAGGCTTACGCAGACTGCCCCGCGCGGCTCGATGGTAGGCAAAGGCACGGCGCAGGCCCCGATCAGCTCGATACCACGCCGCACCAGCAGGGCATTGCCGTGCCAGCCCATGCTCGAAGCCGTGCGCGCACTGTCGTAATGCCCCGGCTCGACCGCAGCCCAAGGGCTGTGATCGTCAAGCGCCGCGCGCGGGATCACCGCTTCGCGCAGACCATAGCGACGGTCGGCCTCCTGCAAGGCAATCACATCGGCATCGATCTCACGCAAGACGGTCAGGATGCGCTCGGGATCGCGCCGCCGGTCAAGCCCGACGCCCTTGTGGATGTTGTAGCTGGCGACCTTGAGCTTCATGCAGGGAGCTTCACGCCGTTCAGAGGAAATCCTTCAGCGTTGCGACGAACTTTTCGAACTGGTCATGGTGCAGCCAGTGCCCGGCGTCGGCAAATTCGACCACTTCGGCGTTGCGGAAATTCGCGGCCAGCCCGTTCCTGTCCGGATTGCCAGCCCACGAATCCGCGCCGTTGAGCAATAGCGTCGGGCAAGTGATCGCCTTCCACAGATCGTTACGCTGATCAGTGCTGATATCATAGGGTGCGCCGTCGACATTGAGATGCGGGTCGAACTTCCAGCTGAACGTCCCGTCCTCGTTGCGCGTGATACCGTGAATGGTCAGGTGCCGCGCCTGCCCGTCAGTCAGATAGGGGTTCTCCCCCTTCATGCGGGCGTAGGCATCTTCGAGGCTGGCATAACGGCGCGGCAATCTGCCTGCGGCTTTCCGCTTTTCGCCAATGAATTCGCGAACGCGCCGGGCGAAAGGCACATCCTTGATCAAGGCCTCGCGCTCCGGCGTCGGGAACAGCCCCTCGATCGCCACGATCTTGCGCACGTTTTCCGGGAAAAGGCCGGCATAGCGCAGGCTGGTGTTAGCGCCCCACGAATGGGCAACGATCGTTACCGGCGCCAGATCGAGCTGGTGGATCAGTTGGGCCACGTCATAGACGAGATCCATCGTCCGGTAATTGCCGTCCGATGTCCACTGGCTGTCACCATGTCCCCGGTGGTCGAATGCGATGACGTGCCAGTCTTCGCGCAGAGCCTCGGCAGTCCAGTCCCACGAACGGCAGTGGTCCCGCCCGCCGTGCACCAGCAACAGCGGCGGCTTGTCGGTATTACCCCAGTCCACATAATGGAGCCGCAGGCGTTGCGAGATGAACGTGTTCGAGGTGGGACCGAGCAACTGCATGGAGGGCTAACTGCGCCCGATGCCCGCCGGTTTCAACCCCGTATGACTTACCTTTCTTTGGTAGCCGAAAAGACCAGCTCGGGATTGCGCTCCTGCTGGTAGCTGACGTCCCACGACGATCTTGCCATGAACACCGGGTCCCCGTCTCGATCCTTGGCAAGGTTGGACATATTGAAATCCGTGAACGATTTCAGCGCCGTATCGCTGCCTTTGAGCCAGCGTGCGGTATCGAACGGCGATGCTTCCAGCACGGCCTCGACCTTGTATTCCGCTTCCAGCCGAGAAATCAGCACGTCAAGCTGCAACTGCCCGACCACGCCGACGATCCATTGTGAACCGATCTCCGGGTAAAACACCTGGATCACGCCCTCTTCCGAAAGGTCGTCCAATGCCTTGCGCAGCTGCTTGGTCTTGGTCGGATCCTTGAGCGCAACGCGCCGCAGGATTTCGGGCGCGAAGTTGGGCAGCCCGGTAAAACGCACGTCGTTGCGTTCCGACAGAGTATCGCCCACGCGCAAGGTGCCGTGGTTGGGAATGCCGATGATATCGCCCGCCTCGGCCGTATCGGCAATCTCGCGGTCCTGCGCGAAGAACAGGATCGGCGAATGGACCGCAATCGGCTTGCCAAGGCCCGAAGGCGTCAGCTTCATGCCGCGCCGGAACGTGCCCGAGACCATGCGCATGAAGGCGATGCGGTCACGGTGCTGCGGGTCCATGTTGGCCTGCACCTTGAAGATGAACCCGGTCACGTCCGCGCGCTCGGGATCGATCGTGCCCTGATTCGACGATTGCGGGCGCGGCGGTGGCGCGAAACTGGCAATCGCCTCGATCAGGTCGATCACGCCGAAGTTCTTGAGTGCCGATCCGAAGTAGACCGGCGTCAGGTCGCCATTGCGATAGGCCTCCAGATCGAACTCCGGATAGCCAGCCCGTGCCAGCTCGATCTCCTCGGCAATATCCGCGGGAATGGCGCCAGAGGCATAGGGCGCAGATTCAATCTTGCCCAGAAACTCGCGGCTGTCGCCCTCGGGCCGCGCGATGGTTTCGTCGGCAAAGCTCATCACGCCCTGGAAAATGCCGCCCATGCCGATCGGCCACGACATCGGAACCACGTCGAGCGCCAGCGCGTCAGCCACTTCATCCAGCGTTTCGAACACCGAGCGGCCCTCGCGGTCCACCTTGTTGACGAACGTGATGATCGGGACCGAGCGCAACCGGCACACCTCGAACAGCTTGCGCGTCTGCGGCTCGATGCCCTTGGCCGCGTCGATCACCATGATCGCCGAATCGACTGCCGTCAGCGTGCGATAGGTGTCCTCGGAGAAGTCCTCGTGGCCCGGCGTATCGAGCAGATTGAAGACGATGCCGTCCTTCTGGAAGGTCATCACCGAGGACGTCACGGAAATCCCGCGCTGCTGCTCGATCTTCATCCAGTCCGACCGCGCACGCCGCGCCTGCCCGCGCGCCTTGACCTCGCCCGCAAGATGAATCGCGCCGCCCTGAAGCAGCAGCTTCTCGGTCAGCGTCGTTTTACCGGCGTCGGGATGGGAAATGATGGCGAAGGTGCGGCGATTGGACATGGGGTTGGCCCCTAAACGGGACGAACGCTTACGTCCATGCGGAAGCTGCGCGTTGCGCCGGGTTCCAGCAGCACCACGCCTGGCTTTTCGCGGAAATCTCCGGCGAAGTGTTCGGGGTCGGCATGGCCAGCCCATGGCTCGATGCAGATATAGCGCCCGCCCGGTACCTGCCACACGCCAAGCGATGGCGTATCGGGAAAGGCGATGTCGAGCCAGGCCCCGTCATCCGCGCCATATGAAAGCGAGCGGCTGGCAAGATCGTCCCAGATCATCGCATCGGCGCGGAACAGGTCTTCGGACAGCTCGAGTTCGCGCGCCCTGACCGGCGTCGGCTCGCCTGCATCGAGCAGCAGCCCGGTATCGCGCGCTACGCGGCGAACGTCCTGCGGTTCTTCTGCCTCGAAAACCAGCTTGTGCGCCGCCTTGTCCGCCCCGCCGGGAAGCGGCCAGGCAAACGCTGGGTGATAGCCGAAGCTGAACGGCAGCACGCCCGCGTTCGGATTGGTCACGCTCGCCTCGGTGAACAGCGTCATGCCCTCCACCCGGAATGTCACTTCCAGAACGAACCCGAACGGATAAACCGCGCGCGTATCGGGCGAATCGGTCAGCCGGAACCGCGCCTGCCCTGCTTCGACCTGAACCGGCGCAAACACGCTGCGGCGCGCAAAGCCGTGACGCGGCATGGGATAGGCCGCGCCGTCCAGCCGCAACACGTCACCGCTCAACGATCCCACGATCGGAAACAGCAGCGGCGCATGCCCGCCCCAGAACGCCGGGTCGGCATCGGTCATGTACTCGCGACCCTGCGAATCCGTCAGCGACCACAACTCAGCCCCGAGCGGATTGATCCGCGCAGTCAGGCCCCCGCTGCTGATCGAGATCAGTCCGTCGCTGAATTCGCCCATTTTCATCCGCGCAAGCTTGCGCCCTGCTTGGCCGCTGCCGCAACGACCTTGTCGGCAATCGCCTTCAAGGCGGCTTCGTCATAGGACTTCTCGACCGGCTGCAGCGTCACTTCGATGGCCAGGCTCTTCTGCCCCTCGGGCACGCCCGCGCCCCGGAAGTCATCGAACACCCGGGCCGCGACGATGTTGGACTTGTCCGCCCCCTTGACCGAGCGCAACAGATCGCCCGCCGCCACATCGGCCGAAACGAGAAACGCAAAGTCGCGCGTGACGGCCTGTAGCGGCGGCGGTGCAAAGTGCGGACGGGCAAAGGCGCCCGCGCCCTTCTTTGCCGGAATCCGGTCGAGGAACAGTTCCAGCACCACGACCGGCGCGCCGATATCGAACGCCTTCGCAGTCGCCGGATGCAGCACACCGAACCGCGCCAGCACGGTCTTCGGCCCCAGCCGAAGCGTGGCCGACTGCCCCGGATGGAACTGCGCCCCTGCTTCGCCCATGACCTGAAGGTTATCGACCGGAGCGCCTGCTTCGGCCAGCAGCGCCAGCGCCTCGGCCTTGGCATCGAACGCATCGAATGCCGCTGCCTTGCCCGAGGCCCAGCCGCGCGCGACCTTCTCGCCCGCCAGCACCACGGCGAGGCTCAGCTTCTCGTCGCTCGCGCCACCAGCACCGCGCAGATAGCGCCGCCCGATCTCGAACAACCGCACCGAAGCGGCTCCGCGATCCAGATTGCGCTTCACCGCAGACAGCAGCCCCGGCAGCAGCGAAGGCCGCATGGTCTTGAGGTCTTCAGAAATCGGATTGGCCAGCGTCCACAGCGCTTCACCATCGGCGAAATGCGCGGCTTCCGCCTCGGGCAGGAACGACCACGTTACCGCCTCGTGCAGTCCGCGCGCCGCAGCCGCACGGCGCACCCGGCGCTCGAGCATCTGCGCCGCCGTTGCAGTGGGTTTGGCCACGCCATCTGCGCGCGGAAGCGGCGTCGAAGGCACAGCATCCAGTCCGTGTACGCGGATCACTTCCTCGACGATGTCGGGCGCGCCGTCCACGTCCGGGCGCCATGTCGGCACGGTTACGGTCCAGTCGGCCGCCACGGCGAAACCGAGCGCGGCCAGAATGCGCTTCTGCTCCCCGCCCGCCACATCGACCCCGCCAAGCCGTCCCGCCAGCGCCGGATCATAAGCAATGGTCTTGCGCGCCAGAGGCGGCTGCCCCGCGCGCACGACTTCCGATGCCTCGCCGCCGCAAATCTCAAGGATCAGAGCAGTCAGCAGGTCCATGCCGGTATCGAGGAACGCCGGGTCCACCCCGCGCTCGAACCGTCCGCGCGCATCCGATGCCAGCGCCAGCGCCTGTCCGGTCCGCGCAATCGAGGCCGGATCGAAATAGGCCACTTCCAGCAGCACATCGGCCGTCGTGTCGTCGCAGCCCGAATGCTCGCCGCCCATGATGCCGGCAATGTCGTGCACGCCCGCATCGTCCGCAATCACCGTCATCCACGGCTCAAGCGCATATTCCTTGCCGTTGAGCGCCGTGACCTTCTCGCCAGCAGCAGCCTTGCGCGCCACAACCGCGCCGGAAAGCTTGGCAAGATCATAGGCATGCGCCGGGCGGCCATAGCCGAGCATCACGAAGTTGGTGACGTCCACCAGCGCGGAGATCGGCCGCTGTCCTGCAGACTTGAGGAAATCCTGCATCCACTTCGGGCTAGGGCCGTTCTTCACCCCGCGAATGACGCGGCCATAGAATGCCGGGCAACCTTCGGCATCATCGGTGCGCACTTCGACCGGGCAAGCAAAGCTTCCCGCTACCGGCGCCGCCGCAATCGGCTTCAACACGCCAAGCCCCGCCGCCGCCAGATCGCGCGCGATACCGTAAACGCCCATGCAATCCGGACGATTAGGCGTGATCGCCACGTCGAACACCGGGTCCGACCCAATGTAGTCGGCAAAGCTGGTGCCGACCGGCGCGTCCGCTGGCAGTTCGATGATCCCGTCGTGATCCTCGCCCAGGCACAGCTCGCGGGTCGAACACATCATGCCGTTCGATTCGACTCCGCGAATAGCCGAATTGCGCAAGACCATGCCATTGGACGGAACCACCGCGCCCGCCACGCCCAGCACGCCAACAAGGCCGGCACGCGCATTGGGCGCGCCACACACCACCTGTAGTGGCGCGGCCTCACCCAGATCGACCGACAGCACCTGCAGCTTGTCCGCCTGTGGATGCTTGTCCGCGCTCAGCACGCGAGCGACGCGGAACTTGGTCAGCGCAGCCGAGGCATCTTCGACACCTTCGATTTCCAGCCCAAGCGAGGTAAGCTTTTCGGCGATAAGTTTCGCATCGGCCTTCGTATCGAGGACCGAGCGCAACCACGAGAGCGAGAACTTCACGAACGTACTCCAACACCGCCGGAAAGGGTCGGCACGTCGAGCGCACCGAAACCGTAGTGGCCCAGCCACCGTGCATCGCCATCGAAGAAGGCGCGCAGATCATCGAGACCGTATTTCAGCATGGCGAGCCGGTCGACGCCGGTGCCGAAGGCGAAGCCCTGCCATTCGTCAGGATCAAGCCCGCCGAACTCGATCACCTTGCGGTTGACCATGCCCGACCCCAGCACTTCCATCCACCCGCCGTCCGCCGCATCGCCGCTACCACCCACCACGCGCTTGCCGTTCACCAAGGTATAGCCGACGTCCACTTCCACTGACGGCTCGGTGAACGGGAAGTAGCTGGGGCGCAGACGCAGGACGATGTCCTCGCGCTCGAAGAACGCCTTCAGGAAGGTCTCCAGCGTCCACTTCAGGTGGCCGAGGTGAATACCCTTGTCGATCACCAGACCTTCGATCTGGTGGAACATCGGCGTATGCGTCGCGTCCGAATCCGAACGGTACACGCGGCCCGGCGCGATGATCCGCAAGGGTGCGCCCTCTTTCAGCATCGTGCGGATCTGCACGGGCGAAGTGTGCGTGCGCAGCAGCATCGAGCGCCCTTCGCCGTCCTTGTCCGGGAAATAGAACGTATCGTGCATCGCGCGCGCCGGATGCGTTTCCGGCATGTTGAGCGCAGTGAAGTTGTGCCAGTCGTCCTCGATCTCTGGCCCGCTCGCCACGGCAAAGCCCATGTCGGCGAAGATTTCGGCCAATTCGTCCATCACCTGTGACACCGGGTGGACTGAACCGCGCGGCATTTCCGGCGCGGGCAGCGAAAGGTCGATCGTCTCGGACGCCAGCCGCGCTTCAAGCGCCGCACCTTCCAGCGCGCCCTTGCGCGCCGCAAGGGCCGATGTAACCGCTTCGCGCACGGCCTGAATTTTCGGACCTTGGCTGGTGCGCTCCTCTGGCGTCATTCCGCCCAGAGACTTGAGCAATGCGCTCACCCATCCCTGCTTGCCTAGCGCCGCGACGCGGATCGCCTCTACGGCCTCGGGTGTGGTCGCGTCGGCAATGGCGGCGAGCGCCTCATCCTGCTGTTGATCGAGCTGTTCCATGCGCGAAGCCGCTAGCGGCAAACGGCCCGGTTGAAAAGTCTGCTGCTTATCTGCGTGTCGGTGCGTCGAGCGCCTGCACCGCGCTGCCCATGAATTCCTGCCGCGCGCGCATCACCGCTTCCAGCACGGGTTTGGGGCTGGCGGCATACTCGGTCGGGCTGGTGCCCATAAACCGGTGGAAGTCGCGCACGAATTGCGCCTGATCGTGATAATGCCCGTCCATCGCCCCGATCCAGTGCAGCGATGGATCGAGCATATATTGCACCAGACTGCGCATGAAGCGCTGGCGGCGCAACAACAGGCGCGGCGTAAATCCGAAGTGCCGGGCGCAGATCCGCTCCAGCGTGTGCGCGGGCAAGTGCGCCGCCTCGGCCATCTCGCTCACGCTGGAAACGTCCGGGTCCATCAGTGCGGCATGGACCGCAACGATACGCGGATCGTCTCCCTCGCTGCTGGAATCGAGAGCACGCGAAAAGTAATCGGTAATCCGTTGCAATTCGGCAGCTTCATCCGCGGTCTCGCCAAAGACCCCGCATGCAAGCGGCCGGAAACTCTCAAGAAACGGCTCGGTATCCACCGCAAAGATGCGGTCGGCATAGCGGTTGGCCTGAACGTTCAGAAACCGCGCCCAGCCCAGCGGCAAGAAGCCCACGCCCCAGATCCGCGCGCTGCCGACGGTAAAGCGCAGAGTCGTGCTGGTCGGCCCGGTAAAGTTTGCAGCGACACCGCCGAAGTGGGGCTGGCCCGGAAGTTCGGAATCTGGATAATCCCCGCGGCAGACCCGCAGGTTCGCCCATTCGGGATGCAACCGGTCCGTCACGCGGCCACCGCCGGGCACGTCGATCTCGGTCAGGTAGAAGGTCGTGAAATAGCGGCTCAGCCGCTCAGGCGGCCGATAGAATCGCACCCGGACATTACAGCCCTCGGTCAAGTTTTGCGCGCCCCTGTTTAACTCTTCTGCGGAATTAACATTTTTTCATCTTTGCCGTTCCCGCACACTGCCGCGCAGCCCGTGCAGGCGCAACGAAAAAAGGGGTGGCTCCCGCTGGAGCCACCCCTTTTCGTGTCTTGCGATCGGTAAGGATCAGGCGGCCGGAAGGGCTGCCTTGGCCTGCGCGATAACCGTGGTGAAGATGGCGCCTTCGTTCATGGCGAGGTCGGCCATCGTCTTGCGGTCCAGTTCCAGCCCGGCAAGCTTGGTGCCGTGGATGAACTGCGAATAGGTGAGACCTTCTTCGCGAACGGCAGCGTTGATGCGCTGGATCCACAGGGCGCGGAAGCTGCGCTTCTTTACCTTGCGGTCACGATAGGCATACTGCCCGGCCTTTTCGACGGCCTGGCGGGCGACGCGGATGGTGTTCTTGCGACGGCCACGATAGCCCTTCGCCTGATCCAGAATCCGCTTGTGCTTTGCACGGGTGGTAACACCACGTTTGATACGGCTCATAAGTCAGCGCTCCTCAGTTCAGCCCGTAGGGCGCCCACTTCTTGATCGTCCGCGCATCAGCGTCGGAGATCACGTCAGTGCCGCGGTTCTGCCGGATGTACTTGGCGTTATGGCTCATCAGGCGGTGGCGCTTGCCAGCCACACCGTGCTTCACCTTGCCGGTGGCGGTGAGCTTGAAGCGCTTTTTCACGCCGCTCTTCGTCTTCATCTTGGGCATTTTCGTCTCCTGATTACGACGCGTCCGATCCGCCTTGGCAGCCCTTGTGGCCAGGCCGATCATCGAATCCGTGTCGGTTGAACGGGCGCCGTTAAGTGAAGCCACCGCGAAAGGCAAGCGGAGTCACGATTTTCCGATATCTGCCAGATCAAATGCGGTCGTCTGATAAGCCTCGTTGATCCAGTTTCCGAACAGCAGATGGCCGTGGCCGCGCCATGTATTGGCCGGCTGCGCCTGCGGATCATCGCCGGGAAAGTAATGCCGGGGCAGGTATCCGCCCTCATCCCGCGCATACTCGCCCGCCAGGGTCAGCGTGTCGTACTCCAGATGGTTGAACATGTGCAGCGTGCGCTGCGCCGGATCGTCGATCAGGCACAGGCCCGTCTCGGGGCTTTCCGCCAGCACGCTGAGGCCATGCCCCTCGGGCAGGTCCTCGCGGCGCACCTCGCTCCAGCGCGACACGGGCACATCGAACACATCAGGAAGCCCGCGCATGAGCGGGTTGGCAGGCGCGCGGTTCAGGTGCCGGAACACGCCCGACGCCTTGGCCGGCAACTCGTGCTTGCCCACCCCGTGGAAGTGATGCAGCGCCGCCATCGCGCCCCAGCACACCGCCAGCGTGCGGTGGACATGGCTCTGCGACCAGTCGAAAATCCGCCGCAGCTCGTCCCAATAAGTCACGTCCTCGAAGGCCATAGTCTCCACCGGCGCGCCGGTCACGATCAAGCCGTCGAACTTCTCGGCTTTCACGTCCTCCCATGGACGATAGAACTCCGACAAGTGTCCGGCCGAGGTGTTCTTGCTAACGTGATCCGATATGCGCACCAGCTCCAATTCCACCTGCAGCGGGGTTGCGCCGAGCAGACGCGCGATCTGCGTCTCGGTGGTGATCTTGTCGGGCATCAGGTTAAGCAGCGCGATGCGGATCGGGCGAATATCCTGCCGCGCGGCTTCGGTCTCGCCCATCACGATCACGCCCTCGGCTTCCAATGTCCTGCGGGCGGGGAGGTTGTCGGAAATCCTGATCGGCACGGCGTGTTGGTCTTTCTCTCAAAATCTGAGTGGAGAAGACGCCTGCGCCAGTGTCCGAATAATTGCCGGATCGGCCACATCCCCTTCTCGGTTTTCCGGCCAATTTCTGGTCGGTTTCCCGCGTCGGGCGCCACCTTGCCCGGAAAGGCAGGTTGGCGTTGGAGCGTCACTCCAACTCTCGATGTAGGCCGCTATCTAAGTGCATCGCAGGCTCGATGCAACCATTACGCGCTGCCGGTTTGCCCTGACAGATGCGAGGGATCGATGCCCTCGCGTTTCCACGCCTGAGTCCAGCGCCTGCCGGTCGGCGTCGAAAACAGCACTTCTGGCCGTCCTTGCGCAGCATGCCAGCCGTGGCGCCGCATCTCGCCTTCCAACTGGCCTGCGCCCCACCCGGCATAGCCGAGCGCGACGAGATACTTGCTGGGGCCGCGCCCCTCGGCAATCGCGCGCAACACATCGAGCGAAGCCGAAAGCTGGCACAGGGGGTTCACCGCAACGCTGCCCTCCCCGCCCCAATCGTCCGAATGGAGCACGAAGCCGCGCGCAGGCTCTACCGGCCCGCCGTTCAGCACCGGCATATCGGGCGCAACGCCGGGATCGATACCGATGTCTTCCAGCAGTTTGTGCAGCGTGATGTCGTCACGCACCTGCCCTACGCCGATGCCCAGCGCGCCGTGCTCATCGTGCACGCACATTGCGATCACCGCGTGATCGAATCGCGGATCGCCCATTCCGGGCATGGCTAGCAGCAGCCTGCCGCCAAGATATTCAGCTTCGCTCATCAACAGCCAAGATAAGCATGACATCTCGCAATTGCGAGATGTCCTTAGGCCGCCACCTTGACCTTGCGATCCTCGGCGGCCTCCAGCAGCTTCTTTTCCACCGCCCTCATGCGAATGTCGTTGTCGACCTTCTCGCCGAGCACGTCGGTGACATAGAACGTATCGACCGCACGCTCACCATACGTGGCGATATGTGCCGAATGGACCACCAGACGCGCCTCGAACAGCGCCCTCGCCAGCCGGTTAAGCAGCGCAGGACGATCACGCGCGCCCACCTCGATCACGGTGAAGCGGTTCGAGGCCTTGTTGTCGAAAATCACGATCGGGCGCACGTCGAAGGCATCCGCGCGCGGACGCGCCAAAGGTCGCGCCATGAGTTGCGGCACCAGCTTCACCCGGTTGGCCAGCGCATCGGCAATCGCGTTCTTCAGCCGCGCGATCTGCGTTGCCTCGTTAAGGGGCCTGCCCAAAGGGTCCTGGACGAGGAAGTTGTCCACTGCCGTGCCGTTGCGCGCGGTATGGATGCGCGCGTCGATGATGTTGCCGCCCGCCAGGTGGATGCCGCCTGCGATGCGGTAGAACAGCCCAGGATGGTCGGCGGCCAGGACGGTGACCAGCGTTGCCCCTCGCGCCGGATACCAGTGCGCCTCTACCGAAAGCGGCTCACCCAGCGCGGTGTCCATCTGCTGCAGGTTGAGCGCGATGATGTCCTCGGGCTCGGCAATCCAGTAGGCATCGCCCAACTGCTTGCCCACCGTGCCAATGAGCGCGTCGCGCTCCTTGAGCAAGGCACCGACCGCCTTCTTCTTCGCGATGATGCGCTCGGCGCGGCCATGGGTCTTGTGGCCCAACCGCAGCATTTCTTCGGCAGAGGAGAACAGATCGCCCAGCAACTGCCGTTTCCATGAATTCCACACGCCTGGCCCCACCGCGCGGATATCGACGATGGTCAGCACCAGCAGCAGGCGAAGACGCTCCTGACTCTGCACTGTGTTCACGAAGTCGGCGATGGTCTTGTAGTCGGCCAGATCGCGCTTGAACGCCGTGGCGCTCATCAGCAGGTGCCAGCGCACCAGCCAGGCGACGAGTTCGGTCTCGGCCGCCGACATGCCCAGCCGCGGGCACAGCTTCATCGCCACTTCGGCGCCCAGCACCGAATGATCGCCGCGCCGCCCCTTGGCGATATCGTGCAGCAGCGTGGCGACATAGAGCACTCGGCGCGACGCGATCTTCGAGATCACTTCACTGGCCAGCGGGTGATCTTCCTTGGCCTCGCCCTTTTCGATCAGCGCGAGCAACCCGATCGCGCGGATCGTATGCTCGTCCACCGTGTAGTGGTGGTACATGTCGAACTGCATCTGCGCGATCACGCGGCCGAAATCGGGCACGAACCGCCCGAACACGCCCGCCTCGTTCATCCAGCGCAGCACCGTCTCGGGATCGTTGCGGCTGGTCAGCACATCAAGGAACAGCGCGTTGGCGCGCGGGTCCTTGCGCACCCCAGCGTCGATCAGCACCGCATCGCGCCGCGCGTTGCGCATCGTCTCGGGATGGATCTCGACCTTTTCGGCAGCAGCGCAAGCGAACAACTCGACCAGCCGCACCGGATCTTCGCGGAAAGTTTCGTCCGAAGGCACCGCGAGTTTGCCAGCATCGATCACGAACGGACCGACCTTCTTGCGCCGGCGGCTGCGCAGCGCGGCAAAGAAGCCGCGTTTGTTCCCAGCGAACTGCCCGTCCAGTTGCGCGAGAAACACACCCGTCAGCGATCCCACCTGCTTGGCCTGCAAGAAGAAGTACTGCATGAACCGCTCGACCGCGCTCTTGCCCGGCCGGTCGGCAAAGTTCATCCGCATCGCCACTTCGCGCTGCATGTCGAAGGTGAGGCGGTCTTCGGCGCGGTTGGTCAGGGTGTGCAGGTGGCTGCGCACCGCCCAGAAGAAGTTCTCGGCCCGGCGGAACGCGCGATATTCCTCCGCAGTCAGCAGGCCGACATCGACCAGTTCCGAGGCATCGCGCACCTTGTGGATATATTTGCCGATCCAGTAGAGCGTGTGCAGATCGCGCAGACCACCCTTGCCCTCTTTCACATTTGGCTCGACGACATAGCGGCTGTCGCCCAGCTTCTTGTGGCGCTGGTTGCGCTCTTCCAGCTTCTCGGCAACGAACTGCTTTTCCGTGCCGGTGACCACCTCGGCCCAGAACCGGCGCGAGGCTTCCTCATAAAGGTTGCGGTCGCCCCAGACATAGCGCCCTTCGAGCAGCGCAGTGCGGATCGTAAGGTCGCTTTTGGCCATGCGCACGACCTCGTCGAGCGAACGGCTCGACTGGCCTACCTTGAGCCCAAGATCCCACAGGTAATAGAGCATCGCCTCGATCACCTGCTCACACCATGAGGTGGGCTTGATCGGCGTGACGAAGGCGATATCGACGTCCGAATGCGGCGCCATCTCGCCGCGCCCGTATCCACCAACTGCGAGAATCGCGATGCGCTCTCCGGTGGACCGGTTGCTCGCGCGGTAAACCCGCCCGACGATGTGATCATAGATTACCCGGACCAGTTGATCGACGAGAAACGCCTGGCCCTGCGCACATTCATAACCGGCTGAGGGCTTGGCCTCCAGCCTGCGCGCAATTTCGGCACGCCCCGAATCGAGCGCCTGCCGCAGCAGTTCGACCACCACGGGCCGCGATTTCTCGCCCTGTTCGGCAAAGGCAGCCGCAACCGCGTCGGCAAGCGCGCGGCGGTCAACGATGGCACGCTGGTTGGCAATCCGGGGAAGCGTCATGCTCCCCCTTTAGACTCTCGCGCGTTACCGTCCAATACCAAGTGAAATCAGGCAGACTGCCTGGCAAGCCATTCCATGGTGTAACGTTCGCGCAAAGACCGCTTGTCCACTTTCTCCGTCCCCAGCCGGGGCAGAGGTTCGTGAACCTCCCAGAACTGCACCGGGATCTTGAACGGAGCGATGTGCTCTTTCAGAAATTCGCGCAATTCTTCCGCCGTCGCCGAACAGTCTTCCTTGGCAAGATAGACCGCCGCCGGAACTTCACCGAACTTCTCGTCGGGCAAGCCGAACACACTGGCCTCACCCACGCATGGGTGGGTGTAAATTGCATCTTCCACCTCGATGCAACTGATGTTCTCGCCCCCGCGGATGATCACGTCCTTCTTGCGGTCGACGATGAACAGATAGCCTTCCTCGTCCAGATAGCCGAGATCGCCGGTGCGGAAATAGCCGTCAGGCGTGATCGCCTCGCGCGTCGCCTTTTCGTTGTTCCAGTAACCAAGAAAATTGGCGATCGAGCGAATCGCAACTTCACCCACCGCGCCTTGCGGCAGGGACGTGCCCGCATCGTCAATGATGGCGAGATCAACCAGCGGACGCGATGCCGTGCCAGTGCTGCCGGGCTTGGCCAGATAGTTCTCGTTGAGATTGCCGCAGCCCACCGCGTTTGTCTCGGTCAGGCCGTAGCCGATCAGCGGGAAAGCGTGGGGCAGTGCTTTGCGAATGCGGTCGACATGCTCGACCGGGCGCGGCGCGCCCCCTGCGGCAAACGAAACGCAGGTCGAAAGATCGTACTTGTTGCGGTCCGGGTGAGTCGCGATTTCGAAGCTCATCAGCGGCACGCCGACAAAGTAGGTGACCTTCTCGGCCTCGATCAGACGCATCGCCTCGGCGGCGTCCCACTTGGCCATCAGCACCAGCTTGCGCCCCAGCGCGAACGACTGGAGGAACACCGGAATTTCGCCGGTTACATGAAACAGCGGCACATTGACCAGCGTGGTCGGCTGGACTCCTGCGGGCGGAGCCTCGCCGCGCGCCGTCAGGATGCCGAGCATGGCGACCGTCTGCGCAGCGTAGTTCATCGTGCCTTGCACCACGCCGCGATGATCGGAATAGGCGCCCTTGGCCACGCCGGTCGATCCCGAAGTGAACAGCACTGTCGCCAGATCGTCGCCGGTCAGGTCGGGCAGGGGCGTGGCCGCGCCGCCACCATCCGCCAGCAACGCCCCCAGCCCCAGCGTATAGTCGCAATCGTGCGCCATCGGCAGCAGCGTGGCGCCATGGACATGTCCGTCGAGCCGCTTCGCCCGCGCACCATCGGCGATCAGGTAGCGGCACCCGACCAGATCGATGCCGCTGGCAAGTTCCTCACCCTGCCACCAGCCGTTGAGCAAGGTAGCGCAGCCGCCCGCCATCAGGATCCCCATGTAGGCGATCGCCCAGTTGGCCGAATTGCGCGCGGCAAGGCCCACCCGGTCGCCCTTCCGCAGGCCCAGACCTTCGACCAGCCCGCCTGCAACGTGGCGCGCGGCGGCATAGACTTCGGCGAAACTCAGGCGCAGGTCACCATCGACGATGAAGGTCTTGTCGCCCTGCGCTGCTGCGAAATGGGCAAAGTAGGCGGGCAGGTGCGGCGGCGCCGCGGCGATCATCGGCAGTTCGCGCCCGAACCGCTGGATCGGAACCGTGTGGAACATCCCGCCCTCGGCGGTCAACGCCGCGAATGTGCGGTCCATGGCAAGGTCCAGCTCGGTCTTCATGTCGTCCTTTCAGTCTCCCGGCCCGGTGACGCATCGCAGTGTGCGCCTTTTCGGGTTTGCCTGCGGCCTTCGCCCTGTGCCAATAGGCTACCCCAAAGGGCGCGATTTGCAGCACGGAAACGGGTCCATTCAGAAGTTTGTAGGGAGTTCGCCACTTGCTGTCACTACTGTCAACAGCGACGCCCCTTGCCGTAGCGTCCGCTGCCGCAAGCGTGGCTTCGGCGGCGGTTTCCAGCCCGATTCGCTGGGAAGATCTCGGCGTCTCACCGATCGCGCTCGATCTCGGCTTCTTCGCGCTCAAGTGGTATTCGCTGGCCTATCTCGCGGGCATCATCCTGGGCTACTGGCACCTGTCGAAGATGATCCGCCAACCCGGCTCACCGATGGCGCAGCGCCATGCCGATGACCTGTTCTTTTATGCCACGCTAGGCATCATCCTCGGCGGCCGTGTCGGCTATGCCATCTTCTACGCACCCGAACTGCTCACCCACCCACAAAACCTCATAAAGCTGTGGGAAGGCGGGATGAGCTTCCACGGCGGCCTGATCGGCACGGTCCTGGCCATCGCCTGGGTCGCCTGGCGCGGGCAGCTGAATTTCGTGCGCCTGTGCGATTACATCGCGGTCTGCGTGCCTTTCGGCCTGCTCTTCGGACGCCTCGCCAACTTCATGAATGGTGAACTTTGGGGCCGCGAGGCCGGAGCGGGTGTCGCCTGGGCGATGATCTTCCCCGGCGGCGGCCCGATTGCCCGCCACCCCAGCCAGCTCTATGAAGCCGCACTCGAAGGCCTCGTGCTGGCCGTGGTCCTGCTGCTCCTGTTCTGGAAGACCAAAGCGCGCTGGCGTCCCGGCCTGCTCGTCGGCACCTTCACCTTCGGCTATGCACTGGCGCGTTTCACCGTGGAATTCTTCCGCGAACCCGACGCCCAGTTGCAGGACTTCGCCTTGCGCACCGGGCTGTCGATGGGCCAGTGGCTGACCATCCCGATGATGGCGGTCGGCTTGTTCTTCCTGCTGCGCGCCTTGATCCGCAAGCCGCTGTCCGCGGCCGGAGGCGGAGCCAGCACGGGATCTCTCGCCGCGTGACAACCCCGCTGCTCGAAACCTTCATACGGCTGATCGACAACACCGGGCCGATCAGCATCTCGCACTACATGTCCGAATCGAACGCACGCTATTATTCCAGCCGCGATCCTTTCGGCGCCAGCGGCGATTTCATCACCGCGCCTGAAATCAGCCAGATGTTCGGCGAACTGATCGGCCTGTGGATGGCCGACGTGTGGATTCGTGCAGGGCGTCCCGACCCGGTCCACTACGCCGAACTCGGCCCCGGACGCGGCACGCTGGCGCGCGATGCGCTGGGAGCCGCCCGCCGCTACGGCCTCACCCCGCGCATCCATTTCGTCGAGACGAGCATGGCGCTGAAATCGCTCCAGCTCGAACTCCACGCGCAGGCGCAGTGGCACGCCGACTTGTCCACCCTGCCCACTGACGGCCCGCTGCTGATCGTCGCCAACGAGTTTCTCGATGCCCTGCCCGTGCGCCAAATGGTCCGCACGGCCGATGGCTGGCGCGAACGCATGGTGGGCAGCGAGAATGGCCGCCTCCTGCCCATCGCCGGCTCGCAGCCGATGGACCCGGCGGTCCCGCCCGCGTTGCGCGAAGCGCCAGAAGGCACAATTCTCGAAACGTCTCCCGCCTCCGCCGCCGTCCTCTATGAAGTATCGGGGCGCCTCGCAGCACAAGGCGGCGCAGCGCTGTTCTTCGACTACGGCCATGCAGAGCCGCGCTTCGGCTCCTCGCTCCAGGCCGTGCGCGAACACCGCAAGGTCGATGTGTTTGCCAGCCCCGGCGAGGCGGATCTCACCGCACACGTCGATTTCTCCGTGCTGGCTCCAATCGCGCAATCACGCGGCGTGCGCTGGCTGGGCACGACCGAGCAAGGTCGTTGGCTCAGGGCGCTGGGCATAGAGGCGCGCGCGCAGGCGTTGGCCGACTTCGCCCCCGCCCATGCCGCCGCAATCCGCGCCGCTCTGGAGCGGCTGACCGCCGAAGGCCAGATGGGCGTGCTGTTCAAGGTCATGGGCCTTGCCTCTGCCGCCTGGCCCGAAGGTGCGGGATTCTAGCGAATCCCCCTTTTCGGCCCACGCGCCCGCAAAGGTGGCAGAAAGCCGCGGGAATCCGCCATGTTTCCCATACCAAAATGCCTGTTGGCAAAGCCGTAGCTTTGCGTCTATCAGGCGCGCCAAGTGGGGGCTGGCATGGCGCGTTTGCGCCTGCCCGGCTCCCGTGCGACTCGGGCATTCCCATGCGGGTTTTCCGGGTACGTATCAAAGGGGCAAGTTGGACCGCGTGCGATCCGCGCGCGCGGCGGCAGCAGGCAGGGAATTTCAATGGCTGATGAGGCGAGCATCGACACTTCGGTAGTACCCGAAGAGGGCGTGCGCCGGCGCGATTTCATCAATATCGCGGCGGTGAGTTTTGCGGGTGTGGGCGGCGCTGCCGTCATTCTTCCGCTGGTAAGTCAGATGGCGCCTTCGGCGGACGTCCTGGCAGAAAGCTCGACCGAGATCGATATCTCGGCGATCCAGCCGGGACAGGCGATCAAGGCCGTGTTCCGCAAGCAGCCGGTGTTCATCCGCAACCTCACCCCGGTGGAAATCGCCGAGGCCGAGAAGGTCGATGTCTCCAGCCTGCGCGATCCGCAGTCGCTGGAAGAGCGCACCAAGGAAGGCAAGACCAACTGGCTCATCACGATGGGCGTCTGTACCCACCTCGGCTGCGTGCCGCTCGGCGCCGGTGAAGGCGAAGTGAAGGGTGAGTTCGGCGGTTATTTCTGCCCGTGCCACGGTTCGTCCTACGATACCGCAGCGCGCATCCGCAAAGGCCCGGCACCGAAGAACCTCGAGGTGCCTACCTATGAATTCTCTTCCGACACTGTCGTGAAGATCGGCTGAGGACAGGACTCATGAGCTTTCCCTGGGCGAACGAATACAAGCCGGGCAATGGCCTGACGCAGTGGCTGGACGAAAAGCTGCCTCTGCCGCGCTTCGTTTATAATGCGGTCGGCGCCGGATACCCGGTCCCCCGCAACCTGAACTACATGTGGAACTTCGGCGTTCTCGCCGGCTTCTGCCTGATGCTTCAGATCGTTACCGGCGTCATCCTTGCGATGCACTACGCCGCCAACGCGGGCGTTGCGTTCGACTCCGTCGAACACATCATGCGCGATGTGAATTGGGGCTGGATGATGCGCTATGCGCACGCCAACGGCGCCTCGGCGTTCTTCGTCGTCGTCTACCTGCACATCTTCCGCGGCTTCTTCTACTCATCGTACAAAGCCCCGCGCGAGATGATCTGGCTGCTCGGCGTCGTGATCTTCCTGCTGATGATGGCCACCGCCTTCATGGGCTACGTGCTGCCTTGGGGCCAGATGTCGTTCTGGGGCGCCAAGGTCATCACCGGCCTGTTCGGCGCGATCCCGATCGTCGGCGTTCCGCTTCAGGAATGGCTGCTCGGCGGCTTCGCTCCCGACAATGCCGCGCTGAACCGCTTCTTCTCACTCCACTTCCTGCTGCCCTTCGTGATTGCCGGTGTCATCATCCTGCACATCTGGGCGCTGCACATCCCCGGCTCGTCGAACCCGACCGGCGTGGAAGTGAAGACCGAAAGCGATACCGTTCCGTTCCACCCGTACTACACGGCAAAGGACGGCTTCGGACTTGGCGTGTTCCTGCTGATATACTGCGCGTTCCTGTTCTTCATGCCGAACGCGTTGGGCCACCCGGACAACTACATTCCGGCAAACCCGCTCTCGACGCCTGCACACATCGTTCCTGAATGGTACTTCTGGCCGTTCTACGCGATCCTGCGCGCCTTCACCTCGGACTTCTTCTTCATCCCGGCGAAGCTGATGGGCGTCCTCGCGATGTTCTCGGCAATCCTGGTGTGGTTCTTCCTGCCTTGGCTGGATACCTCGCCGGTGCGCTCGGGCCACTACCGTCCGCTGTTCCGCAAGTTCTTCTGGATCCTGCTGATCGACGTGGCCGTGCTCGGCTACTGCGGCGGCGCGCCGGCAGCGGAACCGTTCGTGATGATCTCGCAGATCGCCTCGATGTATTACTTCCTGCACTTCCTCGTCATTCTCCCGCTCGTTTCCTCGATCGAAAAGCCGGAACCGCTTCCGTTCTCGATCACCGAATCCGTGCTGGGCAAGGATGAGAGCGCCGTGCTCAACGCCAACCCCGCTGCTGCCTGAGCCAGCCGAAGCGTTAGAGAAAGAGAACCCTATGGTCCGTCTTTTTGGCCCCCTGGTCGGCCTCTTCTTCGCGGTCGCGCTGCTCTGGTCGTTCGGCAACGGCGCCTACACTGCGATCACTGAACCGACCCACGCAACCGTGGAAAGCGTGTTCCACAAGCACCCCAAGGAGCTGGAACTTGCCAGCGACGGCGCATTCGGCCGTTTCGACAAGCAGCAGCTCCAGCGCGGCTTCAAGGTTTACCAGGAAGTCTGCGCAACCTGTCACTCGCTCAAGCAGATTGCCTTCCGCGATCTGACGGCGCTCGGGTATTCCGAAGCCGAAGTGAAGGCGATCGCCAAGGGCTGGGCAACGAAGGCACAGACCTTCAACCCCGTCACCGGCGATCGTGGCGAACGTGACAATATCGCGTCCGACCGCATCCCGGCCGTCTATTACGCAGGCCAGGGCGTTCCGCCAGACCTGTCGCTGATGACCAAGGCGCGTCACGATGGCGGTGCCTACGTCTACTCGCTGCTGACCGGCTACGAGGAACAGCCCGCCGAATTGCTCAAGCAGTTCCCGGACGCCAAGACCCCGGATGGCCTGCACTACAATCCGTACTTCGCGAACCTCAACCTCGCGATGCCTGCCCCGCTCGCCAGCGATGGTCAGGTGACCTACTCGGACGGCACCAAGGCTACCGTCGACCAGATGGCACAGGACGTTTCAGCGTTCCTCGTCTGGACCGCCGAACCGAAGCTGGACAAGCGCAAGCAGACCGGCTGGGCTGTCCTGGGCTTCCTCCTGGTCGCCACGGTCCTCGCCTACCTCGCCAAGAAGAACGTCTGGGCTGACAAGCACTAAGGTCTTCAAAGCGCGAAACGACAAAAGGCCACCGGAAACGGTGGCCTTTTTCGTTTCCGGCGATAGCATCCCGTGGCAATGACACCCGACCAGCTCAAAGCCCTTGTCCGCACCGTGCCGGACTTCCCCGCCCCCGGCATCCTGTTCCGCGACATCACCACGCTGATCGCGCACGGTCCCGGTCTTTCCGCAACGATCGATCATCTTGCCGAAATGGCCCACGGTGCCGGAGCCGAAGCACTGGCCGGGATGGAGGCACGTGGCTTCATCTTTGGGGCTGCAGTCGCCGCGCGCATGGGCCTCGGTTTCGTGCCGATCCGCAAACCGGGCAAGTTGCCAGTGCCCACGATCAGCGTCGATTACACGCTTGAATATGGCACTGACCGTCTGGAACTTGACCCTAGTGTGATCCACAAGGGTCAACGTGTGGTCATCATGGACGACCTCATCGCCACCGGTGGCACAGCGCTGGCCGCCACAGAACTGCTGAAGCTGGCCGGCGCGCATGTCACCAATGCGATCTTCGTGATCGACCTCCCCGACTTGAACGGTGCTTCCCGCTTGCGCCACGCAGGGCTGACGGTTGAAGCCTTGATGGACTTTCCCGGCCAATGAACAAAAAAGGCGGCCCAACCAGGCCGCCCTTTTCAATTCCACAACGGCAAAGTCTAATCCACCAGCATCAGCGCATCGAGCGCCACCACGCCCTCCCCCAGTGGGTGCAGGATTACCGGGTTGAGGTCGATCTCGCGGATCGATGGTTCCGCGCGCAGCACCTGGCCAACCTTGACGATCAGCTCCGCCAGAGCGGGAACGTCGAGCGCAGGCGATCCGCGATAGCCGCTGAGCAGCGCCGCGCTCTTGAGTTTCATCAACTCCGCCTCGACCGCCTCTTGCGTGAGATCGGCGGTAAGCAGACGCACGTCCTGCAGGATCTCCGCTGTCACCCCGCCGAAGCCCGCCAGCACGACCGGCCCCCACTCGGGATCGTTCTTCGCGCCGACGATCATCTCCATCCCGCGCTTGCCCATCGCCTCGATCAGCACGCCGTCGAGCGTGATCGCTGCCGAGTAGGCAGCGACATTCGCATGAATGCGGTCCCAGGCCTCGCGCACCGAACCGCCATCGGCAAGGTTCAGGATCACCCCGCCCGCGTCGCTCTTGTGCCCCAGTGCCGCTGCCTGCGCTTTCATGGCGACGGGATAGCCCACGGCATCCGCCGCTGAAACCGCTGCGTCAGCGCTCGCCGCAAATCCGCCCTTGGGGAACGATACGCCAATCGGCCCGAGCAAGTCCTTCGACCGGTATTCCGGGATGACACCCGAAATCACATCCAGCCCTTCCAGCGGCATCGCCGGAAGGTCGGTCACCGAAAGATCCTGCGCCGCCCAATGGGTCAGCCGCGTTATCGCCCGGAGCGCGCGTTCGGTCGTCGGGAACCACGGCACGCCTGCCGCACGCAGCGCAGCGATGCGCTCAGCCGGGACGTCCGCGCCTTCGTCCAGCCCGGCAAACACCACAGGTTTGGTCAGGGCCTTGCCCTCGACCGCCGCCAGAACTGCCGGGAACTTGATCGCGCAAGTGATCGCCTCGGCCTGAATGATTCCGACCAACACCGACCCAACGCGATCGTCGTTCAGCAACGCTTCGATGCAGCGCGTGTAAATCGCCGGCTCGGAAAGGCCCTGCGCGGTAATGTCGAGCGGGTTTGACACCGGCACGAACGGCGGCAGCGCCGCCCGCAGCGCAGGCGAATCCTCGTCGTGCAGGTCCGCCAGCGGCAGTTCGAGTTCTTCGGCCAGATCGAGAGTCAACGCCTTGAACGCGCCCGATTCGCCGAGAACGGCAGTCGCACCCGAAGGCAACCCCGCACATCGCACCGCGATCTCGGCAATGTCGCCCAGTTCTTCCAGCGTCTCGGCAAAGATCACGCCCGCCCGCGCGACCATCGCCCGCATCAGTTTGTAGTCGCCCGCCATCGCGCCAGTATGCGTCGCCGCCGATTCACGCGCCGCGCTCGATTTTCCGGGATGCAGCAGGACCACCGGCTTCCCCGCCGCCTTGGCCCGCCGTGCTGCGGCGAGAAACACCTGAGGCTTGCGGAACTGCTCGACAATCATCGCAATCACATGCGTGTCAGGCTGGTCGACCATCCAGCCGACATAGTCCTCAACCCCGCTCGCTGCCTCGTTCCCGGTGGAGACCGAGTAGGAAACCCCCGCATCGCGCGCGAGAAGCATCGTCCCCAGCACCGCCGCCATCGCACCCGATTGCGAGACAATTCCGATCGCCCGGTCACCCGAAGGCGGCACCGCGTTGGTTTCGACGAACGTCAGCGGAATGCGGTCGACATAGTTGACCATACCAAGGCAGTTAGGGCCTTCGACGACCATGCCTGCCTCATGCGCGATCCGCGCAATCTCCTGCTGCTCTGCCAGGCCTTCCTCGCCGCCTTCGGCAAAGCCAGCCGCAAAGATCACCACGCCGCCACATTTGCGCGCCGCAAGGCCCTTCACCGCATCAAGCACGCCCGCGCGCGGGATCGCCAGCACGGCCACGTCCACGCCCTCGGGCAGCGCGTCCACTGACGCGTAGCAACGCTTGCCCATGATCTCGCTGCGCTTCGGATTCACCGGATAGATCGCACCGGCATAGCCGTTGCGCTCCAGATTGGTCAGCAGCGTCGCCCCCAGCGCGCCCGGCTTGTCCGACGCGCCGACGACGGCAACGGACTTCGGGCGCAGGAAACGATCGAGCGCAGCGTGAGACAGACTCGCTTCAACAGCCATGGCATCCTCCGATTTCGCTATGTGCTATAACAATTATCGGAGGAAGGACAAGTAGGCTAACAGGGCATGCGTGTCACAGCGGCTGCCAGTCGAACGCCAGTTCACCCTCGCGGTGGGCAAAACGGTTGATATGTTCGGCCACGACCTGCTGCATCCGCGCCAGATCGCCCTCTCCCTCGATCGTGCAAGTCACTTCAAGCGCTTCGTTCGATGCCTTGAGATCAACCGGTCCGAATGGCAATGCGACGCGCCCGGCATGGGGATCGAAGCTGACCTCGAATTTGTGGCCCCAGTGCTTGCACAGTTGCTGAAGATAGCGGCTGGCGCTGGCAGTAGGAACGGTGGCGCGGCTTGCAGACATGGAATTGGCTCTTTCAATCGGTTTTGCTATATCCAAGATATATCTTTACCCGTAAATGTCAATCCGACGGGTCGCATCGAAGGTTGACGAACCGCCGCCCGCCATGGCAAGCGCGCTCTCGCAACAAAGGCCACAGGCCAGACGCGGGTATAGCATAGTGGTAATGCACTAGCCTTCCAAGCTAGCTAGGCGGGTTCGATTCCCGCTACCCGCTCCAACTTGCCGACCACCGGCATCCCCCGCATCGTTGTGACCCTGAGTAAACAGGGACATTTTCAGCGCTGCGAGCCAATGAATTGGCCATGATCAGGGCCCTTTTGGGGCGCGCCAAGGCGGGGTCAATTCCGCATGCCGGGCTAGAAGGCGGCGCTGGCGATCGCCCCCTGCGCGAGGACCAGCCTGCGCAAAGCGCGCTGCTGCCGCAAAAAGTGCATGAACAACCGCATTCCATCCGAACCGGCGCGCGATCGACGTTCGTGATGACTTTGGGAGCACGATGCAGGCCGATTGCTGCCGAAGTCTGAACGGAGGTAGGTGCCGGAAATTTCCGGAACGGACACTGATGGCCAAACCCTGTGCCAGCCACCGCGGCCCACAAAATGCGAGGCTCGTCGGATCACCGACGGCCTCACATTTCATGCCGTGCAGGTCAGAAACGGAATCCCAGGCCGGCAGTGTAGGTTGCAAAGCCTTTGGCTTGAACCGTGCTGAAGATCAGCCGCATCACGTCGCGGAACTGCTTGGGCGTATCTTCACGACCGCGCAGGCCGAACGAGATCGTGCCCTCATGGAAATTGTTGTTGTACAGGTCATCGCCCGCAAACTTGGTGAAAGTATAGCTGGCACGGACCGAAGTTGCGCGGTTCATCACCCGCATCTTGAGCGGCAGTTCATAGGCCGCGCCGTTGCGGAACACCCAGTTCTTGATGTCGGGGTTGAGGTTGATGTCACCGGGCGTCTTGAGCGTCGAGGAGTAGCCGACCATGTTGCCGATGACCAGTTGGCCGCGCCCGAGGCCGCGAATGACGTAACGGCTGGCAACCGAGCCCTGGACGATGTGACCTACCGAGCCCTGATCGCCCGAATAGACCAGGCCATAGGACACGCGCGGTTCCAGTGACCAGTTGGACTTGATCGGAACTTCCAGAGCGAGACCGATCTGGCCATTGTAGGCGGTTGCGCCCTTGATGCGCGTAAAGCTGAAGGGAAGGTCCAGCTTGAGACGCGCACGGTTGCCTTCGAATACTCGCCAACCCTTGGCGACGCGACCGTCGATCCGGGTAATGTCGAACCGGCCTGCGGAACCGCCAGCAAATGTTGCACCGATGATCCAGGGGTCACCCGAGGAATTGGCACCGGCGGCTGGGTCTGCCTCGACCAGCGAATCACCTTCGGTCAGGTCAAGCGCGCTGCGCACCATCGAGCCTTGCAGCGAGAACGGATTGCCGACGAGCGGATCGACAGGCGAAAACTGGGCGCGGGCACGGCTGAGGCACTGGAACATGCGCTGCGACGTTGGCGACGAGTCATCGTCAACGGCAGCAGCAAACAGATCGTAGGAGGCCTGGCGCGTATTTCCGGTGAACGAGAATGTGCAAGGATTGCCCGAAGCGTCCGTTACCGGCGCGGCGACCGGCACCCCGGCTGGTGAAATGGTATTATGAGGGCTTACGAAGTTCAGAGTCAGCGTCCGGCCGTTCGCACCATAGCGAGCGATCACCGGGGCTCCTTGAATATCGAAAACGCCGTCGATCTGCCCGAACTGGGCATAGAACGTCCCGAGAGTCGGCTGGGCGGGAGTGTTGAGATAGGCCGCAATTTCCCGGGGATCGAGATAGGTTTCGATATCTTCGATTGTGCCCTGCTCAAACGAACGCTCGACCGGCGGAAGTCCAAAAAGCGGGGCAGAAATGCGGATGCCAATGCGGAAGTTGTCCTTCAGCGCCTCATAGTTGCCATAGTTGGCTACAGCTTGCGCGCTTGCCTGTTCGGCAAGACCAAGCGTCGACGCGGCTCCAAACAGAACCCCACCAAAGATCTTCTTCATTTTTCCCCCGTTTTTCCGGAGCGATCATCTGGGTGTCGCTCCCATTCCCTGCACAACAATCGTCCGCCACAAGCTGCAGCAGCACACATTCAGCGATATTTTTTGCGACGACCCCTAATGTCGCGTTAACCCAATAGCGACCGGACTTCCACTGTTCTTGAGGGCAAGGGTAAAAATCTCTCAACAAAAACAAATATCGTGGCCCGAATTCGCCTTAACCCGCCTGTTAACGAACGGTGCAATCAGCATCAGTAGCGAAACTGCGGATCTGACTTGCCGCCTGTTGCGCCAGCCATGCGCGCCGTTCAGCAAGATCACGGGCCGCGATTGCTGCGTTACGTTCCCGGATGGCTTCTCGGGCAGAGGTGACGGCGGTAATTGTCAGTCCCGACAGAATCACCAGCAACACCGCCGCAGCGCTACATGCAAAAATCAGAAAGCGCTGACGCCTGCGCGCTTCGCGCCTCGTAAGTCTGCTGTAGCCCACCCCAAGCAGACCGGCGATCAGCTTGAGCTTGACCGTGGCTTTCGCCGCTTTCTGGAGATCGGGCGCCAAAGGCTCAACCGGGCTGTCCCGGTCGAGCGATCCATCCTGCTTGATGCCCCAGCACAAGGCCTCGGGAAAGCACTCGGCATACGGATCTCCGCGCCGGCCGTGCGCGATGACAGCCAGCACCGGCGCTTCCGGGTGTTTCAAACGGAAGGTGCGGATTTCCTTGTCGACCCATTGCGACGCGGCGGCGGCAGGTGAGCAGACCACGATGAGCGCTTCGGCAGCCGCCAATGCCGCTTCGAGCTTGGGCCCGAGTTCGGCGGCGCCGCCCAGCTCTTCGTCATCGCGGAAGACGGGGCGCAAGACTGTGGGAGAAATACGCTCCGCTTCCACACCCTCGTCGCCAGCATCTGCCCCGTCGCGCGTCAGGTCGCGGGGGATGCGGTACGTTTCGATCGCCCGGTGCAGCCACTTGGCGACCTTCCGGTCCTGGTGGCTGTAACTGATGAATGCTGCATATCGCATCGGTTGATCCCGAAATAGTGCATACGTGTTGAAGCCATGCGCGAAGTTCTGCAATACCATGCACGCAGTTGTCGTGCATCATTGACGCGGCAGACCATTGTTCGGGAGGATCGGCTATGCTCAAGGCAAGTCTGGCAGGAGCGCTCCTGCTATCGGCATCAAGCCACGCCATTGCTGGAGAGGCCGGGGGAAGCGCTGCAGCGCAGTTCGATCCGTTTGCGCAAGCCATGGCAGCCCGCACTGTCGCTGACTACGCGCGCCGCACAAAGGATCCGGCGGCGATGCTCACGGCGGCCCGAATGCTTGCCGAAGTGCCCGTCACCGGCGCAGCGGATGCCGATGCCGATGCCACCTTCACCCCTGCCGCCCTGTTCGCTGAAGCGCGGACTTTCGCATCGGGCGATGCCTTGCTGCTGCAACAGATCAGGATTGCGGAAACGAGCGGTCATCGCGGCGTTCTGTCATCCAATCTCGGCAACGGACTGGTACGCAGCGTCCAACTCGTGAATCCTTTGACCACCTATCAGTTTCGGGTGACGGCCAAAGGCGGGGACCTTCTGCGTATCGGCGCGATCGGCGATCTTGGCACCAATCTCGTTCTGCGGGTCACGGACAATCGCGGAAAGGTCACCTGCCTTGACGATCAGGGCGATTATGCGCCTGTCTGCCAAACGCGCCCTTCAAGCAATGGCGAGTACCGGGTGGATGTGATCAACAAGTCGTCTGCCAAGAGCCGCACGGTCATTCTCAGCAATTGAGCGCTCAGTTACCGGTATAGATTTCCGCGATGGAAACGCTGCTGCGCCCCGGTGCAGCAGCAAGGATGCGCTTGATCGGTTCCACCAGCTTGCCCATCCCGCGCTGGCCGTCGACAGTCTGGAGGAATGCCCGGAACTCGGCCTGATCCGCCTGTGATACCACTGCGACGACGTGATCCACGCCGAATGGCGCAACGACCTGCGCTTCGATCAATTGCAGCACGCCATCGGGCTGCAATTGCCCGGTTCCATCAGAAGGATCGACAGGGAACAGCCGCTGGATGGTTCCGTCTGACGCAACGTTGAAGACCGTGGCATAGGCTCCCGGTTGCAATCCGGTGCCTGAGCGAAGTGCAACCTTGACCGTCGCACCGGCAGCGTACCGTGCGCCTTCGCGTTGTGGCGAAACGGAAATCTGCGCGCGCGACTCGTTGATCATCGGCCGCAACGCTTCGACGGCGTTCCACTTGTCAAGTACGCCGACCAACTGGGCCGCGGACGTCACCTGAGACGCGACCACGTCTCCTGACCGCCGTACCAGCGCCCCGGTTATGTAGTCCCAGACAAAATCTGCGTCGTTCGCCGCTGCGGCAATCTTCCAGTTGGCGGCAGGCGATGACAGCATCGTCTTGGCGCGCTTGTCCTGCGCGAAAATCGCGGGAAGCGCTGCAGGAGCCGGGGACGCTTTCGGCACCAATGGCGTGGCGAAGAGGCGAGTCGCTTCCTTGCCTGTTATATAGGAGGTCTTCGGCGTCTGGCGCTGCCCGGTCAGTGTGCGAACCTGGCTATCGACATAGACGGCAATCTCCGCCGCAGTGACGGCCCCATCGGCATCGAGGTCCGCCAGCAGCGTCTTTCCGTCGGGCCCATGGTTTGAAAGGCCTTCCTCGAACGCATAAGTCAGCAATCCGCGCGACGGACCTTCTTCGGTTGGCATCGGCGTTTCCTGCGCGAGTTCCTCATCCTGCGCCGCCGCGATATAGATCAGGTTGGGCAGATCCTCGCGCTCCAGCGAGCCGGCGGGGTGGGTGCTGTCGCCGGTCTGGTAATCCAGCACGGCAGGGAATTTCGGCCCCGGACGCGGAACGAGCTGCAGACTGGCCGAGGCCGCTCGCAGGGCAAGGCGGGGCGTGAACCGGTACGAGCGGGGATCGATTGAGCGATGCAGCGTGCCCGAATGACAGGTATCGGCCACCATGAGAATCTGTACTTCCGGCGCGACGTAACGTGCCAGCCAGTCATAGAAATCCTTGTCGACGATAAAACGGTCGGGATCCTGATTATCAGGATCGAAGCCCGCCAACGGCAGAAACTGGTCCTGATCCCCGTCGCGCGTGCCCTTTACTTTCGCTTCGGCCTGCGCCCCGTGGCCCGAGTAATACAGCAAGATCCAATCCCCTGGGCGCGACCGCAATCCCAGCGCATGCAGAGCAGTTTCCACGGTCGTCCGGGTGACGCTGTCGTCACGCAGGACAGTGACGTCGGTTGCGCCTTCCTTGCGGGCCAAAGTCTCCATTGCAGAAAGATCGTTAGCCGGGCCTTCAAGGTCGGGGATGACTGGCGAGCTGAAGCGCGAAACGCCCACAAGAAGTGCGCGCACCTCAGCATGGGCGCTCGTCGGCATCATGGCGGACAGGCCAAGAAGAACACCTGCCGTGACTTGCCTGCTGCTGACCACGTAGACATCCTTAGTTTTTGATTGCATCGACTTTCTCAACGCCATAAGCCCACTGCCAAGTACGAAGCAAATTCATTTGCAGTCGTCACGTTGACCATGCGGGAGGAAGAGTTGCCACGTCATCTCACCGGCAGGTCTGCTCGCGGTAAACTATTGGTTGGCGCCGCGATGGCTGTTGCCATCTCTTCTGTGCCGACAAGCGCCCAGCAAGCCGGTCCGGAAGACTCCGCCCGCACAACGCGCGGCGTGATCATCCTGAAGGCCGAGCCGAAACCCGAACCAGCACCGGCGCCCGCGCCTGCACCCGATGCTCCACGGCCCGCACCACCGCCACCAGTCATGCCACCCAAGTGCGAAAGACCTTTCGCCAAGGCTGACATCCGCACCAGTCGGTACGGCGAAGACGCGGCCAAATTTGACCGGGATCTGGCGCGCAAGCTGAATGGCGCCAAGCAGGAGGTATCAGTTGATATCGCGGCACCCTGGCCTGCCGAGGGGGATCCTCCAGCAATGGTTGGGCGCTGGCTTGAAGAGGTCAAGGCTTCGGGCGGCAAGATCACGGTCAACGAATATTGCCGGAAAAGCCGCGGATTCTTTTCGTTCTTCAACAAACTGTTTCAACGCAAGCCGGTCGACCGGCTCGAAGCGGTCAGGACCTATGACGCCGTCCTGCAGATCAACGGGGCCGATCAGGCCGTGACGCAAGTCCTGTTCCGCCGCCGCCCCGCACCTTGACCATGCTGCGCCGGATCCTCCTGGTTTTGCTGTCTGCGATCATGGCGTTCGCGCCAGGTACCGTCGCGCAGGCGGCCAGCGGAGGCCCCCGTCTCGCGCTCGTCATCGCCAATGGGCAATACCGCAATTTCGACAAGCTGGTCGTTACCGCGAATGACGGTGACAGGATGGCCAGCGCACTGACCGCAACGGGTTTCGTCAACGCTACTGGCAGCGGCGCGGTGGAGGCGTACCGCGATCTCGATCTTGTCCAGATGCGCCAGAAAATCGCGGAGTTTCGTGAGGCGCTGAAAGCGGCAGGGCCTGAAGCTTTCGGCGTCCTTTATTTTTCGGGACATGGCGCCGCGCTTTCCAGTTATGGCGATCTTGTCCTGCTGCCGGTTGACGCTCCGCCGCAATTGGGCAGCGATCACGTATCGCTTACCCGCGCTCGCCTGACGCGCGAACTGCTCGGGTCTGGCGCGAAAAATGTCCTGATCGTGCTGGATATGTGCCGAAACGTCCTTGATGTGCCGCCTGAAGTGGCGCGCGATCCGGGCATGGTCGCCGATGCAGCGCGTTCGACAAGCGGTGTTGTCGGCAGCAAGGGCTTGCGCCGCATCGTTCGTGACACGGACACCGCGCTGCGCCCCGATCAAGGCTATCTTGTCGCTTTCTCGACCAGCGCTGATCAGGTCGCGTTCGACAACGGCGCCTTCTCGCGCATCCTTGCCGAGGAAGTACGGCGGCCCTTGCAGAACATCGCCGACGCGCTGAAGCGCACCTCGGATCGCGTCGCCGTGGCAGGTCTGAAAGGCGGGAAGACGCTGCAGAAGCCCACGTTCGATTATGGCCTGCAAGGCAGTCCGCCCTGCTTCGTTTCCTGCGATGCCAACGCGCAAGACCGGTTCTACGATTGTGCGAATTGCCCTTATCTCAGGGCCATTCCTTCAGGCACCGCCGTTGTGGGTTCCACCGCGAGCGAGGCGGGCAGAGGATCGGATGAGCCGATCCAGCGGCAAGTGACGATCGAGCGACCATTCGCGATGAGCGTCTTTGAAGTCACCATCAGCGAGTGGGCAGCTTGCGTGCGTGATCGCGCCTGTCGGCCGGTGGCGGACTGGTCCAAGGAAAACCCCAATCCGCTCCTGCCCGCCACGGGCATCAGCTTTGAAGATGCGCAGGCCTATGTAGCGTGGCTTTCCGTCCAGTCAGGCCTGCCCTATCGCCTGCCTACCGAAGTCGAATGGGAGTACGCGGCGCGCGCAAATTCGAGCTCGGTATTTCCTTGGGGTGACGAGATTTCGCCAAGCGACGCCAATTACGATCAGACGGCTAGTTATCGCGGGTCGCCCACATCGCCCTATCGCGGCTATCCCGAAGCTGTTGCGGCCTACCCTCCCAACGCCTTCGGACTTTACCAGATGGCGGGCAATGCATGGGAATGGACAGACGGTTGCGGCGATGGGCAGTGCAAGGCGCGCATCCTGCGGGGCGGATCGTTCGAAAGCACGCCCGGCGAACTCCGCGTTGCCAACCGGCTGGCGGTGGGCGGTGGGCGCAAGCGCGATGATTCAGGTTTGCGCATCGTGCGCGATCTCAACGCCGACGAGGTGATCCACTGACCGGCGCGGATTGAATGGGGGCAGTTGTGGGGAAAATGTCGTTGATACAAGGCCGATTGGCCCGCGGTGCCGGGGTGATCGGACTGGTGATCGCTGCATTGGCACCAGCGGGTGCATGGGCACAGCCGAGCGATGCCGCGCCCGTGTTCATGACTGGCGCAGAGCCGATAGACGCGGCCGAATATGATACACTGCCGAAAGTCGGGCAGTTCCGGGCCTTCCTGCCCAAGCAGGTCGACCTGACCCCGCTGTTTCCCAAGCCGGGATATCAGGGGGCTCAGCCAAACTGCGTTGCGTGGGCCACCACATATGCCGCGCACTCGTTTCTTGTCGCCGAGGCAGCGTCCGGAGCGGTGCCCACCCCCGACCCGATGAGTCCGGCCTACGTCTACAATCGCCTGCGCAAGCCCGGTTCGGCTTGCGATCGCGCAATCCGCATCGTCGATGCTCTCAAGCTGCTGCAAACCGAAGGCACGGTCACGCTGTCGGAATTTCCCGACGAGATTTCCCGCTGCGCCATTCCTGCGCCGGAAGCCCTGATCGGCAAGGCGAAAGTCAACCGGCTGTCTGATTGGCGGGCCATCAGCCGGTCGAAGCGGGCCGATGGATCGAAGGTCGTGCTGGACGATATCAAGGGCGCGCTTTCGCGCGGCGAACCGGTCGTCTTCGCCATGCCGGTAACGCCCGAATTCAAGGCACTGCGCGGTGATGTCGTCTACCGCCATACCATGCCGGAAAACACGAACTGGCATGCCATGGCAGTGATCGGATACGACGAAGGGCGGCAGGCGTTCCGCGTCGTCAATTCCTGGGGCACGTTCTGGGGCGATGCAGGCTATGTCTGGATCGATTATGCGACGTTCGGGCTGCTCGTCGGTGAAGCCTATGCCATGAAAATGCAGCCGGCGCAGGCCAAGCCCGTGCCGTCACCCTCCCCGGTTCCGGTGCCTATGCCTGTGCCTGTGCCTGTCGATCCCTATCTCGCCTTCACCAAGCAGGCAGCGGCTGTCAGTTGCGGGAAGATTTCATCGTCGAGGACAAACGGCCGCCTTACGGTCAGCGGTTTCGGCGGTGATGAAGCAGAAATTGCCGCCCTCCGTGTGGCCGCGACGGCTGTTGACGGCCGCGTCGAGTGGAAAGTGGGCACCCATCGT
Organism: Novosphingobium sp. MMS21-SN21R; assembly: GCF_031846015.1. Taxonomy (GTDB): domain Bacteria; phylum Pseudomonadota; class Alphaproteobacteria; order Sphingomonadales; family Sphingomonadaceae; genus Novosphingobium. Next base: position 641,456 of record NZ_JAVRDU010000001.1, on the reverse strand, counting down.
TGGCCCCAATGCGAGGCGGAACTGACCCTGTCCGACGCTCTTGTGCCCGGTGACGTCAAGATCGCGGCGCTTACCGAAGGAGGCAAGCGCCGCGGCGGCAACCCGGTAATGATGAAGGCAGGCGACATCTTTGGGATCACCGCGAATGGGACGGCCAGCCGTCCATGGCTGAGCATCGTCTATCTTCAAGCCGATGGCAGCGCGGTAGAACTTTATCGCGGCAATGCCGGAGACCGGCCGGTGACGATCGGCCTTGGCGGGAAACAGGAGACAAGGTTTCAGGTCGGCGCTCCTTTTGGCGACGAAATGATCATCGCACTGTCGTCTACCGCGCCGCTGTTCGGCCCTTCCACTGCAGACTACGCAACCGAGCGGCAATTCCTTACGGCGCTCCGCAGCGTGCTGGCCCAAGGTAAAACGGAAAGCGTATCAGCAGCAGTGCTGCGACTTCGCACGACCCGATAAGGGTCGATGCGCGCAAGCCTGCCTTGGCGAATTGCGGCACTCGCAGGGGCGGTCGTCCTTGGCGCTGCCGGCCTTGGCACTGCGCAACCGGGGATGACGACGGCTAGCCTGACGACACAGAGCCTCGGGCTATCCATTGGAATGCTTCGGGATGATCTGGCGTGGCGGGAACTGCCATTGGCGCTTGATATCGCGCGGCTAGCCGCGCCGCTGGCGCTCATCTGGCTCGTTGCCGGATTGGTGCGTCATACGTTTGGAAACCCGTTTACGCTTGCCCGGATGAGGGCGCGGGGGGAACATCTGATTGTGGCCGGAGACGGTGCGCTGGCGCAAACGATCGTCATGGGCGAACTGGCGCAGCGCAAGCCTGTGGTGATCCTCGGCAATCGTTCGGATGCACCGTGGATCGGCCCGGCATTGCGCAGCGGTGCGGCTATTTGTCAGGACCTTGCCAAGTGCGGACTGGAATCGGCCCGCGCGATGGCCATCACCGGGCCTGAAGGGGAAGCAAACCTTGACCACGCCCGCCAGATCGTTGCGGGACTGCATCGTGTGCGACCTGCCGGAAATCCGCTGGAGATCATCGTCAGCATCTCAGATGACGACGGCCTGCCTCCAGAGGCCGGGGACAGTCTGATAAGTGCTCAAGGCCGCGTTCGGCCTGCCTATTTGCCCGACATGGTGGCACGGCGCCTGTTCATCGACCACAGCCTGGATGCCTTTCGCTGGAGGGGCGCGCATGCCGTCACCGTCTTCATCATCGGGTTGACGGACGTCACGCGCCTCTACATCGCGCGGCTGCTGACGGGCGGGCACTGGCGAGACGGCAGGAAGGCCAGACTGGTCGTCATCGATACAGACCCGCTTGCTGCACAGGCGGTCATCGCCAAGCGCCACGGGACGGTCGATGCACTGTCTCCGATAACATTCGCGCGCTGGGATGGGACGGAAGCACAGATCGCGGCGCTCGTTTCTGAATTGCAAATCGAGCATGGCCAGCCTGTGGCCTATGTCATCGACGCAGGGCCGGACGCCGAGCAGCAGAAATTGGCGGAGCAGATTATCGGCTTGCATGCCGCGGCAGACATACCTCTGCCGCCGATTCACGCACGCACCACTGCAGAATCGTCTGGCGCGCTGCCGGACAAGGTTCACGCGTTCGGATTTGAAGCGGTATTGGCCGACCCAGATGCCCTGATGCAGGAACAGCATGACCTGATCGCCCGGGCCATTCACGAGTTCTATCTCGAAGGACGACTGGGCGATGGTGAGAAGATCGGTGCGCGAGCGGCGCTGTATGAGTGGGAAGACCTGTCCGAACGATACCGCGCCGACAACCGCATGGTGGCTGACTGCTATCAGCTGAAGTTACGGGATATAGGCTGCCGCGTGATCGCCGGAAATGATCGCAGGTTTCCTTCATTCCGCCTGCGGCAGGACGAGGAAGAGGATCTGGCAAGGGCGGAGCACGACCGGTGGATGGTTGCCAAGCTGGCAGATGGATGGCGCTTCGGACCGGTGCGCGACGACGCGGCACGGCTGCACCCCGACATCGTACCGTTCGATGACCTGAGCGAGGCGATCAAGGACCTCGACCGGGAGCAGGTAAGAGTCATCACGCGGATCGTGGCACGCCAGGGTGGCACCGTGGTTCGGTTGTTGGACCTGGGCCTGGTCCCTGATGATGCACCTTGCCCTCCCCTTGCGCCCTTGATTGCAGCGCTGGCAGAACACTATCCCGACCGTTTGCCGCGCTTTACGGTCGAAGCGAAGTCAGACGAGGCAATCGCTGCGCTGACGAGCGAGGGCGCGTTGGTGCACGTGATTGCCAGCAGCTTTGCCATCCCGCATTTTGCATATGATGCGGTTACCGCCGTGCCTGCGGGAGGAGAACTGCCGGCATTGACCGACAACGCCAGCCTGTGCGTTCTGTGCGGTAATGCCGCCGCGCCGGTCGGCACACCTGTCATCCGCCTCAACCATGAAGGAGCCATTGTGCAAGCGCCATGGCTACAGTGATCCAACCGGTGCGATTTGTCGGCTCGGCCTGCTGGCTTGTCTGGCGCGCGGCGCGCGGCATCACGGTCCGCTTCTGGCAGGGCGATCCGCTCGTCTATCGCGCAACCGCCGCGGCCATTGCGCGATCCGTGTGGCAGCAATTGCCGATGATTGCGGCCATCTCTGCACTGATCGGAGCGTTAACGGGAATCCTCGCCGGGCAGGTTCTCAACGTCTACCGCGCCGAGATTCTGGTCCTTGCAACGATGACCGAAGCACTTTTTCGCCAAATCGTGCCACTTGTCATCGGGATCTTTGCCTCTGGCAGCACCGCGGTCGATCTTGCCTCGCGGATAAGCGCAATGCGCCTTGCCAATGAGATTGAGGCGCTGGAAAGCATGGGCAATGATTCCGCCGCTTTCGTGCTTGGGCCAGCGCTGGCCGGGGTCATCCTCGCCGGCCCACCGCACCTCGTTATCGGCGCGGTTGTGTCGCTCTTTACTGCCGGCATGACCGTCGTTGCGACGGCAAACATCGGCTGGCACGATCTCTACACCCTGACGCTCACGGACCGCAGCGGACTCGCGCTCCTTGCAGGCCTTGGCAAGGTGATGGTCTATTCCCTGATCGCACTTGCCGTGGGGGCGGCCATCGGGTCGCGACCTGTCCGCGTGCCCGCTGACATCGGCGCAAGGTCTGGTGAGGCATTCCGGACAGGGCTGCTCGCAATCCTGGCCGCCGCAACTCTGTGGGAGGCTTTTGCGTGACCCCGGTGCTCGATCTGAACGCGGTCAGCCTGATCACATCGGGACAGCGCCTGCTCGACAATGTGAACCTGCGGATCGGGAGGGCCGAACGCGTGGCGGTCGTGGGCGCGAGCGGTGTGGGCAAGTCCATGCTCATGCGTGTTGCGCTCGGGCTGTGCGAGCCCTTGAGCGGGCGTACCGAGTTGTTCGGTGAAGATCTCGCCGATTGTGATCTTGAAGCGCGCCGCCGCCTGCGCCGCCAATGCGGGGTCAGCTTTCAGGGGGGCTCGCTTATCCGAGGGCTGACGGTCGACGAAAATCTCTGGTTGGCCCTGACTTCACCTGCTGCGGCCAGGCCCAGGCTGCGGCGCAAGCTTGACCGCATCGGCTTCGAATTCGGTATCGATCACCTCTTCGCCACCCCTGTCGATACGCTCTCGCAAGGACAGGCGCGGATGGTCGAACTGGCGCGCGCCTTCGTTCACGATCCCGAATTCGTCATGCTGGATGGTCCGCTGGAGGAGATGCCATCACGGTCCGAATTTCTGGAGAAGCAATTGCAACGGCACACTGTCATCCGGCCACGGGCGATGCTGTTGATCACGCAAAACGAAGACGTCGCTTTTCGCGTCTGCGAGCGCGTCTATCGGCTTGAAGAAGGCAGGCTGCTCGCACAGTCTACCGTGCGGTCAGCCATTGCCGTGCCCGGCACATCCTGAATAAACGCCTTCACCGCGACATCCAGAGCCTCGCCAAAGGCGGCCGCGCGCACGTCAGGTTTTGCCGAGCGGATCGGCGCGCGCCCGCAGTAGCGCCTCACAATGACGGGCTTGCCCTCACGCGCGACCTCGACGTCGAATGCCACTGCCGCATGCGTGGCTGGACCACTCCGTTCCTCGAACTGCAACAGCGTTGGCGAGAGACGCAAACCTGGCTTGGCCGGTGCGGACGATCCCGCCACGTGCAGCCCTGCCGCCTGCAGCGCGGCAGCCATTGCCCGTTCGAGATACTCTGGAGGAGGTCGGTCCCAGACGAGCGTCCGCGCCTGTTGCATAGCGCCGCCATCACCGAGGGCATACACGTATCGCAGCTGTGAAATCACGCCCTGCGCGCGCGGCGGGACAAGTTTTACCTCGCCTTGGGCCGCAGTGGGAGCCAAGTCGACGCGCGGGGGAATCAGGCGAAGCACCACCTGTTCGTCCGGCCCCTTTGTCAAAGCGCAGGACGAAAGCAGCAGCGCCAGCGCTGGCAATCCTGCTGCGGCAAAGCGGGAACCGTCATAGGTCATGGCTGCGGCTCCGGTGGATCGCGCAAGTCACGGCCGCGCAGAATAGAGCTGGGATCGGTTGCGACCTGTTCCGATACCCGGTCAATATTGGCAGACGCACGCTCAAGATTGACACTGGCGGCAACGAGCGAGGCCGATGCCGCCTCCAGCGTCGCGCGGGCCTGCCCTGCCGTGCTTGCGCTTTCCCGCAGCAGCGCCGCCACGCTCGCCTGATTTTCTGCCACCAGCTTGCGTGCCTCGGAAACAGTCGCGTTCACGCCGTTGATATCGATTCCTGCGGCCCGGCCCGAAAACTGGCGGAGATTGGTCAGCGTGACGGCAACATCACCTTTTCCGGGGCGGAAACTGCGATCGAGCTCTGTAGCGAGCGAATTGAGTGCCGCCGCCGTTTGCGTCGCATCGTCCATCATTGCGCCGACCTTGCCCTTGCCGCCACCGCCGGAAACCTCGGCCTGCAGGCTCATCACCAGCGTGCTGGCCGTTCGCGCGGCGAGCGATGCCTGTTCGATGGCCCGCGTAGCCGTCTGGACCAGATCCGGCGAGCGACGACACCCGGTCAGCGCGGCGTTGCCGAAGCTTGCGGGCGGGTCCAGTGGTTCGCAGCCCGTCGCAAGACGCTCGGTCAGACACGCCTTTGCCGAGCGGACCGCATCGCCTTCTAGCGCTTCAACGGCCATGGTCGGCGCAGTAAGCGGATTGGCAGCACTTACGGCCACCTGTGAACAGGCGGTGGGGCGCCAACGTTTCGAGACGCTCAGGACGACAAGGAACTGGCGAGTGGCAGGATCGAGTTCGACCGAGCGGACTTCACCGACGCGCGCGCCACGGAAGTTTATGGTAGTTCCGGGCTGAACCCCGGCAACATCGTCGAGCAACGTCACATACTCGCGGTTGCGAAAGAACGGGTCCGGCAGAAATGTAAGCGCAAGCACCAGCCCCAGTGCGACGAGGCACACGATGATACCAACCCTGATCTGCACGCCGGCGTCTGGTTCCACTGGCTCCCCCAACCGTTTGAACATTCAGGCAGTTCAGGTTCTTGTCAAGCTGGCGACCGCAGAACGCAAGATCTCCGCTGTCCCGGCACTGGACGGACATGTTGCTTCGATTGGCATCAAGCCGCGCGGATCGACAACCGCCACCGGAATTCCGCGCTCGATCGCTTCGGCGACGATCTGGGCGGCGCCGCCTCGTCCCCGTGCCGGGGCCTTGTCCCACACGGCCACCAGTAAATCGCAACGACCCAGAATTTCCCTGCCCGCGCGTTCGTAACCGGCAGTTCCGTCCTCCTCCGGGCCACGGGCCGGTTGCAGGTGCGACTGGCTTCGTGCCTGTGCCAGTTGGGCGATGAATGCAGCCAGTTCTGGTTCATTCTCGAAATCGCGGGCGAAGTCATCGCGTGGAAAGGGCAGGAGCGCATCGAGCGCCCAGCCGAGGTCAAGCGCGGCCCGCCCGGCGATGCGGTCCGCGCCATCGGCAAAGTTGCTCAGGAGCGCAAACCCGGCCTTTCCCTGTGCCGTTGCAGTCGCTTCTATCGCTTTGAACAGGCTTGCGAGCCTGCGTTCAAGCAACATGAGATCACTTCCGGCAAGCCGCTGCAACCTGTGGCCGGTTACGCCGATGGCAAGGTTATCGGCTCCGCCGCACATGCTCACTGTTCCGGTGCACAAAGTACGGGAGGGGTGTGTCTGCCCCGCTCCCCAACACGTCTAAAGGGTGACCCGAATTCCTGCGGTGATGCCATACTGCCTGACGTTGCGCATCCCGACCAGCGTTTGCGCATCTAGCATCAGGGCAATGCCGTTCTGCAACTGCGCTGAAACGCCTGCCCCCAGTTGGAATCGCGTGCGATCGGTTGCCGTCGTCGTCAGCACGGTGCCCGGGCTTTTCGGGCCACCGACAAACGGATCGTTCACGTAAAACATCGTCACCGTGCGCTGTCTGTCGGCTGTTTCAAACACGGCCCGCGCCCGCGCATAGGGCGAAACTATGCCCCACGAGGTGCTGATCGCCTTCGATCCGTCGATCCCGAGTGAAAACTGCAGGCTTTCGGAAACCTGACGGGGAAATGCGAAGCCCAGGCTGGACGGTCCTTCTTCGGCAAACTTGGCGATGGAAATGCGCGTCCACGATACTTGCGCCGCCGGCCCGACTGTCCAGGCGCCACTGCCAAGATTGTAGAACGTGCTGCCTGACAGTTCCACCTGATTGGCGTGGGTGCGGGAGGTCAGCGTGTCTTGTGGACTATCCGTCCTAGGGCTGCCCAAAAACGTGTAATCCACCGTGTAGTTGATTGAGCGCGCGCCGCGATAGTTCAGGCGGCTGTAGGCGGCCAGAAGCGAGAATTCCAACCGGTCGTCCGGCTGGATCATCGTATAGAGTGCAGCCGTATAGGCGCTTGAGCGCAGGTTGCCGTCCTTGTTGTCGAAATCGAGGCGCGTGTGACCGTAACCAAAGGCGCCGCCGACCACGACTTCGGGTGATACCCGGTAATCCAGACCGCCCACCACCGAAACGAAGTCCATGTCGAACCCGTTTTCCAGACTGGTGGCATCGCGATTGCCGCCGCTGTAGTTGAAATTCCCGAAAAACTGCAGATGGCGCGGGTCGGCGACGCCGTAGTCCGCTGAAGCATCGGACTGGATCGCGCCGCTGCTGGCGAAGCGTACCGGGCGGGACAGTGCGGCCATGCCCATCGACTGATTTGAAAAATGGCTCATGCCGCTCAGTCTTGCGGAAATAGCTGCCGTCTGCGGCAGGGCAGCGCCGCGAAGCGCCGCATCCTGAGCGAGAAGTTCGTCCGAAGTGATCTGGCCAAGCGCCTTGTCCAACTGGCTTCCGGACGCACGAACGACTGCACGGCAGCGCTTGAGAAGTTCATTTTGTGCCGTCGTCAAACTGGGTTCTGCTGCCATGTTGCGGCAAAGGACCTTGGTATAGTCCAGAACTGCCGATGTATTGGTATTGGATTGAGCAAACGCAGGCACCGATACGGCCAAAGGGAGCGCCCCTGCAGCAAAAACGTACGCCACCGCTCTTGACGAAAAGACTGCCATACGATTCCCCCTGCAGAATCCAGAACTATTTGTTGATCGCCTTGCCCTTGATTATGAAGAGTAATGAATGCGGGCAGATGACGCAACTAAGATGCCTAAAAATGGCCAGATTTGTGTTCTTCTGTGTCCAATTTTCAGCTATCGTCCACGGTCATGGCAGGGGTGCATTCGTTTATCGGGTCACGGACGCGGTCGATCGCAGCGGCGCTTTCGATCTTGGCCGCCCTGTCCTCGCCGCAACGCCCTGCCTTCGCCCAGCACAGCCCGGATCCGGCCGTCTTCCTCACCGTCGATTGCGTGCTTCCGGCGCAGGTCCGCAAGATGGGGCGGATGCTCACATATCTCGCCCAGCGGCGCGCGGTCCGCACCTCTGCATCTGACTGCGAAATTCGCGGCGGAGAATTCGTCGCCGCCGATCGCGCGGATTACCGGACCGCATTTCAGGTGTGGCTGCCCCTGGCACAGGCCGGTGACGCAAAGGCGCAAACCTATGTCGGAGAAATCTTCGAAAAGGGCCTCGGCCGGGAACGGGACTATGCGGCCGCTGCATTGTGGTACGAACGCGCTGTCGCCCAGGGGTATATGGCAGCAAAGATCAACCTGGCCCACTTGCTGAACGAGGGCCTTGGTGTGCCCCCTGACAGCGCCCGTGCAGGCCGTTTGTTGATCGAGGCCAGCGGTATCGATGCCCGCCTGACGAATGCCGTTGCGATCGATGACGGCGAAATGGCGGCCCTGAAACTGGACCGGGACACGTTGTCCAAGGCCTTGCGGCAGCAGCAGGCCGAATTGGCGGCATTGCAGCAGAGCAGTGCGGCGGACCGGCAGGCGCTGGCAGCCACCCGCGCGCAACTGGACGCGGCACAACGCGCCAAGGCAGGCGACAGCGTTCTCGAAAGCAGGCTGGGCGCTGCCGAGCAGGCCTTGGCTGGCAGGATTCTCGAAAGGGATCGCGCGCTCGAAGCCGCACGGAAAGCGGATGAAGAGGCAGCGAAACGCACCCTTCTCGCCGAACGCCGGGTGGGCGAACTGCAGCAGGAGCTTGCCCAGGCAAACGCGCGACTATCGGCGGCGGCACCGGCGTCCGAAGCGGAACGCACTGCCGCCAGCGCCGCACTTGCCCGCACAGTCGCCGGCCTCAAGAACGCCGAGGCCATGCTGCTTGCCGCGCGAACAGACGCCGCCAGGGACCGATCAGCCATGGCAGCCCGGTCGCAACACCTCGAGGCTTCACTGGCAGCAACGCAAGCTGAACGCGACAAGTTGAAGACCGAGTCCGAAGCCCAACGCAAACGGATCGATATTCAGGCGGCCGAGTTGAAAGCGCAGGAAAGCAGGCTGGCGCAATCCGAGCAGCGGCTGGCGGTGCTTCAGGCGCAGATCCTGCCGTCCGGCAACGAACCTGTCATCGAACTGATCGAGCCGACATTGCTGGCGACGCGCGGTCGCGGTCTTGTCTCTGTCAATTCCGGGATCGCGAAGCGGGCTATCTTCGGGCATGTCAAATCGCGCGATGCGATCGGTTTGCTGACCGTAAATGGCCAGCGCCAAACGCTTGACGATGCCGGGCTATTCCAGTTCGATCTGCCGCTGAGCGAGCAGACGACGCAGGTCGAGATCGTCGCGATCGATCGTCAGGGGCGCAAGGGGCGGCTCGATTTCGACGTGCGCCGCGAGATCACGACATCGCCGCTGGCGGATGCCCCCCCGCCTGCGCCCCCCGCCATGAAACTCGCCATCGGACCGCAATATGCGCTTCTCATTGGCAATTCCCGCTATGCAAAGCTGGCGGGACTGAAGACGCCTGTTGCAGATGTCGATGAAATAGGCCGGATTCTTCGGGAGAAATACGGCTTCAAGGTCACGATCCTGCACGATGCGACGCGGTATGAAATGCTGTCCGCGCTCAATGCCCTGCGAACCAAATTGACGCAGAAGGATGATCTGCTCGTCTATTACGCGGGCCATGGGCACAAGGTCTCGGTCGATGGCCGTGAGCGCGGATACTGGCTCCCGGTCGATGCCGAAGAGAATAATCCGGCCAACTGGATATCGACGCTGGACATCACCGACATGCTCGCCAGCATGGAGGTGCACAAGGTCCTGCTCATTTCTGATTCCTGCTATTCCGGCCTGCTTACACGCGGTTTGGTCCGTTTGGTGGATACGAAATCAGAAAGCGCGCGGGAAACCTATCTCAAGACGATGCTTCAGCAGAAATCGCGCAATGTCCTGACCTCGGGATCCGACCTGCCGGTCCTCGATGGCGGCGGGGGCACGCATTCGGTTTTTGCCAAATCCCTTGCGCGCGTGCTCAACGAGAACAAGGGAACGCTGCAGGGCCAGGATCTTGCTCAAGCAGTGCAGCAAACCGTATCCATTGCAGCCCAGAGCATGAACTTCGATCAGAAGCCTCAGTATGGCCCGCTTCAATTGGCCGGCCATGAAGGTGGGGACTATATCCTGCAGCCGACGGACAAGCCACTCTGATGAAATTCCTTATCTAGGCGGCCAATTTTTTGACAGGTCGCATAGCTGCGCCCATGAGCGGCGCATGCGTCTTTCCGGTTTCGATATCGACCATTTCCTGCGCCACCATTGGCAGAAGGCCCCGCTGCTCATCCGCAACCCGTGGGGCGATTGGCACAACCCGCTGGAGCCGGACGAACTGGCGGGCCTCGCTTGCGACGAAAACGTCGAATCGCGCCTTGTCATTGGTGCCGACGCCGCGCGGAAGATGGAAAATGGGCCGTTTCCCGAATCCCGCTTTGGCAAGCTCGGGACGGGACCGTGGACGCTGCTGGTGCAGGCAGTCGATCATCACGTGCCCGACATCGCCGATCTGATAGAGCCGTTCCGTTTCGTGCCCGATTGGCGGATCGACGATGTCATGGTCAGCTATGCCACCGATGGCGGCGGGGTTGGGTCGCACTATGATCAGTATGATGTGTTTCTGGTGCAGGGTCTGGGCAGGCGGCGCTGGCGCGTGGGGCCACGGTGCGATGCGCAGACGCCGCTGCTGCCGCACACCGATCTGCGGCTGATTGCCGATTTCGAAGCTGCGGATGAGTGGGTGCTAGAACCCGGCGACATCCTTTATGTGCCCCCCGGCTTTGCGCATGACGGCGTCGCCGTCGGCGATGATTGCATGACCTATTCGGTCGGCTTTCGCGCGCCGTCACGCGCCGAACTGGTCGAAGGCTGGAGCGAACATCAAGCCGAACGCATGGCCGAAGATGATCGTTATGCCGACCCGGACCTTGTCCAACAGGCGCAACCGGGCGAGATCACGCCTGCCGCGCTTGACCGGCTGCATGGACTGGTGACCGATGCCCTGTCCGACCGCGCGGCTTTTGCGCGCTGGTTCGGAGAATACAACAGCCTGCCCAAATATGACAGCGACTGGCGCCCCGAACAGCCGGTGGGCGCACAGGCAGTGGCTGCGCAACTGGCGCAGGGCGTACCGCTTGTGCGCAACCCTGCGGCGCGATTTGCCTTCATCCGGCAGGGCGATGGCGCGTTGGTACTGTTCGCTGATGGCCAGAGCTTTGACTGCGCGGGCGATACTGCTGTTCTGGCCGAACAGCTTTGCGCGGGCCGCAGCGTGACTGTAGATCACCCGGCGTCGGAGGCCGTGTTGACGCTAATCGCGGCCCTGATCGATCAGGGCAGTCTGGCGTTCGACGACGAGGACGACTGAGCGGTCCCCGCTGGAATTATGCGCAAGGCCCGCTATGGGGCGAGGATGGACAATCGTCATCGTCAGGCCGTCGGTCCCGTGACCGTCGCGGCGCTCTACCGCTTCTTCCCGGTCGCCGATTGCGCCGCCTTGCGCGATGCGCTGGAGCGACTTTGCCGGGCGCAGGGCGTGCGGGGCACGCTGCTGGTGGCACCTGAGGGTATCAACGGCACCATCGCGGGATCGCCCGAAGCGATTGAGGCAGTACTGGTTTTCATCCGTAGCCAGCCCGACTGTGCCGATCTCGATGTGAAGTTCTCCGCCGCCTCGGCCATGCCGTTCCACCGCATGAAGGTCCGGATCAAGCGCGAGATCGTGACAATGGGCCAGCCCGATATCGATCCTCGGGCAAGCGTTGGCACATATGTCAACCCGCAGGACTGGAACGCGCTGATCGCCGATCCCGATACGATCGTGATCGATACGCGCAACGACTACGAAGTGGCGGCAGGCACGTTCGAACGCGCAATCGATCCTGCCACGCCGAGTTTTCGCGACTTTCCCGAATGGTTCCGGCGCGAGCGCGAGCGGCTGTTGGGTGGCGGCAAGGCGCCCAAAGTGGCCATGTTCTGCACCGGCGGAATCCGCTGCGAAAAGTCGACCGCCTTTCTCAAAGGCGAAGGCGTGGACGAAGTCTTTCACCTCAAGGGCGGCATCCTGAAGTATCTTGAGGACGTGCCTGAGGAGCAGAGCCTGTGGCGCGGCGAATGCTTCGTATTCGACCAGCGCGTTACCGTCGGCCACGGTTTGCGCGAAGGCACGCACACGCTGTGTCATGCCTGCCGCCGACCGGTCAGCGCAGAAGGCCGCGAGTCAATGCTGTTCGAGGAAGGCGTGAGCTGCGCCGCCTGCCATGATGAACGCACGGACGAGCAACGTGCCTCCGCGCGCGAACGGCACCGCCAGGAAATGCTCGCTACCGCGCGCGGACGCGCTCACGTTGGCGCGGTGCTGGCCGATAAAGCGGACTAGGACTTCGGCGCCTTCTTCGACTTGGCCTTGTGCTCGGCAAGCAGGTGATCGAGCTCGTCTATCCGGTCACGCTCGGGAGTGCCCTTGGGCAGGCCCTTGAGACGGCAGGCCGCCCAGAGGCTCTTGCGCTCGGCTTCCAGCGCCTTGAGGTAAAGATCGGCCATGCGTCAGTTCCTTTTGCCGGGCTTGGCGGGGCGGCCGCGCCGTTCTGCCAGCGCGTCACTGTTGGTATGCTCCTCGGCGGTCAGCTTGCGCCACCGCTCAAGCCGGGCGGGATCGAGCAGGCTCTGATTGATCGCGGCCCTGATCGCGCAGCCGGGCTCGGCCTCGTGGGTGCAATTGGTGAAGCGGCATTCGAGCGTCAGCGCGGAGACGTCGTCGAACACTTCGGCGATGCCCGTGGCCACATCTGACAACTGGAACTCGCGCATGCCGGGGGTATCGACCAGCCAACCGCCGCCCTCCAGTCGGTGCATCTCGCGCACGGTGGTGGTGTGGCGGCCCTTGCCGTCCTGTTCGCGCACCGGCTGCGTGGCAATATCATCGGACCCGCGCATGGAATTGACCAGCGTCGATTTTCCCACGCCTGACGAGCCGAGCAGCGCCACCGTCTCACCCGGCCTGCAACATGCCGCCAGCCGCGCGACGTCAACGGGATCGCGCGCGTTCACCGCTTCGACCTGCAGATCAGGCTGAAGGTCTTCCGCCACATCGACGAAGCTTTCCAGCCGGTCGGTCAGGTCGATCTTGGTCAGGACGATGACCGGGCGCACCCCGATCTCGCGGCACAGCACAAGATAGCGCTCAAGCCGGGGCACGCTGAAATCCTGATTGCACGAGGCGACGATGAACAGCGTGTCGACATTGGCCGCAATCAGTTGCAACCGGCGGTCGTCCCCCGGCGCCGGGCGCTTGAACAGGTTGATCCGGTTCAGCACGCGCTGCGGGGCCAGCGTCTCGCGATCGATCAGAACCCAGTCGCCCACGGTGGGGCGGTCTTCCTCGCCCGCAGAATGGGGGAGCCGCGACGAAATCTGCTGCTCAAGCCCTTCGCCCGCAACCGCAATTTCGCCCCGGTGCACCGCCATGACCCGCACGGGCTGATACGCCTGCGCCTCTTCCGCCGAAACTTGCGCTGCGAAAAAGGGCGTCCAGCCGAGATCGACGAGAAGGTGACCGGGTGCGTTCATGGAATGCCGTGACGGGACGTGATTGCCTTGCCCAGCCCACAAGCATGCACCGCCGTGAATGACAATGAAAAACGGGTACCCGATGCCTCTCAAGGATCGAGCGGGTCCGGCCGGCCTAGGTCATTTCGGCCCGTACGCCGCCTTGGGGTTCACTTGGCTTTCAGCAGCTGAGCGCAGGAGTGCGGCCCATTGCGTCTGGCGGACCTCCGAGCAAGCCCGCACCGTATCCCGGGCGCGATGTGCGACGGCCTTCAAGCGCGCCGGGCGAAGCCCAAGAAGGGCCGCTTCGATCGATTCCCGATCAGTGAAATCGGCGACAACGCCCGCCCCGGCGGCTTGCTCGACAAGGCCATCGACTGGCGCGACCAGGACGGGACGCCCGGCTTCGCGCGCTTCGTTTGCAACCATGCCATAGGCTTCCCACCGCGATGGCACCGCGACCACATCGCAATTGCGCAGGAACGCGGCCACATCATCAACCTTTCCGGCGAAGCGGATGGCCGGGCAACCGTCGGCCATGGCCCGAAGCTTGGCCTCGTCTTCGCCGAACCCGCCCAGAATGAGATCGCAGTTCGGAAACCAGCCGCTACGAAATGCTGCGACAAGGTCATCGAAACCCTTCTGCTCGCAAAACCGGCCATAAGCGCCAATCCGCAAGCGCTCGCCCGGCTCGGGCAAGGGCAGGTCAGCAAGTCCGGGGTTTTCGGCGTAAGGATGGATCACCGTTATCCTCCCCGCATCGATCCTCGCCGCTTCCTGCAGCCACGCCGCTTGTGCATGCGACACGCAAACGACCTTGTCGACGAGCCGCATCGCCAGCCACAGCATTGCCCGGAAGCGTGACATGCTGGGAACATGAATGGCTTCCCAGGCGCGAGTGTAGCTATGCTCGACATGCACGATCCGCGCTTCGGGATTGCGCAGCTTCAGCCCCGCCAGCAGCATCAGGCGGCGCCAGTTGGGCGGAAAATGCGTGACGATCACATCGGCGGCCATGCGCGGCGCGCGGATCGTCGCCGGAGGCACGACGATGGTAGACGAGTCTGCAATTTGGCGCAGTTTCTCCGACTCAAACACGCCAAGCGCCCGGGTAACCCCGCCCAGCGAACAATCGTCGAGCAGATGGGCGACCCGGATGCGCTGGCTAGGCGAAGCGTTGCAGGTCATGCGACCAGTTGTCCGCCCGCAGCACGCCCGGCGAAGCGCGCAAACCGGTCAGGTCCCATCATGCGCCCCGCCATGGCAGCCGCCAAAGTGGTGAGCGATTTCACCGGCTCGTCCAACAATGGCCTGATGCTGCTGGCGGCAGCCCCGCGCAGCAGCGCCATAGCCATCCCGGCATCGCCAAGCTGGATCGCGCGGCGAGCCAGATAGCGCAGCTGATAGGCGCGCGCGCGCGGGGTATGGCGGGCAGCGAAGTCCGGCGCATAACGCGCCATGCGCGCAACCACGCCCTGCCATGCTTCATACTGCCGCAGGATTTGCGCGGACAGCCCGCCGCAGCCGATCCGGTATTCGGTCAACACAGGCGCGATGCCTTCAAAGCGCACGCCGCCCAGCAGCGATAGCCGCAGCCACATTTCGATATCTTCGGACTGACGCAGTGATTCATCAAACCAGCACCTGCGTGCCCAGTCGTCAGGGTGGGCAAATGTCACGGTGTCGAGTGCAGTGCGCCGCAGGACCGGCGCCGAACCATTGCCCACCGGATTGCGGCAGAAGATGTCCACGGCCTCAACGTCCTTCAGTCTTGGTCGCTGCACGATGCGCAGCGCTTGCCCCGCGCTGTCGATGAAGCGCGATGGTGCGTAACTCACGCCAATCGCCGGAGCATTGTCGAGGTGGATCACATGGAGCATCAGCTTCTCGGGCAGCCAGCGGTCATCAGAATCGAGCAGCGCGACATATTCGCCCCGGGCTGCGGCGATGCCGGTGTTGCGTGCGCCCGCAAGGCCGCGGTTGCGCTGCGACACGATGGAAATGCGGGGATCACGGAACGACCGGCATATCTCCAGCGATGCATCGGAGCCGCCATCATCGACGATGATCAACTCAAAGTCGGTGAAGGTCTGCGCCAGCACCGACTGGATCGCTTCTGCGACATAGGCTTCGACGTTGTAGACGGGCATTACGACCGAAACGCAGGGCGCGTCGTGGGTATGCGTGGAATTGGCATTCATGAATCGGACTTTCTGTTTGACGGGCGGGTTTTCACGCGAAGAGATGGCGGCGCATGGCTGACGGGATGACAGGCGCGAGGCAGGCTGCCAGCACGGTGGCAAGGCCCCGGCGCCACTCGGTCATGAAGCTGCGCGCATCGAGACGAAGGCCGCGCATGACAAAGTGAAGCGCCCGTAGTGGGCTTCCCCCTGACCGCAACATGCGCCGGGCGAGGTAGCGACAATAGAGCGCTTCGAGCGAGACGCGGACTGCGGCATCGTCGATGAAACGATCGACCAGCACGCGCCATCCGGCGTGCATCTGCTCATGATCCATCGAAAGTCCGTCAGGGCTGAAGCGATAACCGGTCAGCACTTCGTCAATTCCGCCGACCTTGCCGCCGCGGGACACGAGCCGGGCGACGAATTCCTGATCCTCGGCAAATTTGAGGCGCGCATCGAAGCCGGTCAGGCGAACAAGCCAGTCACGACGCACGACCAGATTTGAAGCGGTGCATACCGGATTTTCGCCCAGCACATCGGCCAGCAAGGGAGCGTGGCCGCAGAGCGTCGACACCGTCCGAGCCCCATCCAGCGTCGCCGCGTCCTGCGCAATGAACGCAATTCTGGCGTAGCTTGCAGCAAGGTCAGGCTCATCACGGTGCAGCTCGATATGGCAGGCAAGCTTGTCCCGCGCCCACAGATCGTCTGAATCGAGGAACGCGACGAGGGGCGCTTTCGCCATGTCGGCACCAAGATTGCGTGCCGAAGAAACGCCGCCATTGCGTTGCGAAATCACTCGTATGCGGGAATCCTGCGCGGCAAGATCGAGCAGGACTGCCAGGCTTGCATCCGTTGAGCCGTCATCCACCGCGACGATCTCGAATCCGGCAAACGTCTGGTCGATGACCGAGCCGATGGTGGCAGCAATAGTCTTGGCTGCATTGTAGACGGGCACCACCACCGAAATGTCCGGGATGCGATCGACGATATCGCCCGGATTGGCTGCGGGCAGAACTGTTGAGACGGTCACGAGCGGGACTCCGAACGAAGGGCATGGAAACTGCGCAAGTCGAGCGCGGGGAGCAGGATGCGGGCACCGTTCCACAGCGCTCCCACGATCTGTCCCGCGATCAGGCCAATGGCGGCGATGATCAGGTCGCCAAACTGCGCGCCGAGCCACAGCCCGCCAAGCGCCAGCACACAGGTGAGCGTGCTGCCCGCGGCATCGGTGCCAACCCGGCCTTCGGCCCGTAACCAGCAGCCCGCAATCTGCGCTACCAGCAGCGGCACGCCCGCCAGGCACAGGATGGCGACCAGCGGTGCAGCGAATGCCCAGTGCGACCCGAACACGAGCGGGACGTAGAGCGGCGCGGCCAGTGCCTGCAGCGCGACGATCGGCAGGATGACCACGGCTCCACCAAGCGCGATGCGGCGCAACATGCGTCTGCGGGCAGCGCCGACTGTTGCCGCACACAGCATCGGGAACGCAACCGAACCGAACGCGGTGACCAGCGAACTGACGATCCCGACGCCGGCATTGAAAGCGAAGTAATAGGTTCCCAGTGCCGACGTGCCGAGCACCGCTGCAACGATCAGGTTGTCGCCTTGCGTGCGCAGTGCGGTCATCCCGTCGGCCAGCATGATGGGTCCGGCATAGCGCAGCATCCGCGAAGCCGGGAGCTGACCGGCAGTGCGGTCGGGCTGCCAAGGGGCGGCGCGGCGCGCCATGATCAGCCAGATCGGGGCCGTCAGCAGCTTGGGCAGCACAATGGACCAGGGGCTGGGCCAGATAAGGAGTAGCGCTGCAGTGATGATCTGGTCCGCGATCGATTGGCTCGCGCCTATCCTTGCGAGGCGGGTCACCTGCCCCTCGCGCATGGCGAGATAATATGGCACGTGGCCGCCCGCCATGAATGGATAGACCAGCGTGAGCACGGCGAGCATGGCAGCAGCCGTTGGCCGGTCGAACACCAGCTCCAGCATCGCGGCCACCAGCAATTGCACGACCATCAGTGCACCGGTCCAGCCCGCGTAAAACCGCTGCACCGAATTGCAGGTCGCCGCCAGTTCGTCTGCCTTGGCCTGAACGATCTGCTGGCCTGTGCCGATCCGCTCAAGCACGCGCACCAGTTCAAACACGGTAAGCGCCAGGGCGGCTTCACCAACGATTGCGGGCGCGAGGCTGCGCGCGATGACCACGGTCGTCAAAAGCCGCACGATGCGCGTTGCGAATTCCGCAGTGCCATAGCTGCCGAGGCCGCGCGCAAGCTGCGCAAAGTGCGGCCCGATGCGGTGCTCGGCTTTCTGGATCAGACGCAATGGCAAGGAATGCACTCCGCAATTGGAACTGCAGGGCTATATTCAAAGACCGTGCCAAATAGGGGATTGCCCGTATTCCGGCGTTAAGGGTTCGACCCGCGCTGCCGCCAGTTTGCATGATGCGACTATCTCTGCCTGTGCTGGTGCAAAATGCACAAAAGCCGGTTCGGCTCTTGCAAAATGCAACACCTGCAACATGCCGAATGCAAACATATCACTGAATTAGATAGATATTTTCAACTGGCACGGCATCTGCTTTGATCGGGGCGCGTCAATTGCACGCTCCCATCCAAAAGGCGCCGACATGGATATTCTGATTTTCTCGATCGAAGATGGCCGCTTCGGTCCTGCCCGCTTTCCGCAGATGCTGCACGAGGCTGGACTGTCGGTGGCGGCGCTTTGCCCCGGCGACAACATCCTTGCGCAAAGCTGCTATCTCGGCGGCTGTCACGAGCTGCCGCCGTCGCGCAATATCCGCGCTATCGCCAAGGCACTGGCCTTGGCCATCAGCACGGAGCAGCCCAGAATCGTCATCCCCGGCGACGAGCAGGCCGTCATCCTGCTGCAAGCCTTTGCCCAGGGGCGCTGCGCAACCTTGATCGGTCCGAAGGCGCGGGCAATCATCGCTGCATCGCTTGGTGATCCGAGCATGTTTGCAGCCAGCCTCTTCAAGTCCGACACGATTGCTCTTGCGCGGAGCCTTGGCATAGCGGTTCCGCTGAGCGAGACTGTGCACACTCCCGCCGCGGCGCAGCGTGCAGCCGGGAACATGGGTTATCCGGTCTATCTCAAACAGTCGTTCAGCTGGGCCGGTCAAGGCGTCGTCCGGTGCGAGGACGCCGCAGTCCTGCGCGCCGCTTTCAAGGCTGCGCGCCCGCGCAGTGCCATGTTGCGACACCTTGCCCGCAAAGCTCTCGGCCGCGATTGGTATCCGGCGGTCACCGCCATGGACGTCCAGTCGGGCATCGCCGGCACGCCCGCAATGTTCAGCGTGCTGGCCTGGAAGGGCCGTTTGATCGGAGGCCTGTGCGGCGTGCGGCTGGCCACAGTCCACGCTTCCGGGCCCAGCACATCGGTCCATCTCCGCCACGATCAGACCATGGCCGATGCGGCAGGCAAACTGGTTGCCGCCCTCGGGCTGACCGGGTTTCTCTCGTTCGATTTCATGATCCCGCACGATGGCGGCAAGCCCCTCCTGATCGAATGCAATCCGCGCCCGGTCCCGGTTCATCATCTGGGGCGCAGGATCGGCGTGGATATGGCGGAAGCGTTTGCGCGCTTTGTGCGAGGCGGGACGCTGGACGGAGAACCGCTGTTTCCTGACCGCGACCTGGACGTCGTCCTGTTTCCCCACGCTCTCAATCACGCGCTGCATATCGAGGGCTGCCTGATCGACATCCCCGACGAAGACCCCGGTCTGATCCGGCATGTTACCGGGCGGACCGTGACAAGGGAGATCCATTCACCAACACGCCTTGCGGCGTGAACTGATTGACAAAATGTGCCGTTAAGGTTCGTATCTTAGAGCCTGAATAAGCCTATATCTGCACAATAACCCTTGACGCCCATCCAGCTCCGAAGGCTGGGTGGGCGTTGTGCTGCGTTCGTTCTTTGCAACCTATCCATCTGTTTTAGAATACTTATACCTTCCTGTTTTGCAACGAACAGTGCGAAGTGCAAAGGTTGCGACGTTGCAAAGTGCCATCGATTTCGAGCACATCGCGGCCCTTCCTTGACCAAGTCTTTGAAACATATAAACAATCCAAATTGGCACAAAGCCTGCGTTGGGGTCTGCATCACTTTGCAGGACAAACCCGATGCTCAAACGTTTTGATTCCGAGACTTACTTCGACCAGCCAGAAGCCCGCCTCTCGCCCGCCGTCCGGCGCAAGCCATTCGGCGACACCCTTCGCAAGGCACCGCGTACCCGTCTGTTCGGGCTTGAACTGATGGTCTCGACCAGAGCCCATGTTGCCGACGAACTGGTCGCCATGGCCAAAGCCGGAGAATGCGCCACGGTCCAGTTCATCAACGCGCATTGCGTCAACGTCGCGCAGAGCAACCGCACTTACCGCGAGGTTCTGGATCGCGCCGACTTTCTACTGCCCGATGGCAGCGGCATGGCGATTGCGGCCCGTCTTGCGGGAACCGCGCTTGGTGAGAACCTGAACGGGACCGACTTGTTTCCCGAACTTTGTCGCAGCGCCGCCGAGTGCGGCCAATCGATCTTCCTTCTGGGCGGGAAGCCGGGCATCGCAGCGGCAGCCGCGCAGGCCATGCAGGAGCGCTACCCTGCACTTAATGTCGCGGGGACCCGCCACGGTTACTGGAACACGAGCGAGGAAGACCGCGTCGTGGCCGAGATCAATGCCTCCGGCGCCGCCATCGTTCTCGTCGGGCTTGGCGTGCCGACGCAGGAAATCTGGATCGACCGTATCCGCGATCGCCTGATGGCACGTGTCGTGATGGGTGTGGGCGGCTTGTTCGACTATTATTCGGGATCGATCCCGCGCGCGCCCGCCGCGCTGCGCAAGCTGGGTTGCGAATGGATCTGGCGTCTGGCGCAAGAACCGCGCCGCCTGTTCGTGCGTTATGTGCTCGGTAATCCGCTGTTCCTGACCGCAGCGGCGATCCATGCCTGGCATGCGCGCGATCTGTCCGGCCGTGCGTCGCTAGCACTCAAGCACGGGGTCGATCGCGTCGCGGCCGCGCTGGCGCTGCTGCTGCTGGCACCGCTGTTCCTGCTGGTTGGCGTGGCAATCCGCCTTGAGGACGGTGGGCCGGTGTTCTTCCGCCAGACCCGGATCGGCGCAAACGGTCGGCCGTTCAGGATGTGGAAGTTCCGCTCGATGGTGATCGATGCCGAGGCCCGGCTGGCCGCCATCCGCGAACGGTCCGAGCGCGACGACACCTGCTTCAAGATGAAGCGCGACCCCCGCGTCACTCGGGTGGGTGCCGCCCTTCGCCGCTTGTCGCTGGATGAACTGCCCCAACTGATCAATATCTTCGCCGGCGACATGTCGGTCGTCGGACCCCGCCCGGCTTTGCCCCGCGAGGTCGTGGGTTATCAGCCTGATGCCCGCGCGCGTTTGCTGGGCAAGCCCGGCCTCACCTGCACCTGGCAGGTCGGCGGGCGCGCAGACATTCCGTTCGAGCAGCAGGTCGAACTGGACGTGCGCTACTTGCGCTCGCGCTCGATGCTGGCAGATCTGGCACTGATCTTGCGCACGGTGCCTGCGGTGATCACCGCGCGCGGCGCCTATTGAGGAATGAGCGGAGCGGCGATCGCCAACACGGCGGTGATCGTCGCTTCAATGCAGTCGTCAAATCGAGTGCGGGCTGCGACACTGTGCAGGTCACCTTCGGCCATTTGCATGACGGCACTGGCACCGAAGTTGCCGCAAATGCCCTTGAGCGAATGGCGCGCGCGCCGGATGGCGTCGGGATCATCTGCAGCCACGGCTTCGAGCAGGCGCTTGCCCCATTCGCGCAGATCCGCTCCGATCGCTTCGCCCAGTTGGGCAACGATCTCGGAGGGAAGCGCCTCAAACTGGCTCAGGGTCAGTTCGGCATCAATCAGGTCCATGGGTGTCCTGTCTCTGGTTCAATACAATGAGGCATCGCAGGACGCCCTGCGCACCGTCTATCGACCGTTAGCGCTGGTCAGCGGAAAGGCCAGTACCCTGCTCATGGCGCGATAGAGATCGTCGAGCACGATGGGCTTGGCCACGCTGTCCGTGGCCCCGGCTGCCATCATCGGCTCCAGTTCCTCGGGCCGCGTGAAGGCGGTGAGCGCAATGATCGGAAGATCGGCCAGCGGGCCCTGCAACGCTCTGATACGGCGCGTGGCTTCGGGCCCATCCATGACCGGCATGGCCATGTCCATCAGCACCAGGTCGAAGGCTACGCCGGATTCAACGGCCGCGAGCGCCTGCTGTCCGTCCTCCACGACCGTGACATCGCAGCCGAGCTTGCGCAGGCAGCCTTCCACGACAATGCGGTTTGTCGCCAGATCCTCGGCCACGAGCACGTGCGGTGCCCGGTCGCCCGGTCCCGTCAGGGATCGGACAACCGGGTTTGCGACCCGTTTGGGCACGGGTATCTCGGCGACAGGCAGTTCGAACCAGAAACAGCTGCCTCGCGCGGCGTCATCCACGCCCAGCTTGCCGCCCATCACCTCGATGATGCGCTGACAGATCGCCAGACCCAGCCCCGCGCCACCCGGCTCGCTGCCCAGCAGGTTGAGCTGGCTGAAGTCGGTAAACAGCTCGGTTCGGCGATGGGCGGGAATGCCGATTCCGGTATCGATGACTTCAGTACGAAGCCAGCCGTTGGCCAGACGGCGGGTTTTCAGCATCACCCCGCCTTCGCTGGTGTATTTGATCGCGTTGCTGAGCATATTGTCGATGAGCTGGCGCAGCCGCACGCTGTCGGCCTCGACCCAGGTGGGCGTATCGGGCGCAAGCACGATATCGAGCGAGAGGCTCTTTTCTATCGCAAGATGACGCCAGAAATCTGCCCCGTCCGTCAACACGTCGATCAGGTTTGTCGGCCCGGGATTGAGCGCCAGCTTGCCTGCCTCGGCACGGGCGAGGTCGATGATGTCGTTTAGCAGCACGCGCAGCTGGTCGCCACTCGAACGCACCAGCATCAGCGTTCGCTTCTGCTCGGCAGTCAGCGTGCTTTCGTCGAACAGGCCCAGCATGCCGATCACACCGTTCAGCGGCGTGCGGATGTCATGGCTCATCATCGCAAGAAAGCGGGACTTGGCGTCATTGGCGAGGTCGGCCTGCTCGCGCGCGACCAGCAATTCCTCGTTCAACTTTTCGAGATCCTGCAGGCGCTGCAACTCACGGGCGCGCAAGGTCGCGGCCTCGTTGTCGGCACGAACCTGTCGCGTGATGTCCTGCACGGTCACGAAGATCATCACCGGCCGGCATTGGCTGTTGACCTGGAACTGCGCCATGACGCAGAGCGATCGCACCCCGTCATCGCCGTCCGCACTGTGACAACGGACCTCGATGCGATATTCGCGCAAGGCTTCCTCGCAACGACCGGACCCGTCCGCGTCGGCGCTTTCGCTGCACCGGTTGCAGCGCTCGCCTTTCAGGCCCGCGAGCAGGTCGCGGTGCATCCACTCGAGCATGCGTCGGCGGTCCTCGCGCAGCAGGCACCGCACCAGCGAGCGATAGGTCCGGACGGGCGATCCCGGTTCAAGCCCGATCATCACCTGCACTTGCGGAGAGAGTTCGAGCTGCCGGCTGGGGATATCCCACAACATTGTGCCGAACCCGGCAACGCGCTGGGCATCGAGCAATTGCCGCGTGCGGCGCTCAAGGCTGGTGCTCAGACTTTCCTTGCGTGCGGTCAATTCGGTGTTGGCAGCCGCAAGAACCCGGCTTTTCTGCTCGAGCAGATGTTCTGCCGCCGCCCGCGCTGCCTCTGCCCGCGCCAGCCGCCGTTCAAGCAATGCGATCTGCGCCGCGCTGTCGGCAGGCTCGATCGAGTGCGCGATCGAGGTCGGCACCGTATAGCGTGTCAGGGGCGTTCCGGGCATTGACGCCGGTTTACGAAGCGGGCCCGCGCGAAGGCGCGCGCACAAGGAAGCGGGCCGCGTGTGGTCCGGGCGAACCCGGATCACGAATGACTTCGAGGTCATCGCCGTAGTAGGCGATGTAGCCGCGCACCAGACCATGGGCGACGTCGGCGAGAGGACGATGCGACCCGTAGCTGACGGTCAGCTCCTCCCCGTCGATATCGACAACGATGCTGGGGGTGCGCGCATCTGGATAAAGCTTGGTAACTTCGCGGTGATGCTGCCCATCGACATCGCGCAGGAATGTAACGGCATCGGTATAGCCCTCGAACATGTCGGGGTAGAGTTCCATGAACCGGCTTGCGAGCCAGAAGCCATAGCTGTCGGCAAGCACGGGAACCGGCTCTCCCGAGATTTCGGACAAGGCCCCCATCATCGCCAGCGCTTCGGTATGGGAATAGTTGCCGACTGTCGTATAAACGCCGTCACCCGGAACGTTTGACCGGGTTATGACCGCGTCGGCAACGGCGGGCGAGAACGCCTGCTCGATCCAGCGGACTAGCTCGGCAATAATGACACCCTTCATCACAACTTCCCGGTTCTGGCAGGTTCAACGCGCTGCCCCGCTTGGTTAAGCAATTCACATGCCACACGGCTCAACGGGCTGATGCGCCCGGGTTGCCGGGGATCCGCCGCGCCGAACTTTGCATTTTGCAATGGCGACATTCGCAGAATGCGACGAACTTCGCATTTTGCAAAGCATGGCATTTTCAGCAATCCGCCGTCTCTGGCCGCGCCTGAACGCGCAATCCGATGCCCAAAACCAGCAGTGCTGGCCATGAAATATAGGTGAGAACCTCAAGGTTTTCGCCGAAACTATAGAGCCAGTAAGTCAGGACCATCGACAGCGCGAGCCTTCCGTAGCGGCCCCGGGTTGCCGCGATCACACACCCGATCAGCGAGGCAATCATGGGAATGCCCAGGGATATCACCCCCAGAAGGCCCTTCACGTAGAGCAGGCCGAACCAGCTGTGGTGGCTGCCGATGGGCATGTATTCGACCAGATGCGGCCCGCGCTCGACAATCCCGTGGCCAAACCAGTAGGCCTCGTGCTGCCACCGCTCCACCGCGATGCGGCCCAGCGTCGCCCGGACCCGCGATGACGAGGCGCGTGCGCCGTTGAAGCCGCTCGAGGCTTGCTCACCCAGAGCCGCAATCTGCGGGAGCAGCCAGCCGACCAGCAGCGTGATCGGCGCGAATGCGAACCAGGTGCGCGCCTTGCCCAGCCTGCCTGCCACCATGGTGATAGGGATGATGATGGCCAGTGCGACCAGTGCCATGCGAGATTGCGAAAGCACAGCCATCAGCACGCTGGCGATATAGCCTGTCCAACGCCAGCCCGGTGCGCGCTCCTCGCGCACGATCAGGAAATGGATCATGGCCACCATGCCGGCCGCCGGAGACCACGGCGCGAAGAACTGCCAGCGGGCAACACCGACTTCGGGATCGATCGTATAGAGCACGACGGCGAAGAATTCGTCGCTTGCGCCGCCAAGAACCTTTAGCGGAGAGACCCACAGGATCGCGGGCAAGTGGATGAAAGGCGCGGCAAGGAACAGCGGCATAAGGATCAGCGTCTGGCGTCCAAGGCGGCACACAGCCCGCGCCACCACACTCAGCCGGATAGGCAGGACATAGCCCGCGAACGGGAACAGCCCGAGCAAGGCCCATCCTTTCGCCCATCCCACCGAAGACTTTATCGTCTGGCCGGCCCCCAGGCTGAAGTTGCCATGCGCAATCAGCAGGATACCCAGCATCGCGCCCATGCCCAGCAGCCATGCCCACAGCTGGATCGGCAGGGTGCCGGGCCGCTCGGCTTCGGGCAAGGCAGGCGCAAGATAGCAGGCGCGGGCAGCCATGGCCGCAAGCACCCAGCCCAGCACCGGGCCGGCCATATACAGTCCACCGACCAGCCAGAGCCAATAGCTCCCGCCGATCGTGAACGCGATCAGGCGTTCTGCAGCATTCGGCGCAGGATCGGTTGACGCAGCCATAACAGTCCAAAGGCAAAGAGGGTCATGAAAGTCGCCGCCAACGCGCCCGCCAGGGCTATGATGGTTGACGGGCTCGAAGGCGATTTGGGCAGCGACGGCGCGGCAAGCACCTGCACCAGAGGATAGGACGCGAACGGGTCCTGCTTGTTGGTATCGAGCCGTGCCAGGGCGGACGAAAAGACCGCCTCGGTCACGCGCTGGTCGCGCTGTAGGTCCGCCAGTTGCTGTGCCTGCAGGATCCACTGAGGGGCTTCGGCGCGCGCACGGGCCAGATCGCCGTGGAGTTCGGCGAGCGCACTGCGCGTGCCCGCCGCCTGCGCGTCACTGGCGCTCATCGCTTGCATCAGCGTGGACCGGCCATCGCCCAGTTGCAGATCGGTATGGCGCAGCAACGCCTGTTCCGAGAGGCCGGTCAGCTCCTGCCCGCGGTGCACCAGCGCGGCGCGCAACTGCGCGCTTTCCGCATCGGCTTGCGCGCGCACGCTGTGCTGCGGACCAAGCGTACCGGCTTTGAGCTGCGCATCGGCGTTTGCCGCAGCATAGCGCTGCGCGAGTTCGGCAAAGACCGGGTCGCCCTTTAGCCGCATGATCACATTTGCGCCGCCGGGGCTGGCACCCAGCGTTCCCGCCAGACGCCCGGCCGTGCCCCCCTGCATGCGCATCTGCACGCGCAACTCGCGCTCCTTGTCCCGGATCGTATCGACCGAAGCGATCCGGCTGTTGAACTGCTCAAGTGTGGCAAGGCCGTGGCTCGCCTGGAATTCGATCAACTTGCGCTGCGCCGTTTTGACCTTGTCGGAAAGCTCGCTCAGGTGGGCCAGATCGGTTTCCTCGCGCTTCTCGGCCTCGTCGGCGCGCAGCGCGCTGAGCTCTTCGACGAACGCCTGTTGCAGCGCCATGGCCCGGCGATGGGCACCCTCGGCGCTATGGGCCGTGATACTGATAGCGATGAGGTTGGTCTGATCGACCAGCTTGATCGTCGGGACCGGAAAGGCGTCCTCGTCCTCATGCGCGATGCGTGCAGCCGCCCGCAATGTGACATCCGCGGTGAGCAACTGCTTGTAGTTCTCCGTCGGGCTCAGCGTCGAGCTGGCAAAGGCGGAATTGCTCGTACCCTGCGCCTGTCCGATCGATTCCACGTTGATCGAGCTGCCGATGCCCGATCCGGGCAGGATCAGGCTGAACTGGCTGGTGTAGCTGCGCGGCATCGCAACCAGATACAGCAAGGTCAGGAGCCAGATGGCGGCGATCACCGGGCCAAGGATCATCAGATAGCGCCGATAGCGGCCGACCGAAGGCAGGCCGTTGCGCACCACCCCCCACATCCGGACGAGGCGGCGCTCTACGCCAATTTCCTGTGCCGCGATCATCGGTTCAGGCTCTTTACCAGCACGGCCGGCCCGAGCAGGCTGCCGACGACGCCCACCGCATCGACAACGGTCATCGCCGTGCTGTCGTAGCAGGCAATGGCATCGCCAGGCATCAGATAGGGATCGACCGCGTCGCGATCGGCATCGCGAACCAGCGCTTCCACTTTCCGGGAAATCACCACGGAATGACCGTTCAGGGGATTGTGCGAGATCAGCACCGCGCTGCGCCCCGCATTCATCGCCGAACCACCGATGCAGTTTGCCGCAATCAGACCCTGGAGGAAGCGCGTGCCATAAGGAAGGCTGGTCGCATCACGGCCAATGGCCGATGCGGCATTGCTGGCCGCGGGGCGCGAAAGATTGGACATGTAGACCCGGATGCCCGGCGCAGTAACCGGGCTGGGCCGGACCAGCCGTGTCTGAAAGCAACCTGCGGAAGGCACGATGATGCGGTCACCGCGCGCGAGCTGCGGATCGACCGGCAGCCCGCCGCTGCCATCGCTGCCTTCCACCCCGCCCAGCACAGGGCGCAGGTCGATCCGGGCATAACGCTCGCCGCGTACAAGATAGACCGCATCGAGCGCGGCATCCGGCCGCAATCCACCGGCTGCCCGGATGGCAGTCGCCAGCGAGCGACCATTGTTGAAATCGCCCAGCGCAGGATTAGCCACCGTGGTGGCGCGCGATTCATTCGGCCGGTCCCCGGCGACGATGACGCCCGGCTCGAACACCGCACCCTCGACCGAGACCGCAACGCCCGCGCGCTCGGTGGAGACAAGGCGGAGGTTGTTGGCAATGTCGCGGATCAGGCCAGCGGCAACGAGCCTGTCGCGCACCTCCAGCGCCACTGCCGCGCTGCTGCGCCCGGCGGCGGGGATCGCCCCGATCCCGTTGATCGTCAGGCTGCCGTTCGCTGCGATAACATAATCGTGCGAGAGCACGTCCTTGTCGCCGCTCACATCAACGCGCAGCCGGTCACCCGGCCCGAGGATATCAGGAAAGGCGGCCAGCGCCTCGGCCGGCTCGGGCACGAGCGCGCCCAGCGCGGCAGGCAGGGCCGGGGTCAGGCAGCGATCGGTGGCGGCGGACGCTGCCACGCGCTGTGCGGGCTGATACTGCGCTCCGGCGAGATTGCGGGGCTGCGGCATCGTGGCACAGCCGCTGGTGAGAGCCAGGCTCAGCAGCGCGAAAGTCCGCGCCGATCCGGCGGTGCAGGTGAGGAGTGGGCGAAACAGGAAGGACATGGGAATCTCCGGCGTTTGCCCCACCATGGCAATCCCTGTGCCAGTTCGGAAAATGCGCCGGAAATGCGCGGGTTTGAACGAATGCGATCCAATTCCCGTTTTGCAATGACTGCATTTTCGCATTTTGCATCGGCGGAAATTAGCATTTTGCGAAGATTTCCATGCGCAGAATGCAAATCGAGTGATACGTAAAGGCCCTTATGCGCCCGTTCATACCTTTCGGGATTTGGCACGCATCCTGCTTCCAAGCGTCGGACATCTTCAAACCCTGGTACGGCCCATGACTCGCAAACGCATCCTGATCGTCGAAGACATTCCTGCGCTTGCCCTGATGTATTCAGGTCATCTCGAAAAGGCGGGCTATGAAGCGGTTGTGGTCGATACTGGGGCAGCAGTGCTGCGCGCTCTGGCGGAGGGAGAGGCATTCAGCGCCTTGCTGCTGGATCTGCAGCTTCCCGATATCGACGGGCTGGAACTGCTGCGGACCAACGCTGATCTGCTGGCGAAGCAGCCTGTCATCGTGGTAACCGCCGACGGCTCGCTATCGCGTGCCATCGACGCCATGCGGCTTGGTGCCTACGACTTTCTGGTCAAGCCTCTGGCGGCCAAGCGGCTCATCGCGGTGGTCGCCAGCGCCGTCGAGGCCGGCCCGACGATACGCGCCGATGCCCCCGTTCAACCTGCCGATCCTCTTGCACCAGCGGCGACTCCCGGCGGCTTTGTCGGCAACTGCGGTGCCATGCGCGAAGTATACCGGCAGATTGGTTGCATCGCGCGTAGCCGGGCGACGGTCCTGATTACTGGCGAAAGCGGAACCGGCAAGGAAGTCTGCGCCGACAGCATTCACCGCGAATCCGGGCGCCGTGACGGCGCATTCATTGCCATCAACTGTGGTGCCATCCCCGAAAACCTGCTCGAATCCGAGCTGTTCGGGCACGTGAAGGGCTCGTTCACCGGCGCGGTCAGTGATCGCATCGGTGCCGTCCAGGCGGCGCACAAGGGCACGCTTTTCCTCGACGAGGTGTGCGAGATGGCCCTGCCGCTGCAAGTGAAACTGCTGCGCTTTCTGCAGACCGGAACGGTCCAGCGCGTCGGCACCAGCCGGGTTGATGACGTTGACGTGCGCATTGTCTGCGCCACCAACCGCGATCCCTTGCGCGAAGTGGCCGAGGGGCGCTTTCGTGAGGACCTCTATTACCGCCTCGCCGTCGTGCCCGTGCACATGCCGCCGCTGCGCGAGCGCGGAAACGACATCGCAGAACTGGCGGAAACGTTCCTGCAGCGCTTCGCCCGCGAGGAAGGTAAGCAGTTCGCGCCGCTGGGCCAAGCCCAACTCGCAGCACTGATGGCCTATCGCTGGCCCGGCAACGTGCGCGAACTGCAGAATGTGCTGCGGCGGGCAGCGGTGCTCTGGGATGGCCCTGATCTGCCGCTGTCAGCCCTTCCCACCGCGCCATCCCTGGCGGCAGCGCCTCTTGCGGCGGCACCCCTTCCTGTCGAAGCACCTCGCGGCGCCGAGGCTCCGCAGACAGACGTCGCAGCAGCCTTTCGCGGCATGACGCTCGATGCGATCGAGCGGCTCGTCATCGCCCGCGCCATCGAGGATGCCGCCGGCAGCTTGCCCGCCGCTGCAAAGATGCTGGGCGTGAGCGCATCGACCCTCTATCGCAAGCGAGAGCGATGGGCGTCGAGCGGCGATGTTGCATGACCTTCGCTTCCGGCCATCTTTCACCGAACCGGATGCTATGGGCTCGTGATGGCATCATCGTTCTGTTGGCCGTGTTCGAAGCGCATTTCATCCGCCGCCATTCCGGCGCGTTGACGGTCTTTCTCGTCCCTTCGATCATGCTCGCGGCCGTGTTCGCGCTGGAGCGACCCGGGCAGTGGTACCAGACTGCGCGCATGGTTTTGGCCGCGATGATCGGCCTCATGATCGGCGGCATCACCTCGACTAACGCGGCTGCGGCTTCGGTGTTGGCGGGTATGCAGGCAATGATCGGTGCTGCAGTACTCAAAAAGCTGGCG
The DNA here is from genome assembly GCF_031846015.1 of Novosphingobium sp. MMS21-SN21R. Lineage (GTDB taxonomy): Bacteria > Pseudomonadota > Alphaproteobacteria > Sphingomonadales > Sphingomonadaceae > Novosphingobium. The sequence goes on along the minus strand of NZ_JAVRDU010000001.1, from coordinate 611,292 downwards.
CCGGACGGTCTAGACCTGACAAGGCCTGACGCCGTGATCAAGCTAGCTGTCGTGGCCCTTGTGATTGCGCCGGTATTCAGCCTGATGTTCGGCGTGGTGATGCTGTCGCTGGACGGAACCCTGCCGGCGCTGACAGCAGCCGGGGCAGGCACCAGTCTCTGGGCTTTTGTGCAAGTCCATGCGCTCCAATGGATCCTGCCTAATGCCTTTGGCATCGTTACCGCCACCCCGATCTTTCTGGGCGCACTTGGAGACAGGTCTCTGCAATTGCCCAACCTGTTCTCGCGCAAGAGAGTGGCCGGTTTCGCCGCAGTCGGCGCTCTCACCGCCGCTGTCTTTCTCAGCGAAGGCCACACCTATATATTCTTCGTCTGTCCAGCGCTGGTCTGGGTCAGTTTGTCGCTGGGGATCCGCGATACCGCTGCGGCGCATCTGTTCTCATTGTTGATCGCCACTGTGGCGGTTGCCAACGGGAATGGCCCGGCTGACGTGCTGGCGATACCTGCCGCGAGCCGATATTTCTATCTCGATGTCGCCTATCTGTGCTGCTACGGCTGCATCCTGCCGATCGCGGCTTCGATGGAAGCACGCCGCCGCCTCGAAAAGGAGCTGGCGCAAACCCTCACTTTCACCTCCCAGATTCTCCACAACATGCAGGAAGTCGTGTTCCGCACCGATGCTACGGGACGGCTCACCTTTCTCAATCCGGCGTGGGAGGCGATGACCGGCTTCGCAGTGGCGGAAACGCTACAGGGCACGGATGCCGCGGTGCTCGATCTGAGCGATCTTGTTGGCAGGCGAGCCAATTCCAGCCAGCCGGACGGCGCAGATGCCGACGAGTTGCGGGTCCACCGCAGCTATGTCCGCCGCGATGGCGAAACGCGCGAGGCAGACATCAGCCTTCGCATGATCCGTGCGCCCGACGGAACGGTTGAAGGGACCACCGGCAGCATACGTGATGTATCCGATCAATGGCGGTACATGACAGCGCTGGAAGCCAGCGAGCAGCGGTTTCGCCAGCTATGCGATACGTCTCCGATCGGGATCCTGCGCTGCGATCGCGAGGGCCTGATCACATATGTCAACCAACGCATCGAACTGCTGATGATGACACCTGCTGCCACGATCATCGGCAAACCTTGGGGCGAAGTGCTTGGTCTGGACAACGCCCAACTGACCAACCAGATCAATCGCTCGCTGATGACACCCGGCGCCGTATTCGACAACGAGGTCAACTACTGCGATCAGGCCGGCGTCAAACGGTGGCTGACATTCACTGCAACAGGCGAATTTGAAAGCGGCTCCCGGATCAACGGTTACATCGCGGCGGTGACCGACGTTACGCAGCGCAAGGCCAGCGACCTCGAACTGGCAAAGCGCACGCGCGAGCTGCGGCTGGTCACCGAGAACATCAACGACATGGTCTTCAGGATCGGGCTGGACGGCCGGTGCCTTTACGTCACGCCTTCGGTGCGCGAGGTGCTGGGCCACGATCCCCACGCCATCGTCGGCATGCCAGTCCTGATCCGCATTCATCCCGAAGATATCGACGATGTCCGCGAATGTTTCGGCCAGCTCATGCAGGGAACTGTAGACCTGCTGAGCGTCGCATACCGGTCCCTGCCCGCAACGTCGAATACGGATTACCTCTGGCTCGAAGCCAATTGCCGGTTGCTGAGAAACCGCAAGGGCGAACCATTCGAGATTGTCGCCTCGGTGCGGGACATAACGGCGCGCAAGCTTCTCGAAGTCGATCTGATCGAGGCCCGCCACCGCGCCGAACAGGCAGCCGCGACGAAGAGCGAGTTCCTCGCCAACCTCAGTCACGAGATCCGCACGCCGATGAACGGGGTCATCGGTCTGGCAGAGCTGCTGCTGGATCACAGCCTTGACGATACCAGCCGCAACTATGTCCGGCTGATCTCGGAATCCGGCGCGACCATGATGAAGCTGCTCAACGACATTCTGGACATCGCCAAGATCGACTCCGGGCGGCTGCAACTCTCGGTCGAGCCTTTCGATCTGCACGATTGCCTCACGGATTCGTTGAGCCTGATGACCGCCAGCGCGGTCGGCAAGGGCCTTGCCCTCAACCTTTCCATCGCGCCCGATGTGCCGCGTAGTATCCTGGGTGACAGCCTGCGGCTTCGCCAGATTCTCGCCAACCTGATCGGCAATGCAGTCAAGTTCACCAAGGCAGGTGAAATCCGTCTGTCCGCGAAAGTCGAGAGCGACGAGTTGGTCGTCTCGGTGGAAGATACCGGAATCGGCATCGCGCAAGTATATCAGACAAAGGTCTTCGAGGACTTCATGCAAGCCGATGCAGACATTGCCAGCGGGTATGGCGGCACGGGGCTGGGCCTGCCGATCTCGCGCCGCATCGCCGAGGCCATGGGCGGAACCTTGACCCTCAGCAGCACGCCCGGTGTCGGGACCACGCTGGTGCTGCGGATCAGGCTGAACCTGCCAGACGCGACCACCGTGTCGGCACGATTGCCAGCCCTGCTCGCCGCGTCGCAACCGCTTGCGCCAATGCGCCTGCTGGTGGCCGAGGACGGCCGCACCAACCAGATGATCGTGACAGCCATGCTGGAGAAGCTGGGCCATAAGGTCGCTCTGGCGCAGACTGGCGAGGAAGCGATTGCCATGGTCCGCGAGGCCATCGCCGCGAACCAGCCCTTCGCCGCGGTTCTGATGGACATCCAGATGCCGGGCATGGACGGCATGACCGCCACCCGTTTGCTGCGGCAAAGCGGCATCACCCCCTCGATGCTCCCGATCGTTGCCGTAACCGCGAACGGCTATCAGGAAAGCATCGACGACTGCCTCGCGGCCGGGATGCAAGGGCACCTGGTCAAGCCCGTGCGCAGCGCCGAGATCGCGGCCGAACTTGCGCGCATCGCCAGCTTGAACCCGGCCAGCCTCCCTACTCGGCAGTAGGCGCCTCAATTTCCGGCTGGCGCGCGCCGTCGTGATCTGACCCATGTCCGACGCCAACGTCCACCACCGGATGTTGGAGTGCACCGGCATGGAAATTTCAGAGAGAGCGTGAGCGCGCGCATCAACGATCCTCGATAATCCGCGTTGGCGCAGCGAACAGGCCGTGGCTATGTCCCCCCGTCGCTACAGCCGCTCATCCTGGTTCTGCTCTGGCATAGCGCGCAATGACTTCCTCGAGTTCACGCACGCGCACGGGCTTGCAAAGGTGCCCTTGCATACCGGCGTCCAGGCAGGCAGCAATGTCTTCGGGATAGGCGTTGGCCGTCAACGCCACGATCGGCAGGCGCGCAGGCGAAAATCCAGCAGATCGCAGGCGGCGGGTTGCGTCGAGGCCATCAATCTCCGGCATCTGAACGTCCATCAGAACAAGATCATACATCGTACCGGTCGCAGCGGCTTCTTCCGCCATGCTTATGGCCTCCGCACCGGTTGAGGCGATCGCGATCACAAACCCGAGCTTCCTTGCAAGGCCTCTCATCAGTTCCTGATTGATCAGGTGATCCTCTGCCAGAAGTATTCTGGCGCGTGGCGTGGCGTCGGCTGCGTCTTGTTCGCGGGGAACGGTGCCAACATGCGCTGACGCGCGAGGATCTGCATCGGCCAACTGGAGCGGCAATAGCATCGAGAAGACAGCGCCACGGCCCGGCTCGCTGGCAACCCGCAAATGTCCGCCCATGAGGCTGACAAGCTGCTTGCTGATCGACAGCCCCAGCCCGGTCCCGCCAAACTTTCGGGCAATTGAGACGTCGGCCTGACTGAATGTTTCAAAGATGGCATCCAACCTGTCCGCAGCAATACCGATGCCCGTATCGCTGACATCAATCCGAAGCTGTTTCGACGGACCCTCTCCATCGATCGACGCGGTCAGCCTTACCTCACCGTACTGGGTGAATTTCACGGCATTTCCAGTCAGGTTCAACAACACCTGACGCAGCCTGAATGCATCCCCCATGATCGTGCTGGGCACGTTTTCGTGGACCTGAACGGCAACTGCAATGCCCTTCGCAGCAGCGGCAGGTTCCATCAACTGGACAATGCCGCGCAACTTGTGGCCGATATCGACTGTTTCATGCGCCAGCTGCATCTGGCCAGCTTCGATCTTCGAAATGTCGAGGATATCGTTCAACAACCGCATCATCGATCGACCGGAATCGGCAATGTGCCCGACATACCTCCGCTGTTCTTCATCCATTGGGGTACCGGCAAGCAGTTCAGCAAAGCCGAGGACACCGTTCATCGGAGTGCGAATTTCGTGGCTCATGTTGGCAAGGAAGGTCGCCTTGGCCTTGCTCGCCGTGTCGGCATCGAGCCGAGCCTGGTGCAGCGCTGCCTCGCGGAAATGACGGTCGGTAACGTCACGAACCGAATCTGATATTTCAACGATACGGCCAGCGTCATCGCGGCGAAACCTTGGTTTCGCTTCCAGCCAGCGGACCGCGCCCGTTTTCGTCAGCGCACGATACACAACCGTCGCGTCGGTTCCGGCTTTGGCAGCGGTTTCGAAGGCTTCCGCCACTCGCCGATGATCATCTTCATGGATAAAGAAATACGGGGTCTTTCCAAGCAATTCGCTGGGCAAATAGCCAAGCAGATTGGTCACTGATGGTGAGATATAACGAAGTACGCCATCGGCCCCGTAGAGTGCGATGACGTCCCTCACATTGTCGGCCAGCAGGCGGTAATGCTCCTCGCTTTCAGCAAGCGCCGCGGCGGCCAGATGATGGGACGTCACGTCCTGAAAAACACCGAAAATGGACGTTGTCTTGCCGGCAGGGTCAAAAACGCATTCTGCCCTGGCCAAGGTGTGCCTGACCGAACCATCGGGGCGCCGGATGCGCAGTCCTAACGAGTAGCCCTCACCCAATTCGACCGCCCGATCCACCGCCTTTGTCAGCGTTGCGCGATCATCTTCGTGATACAATCGCTGGATATCTGCATAGCTAGGAACATGGTCGCGTACCGGAAATCCATGAATTCGGTAGACTTCATCCGACCAGGTCACGACTTGAGAGAGCAGGTCAAAACGCCAATGGCCGACACCGGACATCGCTTCGGCGTTTTTCAGCAGGCGTTGTTGCTCATCAAGGATCGCCCGCGCTTTCGAAAGTTCAAGTTGATCGACGACCAATTTCGCAAGAGTTGCCAGAAAATCCAGATCGGCCTCGCTGGGGCGCGGTCGCGGCGCGGCATCGATGACGCACAAGGTTCCCAGGTTCTGCCCGTCTGCGGTGGTCAAGACGGCACCGGCGTAAAACCGGATTAAAGGATCCCCAGTGACAAGCGGATTGCTGGAAAACCTCGCATCAGCCGCTGCGTCTTCCACGACCAAAATCGAATGCGGACCGTTTCTGATCGCATGATCGCAAAACGCCCATTCGCGCAAGGTTTCGCGAACGGGCAGACCGATGCAGGCCTTGAACCACTGCCGGTCCTCGTCGATCAACGATACGAGCGCGATCGGAGTCCGAAAATACGCCTTCGCCAACTGGGCGATCCGATCGAACCGATCTTCGGCTGGCGTATCGAGAACAGCATGTCTGCGGAGCGCGGCCAGGCGCAGGTTCTCGCTGGAAGGATCAATATCGGTTGGCATCAATGTGTCCATAACATGTGGTCAGATGGAACCTGCGACTGGAGCTGGTCTGACCATCGCCAGAACAATAGGGACAACGCGCGACGGAAATTATCCGAGTTTGGGCCTCGTCAGGGGTTTGATGTTAGGCGGCAAACTCACGTTATTGCAAGCGCGTTGCATGTTGGTCTGCCGCGTGATCCTTCGCGGTCATTTGATGGTTTCGAATGCCGCGTCAGGTGCTCAGTTCAGTCGGGTCCTGTAAACCATTGCAAAGCTCGCTCCTGCGGCCAGCGTGCCGCCGCTGCCGGTGATAGTGGTGCCGCTGATCGAGATTCCGAACGGATCGGCCTCATCGGTGCCGGTAGCATTGTCATCTTCGGCAGTCGTGGCGCCCAAGCAGCTGGTGCCAGATTTCATTGAGCCTGTAATATACGTCAGCGACGAAGGCAGCGGATCGCCGACGGTCACTGAAGTTTGCGCTGTATTTCCGGTATTGGTGACGAGTACGCAATATTGCACCGTTGCACCTGGTATGGCTTTGAAATCGCTGGAGTTTACCCCATCTGCTACGACGGTGCTCATCTTGGTTATCGTAATCGCCGGATTAATAATGGTATACGAAACCGCCGCGTAATCATCTTCGGTTGTCACCGCGTTGTTCACCGTGGAATCGGGATCGACAGCCGAACTTGCGGTAATCTGTGCAATGTTGGTGATCGTTGCGCCTTTCGCGCCCGATGCTGTGCCGCTGATTGTCATCGTCGCACTCGCCCCTGGAGCGAGAGAACCCACGGTCCAGACACCAGTCGCGCTGGAATAGGTGCCGGTCCCTGTGGCGGATGCGAAGGTGAAACCGGATGGCAGCGCGTCCAGAACGGTGATCCCCGTTGCCGTGACGGTGGATGATGCGTTGCTGGTGACTGTCAGCGTGTAGGCAACGGCACCGCCTTGGAACGGCGTGGCATTGTTCACTGTCTTGGTCAGCGACAGATCAGCCTGATTGATGGCAATTGTGACCGTTGCGGTCGATGTGCCGCCAAATCCATCGCTGGCCGTGTAGGTGAACGTCTGCGCGCCATAGAACCCGGAACGTGGCGTGAATGTGAATGCACCGTTGCTCGAAATGTTGAGCGTGCCGTTCGTCAGCGCAATATTCGAGCCCGACGTATATGCTGCGCCATTCACCAGGCTCACTGTAAGAGCCTGACTTTCTGGATCGGTGTCGTTGGTCAGGACATTGCCCGAAACCGCCGTGTTAAAACTTGTGGCATAGGATTCGGCCGTGGCCGTTGGCGCTTCGTTGGCCTTGGTCCAAAGCTGCGGGTTGTCCGTGTAGCAGGTCGAACAATTCCAGAAATAGAACCGCACTTCGTAACGTCGGCCAGCCACCATCGGTACTGGGGTCAGCGCGACTTGGATACTCACGGTGGATCCGGTCGCGGTCAACGCCGAGCTGATCGGAGTCAGGGCCGCGGTAACGCTGTCGTAGAGCGCGAGTTGCATCTGCGCGCCGGAGGTTCCCCCGGAACCAGTCGGCACCTGATTGTACTGGAATTTCGTCAGCGCAGCGCCATTGGTGCCACCGACGACAACGTTGCTATAGAAGTAAAAATTGTTCGAAACGGCCGTCGCGTAGGATGTTGGCGTAGTGAATGCCGTGGCCTTGGTAATCTTCTGCGCTGTGCAGCATGAAAGGCTGACGACACTGAAAGTCGAGCCGGATCCGCCGGTATTGTCGCCCATCGTCGTGAAACGCCCGGAACCGGTCTGACCCGCCTTGGCATGGGGACCGGTCGCTCCTGTCGGCACGTTGCTATCGCCGAACCAACCGCCTTCATATAGCTCGTTGGTCCAGAGTTGACCGGCCCATTCGGGCATTGCCAGTGGCCGACTACGGACTGCGCCAGTGGCGAATTCCAGATTCCAGTCGCCATGCAGCGCCTGGGCGCCGGTGGGATTTTCCGATGCTGCGACTGTGCTCCCCGTCAATCGCGCAATTGTTGCCGCCAACGCACGCCCTTGCGCGCTGGATGCAATGTCGCAGCCATAGATGAGGATTTCGCCATGCGGAGCAAGGCTGCGACCGATGCGGGCGAGCGCTCCAGCATAACGGGTTTCGATCACGGTGCTGTCCAGCGGAATGCCGTCAAGTTTGAGCTTGCCGGTCTCGCCGTGGCTTATCAGGTGCAACGTTACAATGTCCCGCCGGCGCTCCAGAAGAGTTGCAATCTGGTCAAGTGCATTGGCGCCGCCGAATTCGACGACTTCCCGTCCCTGGCGACGCAGGGCCGGAGCAAGCTCGTGCAGAGACCTGTCGAGCAAGACCACTTCGATTTTGCCTGAAGAGGCAAGGCTAGCCGCGGAATTCCGGGTCAATTGCAACGGGGCACGCGAAACCGTCTGGCTGGACTCTGCCCGAATTGGTGCAATGAACTTCGCCGGTTCGGTGCCGGGTAGGGCAGCCGTGAAGTGCCAGGTCAGGAGCGCCGTCGCAACGGCCAGCAAGACCGTCGCAACCGCGCGCCATGCAAGGCGCGCCTGACCAAAGCCGGAGGAGGAGCTTCCCAAAGTCATCTTCTTATCGCAACCCTAGGAAATCGAGACTGTTGGCATCGAACTTGATCTTGCCTGATACAAACACACCGCGGCGCGTAAACCGGGCTTCGGAAAAATCGCGGTCGTCAAAACCGGAAACATTGTAGCCAATGGTCAGCAGCACATCGTCAGTCGGTACGATGCCCAGGCTCGGACCGTAGGCGTAAGCGGTTGCCCCTTCGGAAAGCGATGCACGGACCGTGGCGCGTCCACCGATTTCGAAGCGTTCGCCAATGCCGATCCGCGCATCGAAGCCGCCGAGCAGCGTGACACTCGAAAGATCGTAGCCGACAAGCCGGTCGAAATTGTAGCGCGCGCCGAGGAACAGTTCGAACTCCGAGCGCTGGAGCCACTCATGCCGGTCATCTGAATCGCGCAAGGCAACCTTGTCACGCGGAGTCCAGTTCAGCGAGACGCTGGCCAGGACGCGGCGAGCGAGGGCATCGCCGTCAATCGTGAAGACACTGTTGCCCAGAGCGCTGGCCGCGCCTGCAACTGCGCCGATGACCCGGTCGGATCGGTAGGAAAGTCTGGCAAGGTTGGCAAGTTCGGACGTGGCGGGACGATAGGCTGCAGCCAGCGAGCCGTCAAAAATGGTGCTGCTGGCGCCACTTCCCGTTGCCCGGGTCCAGCTGAAGCCCGATCCGACCACGACGCCATCGCCGAGCTGGCGGACGGCGCCGAAAGTGACGCCGCGGCGGTCAGCCCACTCTCCATCGCGGATTTCCCCGCGCAGAGCGACGGACCAAAGGTCACGCCGAAGCACGCCGCCGATGGTTGCAGCCGTGAAGTCCTCTACCAGTCCCTTGGCACCGATCTGGCCGCCGTTCTGGACGGGCTGGTCGGGATTGATGATCCGCGTGACGTCCACACCTCCCAGAGTGCGTGCACCGTCGAGTGTTGCATCCACGGTGAGCCCCTTGGCCACCTCAACCGACTGCCCGATGCCGAAATTGGCGAACGTGCGCTTGCCGAATTCTGCAATCGACTGGCTTCCAAGTGCCGACGTCAGGCGTGCTCCGCGCCAAGGCGTGAGTTCGAAGCCGGCGCGTAGCGACCGGGCGTCGATGGCCTCGCCTTTGGCAAGCTCATATGTGGCGAGCAGGCGCGCGAAGTTGCCGATGCGGTAGGCTGCACCGATCCGCTGGCGCGTAGGCAGGTCCACTGAGCCGGTTTGGCCGATTGCCACGCTCCCGGTTGCCGAAAGCTCGAGCCGGCTGTCCAGCAAACGGCGCGTCACATTGCCTTCCAGCACTGTGGACGCCGTGTCAGAGCCGTCGGAGAGATGATCGGAGTAATGCGTGATGCCAAGTCCCAGATCTGTATCGTCAAGCTTGAGCGTGCCTTGCAGTTCCATGGCGCGACGGTGGGCTTGGCCGCCCAGTTCATCGTCCATCCATGCCCGCGCAATCACCGATAGGTCTTCGTTCACGGCATAACGACCGTCGAAACCGACCTTGCGGCGGCCGCGCTCGGCCATGTTCTGCTGGTTGAGGCCGAACTCCCGGCCAATCGACCGCGCATAGACCAGCAGGTCGACCTTGCCATCATGTCGCTCAGCTTCAATGAGCCAGGAGGCTGCCTCACCGGCGCCTTCGGCGTGCGAGACTGCAGCTTCGGCCCGAATTTCGGTCGCAGCATCGGGACGAATGCGCAGATCCGCTCCAGCCAGCGTCTTGCGCGCGGAATTTGCGGTCGCGTCCTTTTCCGAAATCACGCTGCCACCCACGCGCACGGTGCCCTCTGCGAGCGTGGCATCCGCGCGGGCACCGGCGGTTATCTCACCTCCAGCAGTGCCGGAAATCTCATAGGTGATGACAATGAACTGCGGATTGAGATCGGCATCACGGCTCAACACCGGCTGCCTTAACGTGATCGTCGCGGTCAACGGGTCGATGTCGTAGTCGACATAGCGCGCGAGCGTACGGCTCGAGATAATCACTTCCGACCGTGCGCGATCGCGAGTTTCGAGCACCACGGTTTCTGATGCGGGAACGTATGCGCGGTTGGACAAGCTGTAGGGGCCGGTCAGGCCGTTGCCCTGAATTTCGTCGCGGCGCAGCCCGGAACCGACCCGGGCGACAAAGCCCTGAGCGTGAATCTTGCCCTGGCTGCCTTCAACCTTGATGCCCGTCATCGTGCGCTGATACCGGGCGAGCTGGGTCTGGTCGAAGCCCGTCACGATATCGCCGTAGATCGCGTAAAAGGCCTTGGCCTCAATGCGGATATACAGCTTTTCGCGGCTGGCAGCATCGAACTGACGGCTCGATCCGTCTGCAAACACAGTATAATATGCCTGCGGATCGATCGCGCCGAGCAGCACCTGCTGGTTCTTCTGCTTGGCGCTGTCGTAGGCAGCGGTCAGCAGGAAACGTCCGAGAACGCGGCCCTTGGCATAGAACGCCACACGCGCATCCTTGCCAAGATCACTGTCGAAGCTGGAACCGGCCTGCATCTGGTCCGCCACGGAACGCGCGCCTGCCGTGGCTTCAGCCAGTCCGACGAGAGTCCACTTCTGGTCACCCGGAACGATCCACGCCTCGAGCTGCTGCTGACGCTTCTGTTCGCCCTCGACGAATTTGAAAGTCGTGCGCAGCGATCCCGAAACCATCGTCGGCGCAAGTTCGACCAGAGCCAAGCCCTCGTCGCCTTTGACATGCCACGTCGGGGTAACGGCGGCTCCGCCCGAAAGCTGGTTGCTTTGCAAGCGTGCCAGTGCCTCAGCGCTTTCATAAGGCGCATTGATCGACAGCTCGCCCGAGACGCCGTCATGCACGGGACGACCATTCCGATCGAGCACGCGCAGGGCCAGAACGGGACGCGTGCGGCCATCTGCGACCAGCCGCGAGCGGTTCAGGTCGATCTCGACCCGCGCTGCCTGGTTGGCAAAATGGACGACGCGTTCGTCCTTGCTGGCGATGGCCCCGTCTGCGTTGCGAATGACGGCCACAAGATGGGCATCGCCATCCGGCAGCGGAATGCCGCGCCAGATCGATACTGCAAACCGGTGATCAGGCGATACAGTTGTGCCCTCCATGGCGACCTTGTCGACCGGTTTGCCATTGGCAAGGAGTTCGACGCTCTGGCCCTTGCGGTGACGGATCACTGCGCGGACGGCTGGCGCGCGGGGGTTGTGCGTGGCGGTAGGGAACAGGAAACCATTCTCGCCATCGCCCTGCGCGATCCAGTCGCGGTCGCCGGCAGCCAGAGCAGCGTCATCGTTGTCCGAACCCGGCTTGGGCTTTGACTGCACGGCAAACAGTCCCTGCGCGCCTGGAATGACCGAAAAGTCCGCCACAGCCAGGGTTCCACCCTGCCCGGTGACAAATCGGCTGTTCGCCTTTCCGGCACTGCGGCTGTTGCGCGCGCAATCGGTAAAGTGCGCGCCTTCGGGCAAGGTCTGCTCCTGCGCCTGCACGACATGGGTTCCGGGGACCAGACCTTCGAAATGGTAACGGCCATCGGCATCGGTAACCGCGAAGCTGCCATCCTCTAGCGCAACGCGCACACCTGGGACGCCGGGGCGCGAGCCATCGACGCTGCATTCGCCTGCAGAAACTCGCCCGATCAGCGTCATCCGTCCGGCGATACCCTCTTCCTCGATGCGGATTGCGGCGCCAGCAACCGATCGGTTGCCACGTGCATCGATTGCATCAACGCGGTTCTCAGCCGTGCCGGCGGGCGCATCGGGCCGCACGGTCATGGCATAAGTCACGATGCGAACCGCTGCCGGTGCGAGCGTGCCGATACGGACTGTCAGTGTACGGCCGTCTGCTGCGATAGTCACAGCATCAGGGGCAGCCTTGCCATCCACCCGGATCGAGTCCGGGCGAAGACGCAGCCAGGGCGAAGGCTTGTCGGTGAGGACAATGTTGCGTTTTGCCCGCCCTGTATCGGTGTTGCGGGCTTCGATGGCATAGATGACCGCATCGCCAGGGGCGGCGCTGGCGCGCGAGGCCGTCTTGGTGAGGCTGACCGCTACCGACGGGCGGTCTAGCGGCACGTCGATCTCGACAGGCTCAACGCTGGCAAGGGCGAAGCTCGCACCCCAAGACGCCGCACTGAGCTTGAGCGTGGTCGCGTCGGGCCGTGTCAGGCCAGCGAGCTGGTCCTGCGTGGCGGTGGAGGGAGCGGTATAAGGCGATGGAGCCTCGATCACGATGCGATAGTTGCCGAGCGCGGCCAGCGGAAAGCGGTATTCGCCGGCAGGCAGGGTCTGGAGATTTCCGGCGCCGTCGCGGAAGGGCTGGCCGGTGACAATGCTCGATGGCCACGTCGTGACGCCGTCCGCAGCAAAGACCTTGGCCGGTTGACCGGTCGCCACATCGATCAGCGTGACTTTCGCCCCGTCGACCGGTTCGCCCGTTTCGCTATCGAAGACGTAGCCGAACGGATCGGCCAGCACGTCGACCTGAACAGTGGAAATCATTGTGCCACCGTTGGCCGCGCCGATGATCTCGATGGTCACGTTTGTGCCGCCGACAACGCTCAGCACGCAGTCGTTGGTGACCGGCTCTGGTGGAACGGCCGTCGTGGCGATCTCGCCCACGAACACGCCGGAATCTACGGTCGACTCGTAGATCGTGACCATCTCGGTATCGCCCGTTCCGGTTATGACGCGGGCAGTGAGAACGTCGATCGCTGCAGGATTGCGATTGGCAGCAGGGGAAGAAAAGCGGAACACAAGCGTTTCGCCGGTGCGGATCGCATTGGTCGGCTTGACCGAATACGTGACGTTCGCGGGGCTGCTGCCAGCTGTACCAAGCGACAGCGCGCGCGCGCCGGCGATACATTGCGATTTGATGGCGGAAATAGTCGATCCCGAACCGATGGTCGGATGAAATGTCGAAAGGGTCACCGTGTTGGCTACACGCGTCGTGCTGACCGTGTTTGACGCTCTTACCTTGGCCTCGCCGGCAACGTTGTAGGTTGCGCGGGCCGTATTGGCAATTTCCTGCGCGCGCACCGCTCCCACCATGACCAGCAGCGCCACTGCCAGAAGCAGCAGTGCGGTGGAGATGAAATGGCGGGAAGGACGAGGCATTGGTATCTTTTCTTGCAATCCGAAAGGACCCGGCCCGCAAGGATTGCGGACCGGGTGCTGGAGTTACTTGATGGTTGCCTGGAAGATCAGGGTCTTGGTCTGGCCTGCCGAGACTTGCGGGATCACGCCCGAAACAGTGGTCGTTCCTGCAGTGTAGGTGCCGTTCAGCGTCCCTGCTGTGCACAGACCACTGGTCACCGTGCCATCAACCTTGACCCCGAACGTGCTCGAGTAGGTGATCTGCGATGGCAAGGGGTCGTTCACGCCGACATCGGCAGCCGTCGCGCTTCCGGCAGCGTTAGTGACCGCAATACAATATTCCACGACCGCGCCCGGGATGAACTTGGGGTTGGTCGTCCCGTTGACGGGATCGGAAACGATGCGGCTGGTCTTGGCCACGCTGAGCGCGGCGGCAAGCACAGTGTAATCATCGCGCGCCGAATACTTGCCGTCGTAGAGCGAGTCCTCGGCTCCTGCACCGTCCGCAAAGACAGTGTCGATGCCCGACGTGTTGGCCGTTGTCGTCTTCGCGACAATAGCGCCTTGCGTCCCGGTGGTGCCGCCTTCAGCAGCAGTCGCGGTCAGCGTAACGGCTGCGACATCCGCCGTGACCCGGTCAAGTGCCACGTCCGCAACGATGAACACGGTCTTCTTCTGGTCCGCGCCAAGTTCGTCGACATAGCTGACCAGCGTGTCGGTCGTAGCGTTGAAGATGCCATCGCCGTTATCGAGATAGATCTTGACGGCGCTCACGTCGAAGTTGTCGGTGCCGCCGTGCGGACCGGTTCCACCCGTCAGCTGCGAAGCGGCCAGCGCCACATCGAGCGTGGCGTTCGACAGGTTCGTAACCTCGAACGTGGTGACGGCCTGCGCCTGACCTGGCGAGACCTGCGTGGTCGTGTTGCCGACTTCGGCGACAAGGATATCGACCTTGCGGTCGACGGTGAAGGTGTCAGAGCCCGAAACTGCGTTCTGGCTGAGGCCCTCGACCTTGAAGCTTACGGTCGCGGTATTGGTGATTTGCGTACCTGCTGCCGTTCCGGCAGCGTAGGCAGGCGAAATGCTGAGGGCGACAAGCGAAGCTCCGCTCACCGCACCCAGCCACTTGGCTGTGCGTTGCATGTGTATAATCCCCGAGATGGTTGTGCCTGCTTGAACCGGCCGGCAGGCGCGACCTTACTGGCTCTCGATCAGCGCACGACTGCGTGATATTCGAGCGATCCGGATGCGCCGGGTGCGATCTGGGGGATCGTCCACCGGATGTGGGTGATGTCGGTCGCTACGGCGCGACGCATGCCGCCCTTGCCGTCGGCCAGGCTGAGCTGACCCAACCGCGCAAACGCCTTGCCGCCATCCACCGACACTTCGAGCGCATCGGTTGAAGGAGCAGCAACGGTTACCGCCGTCGGCACCGGATTGGTGACGACAAAAGCGTCGACTGCCGATTTGCCAGTGTTGCTGTAGCGTGTGCGGAAAAGCAGGCGGTCACCCGGGACGACGCTTGCCGGTTCAACCAGCTTGATCGTCTCGGCGCCGTTTTCGACGACCTTCTTTTCGACCAGCACGTCACCCTTGAGGACAACGGGGTCCGCAGTGACTCCATCGGCCATCGCGGCATAAGCGGTGTTCGCTGCACCGAAACCAAGTGAAAGGGCAGTGCATGCGACCAGCAGGGCTTTCTTGATGCTCATGTCAGGTGTCCCTTGTTCAGTTGATCTTGACCTGGAAGGTCACGGTACGCGTCTGGCCGGCTGCCAGGGTGCCAAGCGAAACGGCCACGCCATCAGTGTTCGAGGCCTTGCCCGCATCGGTATCGACGAGATCCGAAAGACCAGCGCTTTCAAGTGTCAACGAATTCGGCTGGTACGTCGTGCCGGTCGGAATGATATCGGAGATGGCCGCGCCATCGACCGTGCCGCTGCCGCTGATGGTCGCGACGATCTTGTAGGTGATGATGGCACCAGGGATCGATTGCGAACCGCCATAAGGGTCGCTTGTGGTTGCGGACTTTTCAATCGAAAGTGTGGCGATGCTGGCAGTGATTGCCTGGCTTGCGTCCTGCGTCGCAGTCGAGACGCCAACAACCGCGTCGCTGCCACCGTCGCCCTGAGCGGCAAACACCGTGCCGGTGGTTCCAGTGCCCGTGGTCGACGTGGCGGAGAGCTTGATGTCGCTCGTCTGGCCGTCAGCAGCACCTTCAGGAAGCTTCGCAATCACGAACACCGTCACGCTGCCGTCGTGGGCGATCGCAGACGTTGGCGTGCCGGCAGCAAGGACGGTGTCCTTGGTGGGGTCATAAATGCCGTCACCATCGTCGATAACGATCTGCTGGACGATCATGTCGTAGTCGTTGCCGGCCACCGACGGGTCGGCCACCAGATTGAAGGCTTCGGAACCGTTGCCGGTGTTGGTCACCTTGAACGTGAAGATCGCCGTATCCTGAGACGTCATTGCCGCACCCTGTGACGAAACGGCAACGTCGAGCAGTTCGTCGACCTTGATTTCCACGGTGTTCGACAAGACGGTTTTCGTGGCGCTGCCGCTGGTGTAGCTTGCCTCGGCGGTATTCTTGATGATCGTACCCGCCTCGACGCCTTCGGCGTGGGCAGATGTTGCTGCAAGGGCTGCGAAACCGATTGCAAGGGCAGATGTTAGGGGTCTTGAAATGATGTTTGGCATGGCCGTCCTCCTCTTGAGAGTGGCACATAGGTAAATTTGCTCGGAACTGGAGCGATACTGTACGTATTCCACCCTAAGTATGAGCGTCGGGGCGCTTTGGTTAACCATCCCTTAGCTTTTGAACTTGTTAAAAACTCAAGAAACGGGTCAGGTTTTTGCCGAAAAATTCAAATCTCGTAAGCAGAGTTGCTGTAGTCGACGACCACCCTCTATGCCGAATGTCTCTCAAGGCGATGATTCAGGCCGTGGATCCGTCAATTATCGTTGTCGAATTCGACAATATTTCTGCCCTGGTCGCTTGTGACGATAAAGATCAGTTCAAAGTCATTTTTCTGGATCTCGCACTTCCTGATGGCCAGGGATTGATGAACGTTTCAATCATCCGCTCAGTTGCTCGGCATGCACCGGTCGTGGTCGTGACCGCGGACGAGAAACCAGAGACCCGCAGCGGGGCCTTGCAACTCGGCGCGGCGGGATTCTGGCCCAAGTCGGGAAAAATATCTGAAATGGAGGAAATTCTGCGCGACGTTCTGCAACATCGCGAGGTCGAGCCTGCACCGCGAGCGGGCAAAGCGGCTGACTCGGCGTTGCAGGAAGGGGAAGCGGTTGTAACCGCCGAATCCGCGAACCTGCTTTCGCGCGCGCAACTCAAGGTCTTCAGCCAGCTTGCAAAGGGACATTCCAACAAGGTCATCGCATTCGACCTCGGGATTTCCGAGGCAACGGTGAAGAGTCACCTTGCGGCCATTTATCGCGCACTTGGAGC
This sequence comes from Novosphingobium sp. MMS21-SN21R, assembly GCF_031846015.1. GTDB lineage: Bacteria > Pseudomonadota > Alphaproteobacteria > Sphingomonadales > Sphingomonadaceae > Novosphingobium. Next base: position 594,633 of record NZ_JAVRDU010000001.1, on the reverse strand, counting down.
GACAAACCGCTCTCAGTCGCTGATAAAGGCCAAGGAACTTGGCTTGATCGCATAAACCAGACCGGATTGCTGCCCGGCGCCTCAACCGTCCTTCGGGATTGTCCTTGGCCCTCCTATGGCACCAGACTTGAACGTCCCAGGAATTCTCGCACTTTTTCAATGGTTTCCAAATAGACTGCACGCAACTTCGCACAGTCAATCGGCGTCGCTGCCGTCACTTGTTCGATCCGCCTGGCTTCAGCGCCCAGCCGTTGCGCACCGACAGCTAAGGCTACACCTTTGAGCGAATGCAGGCCTTTCATCGCCTGCACCCGGTTCCCATTTTCCAACGCGGCCAGTGTGTCCTCAACCAGATCGCGAGACGAAGTTTCGAACAGGTTCAGGATCGCGCGGATGGTCTCTTCGTCAAGCAGCCCATCGTAGTGCTGTGCGGGTTCCAACAGGGTCGATAGCGTCACGGCTTGGCTTTCTGTTCAATGGTGCCGACGGTCCGGTTAGCAGGATTTCAAACGGCGGAACATTCTCGGGCAGCAGGGCAAATACGGCGCATCAGCCTTGAGTATTGGATGACAACCCGATCGAAAAACCACCCGCAGCAGCTCATAAAGTCTCTCGCGCCGCTCAAAGTCAAGCAAGCCGCCCCCGCACTGCTTTACCGGGCGGCCTTTGATGGTGCCAGTTTGCGTGACGGCTGGCCGCAAGCGCCCACCGATTGCGCAGGACATACCGCCCCGCCATGTACCGTGTAGAGCCGCCACGCGCGAGCACAGGACGATCCTCCCGGTAACGGCGCACATCGTTTATCAGTGCCAATTCAGTGGGGTAGCGATCTTCGGGCGCCTGGCGCATGCAGCCCGCATGCTGCGCGAGTCAGGTCGAGGATAGGTCGCGCTGCATCAGGCCTGTAGTGTTCGCCCGGATCAGTCTTGACGACTGAGCCTCAAGTACCTCGCTCCAAGGCGGCGATAATGTGCTGGGCGAGCAGATGCGCAGTGTCTGAAAGCCCCGGAGCCTCGATCAACGCGATTTCTGTATCGTACAGCGGCGGCAGCCCCGCATCGGGACCAACTGCCGTCAAGATCGATGGAACCATCTCGAGCGGGAGAACAGTGATGCCAAGGCCGGCACGCACTGCCGAAAGGCTGCCGGCGAGGCTGGTTGAAGTGTAGGCGACACGCCATGGTCGACCCATGGCATCGAGCGCTTCGGTTGCGCGCTTGCGATAGACGCACGGTTCAGGCGAGACGACCAGCGGTACGCGAGTATAGTCTGCCGCCGACGTCCGATCACGCGCCACCCAGACAAGTGGCTCGCGCCACACGCGCACACCATCCTGCTGCTCTTGCGTGGGCTGCCGCTTGACCAGTGCGAGATCAAACTGCCCCGCATGGAACCGTTCGAGCAGGTTCAGTGTCAGATCGCACGTTACTTCCAGTTCGACCAGTGGATGCGCCTGCGCGAATGCGGCCAGCACCGTCGGCAGGTGGGCGGTCGCAAAATCCTCAGGCACGCCGACACGCACCGAACCGGCAATGTCGGGCTCAAACATCTCGGCAACAGTGGCATCATGCAGCCGCAGGATTTGGCGTGCATGGCCGATCAGTCTCTCGCCGTCAGGCGTGATCGATAAACTGCGCGGACTGCGCAAGACCAGCGTTCGGCCAATCTGCTCCTCCAACCGCTTTAGCTGCAGCGAAATGGCTGACTGCGTGCGACCGAGCCTTTCGCCGGCACGGGTAAAGCTGCTGGTATCGGCGATGGTCACGAAACAGCGGAGGAGATCGATGTCTAGATTGCGCGGGGCCATGAAGCGGCGCTTTATCATTTCAAATCTAAATCTTCAATATTTCAGATATTCGTTTTCCAAATCATAGATCATGTTGCACCTGCACAGGCAACGCTGCCCCCCCCGGCGGGGCAAGGTGGAGCCAGACATGAGCCAGACCATTCTCACCGCAACCGCAATACCTGCATCAAAGCCTGATTCGGCCCGTCTGCCGGTCACGCTGGCCGATCTTCCCGTGCTTGGGCTTGGCAGTGTGCTGTTAGGTACAGTGATCTCCGGCCATGCCACGCTGACTTCCGTCGGCATTGCCTTGTCGGGGCTGAGCTTGCTGGTGACACTGGTGGTGTTGGGCTTTGCCCGCCGCCAATTGCGCGCCGACCCGCAAGCGGGATCATTTGCGCGCATGGCCACCGGCCTTTTCATTGCCACTGTGCTGATGGGCCTGACCGGAGATGCCATATTGCTCGTTGCAGCATGGCTGGCGAGCGGGCGGTTAATGGCTGGAATGATCGGCCACGTCGGCCAGTGGGCCGAAGCCCGCTCTGCCGCCAGATGCGCAAACCTTTCCTTCGCAGCAAGCGATCTTGCGCTGGTTGCAGCGGTCCTGCTGCTGGCGATCGGCGCAGGGTCCACAGATATCGCCAAAATTAGTGCCGCAGTTCCTGCCATGTCTGCCGGACTGCTGATCCCGGCAGCACTTCTGCTGGTTGTTGCAGCGCTTGCCCGCTGTGCTCTGCCACCGTTTTCGACTTGGCTAATGCGCTCACTTGCCGCCCCGACACCGGTTTCGGCGCTGATGCATGCCGGCTTTGTCAATGCAGGCGGGTTTCTGCTGATCCGCTTTGCGCCGATTCTCGAGGCTGCCGCGCCTGCACGGTTCATGCTCTTCGCCTGCGGGATCGTGGCGGCGCTGTTGGGCAGCGCCATCATGCTGGTCCGCAATGACGTGAAAGGTTCGCTGGCCGCGTCAACGGTAGCGCAGATGGGCTTCATGCTGCTGACCGTGGCGCTCGGTGCCTACGCTGCGGCACTATTGCACATGGTAGCGCACGGAGTGTTCAAGGCCTGGTTATTTCTGGGCTCAGCGGGCACGGTTTCCACCGGCCCGACCCGCGCCAAAGCCCTGCCGCAGCCTTGGCCCGCAGCCATTGCGCTCGCCACGATGATTTGTGCGCTTGTCCTGATGCAACAGCGCGAAGGAAGCGCCTTGCTCCCGATAGGTCTGGCTTGCGCTGCGTTGCTTTGTGCACTTACAGTTGCCCTGCGCTCTGTTTCGCGCAGCCCGCTGGGGCTACTGGTCGCGGTCTTGCCGATCATGCTGATCGCTCTGAATGCTGTGGCGCTGGCGCTCTTCTCAGCAGGGCAGCCCAATGCCCCCCTGCCTCTGATCCCGGATTACGCTCAGTTCGGCCTCCTCTCACTGTTTCTGGCAGGATGGGTGACACAGCAGCGGGTGGCCAGCGGCAAGGTCAACCTGCCGCCGGCCCTGTTTGCCCGCCTGATCCACGCCGGCAACCCTGCAACCTGATCCGACCCGCATTCTCAGTTCAAAGCCTGTTCCAAAGGACGCCCTGCCATGAACCTAGCGACCGGAAGCCTCATCAAGAACCTCTCCTCCGCTCTCAGCGCCCAGGCCGAGCGTGAGCAACTGCTCGCCTTCATCTCGATCGCCGCACAGACGGTCGCACCACTGTGGCCCTTGGACAGCGCGATTGCGGTAAATCCATTGTCGGGGTTCGAAGAGCAACCTTTCGAGGACGCTCTGCCTGAAGCAGCAGCCCTGTTCGGTGCGAGGTCGGCACTCTCGCTACCTCAATGGCGCAAGCTCATGGCAGAAGGACGCATCGACACCATTCTGCTCCGCAAGGCCATTGTCAACGCCCTCGGCGGGCTGGAACCTGCGTTTGCTCCGGTTGGTCCCGATCTCAACGCATACGACCTGCTCGTCGCGCGGCTGACCGAAATGGACGCCGAGGACCAGCCCCCGCTCCGTCGCCAGCTTTCGCCGGGCATGGCCATCCTTGCGCGCTGGCTGGCGGCTTTCTTTGATCGCAACGCGACTTTGCGCCTTCCGGGACGAGAGCGCGGGCTCTACGTCTGCCTTACAGAAGTGCTGCGCCACGATCCCGCACTGCTGCGTGCAAGCGATGCGGTCGGCACGAGCTGGTTGGCCAAGGCCCCTGCCGACCCAGTGGACATGCTCATCTTCGCGGCGCGGCGCGACGCCGTAAGGCCAGATAGTCGCCTGCCGTGGCTGCGGACGCTGGTAGCAGCGCTTCCCGGTTGGGCTGCTCATTTGCGCTGGCGGAGCGAACATGCCGCGCCCGAGGCCAGCGCCGGAGCTCCCGCCAGCATGGTGGACTTGATGGCCTTGGTCGCTCTGATGCAGGGTGTGGGCCGCCCTGCAGCAAAGGCGGTCCCCGATTACGTCGGGCCGGAAACGGTCCTATCGGCGATCCTCGCGCACTTCGGCCTGGCAGGAGACGCACCCGAGATGTGGCCCGATGCGGGCCGGGCGCAGCTTCGGGCCGTGGCATCGTTGACTCAGGCGCAACTGGGCTTGATCTTTCAGGAGGCAGCCGAAGCCAGCTTCCTCGGTGAACTGACCCCCCGCCTCGAAAGCGCCTCTGCAAAACTCGCAGCACCCCAGGCAGCCTTGCGGCCAGATGCTCAAGCCGTGTTCTGCATCGATGTTCGTTCCGAGCCCATGCGGCGGGCGCTGGAGGCGCAGGGTCGGTTCGAAACGCTTGGATATGCCGGGTTCTTCGGCCTGCCGATCGCGATCAACCCAGCTTGCGCGGCACCCGTGCGCAACCAGCTTCCGGTACTGCTCTCGCCATCCCACCTAATCGAAGAGCGCGCCGCACCCGGCCGCGATGTCGAGGCGGGTGCCTTGCTTGACCGCCATGCGGCTCTGGGCGATGCGCAGGCCATGCTCGATGCGACCAAGAGCGGCGTTACCGGTTTTGCCACGGCCGAAGCGACCGGCCCGGTTGCGGCCGTAGCGATGCTGTCCCGAACCTTTGCGCCTCGATTCACCGAAGCCCTTCGCAGGCGCCTTATCGGGGAGCGCGGCCACGTGCTCGCCCCGGCAGCCAGCAACGATCATGGTCTTGGACATCACGAAGAAGGCATCCCGCTTGATCAACGCATCGCTTACGCACGCGGCATGTTCGCACTGACCGGGCTTTCAGCTCAGACGGCGCGCCTCGTAGCGTTGGTCGGCCACGGCGGCTGCACCACCAACAATGCCTTTGCTGCCAGCCTCGATTGCGGGGCATGCGGCGGGCATCCCGGCGGACCGAACGCGCGGCTGATGGCGACAATCATGAATGATCCCGCAGTGCGTCAGGGGCTTTCGGCGCAGGGGATGGCCTTGCCCGCTGACACCTGGTTCATCGCGGCACAGCACGATACCACCCGCGACCAGGTCGAGATCTTCGACCGCCAGCTCTTGCCCGCCAGCCATGCAGGCGACCTTGCGATGTTTGAAGTTGCCCTCGCCAGCGCGGGGGAGCAGAGCCGCAACGAGCGGGCGGCGCGCCTTGGGCGAACGGCCGACGATCTGCTGACCGGCGCGGCACACTGGGCCGAGGTGCGCCCCGAATGGGGGCTTTCAGGCAATGCCGCCTTCATCATAGGCCCGCGCGCCATGACTCAAGAAGTGCACCTGGGCGGCAATGCTTTCCTGCATAGCTACGACTGGAAGAAGGATAACGATGGCAGCGCGCTTACCGGCATCATGACCGCACCGATGATCGTGGCACAATGGATCAACTGCCAGTACCTGTTCTCGACGATAGACAACGAAGTCTTCGGCGCAGGTGACAAGACCACGCAAAACGTCATCGGCAGTTTCGGCGTGGTGCAAGGGAGTGGCGGAGACCTGTGCACTGGGCTGCCGCGCCAATCGCTGTTCCGCGACGATGGCATCCCCTACCATACCCCGCGCCGCCTGGCAGTGATCGTGCAAGCGCCACTCCAGCGCGTGCAGGACGTCGTTCTACGCAACGAGGCGGTGGGCCGTCTGGTTGAAAACGGCTGGATCAATTTGGTGGTGATCGACCCCTGGAAGCACAAGGCCCATCACTGGGTTAGAGGCGCATGGGTTGCCAGGCCTTGCTGACATCCTCGGCGCGGTGTTTCCGGACAGTTTGGTGCCTGAAATTTCACAACCGGCTTGGTCGGAAGCGGGTACCCTTTCGGCAAGTCACCTGACACGTCCAACGACTGTTTCGGAACCGCCAAGTTGTGACGACCTTATGATACTTTGAGCGACCTTCGATAATTCCATATCACTTGTTATTTCTGCAGAACCCAAATTCACCAATCAAGGCCGCATAAGTTTACGGCAATCTCGGCGATTTTCTTGCGCTCATCAGAACGATCGAGGCGGCGCACTTTGCCGACTGGCCAGCTTGCGACAGCCGCATCGCGGGTTCCGGCAAACGCTGTCGGTCGCATCAGCGACGCCGAGGTCTTGATCTGGTCGGAATCCCCAGAATTTCCGGGGATCTCTAAACCGGGTAGGGATATTTCAGGAAGAGAAGCCTGGAGCGGGTGAGGGGAATCGAACCCCCGTATTCAGCTTGGGAAGCTGCTGCTCTACCATTGAGCTACACCCGCGAATCAAGCACTTAGCGCTCGCTGATCCACAATTTTTACACTGGCTTTTTACAGCGCATTGCGATGGCGACGCCTATGTCACATGCTATCTATATGGTCAAATCGCGAACGCCAACTAGCGATCAGCCAAGCTAGCTCGATGAAAATATTCATCGACTTCAACTTGAAGCACATCAAAACTGGTTAATGTGCGGCGCTTCAATTCGCGCGAATTGCAGGGGCTTGATCCCGGTTTGCTTAAGCGCATTCTCAAACCAGTCAGCGTCATGACACGGTTCAGCATCCATTGCGCCTCGGGCAGATAAAAGACGCTCAAGATCAGTCTCCTCGCGGGGCCTGAATCGCATTCTGCTCGTCCAATCAATTGTGCTGAGTCTAGGTATCAACTTCAACATTGAGCCTGGGAACAACAGCATCGAGGAGCATTTCAAAGCGACGGCTCGCCTCGGCGTCGCCTTCAGGGCTTGGACAAAGCAGCAAGCAATCGCTGGCGCCTGGCAACGTCGTGAATTCGTGCCACGCTTCTGAGGGAGGGGGAAACAGCGCAAAACCTCCCAATGGATGACACCTTATCACTTCGCCTCCACTGGCCCAACCGACCGTTCGCCTGTAGCGCTCCACCGTGTATGGCTTCGCTCCCAGTTTGTCGCCACTCCCACCGTGATGCAATGGGCTAGCGAGGCAAGCGTCCCCGACCAGAAGTGTCTTCCCCGCTGGCGTCGTGACCCGGATCAAATAGTCGGGCGAGCACTTCGCCTCCAAGCCTAGAAACGGCCGATCTTCGTCGAGTTGCTGATGTCGGGCAGCCCATTCCAGTGCCGGGACCTTGCGCTCATGCAGCGGCGGCAGGCGTTCATATTCCACCAACACGGGTTCGGCTTCGAAATCTAGCTCCACGGTGACGTCACCTCGGGCGAGCCGCCATGCGCAGCGCTTAATGTTCTCGACCACCTCAACGGAGCACAGCCCGTCAAATCCAAGCGACCGTAGCTGTCTTGCGATCCAGACTATCCCCAGAGCTCCCAAAGATGATTAAGAACCAGCGGTGGATAACTCGATCGCGCAGACTCGCTCTCGGCAATCGCCTCGAACGCATTTGGTGCGAAGGCCCTCAACAACAGTCGAAGTCGATAATCGCGTTGGAGGAGCGGGCTAGGGTAAATCTGCGTGCCGAGCTCAACCTCTCTAACAAAACGGGCAATGATCGCCCTAGATATGCTTAGACGTTCGCACAGCGCGCTAAGGCGATCCGCCTCCGCGTGAATGCGCTCTTTGCGTTTTTCGGGACTGTGCAACGCCTGCCGCCTAGTTGCCGCCTCTAGGCTTGCCGACAACCGCTTTTCAAATTCACGTAATTGTGATGACCTGCGCATGGCCCATTGAGAAACAATCGCATTTTCGGCGAGTGGCGTCTCTTGCCGAGAGGCGGGGGCAAGTTCGGTAAAGGGATCCCGGCGGATCGAAATTGCAGCACCTATTTCCTCGTCCACTTTGTCGAGTGCCTCGATGAGGGGAGACGAGCGCGATTGGGGCTGAGGCCGACTCCAGGATCGATCGGGGAGTTCTGCCCCCAGGTCCCATGCTACATTGAACCCAGTTTCTGCTTCGACGTCCTCGACCATCGCGATGACATCGCGCAAAGTGAAGAGGGCAGCCGGGATGACGTAGCACCGTAGAATGCAGTTCCTCGGCAAATGCAGCCTGACGCTGACCTCCCCGAAGCGTCGCTTCCTCGACAGTTCCTCGGACAGGTCCCAACGCTGCCATTGAAACCCTTCATCGCAGGCGTCTGAAAGTTTACTGATTCTAGGTCCCCGAGGTGCCTGAACGCCTTTCCCCGAAGTTCTGAAATCGAGGTAGGGTTGGTCGTCCCGTACCAGGTACCAAGTCTCCGTATCCCACGGGTGTTCTGTAGAGGTTCCGTCCCCACCCCAGACCCGTACAGCGTCGATGATCGTTGAGGCTACTGCCAAGGCGAAACGAATCCGAGCCGTGCCTGCTGCCGGGCCAGCTTGAGGCGGCGCTGCGTGCGCGGCAATTCTTCGACATCTGCGACGGCCGCCTCAAGTGCGCTCAACGCAGGCCCAAGTTGGTCATAGGCACCTGACAGCTTGATCAGAATGCGACTGGAGATAAGCCGATCGACTAAGTCGCTTCGGTCCAGCAAGCTCCGGCCTTGGAGGTCAAGCCTGTGATGCAGCCCTAACATTGACCGGATATCCCAAAGCACGCGCCGCGATGGAAGGAGGTCGTGGCGAAGGTCATTGCCGTGAACGGCACGGTGCAATGCATTCAGGACGGCCTCAATCCGCTCGTCTGCTACGACGCCCGTCTGCGCGATGTGTGGAAGACCTGGAAGCGGGACAAGGTCGTCCAACACAGGAAGCTCGCTTATGTCATCGCTGCCAAAGTTGACCTGCGAAAGTTCGAGAAGGAAGCAGCGATCAACCACCTTGGGCGAGGGCGGGCGGGACGAATCATCGATATTGAGTGTGCCAAAGACGCGACACGACGGCAGACGGCGCCCTGCGGAAAGCTCACCGCTCCCACTGTCGAAAGCATGGAACAACCGTGACAGATAGTATTCGGGGCGAGTGAGATTGAACTCATCTAACAATACGAGGTGGGCTACGCTTGGTTGCTCTTCGAGGGCACACAGCAATCCCTTCTCGCCAAAGAGCGCGTCGTCGTTGGTCCAATGAGCCTGGACTGCGACGTCGTGAAAAGAATGGCCCAGACGCTTGCCAAGCATCCGCGAAATGAGGCGCACTAGCGTCGATTTCCCGCAACCAGGGGGGCCGGCAAGGAGCACAATTGGACGAACGCTCAGCGCCAGTAGAGCAACTACAATGTCGTCGAATGGTAGCGCAGGTGCCCGCTCGCGAAGAGTATCCCGCAGCGACGTCAGCGCGTCAGTAAACTCGGCGTCGACGACCCGCTCGTCCCAGCCCGCCGGCGTATCTGGGATTTGCGCTCGAGCAATTTCGCCATGCTCGGTCGCGTCGCCACTGTGGGGAGCTTTGTATTCGTCGCGCGCGCCCGCGTCATTTGCATTGGCCGGTTCGACTAGCGCCGCGCCGCGTGCGACGGGTTGCGTGACCTCTGGCTGGTCGTCCTGTTGGCTGCGATGCACGCCATCCTCCGTCAGGAACTCGGTCTCCTCATCATCAGAGATACTGCCGTTGGGTAGCTTGAAATCCTCGCCAGTAGCCTCTGGCAAGATGGTTGTAAGCGGCGCATCCCCGTCACGGACGATACGCTCGATTTCTCGAGTTGATATCCAGCCGCGTTCGGCAGTCACCACGACTATCTTTGACATCCCGATATCTAGGACGATGTCTTCGGCGCCGTCCACTGCCAGAGCGTCTGCCGGCAGCGGATCCGTGAAAGACTGTAGCCTGTCCTCCTCTCGCTTTCGGAGCCTGTTAACGTCGATCCAAAGGTGGCTCGTTGGGCTTGCATCGTTCGAGGACACGAAGGCTCGCTCTTTCTCGGGATCCCACTCGAGGGAAAAACGTGGCGGCGCTTCAACGATCCGCATGGCCTTGAACTTGCGACCCCGGCGCGCATCTACTCCCGCAGACGAAGATGGCAGCAAGCGAGATTTCGGCTCAGCTCCCTTGGAGAGTAGCGGAAGATTCTCAATCTCGCGAACGCCGCCATCGTCGATGAACGGGTCGTTGGGATCGAGCAGAGTGACGTACTGCTCGCGCTCTGCGTCCTGCTTGATCCCGAGCAACAACGCATGCGGCAGCGTGGTCTCTAGCTGCGCGGCAAAGAGCTCGTCAGCGATGCCATCGGTTTCACGAAGTCGCGAGGGCGAGTAATTGTGGAGAATGTGCGCGAGCCCACCTGCCGCCGCAGCAACGGCAAAGGACTCCCCCACCCGCAGCACAGTCGGCCGGTGGTCGCCGGGAAAGAGGGTGGCCATCATTGCATCTTCGAAGCCCGGCAACATGCTGGTGCCGCCTGCCAGCAAGATGGTGTCAATGAGGCGATGGGCGTCTGCCGGCGTCTGGACGCCGCGCTCGACCAAGCGATCCCTGCTTCGCTGGCGAGCGCTTTCCGAGGAAGTCTGGTTATCATAAAGCCGCTCGCATAGCTTTTCAAAAAGTGGCCTTAGCTCCATCCAGAGCTCGGTGGATACCGCTGCGAGCATCGACTTCTCAATCGAGAGAGGCGCACCTTTGCTGGACATGTTACCAGGTGAACTAGCCTGAACTTTGGCTTGCTCAACGCGCCGGAGCATCACAGGGGTCTCATCGATCCCGAGCATCGCGGCTAACCGCTTGTCCACCCATCGCCCCGCATGATCGTCACTGTCGCCGCGCAATGCTCGAAGCCGCAGGTCGCGCTGCGAACCTTTGATATCCACATCGAGGATCGTTCGGTCACGCCGACTCACTATAAGAGTCATGTTTGCCGTGGAGGCGCCAACGTCGACGACTAGCAGAACATTGTTCTGCCCAGCCTCTAATTCGAGGTTGCGTTTGATTAAGCGAAAATACTCCGCAACCATCTCGGGCTCAGGGAAGACTATGGCACCCGGTATTGCAGCTTCAATCGCGTCTTTGTAGCGGGCCCGTGTTTCATCGTCGGAGATCGATGGCATCAGCGCATATTTTCGGCGAGATTGATAAGGCTCTGGTATCCGCTCAAGTATTGCACGAAGATATTCTCGGAATATTTGGTCGCGTTCTAAGTCCCTGAAGGGCGTTCTAGGATTTTTGCGGTCGAAGATGATCTGCCGCTTTGGCTTTCCATGCAGCATCCAGTCCTTCATGTCGTCGATCTCGTAGACCCACGTCGCATCGACGGGGGGATCAAGTTGGACGGTCCATTGCTTTCGGTTGTCGATTTCCGGGTCGGCGACAACATAGCACCGCGAAGGCTGGTACGGGTGCCCATCGTGCGAGAGCAGGAACCGAAGTGCCGAATTGGTCATCGTCAGTAATATCCCCCTAAGCTTGCCGCTACGCGACAAAGCCTTTAAAATTTTTCTCGATAACCAATGGTATACAAATTGACTATGGATGAAGATATCCAGCTAAAGCCAAACGAAATAATTCCGATACGCCCTAGCTGTCTTAGTGAGATATGCAGTTAACGGTCTGCGAACCTTGCTAGTCAGCACAGGCGCAGTGAAAAATTGTTTATTTGGAATTTTATCGATATATCAACTGCCCAATCGGCGTGCACGTGTCATCGCAAGAAAGGCCCATTGAAGCGCCATCACACGCATAGAGGGTTTCTTGGCCGCCATGAACACGGTTGCCAAGCTAGCGAGCATTTGCGGACCGGTAAGGTCAAAGAAGGCATCGCGCCCTGCCGCGCGGATCAGCCGGTACGAAACGCTGCCTTCTAGCCCGCAAAGAAACACCGCTTTTCCCTCGGCACGGATGCGCTCAATCAGTGGGAAGAAGTCCATGTCGTTGGTCATGAACACAAAGGCGTCCACCTTGTCAGCGTGCAGATCGTCCATCACCTGCATGATTAGGTCGCAGTCCACTCCCTTCTCGCCAAAGTCGCCCAAGTCTTGGCGCCAGTGAACCTTGCTTTCGCCCAGCCGCGAATAGTAGCCTACCCGATCGGAGACCTCCTCATAAAAACTTTCGGTGAAATCGAAGTCGACGGGACCGCCAATTGAGCCGTCCTGATTACGATAGTGGAAGACGCCACCGGCAATCGTCGCCAGATTGCGTTCGAGCCATGCCACACGGGAGGTGTCGCTGACGCGACGCGCAGCATCCAGTTCACGGCGCAGCATACCAGCCTGCCGTTCACGGTCGATCTTGCCCGTAGAATAGATCGTGCCTTCGCATGCAACATCCAGGTAATGGCCCGCTTGCCACTCCTCATCCGAGGCGGGGAATAAAGCCTCGAGCACGTTGTGCTGTAGACCCTGTAAATCGATCTCCAGCGGGTTGGACTGGTTCACAAGCAGCGCGTTGGGGCGGATCGAAGTGCCAGCGGCGCGATAGCGGTCCTCTATGACTGCTACGACGTGTAGCTCTACCAGCGCCAAGCAGAAGCTAAGGATCTCGGCGTAGAACGCAGGTGCTGGCGGGCAGTGGAAGGCGTCATAAAGGCGCTTGTGCAACGCGACGTCGCCCTTCGCCTCGCCGCGCAAGTGTTCGTAAAGCTCCTTGTCACCCCGGTCATAGAGCACATCAGTACTCTTCTTGGCACCATAGCCGTCGATGTACATCCCGATGTTGAGCGCGATCGGTTTGCATCCGTCGACAGTTTGATTGTCTATCGCGTGGCTGGAGATACGTTCCACTCGCTGGCTCCCCTGACTACAGATACCAAGGCACCGTGCCCTGATACCACTACGCCTACCCCGTACTGCATAAAATACTAATAAGAATAGGAAATTGCATGTGCTGAGATGGAAACTGCTAGCCTTACCGCGTGATCAACGGACCATCAGGGGCGCTATGCATCTGCCGTCTGCGCCCATCGGTGCAAATTAAGGATTGGTGCAGGCCCAACTTGCCAGAATTCAAATGCTTTCTAAGCGCCTCCTAAGCTAACCATTGCCGTTAGAATGACGGCCATGAACAAGGACGGTAATCACGAGTCAATTTGGCACCGTCATGGCGGCTTGCTCGGCAGGAACTTGCATCAAAGAGATCGCGAAATGCCCCGAATGGGAATGGCACAGTTAATTCAGTGCACTACCGGCTGATACGCCGGATCGGTTGCCGGCAACCCAAATGCCATGACTTCCCATGTCCCGTGATTGTATTCGATCACCTCGATTTCATTGATGGACGTCCAACGAAGCAGGCAAGCGATCTCCTCATTCTCATCCCATATCTCCAATGCAGTGGAGCAATCCCCTAGCCGAGCTCGATAGAGCTCCAGCGCTTCCTCCCTAAGCGGGTGGTCGGCCGTCGGGTCAATCCACCCCTGCGAAAAGTAAAGGATCTGAAGGCCCATTCCCTTGACGTAGAACGTTACCTGCCCGCCCTGCACGGAACGCTCCCATGCCTCTCGCGGCAATGCGATAAGGTCCCGGATGATGTGTTGTGCTCGTTCTTCAACATTCATTCCTCATTCTCCTTGTTCTGTTGGTTTGCTCTGGAAATCCGTTCGCCCAGCGCACGGACAACCTTGGTTTGATCGACGTAGACGCGCTTGATTGACGCGACGCGGTCCGGCGCCCAGCCCATGATATCTGCGACCTCACGGTCGGTCAGATCTGTCTGGGTCAGGAGCTTCGTGCAGAAGGTCCCGCGAACATCGTGCAGATGCTTGCCCTTGCGCTCGCCCGTCTCTTCATCCGTGTATTCGATCTTGGCTTCGTCGCGGATGCGGTTGAAACTTCCCCCGAACCCACTGACAGACCACGCGTCGCCGAAACTGTTGACCAAGACGGTCTCGACGCCGGGCTTGCGATGTCGTGTCCGCAATTCCGCGAGCAAGGCATCGAGCTCGGGAATGCGGGGCATCGTCACCTGCCGACGTTTTCCCTTGCTACGCTTCTTCGCCACCTTGACGATGGCATGATCGTGAACTTCGGCCCAAGTCAGCGTGACCAAATCTTCCCGCCGCAAGCCAGTCAATGCGGCCAAGCGCAGTCCGTCATTGAGCTGCTCGCGTTCAAGGGTTCTTGCCGTCTTGCCGAACTCGACCATGTCTTCCTCGGTCCACACGATCGCAGCGCGCTGCCCATTGCGATAAAGGGTCGGGATTCCTGTGGCGACGTTGACCGCAACGCGTCCGCGTATCCGCCCGAATTCGAGGAGGGAGCGCAACACGGTAATCCCGATGTCCGCGCCGCGCGGCGTTGCAGCACGGCTGTCACGCCACGCCACAACCTTGCTGACCATCCGCGGATCGCTCCATACCTCAAGTGGCGTATCACCCCACTTCTGCTCGATCTGATCGAGTGCTCCGCCCCACGTGCGTTTTGTGCCAGGAGCGAGCGCCGACCACTCAGGGCTTGAGGGCCGCGACGGGTCGCATGACCGCCATTCCCGGATGAGCGAACGCAACAAGGTCGGTTCCGCCACCCTTTTTGCGTCGATTGCCGCGAAGGCCAGTTCAAGCTCTTTCCGCGTAAGCCGGGGCTTGTTGCGTTGATCGAATTTCCCGATCAGCGGCCCGCCACGCCACGCGTAGATATACCAGCGCGGTACGCTGTCCTTTCGCCAATACCGTACAAAATGCAGACCCTTCATAGGCGCCCCTCCCTGTCGAGGGTGTCGAACAGGGTTTCGCGCAGCTGCATCTTGTCGTCAGTCGCACTGAGCTTGATCGAGCCGTCACCGCCCATGGTGACGCTCACCACGTCGATGCCGTTGGCGCGAACAGCCTCAACAGCGCGGCTGATGGCACTTTTCGGCGCGTAGCGGAGGCGGATCTTGTTTCGCGGCGCAGCGTCAGTCATTGCTGCCGCTCCCGTCGGAAAAACTACGGAGGGCCGTAGGCTCAACCGCAACGAACATCGCAGTTTCGATTGCCAGCCGCTGCTTCTCAGCCCAACGCGCGCTGCACTTTTCGCCCCCGTCAGGCAATTTGGGCTCGTCGCGTTTGACCCAAGCGCCCACGGAGAAAGTGCTCACAAACGTGACACGCAGATCGGAAATCATCTGCAGCACGGCTTCGATCTTGAAGTTCAGGGGGTGGCCGGCGAATTTCCCACGTTCGGAAAGAGAACGCAGAAAGATTTCGGACACGCCCTGGCGGCGTACAAAGCGCTCGAGGTCGTTCGACAAGCGCAACACAGCACTAGCCGAACGGTTATCGATCTCGAAGCTGCGTGACGCCTGATCAATGACACGCGGTGCCCGTCCGGGTACGCAGCGAAGAGTAGCCAGCACTATCCGGGGCGATGAGATAATCCCGGCCGTGATGGTCCGCACTTCGTCCCGCCGTGGAGGCGAGGGAGCCGGGCGTCCGAACTGGCGACAGACGGCCGCGAAGAATTCGTCATCAGCGGTCATTGGGCGCCTCCACCAGATCAAGCGTCCAATTGGACTCGACTGGGCACTGCCAGTGCCGCTTCGGCGTATCTGAAAGCCTTTTCGGACAAATCTTGGCACAATGGCGCGCCAGCAACCCGCATTTGGCATGCGGATCGCAAACAGTACCGAGCTTTGACGATGCGTTGGCGGTCGGCTTGAGCCGGATCGCATCAGGACGACGCAAAGTACTGTCAAAGCCCGTCCTTTTCGTCCAGACGCCGGCGCGATTGCGACGACGAGTCCGGAATGACCCGTGGCGAGCACCTCGAGATACAGGGAGGAGAGGCACGATGTACTTGGGTCCGCTCATGCTGCGATCTCCTCGACAGTGTCGGTTTCTTCGTCCCAGATAAGCTGGCGCCACTCGTGCCCGATCGGCTCGATCTGATCGTGAAACACGACGCCGGTGACGCCCGGCCCGGCCTCGTAGGAGTAGACCAAGTGCTTCGCCCCTCCGACTTCGAGAAGCTGATGGTGCAGCAATTCACGTTCAACGATGTTGCCGCGAATGCGGACGCTGACCTTGCTATGCGGCGCATAGATGAGCCGCTGCCCCCCATGCAGATCAAGCGTCTCGGCTGACCCCGGCGAAGTGATGGAGAGGGAGTCGCTCCAATTCATGAGGCGGGTGACCGTGATCTCATCAAGGAGCGCTTCTTCTCCAGCCAATTCTGCCCCGCGGCGCAGACGCTCGAGGAAATGATCGAGCTCGGCGAAGAGCGGCGCGGTAAGGCGCAAGCCACCAGGAAGGTCATCAAAGATGACGAGGGCATCGTCGAGAAGCTGAGCCGAACCCAAGCCATACATCGAGATACCTGAGTGCTCCCAGCGCACCTCGCCAGGTCCGATGCCGCACTCGCGGAACAGCACTGCCGCAAGGGCGCGCCCGACCTGGTCGCGAAGATCCGCCGGTGCACCATTGCGCCCGCGAAACCACGGCTCGTCGATGCGAATGAGAATGCCGGTAGTGGAGAAGTTGCGGGTCTTGCGGGAAAGACGGCGGTCTTTCTTGCTCAACTCGCGATAGAGCAGATCGACCTTGCCGCTGCGATAACCCTCCACCGATTCCGTGACCTGGAGCCGTACCTCGGCAAGGGACCCATGGGTACCTTGCAGAAGCCGACCTTCCTGCAACTCGGATGATGCATGCGAAACTCCGATCGCAGTCCGCATGATTGCCGACGTGCGGGGAGCGGCCCGCATAGGCCGCAAGTAGATCGAGCGCTCATATGCAGTCGTGCGCCACTCGACGACCTTGTAGAGTTTCTTGCGGTGGTAGTAAGTGCTTCCGGGGCAGGCTTCACGCAGCGCCTTGGCATCATCGATGGTACCAAGCAAATCGCCGCCGGCACCGTGAATGCGCAACCCGAGCCGACCATCGCCGATGCGCCTCAAGGGAAAGTCGATTTGAGGCGAGCCCGTATGACAGTTTGCCACATGCTCGATCTCGCGAGGACGGATCGCGCCGGGCTTCGCCATCGCGAAGGCCCGATCAAACCCCTCGGGCCATGCAATCCCGCTCGGCAGTGCCGGCTGACGCTCAGCACCGCCCGCCTCTTCGAGGAAGCAACACGCGTTCTGGTACTGAATGATCGAATTTTCGAGGTAGAGCGGGGACGTCTCGGGTGCACCTTCGTAGAATTCTCGCAAAGTCGTGCCGAGCTTGGCGAAAGCAGAAGGTTCAGCGATCACCGCGAAGACGCCCGGTCCAGCACGCCCGATGCGCCCGACGCGCTGTTGGAACGCCTTCTTCGACATCGGCAAACCAAGGTTCAGCCCGAGATTGAACTGCGGCACATCGATCCCGAGCTCGAGCGATGAGGTGGCGACGATGGCGCGCAACGTGCCATCACGCATGCCGGCCGTGATCGCAGACCGGTCCTGGAGTTCGAATCCAGCGCGGAACGGTTCGACTTCGTCAGAGCCGATCGTGGTGGCAACGCGCTCGACAGACTGGCGCCCGTCGGCAAATGCAATCAAGGCATTGGGGGCGATCTGGCCCGCGATACGGGCAACAAGGTCGGCCAGGTTGGCTTCGGCGGCTGCACCATATTCCGGTCCTTCGATATGCAACAAGGTCTTGGCATCGCATGGCGCACCGTTGTGCTCCTCGCCGATCACTTCGAAGGGAAGGCCGGTCAGTCGCTCAAGGTGTGCGGCCGGATTTGCGATCGTTGCACTGGCTGCGATGAACTGCATTTCCGAGTGTGGAAGACCCGCCTCCGTCAGAGTGCGCGACCGGGCGGCACGCAGGCGACGGAACAGGAAAGCGCAATTGCTCCCGAAAACGCCCTCGAGGTTGTGCGCTTCGTCGATAATGACGAGTTCCAGGTTGCGGATGAAGCGCTGCGCCGCCGGTGCGGCCTGCGTACGCATCAACCATGCGTGGACGACGTCTTCGGTGGCCACGATTACTCGTGCCCGCTTGAGCAATTCGTCACGGTCAGCAGGCGGAATATCGCCCTGCACTTCCGCGGCAATGGCAGCGTCGATACCAGCATGGCCCAACGCTTCACGCCAGCGTTTCATCTGGTCGCTGACCAAGGCCTTGGCCGGATAAAGCGCGAGGATGGTCGCATCCGGTTTCGTCACCAGTCGGAGGAGCGTGTCTGCCTGGAATACGAGCGATTTGCCCGAACCCGTGCCGGTGGCCATGACAATGTTCTTGGCAGAATTCAGCATCGCCAAGGCTTCGGACTGGTGCATCCACAGATGCTCGTTGCCGCGAGCCAGTCCTTTGCGCCAGTCCACAAAGCGTTCGTCACGATAGGCTTCCGGCCATTTGGCGAGCCGTTCGGCCCGGGGCGGAATATCGTGCCGATCGACGATCGCCGCCGGCGTGCTGCTGGTGAGCAATTCAAAAGCATTCATAGAGGAACTCCTTTTTTGTGGGGGGGTGTTGGGTTCATTGATGGCTGCGGAAGCAGCGCGCACAGGCTCGCTGCCCGCATCGGGGGATGCGGATGTCATTCGTTTTCCTTTTCGGTTGTGGGTTAGATCAGGCTCACTCGGTGCCGAGGGCGGCAACGAGGCGCGAGAGATTCTGAGCTGGCTCTATGTAGGCAGCAGTCGTCTCGAGCCGGGCGTGGCCAGCCAGAAGCTGAACGTCGCGCATCGAGCTACCATGGCGATTGGCACTTCGGGCGAGCCCCGTGATGAAAGTGCGCCGCCCCGAATGACTCGAGCAGCCCTGAAGACCCAGGTCCTGATAGAGCGTCAGGAACCAGGTTTTCACCGCTGCGGCGCTTTGACGGCGAATTCTGCCGCGCGCCGAGAACGAAACAAACGGTATCGTCGGATGTGCCAGGCGGAAGCGCTTGAAACATTCGAGGATTTTCGGATGCATGGGGATCATCCGTTCACGTCCGCCCTTGGCCAGGTTGCGGGCGACAACGATGTGACTACCGCCGGGCTCATTCGACACGATCAGTGCATCGACCATCAGGCCGGCAATTTCACACGCTCGCAAGCCTGCATAAGCCGACAGCAGGAACTTGAGCTCGTCGCTGAGCGGCGAATTGCTGACCCTGCGGATGTGATCGGTCACCTGGTTGATCTGCGCTTCTGAAAGCACTTTGGCGCGCTTGATGCCGGTATAATGCCAGTCCCGCTCATGCACGGTTTGCTTGGGAAGATGATGGTTACAAGTTTTCAAATGGCGTCTCCTTGTTGGTGTTGACGCCTAGCATTGTCTGGCAGCGACAAGAGTTATGCAATACTAATTCGCGCATCCATCCAAAAAGTTTCTGTATTTTTGAAGTACAATTTCGCCATTAACCTTAACAAGTCGAATTATTTACTTTCTTATACCACAAGTATGTCTCGCATTTTTATTTGGAATGACTCTGCGTGACTAGGGGTTCTCAGTAATTTTTAACGATGAATAAAATTAAACGGGAAGTATTCAGTATAATCGGAGCGGCTGCGGGCGCAATCGCCGGAGGCAGAATCCCTCGCCCAACCTCGTCCGGAGGTCCCATTTTGAGACGCTTCCACATGCATAGGGGACGCCTCATCACATGCAGAAGGCGTGGGCCGCCACATGCTCAGGCGCTGAAGATCGAATCGGCAGGCCTGCGAATCACCTCGCAAGGTTAACTCTCTGGACGGTGTGGCGCCGGGTCGGCGATCACCTGTGTGGTGAGAGAATATCAGAGGAGGGGAATGGAGGGGGCCCCTGACGGGGCATCGGGCTTCGCAGAGTCTTTGGTTTGCGCTCCTGCGGAGCTTCCCCCTCCGGGGGTGGTTGCCCCTGGCGGGGCTGGGTCCTGCGGAGGGTCACTCAGGTAAACTTGCAAAACGAGCCTTCTGGAAGTTTATATCAGAAAGCCCCGATTTCTGCGGGTTTCAGCGAGTAAACTTGCAAAAGGCGAAATCACAAGCTTCCAAAATGCGATTCCTGGCTTCCAAAACAGGAGCCGAGCGATGGTGTGTAAAACAGAAATAGCGCTTTCAAGTCTCTACCTGAAAGTCGAGCACGACCTTTGCGACCTCACTGAAATCAGAAGTCGTCACCTATGGTATTTTACAATACCAAAGGCTTTTGTTCGACGAATTTGTCCGCTCTAGAGATCGCCGCTGCGAAAAGGCCGAGGCAGATTTGCTTTTCAGCGCTCAAAATCTCTTTCTATGTCATTTTTTTCTTGACAAACTTACCCTATTTGCGCTACACTACGCTCTGAAAAATCATGCTGACTTGCCGGGGGCGAGCGTTGCTGGTTGTCTATTCTCCAATCTCGCTAAGCTCAGCAGCTCGACTGCCAATGCTCGCGCCTATTTTTCATGGACGTCATGACAACACACACTCAAGATAAGCTTCGCCGCGCCGCCCTCATCCATCTCGAGCTGGCTGAACTGGACCAGATTTACGGCCGTGCGGCGCCCTCGCCTTACGCTTGGCTCCAGCCATGCCTGCGCATCGTGAAGGGCGATGGCCCCTGGTATGCCCGGATCCTCGAAGACAGCTTCATCGCCACAGCCCGCATCTCGGACAAGAACATTGGCACTGCTGTCCTGCCAGCAAAGGGTTGGACTGCCTGCGAAGTTCACATTCAAGGCAAGTGCCGACTGGCCTTCAGTGCGCGTGATGGCCAGATTGTCCTCCATCGCTCCGAGCCGGGCCTGTGGGAGAACTGGTTTGGAGTCGACCCAAGCGGAGACTCTATGCCGCTCATTCCCGACCTCTTTGCCGACGACAAGGATCCGCGCTGGCGGCGGTTCAAGGCGAGCGGTCTGTCCGAATGGCCGCCGCAGCTTGATCCGACTGCCGCAGACCCGACGGCTCCACGACCCTGAGGAGGGTGTGATCAGGGCTGTGATCCAAGGTATTCGCTTTCCTGACCGTCACAGCCCTAACCCCTCGCCAGACCTGACTCGTCAAATACGACTGTGAAGATGATAGTCCTGCACGCTATCCGAACCACCACATCAGGGAGCAGGATATGACCGGCGAGACGACGTTCGGAACACTTCTCGACGTGCCGCTGCGTGAGGCCTGGACCCACGAGGCCCATCGTTTCACGCCCTGGCTCGCCGCGAACCTCGATCGCCTGTCGGCCGCAATCGGAATTCCACTAGAGTTGACCGGAACCGAAGCACGGGTCGGGACCTTCAGCGCCGATATCCTGGCCCGCAACCCGGCCGATGACAGTATTGTTTTGATCGAGAACCAACTCGAAGGTTCTGATCATACGCACCTCGGCCAGATCATGACCTATCTCGCCGGCCTTGATACCCACACCATGATATGGGTGGCGCCAAGCTTCCGCGACGAGCATCTTTCCGCCATCCGCTGGCTCAACGAGCATACGGTTGATCCTTTCGCCTTTTTTGCGGTTCGGGTGCGCGTCGTCCGTATTGGCGACTCCCCGCTCGCACCGCTTTTCGAAGTGGTCGAGCGCCCCAACAACTGGGACCGCCGACTTGCCCAGCAAAGGCGGACTGCTGAAGGAAATCTTACCGAACTCGGTCAACACAGGCTGGAATTCTGGAGCCATTTCTGCGGTCGGTATCCAGTTTATGGCGCTCCAGATGCGGCCAGCTCTCGCTGGGCTGCCTTACCGGGCACCGATGCCGTTGTAGTTCAGTATTTGTCGCGCAGGGGCGTAGGTGTTTTTGTCAGACCGCGTCGCGGCGGCTCTATGGAAGATCTCACCAACGAGCTTGCGCCGTGGCTTGAGCAACTGACCGCTCATCTTGGCGCGCCTCCAGGAGGCGAGACAAGCTTCCTGTCTCAGAGTTTGCACATTGATGCTTCTACTCAAGGCAATTGGGACCGCCTGGCTGACTGGCTTGACGAGCAGACGCGCCTCTATCAGGCGGTATTTGAAAGCATTCTTGCCTGCTCAGATTAAAAACATGTTGGTGATCACTGCAGCAGTGACGCACGAACACTCCTGTTCAGAATATGGCACGAAGTCTGGTCAACTTTTGTTGTTGCTGGCGCCACCCATAATCATTGGGTACTTGCGTAGTCCTCCTTCATATCAGCGTCCCTAAATCACTGCATATTGGCGAGATTTCCGCGGGACAACACGTCAAAATCGAACGGGCATAGTTGTGGATACGCTTGGGCAGTGCTTAGAGTGTCCGGATGCCTTTGATTGAAAACCCCATTTTGAATCGCCCGTTCACGGCGCCCGATCGTCACTGGGTTTTAGCGGATAATGGAATGCCGACTGGGGAAACCACCCTTGGCAGACGCCGCTCGGAATACATCGTTGCTGTTGCCACGCCTAAGCGAAAAAAGGGGGGGCAAGCAGAGCTCATTCTCGAAGACAACTCGTCCGAGCGCCGCGCGAATGACAATATCAATGCGATTCGCGCACAAGTGGATCAATGGCGATCGACTCCCGAGGCCGCTTGGGGCGTGACTTACGAGACAGCCCGCTTGCTAAAACATTGGCGGGCCACTGACCGCGAGCGCCCCTTGTTTTTTTGCCAAGTCGAGGCGGCAGAAACGCTGATCTGGCTGACGGAGGTTGCACCTAAAAATCCGATCCACGCCAAGCATATTGATTATTTTCGCACGCAAAGCGAGGTCTCCAACCCAGGCCTCTTCCGGCTGGCGATGAAGCTTGCGACGGGTGCCGGCAAGACGACGGTCATGGCGATGCTCATCGCCTGGCAGGCGATCAACAAGGCTCGCCGACCGCAATCGAAGATGTTTACCGATGCTTTCCTGCTGGTGGCACCGGGCATCACGATCAAGGATCGGCTGCGTGTGTTGCTGCCTGAGTCGGGCAATTCGATTTACGAGAAGCTGTCCATCGTCCCGCGCGACATGATGGATGATCTGCGCAAGGCGCGCATCGTCGTCACCAATTATCACTCGTTCCAGCTCAAGACGAAGGGCGACATCAAGCCCGGCACGCTGGAAGCCCTTCGTGGGCGGGAAGACCCGGAAACCTTCGACGCCCGGTTCCGCGAGACTGAAGCCGAAATGGTCCAGCGGGTCATGAAGCCTCTGATGGGCCGGCGCGGGATCATCGTCATCAATGACGAGGCCCACCATTGTTACGAAGCGCCGCCGACTGCCGAAGTCGAGCCGATTGTCCGGTCCGAGGAAGAGACTGCCGCTGAAGCCAACGCCGAAGCCGAGGCAAGCCGCAAGGAGGCGCGGGTCTGGATCAACGGCATCCGGGCCGTGGACCGCGTGCTTGGCGTAAAGACTGTCTACGATCTGTCAGCAACGCCATTTTTCCTGCGCGGTTCTGGCCAGGAGGAAGGCAAGCTCTTCCCATGGGTCGTTTCCGATTTCTCGCTGATGGATGCGATCGAATGCGGCATCGTGAAGGTTCCCCGCGTTCCCACTCATGACGACGTCGTGCAGCGGCAAGAACCCATCTTCCGCCACATCTACAAGCATGTCCGAGACGAACTGCCGCGCAAGGGTCAGAGGAAGGCTGGCAGGGCCTATTCCGCCGAAGAACTGCCGGTCCAGCTCGAAGCTGCCGTGCGAGCGCTCTACCGCGATTACGAAGCCAAGTTCACCGAATGGGCTGCGAAGGGTGCGGAAACTCCGCCGGTGTTCATCGTGGTCGCCAACAACACGTCCACGTCGAAGCTGATCCACGATTGGATTGCCGGCTATTGCGAAAACCCAGACGAAAAGGAGCCGGCGCACCGGAAATGGCGCGCGGGCAACCTCGCGTTGTTCAACAATATCGAGAACGGCAAACCGGCCGAACGTCCCCGCACGGTGCTGATTGACTCTGCCCAGCTCGAAAGCGGCGATGCCATCTCCGACGATTTCAAGCGTATCGCGGGCGATGAGATCGAGGCTTTCCGGCGCGAGCTTCGCCGTACGCCGGGCCGGGACCCCGAAGCCATCACCGATGCAGACCTGCTGCGCGAGGTCATGAACACCGTCGGCCAGAAGGGACGAATGGGGGGCCCCGTTCGCTGCGTCGTGTCCGTGTCGATGCTGACTGAAGGCTGGGACGCCAACACTGTTACGCATATTCTTGGTTGCCGGGCGTTCGGTACCCGCCTGCTGTGTGAACAGGTAGTGGGCCGCGCCCTGCGTCGTGTGTCATATGAGCCGAACGACGAAGGGTATTTCAGGGCCGAATATGCCGACGTGCTAGGCGTGCCGTTCGACTTCATGCCGGCGAATTCCAGCAAGGACTTTTCGCCGCCCAAGCCCCGCACGCGCATTTTTGCCGACGAAACGCGGGCCGCGCCGGAAATCCGGTTCCCCCGTGTGCTCGGCTATCGTGTCGTCTTTCCGCAAGGCAGGCTCAATGCGACCTTTGTCGATAACAGCCACATGCGGCTTGGCGCTGACACGCCGATCCCGAAAGAGACAGAGGTTGATCCCCTTATCGGCCAGTCGAATGTCATCGACATGGGCGATCTGGACGCGATCCGCAGCCAGACTGTGGCCTACATGCTCGCCAAGCGTGCGCTGGAACGGTGGGCGCGGATGGCGGAGAACATGGATACCGAACCGACGTTCCTGTTCCCCCAGTTCCTGAGCATTACCCGGCGCTGGCTGGCGGAATGTCTGCATTTGCATGATGGCCGTTCGGTCGGCTGGCTGAGCCTTGCCAGTTACCGCGACGAGGCCGTGGAACGTATCGTGCGCGCATGCGCCAAGGCCCTGTCGCAAGCCGGCAACGAAGAAATCCTGCCCGTGCTGGCACCGTTCGACGCGGACGGATCGAGCAAGCACGTGGATTTCTTCACGGCCAAGACCACGCTGCTGGAGACCAATCCGGACAAGTGCCAGGTCAACTACGTCGTATATGACGGCGACTGGGAAGCCGCCTTCGCCGAGCGGCTGGAGCGCATTCCGCAGGTTCGCGGATACGTGAAGAACCACGCGCTGGGCTTCGACGTGCCCTATGTCTTCATGGGGCAGGAGCGGGATTACCGGCCGGACTTCATCGTCCATTGGGACGATGGCCACGATGATCCGCTGCAACTGGTTGTCGAGATCAAGGGCCGGCGAACCGAGGAAGATCAGGCCAAGGCCGATACACTGGCCAGTCTGTGGTTGCCGGCCGTGCGCAACGATGGCCGGTTCGGGCGCTGGGGGCCGCCGGTGGAGATCGTGCAGCCCTATGACATGGCGCATGCGTTCGAAACGATGGTGAAGGCGTTCGAAAGCGCGGTCGGCACCCGCGAGAAGGTTTCCTGACATGGCAAAGGCACCCCGGAAACCGATCGATATTGCGACAGTGCAGCACAAGGGGGCGCGGCGGCCCAACAACCCGACGATGGAGCTGCAAAGCTTCCTGGCGGACGATGAGGCCACGCCCACCGAGGTGAAGTTCCAGCGGCGCTACAGCCCGGCAACGCACCCGGAACTTTACGAACGAAACAAGGCGCTCGACCCGCAACTGGTCTGGGCGGACACCGAAGATGGCGAAGGGGCAGTGCAATTGACGTGGCGTGGCAAGGATGAACAGGACGAAGAAGCCCTGCGCGTGGACGCGGTGCCAATCTACACCGCCGAGAAAATCCACCCCAAGGCGATCATCGATGACATCCGCCGGCGCGCGGCCAGCGACACGGCGGTCTCGCTTGACGACCAGCCCGACCTGTTCGCGGACTTCAACGGCATCGATGAGGATGATCGGCTGGAATTCTACCAGCACACCCTGAAATGGACCAACCGCATGATCTTGGGCGACAGCCTTCAGGTCATGGCGAGCCTTGCCGAAAAGGAAGACCTGCGCGGCAAGGTGCAGAGCATCTATTTCGATCCGCCTTACGGCATCAGGTTTGGATCGAACTGGCAGGTATCGACCACCAAGCCCAAGGTCGAAGACGGGCAGATGGGTACTGCGAAAAAGGCGAGCCAGCTTTCGCGAGAACCAGAGCAGGTCCGGGCCTTTCGTGACACTTGGGCGGACGGGGTCCACAGCTATCTCAGCTATATGCGAGATCGCTTGGAAGCGATGCGGGACCTGCTCACCGACACGGGATCAATCTTCGTTCAAATCAGTGACGAAAATGTCCACCGGGTCCGGGCCGTACTCGATGAGGTATTTGGTCCCGGCAATTTCGTCAGCCAGATCGTTCTGAAAACCACCAGTGGAGCCGGAAGCCCAAGTGGCGGGACGCTGACCCTTGCTGCCGTCCATGACACTGTAATTTGGTACGCGAAGAACAAGGAAATCGTGAAATACAGGCAGATTTATTTCAACAAGTCAGAAATGGATTCTGCCTACCTTTACTCTCGAGTCATCTCTCAAGACGGATGCGAGCGCTCAGCGACAGAGGATGAGCTTTCGGGAGTCAAGGCGCTGGCGGACGGAGAGCACCTCTTCA
Source organism: Novosphingobium sp. MMS21-SN21R (assembly GCF_031846015.1). GTDB lineage: Bacteria > Pseudomonadota > Alphaproteobacteria > Sphingomonadales > Sphingomonadaceae > Novosphingobium. The sequence goes on along the minus strand of NZ_JAVRDU010000001.1, from coordinate 568,467 downwards.
TGCCGGACAACCTTACCAGCCAAAGTTCGCCTGATAGTGCAACCTTCAAAGTTCCGTTTCGGGGCGAAGACATTGGGCCTGGTAAAGGTGGATGGAAGACCAACGTGGATGGAATGTCCCGCTTGGTCAGGGCCTCCAGAATCTACCTGACTAGCAACTCGTCGCTGCGTTTTCAGCGCCGGATGTCGGATTTCGACGTGGCACCGATAAATGACGTTTGGACCGACGTTGGCACTGGATCGTTTACCGATGCAAAAATCTATGTCGTCCAGACCAATGTGAAGATCATTCAGCGGTGCTTGCTGATGACCACTGATCCGGGTGACCTTGTGCTCGATCCAACGTGCGGTTCTGGCACCACTGCTTATGTTGCCGAGCAATGGGGTCGGCGTTGGATCACCATCGACACGAGCCGCGTGGCACTGACGCTCGCCCGGACCCGCCTAATGAGCGCGCGTTATCCCTATTACGCGATGCGCGACAGCGAAGCTGGTGCCGTGGAAGAATTGGCTTTCAAACTTGGCCGGCGACCTACTGAGACTGAGGCCGCCGAAGTGCGCGCCAAGGGTCCCTTCACCAATGATATTGCACATGGCCTTGTGCTCGATCGGGTGCCACGCATCACCTTGAAGTCGATTGCCAACAACTCTGAAATCGATGTGCTGTACGAGCAGTACCATGCTGTGCTTGAGCCACTGCGCGACCAGTTGAACGCGGCGGCAAAGACCGAATGGCGCGAATGGGAAATTCCGCGCACGCCGATTTATCCGTGGGAGGCCAAGCCGGCGAAGCTCCATGCCAAGGTCCGCGCCTTGCTGGACGACCGGGACAAGCTGCGCAGCAACTGGGACCGGGGCGACGAGGGCCTGGACGAAACCGATCTGGCCAAGCTCGACAAGAAGATCGGCAAAGCCATCGGTGCGCTGAACAAGGAACTCGGCCGCAGCTTCACCATTGACGATTTCCCCGAGCATCCGGGCGACCCGCTACCGTTCGAAGCGCTCGCGCCCCATGCGGCATGGTGGGAAGCGCGCATCGCGCGGCAGAAGGCCATCGACACGTCCATCGAGACCAATGCCGAGACCGAATATCTGGTCGACAAGCCGGTGGAGCTGAAGGGTCTTGTCCGCGTTGCCGGGCCGTTCACCGTCGACAGTCTTTCGCCGCACCGTGTCTTGCCGGCGGACGAAGACGATCCCTTGCTGATCGCCGCCCTCGCCGATGGAGAAGAAGCCCCGCACCGGCTGGGAACCCGTGCCGATGCCGGCAGCACGAGCGATGATTTCGTGCGCGTCGTGCTCGACAACCTCAAGGTGGCCGGGGTCGGCAACACCAAGAAGGGCGAGCGACTGCGCTTCACGACCATCCGGCCTTTCGCCGGCCGCTATGTGAATGCTGAAGCCCGGTACGTCGAGGGCGAGTCCGAAGGAGCACCCGAACGGCGCGCGGCGATCTTCATCGGCCCCGAATATGACACCGTCACCCGTTCCATGATCGTTGCGGCGGCGCGCGAAGCGGCGGACCTGTTCGACGTGCTGGTGGTGTGCGGCTTCGCCTTCGAAGCGCATGCCTCTGCCGAGACCATGACGCTGGGGCGGCTGACCGTGCTCAAGGTCAACATGAATCAGGACCTGCGCATGGGCGATCGCCTCAAGACGGCGGATCAGGGCAACCTGTTCGTGGTGTTCGGCGAGCCGGACGTGAAGCTGTGGAAGCGCAAGGGTAGTTTGCTGGAGGTAGAAATCAGGGGTCTTGAAATCTTCAATCCCAACTCTGGTGAGCTGAAATCGTCAGGGAAGGTGGAAGATGATGTCGCCTGCTGGTTCATCGACGACGATTACGACCAGACGAGCTTCTTCGTGCGCCAAGCCTACTTCCTTGGCGGCAAGGACCCCTACGAAAAGCTCAAGATCGCGTTGAAGGCCGATCTGGACGAGGAAGCCTGGAGCGTCCTCAACAGCACCGTCTCGCACCCGTTCGAAGCTCCGCAAGGCGGCAAGATCGCGGTAAAGGTCATCAACCATTACGGCGACGAGGTGATGAAAGTCTACCACGTGGACGAGGCGGAGGTCAGCAAATGACCATGAGCTTAGACGAAGTGAATTTGGCCTTTGCCATGTTGGTTGAGGAGATCGAGAGCTCCGGTGATGTCATCAAGGAGGAAATCTCCCGTCAGGCACTCGCCGGGGACATGGCATCAGTCAGAAGCTTGGCAGAGAAGCACGAGAAGGTAGCCGACTTTGCCAAACGCGTGGGACAGGTCCGCTTCGAATGGGAGGCGATCTTTGCTCCGCCAGAAAGCCAAGCCGCGCATAAGCGGAAAAATGGAAATGGCGAGCGAATAGGGACGCGCGGGCCGAAAACGAGCCTTGTCGTAAAGTTCCCTTCGGGACGGACCCTGAAAGAGGCAACGGCAGCCGAAACATTCTGCAAAACCATTGAGGAAATGGGAATTGAGCGTGTGCAGGAGCTCGGCAAAACCATGAACAACTTCCCGTTGGTCGCGCATGACCGACATGGGGATTACACCCAGACCAAAGTCGGAAAATACTATGTCATGACTCACAACTCGACGCGCGCCAAAAAGGACTTGCTGGAAGAGCTTGGTGCCCGCCTTGGCTTCGATTTGCGCGTCTCCATTGCTCTGGAAGAGTAAGGTAAGAAATGGCCAACTTCTTTGAAAGACTAAAGGAATCTCGCGCCGCTGCTGGATCACCAGATGGCGTCGAGCTTGAAGCATGCGTGCGCAACACTGTCGCAGCGCTTCAATCGTCGCATACAGATGGCAACAAGCCAGGCATGCTGCTCGGCAAGATTCAGTCGGGCAAGACACGTGCCTTTCTGGGCGTGATCGCCGCTGCTTTCGACGAGGGCTTCGACGTTGCAGTGGTGCTGACCAAGGGTACCAAGACGCTGGCGCAACAGACCGTCAATCGCATTGCTAACGAGTATCGCGAGTTTCGCGATGCCGAAGAGCTGGCCGTGTATGATATCATGACCGTACCCAACCTGACCGCATGGGAAATCGACGGGCACAAGCTAATTTTCGTCGCCAAGAAAGAGTCCAACAACATGCGACGGCTCGTGAAGCTGTTCGCGGAAACTCACCCTAAGCTGGCCGGCAAGCGCGTGTTGATCGTGGATGACGAAGCCGACTTTGCATCGATCCGCTTCACCAAGAAGAAGGGCTCTACTGAAATCGAGCAGGGCCGGATCGCCGATAGGATCGATGAACTTCGCCGCGAGTTGACCAATCCTGCCGTGTTGCAGGTGACCGCGACGCCCTATTCGCTCTACCTCCAGCCGGAAGAGTACGAGACTGCACCGGGCCAGAACTTCACGTTCGAGCCCAAGCGACCGGCCTTCACCCAGCTTGTGCCGATCCACGGCGGGTATGTCGGTGGCGACCACTATTTCGGGGAACACGACGAGAGCGACCCAGAATTCTATCTCTGGCACCCCATGACCGACGAAGAACTGACTGCGCTCAAGAAGGAAGATCGCCGGCGAGTACGGACCGATGAGGCGCTAACATCGAAGCGCACGGAAGCCTTGCGCCATGCACTGGTCACATTCGTGACAGCCGCATCGATACGACGGCTTCAGCAGCAGGTGACCGGCATAGCACAACGGCGATATTCAATGATTGTGCATGTCGAGACCGCAAGAGCATCGCATGCCTGGCAGTATACGGTCGCCCAAGAGATTATCGCTGGCATGTCGCAAGCTGCTACATCGGGAGACCCGATCTTTGGTGAATTGGTTGAACGGTCGATCGATGATTTAGCCCGTTCGGTAACGGCTGGGGGCTATACAATGCCCGAGCACGACAACATCGTGGAGCGCGTAAAAGAAGCATTTGTGAAGAGCGGCGTTGTCACGGAGAAGGTCAACTCAGACAACGATGTTCAGGCCCTGCTCGACGAAAATGCCGAGCTTCGTCTGCGCACGCCATTCAACGTGTTCATCGGCGGGCAAATCTTGGACCGAGGCATTACTGTGCCCAACCTACTTGGCTTTTTCTATGGCCGCTCGCCCAAAAAGATGCAGCAAGACACCGTGCTTCAGCATGCCCGGATGTATGGCAATCGGCCAAAGGAAGATCTTGCCGTCAGCCGTTTCTATACGACCGCCGGGAACTACAACGCCCTTAAGTCCGTGCACGAATTCGACTCCGCTTTGCGACATGCATTCGAGACCGGCGCACACGACCGGGGCGTTGCATTTGTGATGCGCGATCTGTCAAATCGGGTCATCCCTTGTGCGCCGAGTAAGATTCTCGTTTCGGACATTGTTTCGCTCCGGCCCAACGGTGCGTTGTTGCCTGTCGGATTCCAAACGAAGGCTAGGACCGAGCTGTCGAAACTAATGGCTAAGGTCGATGCTCTGGTGCCGTCGGAGGCAATCGATTCCAAGCTACCGGTGAAGTTTAAGTGCGAGACTGCGGTGCAGATTCTCGATCTGATTGAAGACGCCTTCAAATTCGAGGATGGCTACTCCTTCGATTGGGAGGCTTGCCGTGCTGCGGTCGAGTACTTCTCAAAAGTGGCCTCGCCACCCGAAGAGCGTGGGGACTGCTGGGTCATCGCGCCGAAGGGCAGGACCATAACCCGACGTCGCGCGGGCGGGCGATATTCAGACGCCCCCTTGTCGTATCAAGAACGCAAGGCATTCCGTTCGTTGGGTGGGGGATTGCCGATCCTAGCGTTGCTTGGGCAAGATGGGCGGGAGGAGCACGGCTGGCGGGACTGCCGATTTTGGTGGCCGGTTCTTGTAGCACCCGCCCAAGCTGCGCCGAGTATCTTCGCTTCCAGCATACGTGGCAATGGCGATGATGTGGAAGATTAAAGACCCGCCAAAGCTAAATTTCTAATGCCGTCAGCGACAGCCAAAATTTTTTACATAGCAATTCTAACTGATTGATTCATCTAGCTACGGTTTGGGTAGTTTTTACACAAAAAACCGCAGAAATCCGGGCGCGCGTCGAGCTTGGGAAGCTGCTGCTCTACCATTGAGCTACACCCGCCCGGATGCCGCGCTTAACTAACCGCGCGTCTTGGGCTGGCGGGCGCTTGCCACAACGGCGGGGTGGCGGTCAACACGCCTTGTGCGTTTCGGGGGGGGGCGCTTGCGCGAACTGCGTATGGCCAGATCTTTGCGCGGCGGTGAAATGTAAGTCACGCGGTGTGGTCAATGTACCGGCCCAGCGTCCTCCACCTTCTTTTCGCAGATGCAAACAAAGGCGTTGACCAACTTTTGACATCTGTCCAGTCTTCCTCCTGTCACCGCGTTCGACTCGTTGAGTGCGGCACCGTCATCAGGGGGAAATTGCGACCATGACCGTGGCCGAGACTGTTACCCAACGCACTGCAGAGCGCCGCGTCAGCCGCCTTTTGCGCAGCCGAATCGTCCAGTTCATCGGCCTTTCCGCGCTTCCCGCAACGATCGTACTGGCGCAGGCAGCGCGCGATCCTTCGAACCCGGTCGAGACTGAAACCGGCATTCCCGTCACATCGGCCATCGTCACCGAAAATTGCGGCACATGCCATACTGCAGATGCGAAGGGGAACCTCTCGCGCATCTCGTGGGTGCGCACCACGCCCGAGGGCTGGGCGCAAGTCATCAAGCGCATGGTCGCGCTCAACGGCTTGCAGATCACGCCGTCGGAATCGAGAGCAGTCGTCCGCGCACTCTCCGCCAGCCACGGTCTCGCGCCCGATGAATACAAGCCGGTCGCCTACTTGCCCGAACACCGCATGGTCAACGAAACCAACATTCCCAATGAGACAATCCGACAGTCCTGCGCATCGTGCCATGCCTTCGCCCAGCCGCTGTCGTGGCGGCGTTCGAAGGCCGAATGGGGCCTGCTGCGCAATCTCCACGTCGCCATGTATTCGCAGGCCGACGCGCAATATCGCCGCGCGGTCGAAGATCCCACCCAGCCAGCGGTTCCTGCAGGCGGAACCAAGCCCCTGCCCGTCGAGGTCGCACTCGAATACATGAACAAGACCGCGCCGCTCACCACGCCCGAGTGGACCAAATGGGCGGCGCGGCAGCAGTCGGCCAAGCTCGGCGGCAAGTGGCTGGTCAATGCCATGTTGCCCGGCAAGGGCCTGTATGTGGGCGAGATGATCGTCACGCCCACGACCGGCGACGATGACTACACCACCGCCATCACGCTCAAATCCTTGAAGGACGGCTCGGTCCTGACCCGTACCGGCAAGGGGCTGGTCTATTCCGGCTATTCCTGGCGCGGCACCTCCTCCAGCGGCCCCGAAGGCGCCTCGCCCGATGCGCCGCAGGACCACGAAACGCGCGAGACGATGGCGTTCTCGACCGACCGCAAATCGGCGCAAGGCCGCTGGTTCTGGGGCGATTACAAGGAATTCGGCTTCGACGTGAAGCTGACCAAGGCCGCCGCCGAACCGAGTGTCGTCGCGGTCTGGCCCTATGCCCTGAAGGCCGGGGCCAAGGGCGCAACGCTCAAACTGCTCGGCGATGCATTTCCGGCTGCCCTCAAGGCGTCTGACATTGATCTCGGTAAGGGCGTCACCATCAGCAAGATCGTCTCCGCCAGCGCGACCGAAGCCGTGCTGACCGTCGACGTTGCGGCCGATGCCGCTCCCGGCGCGCACGATGTCGGTCTTGGCGGATCGGTGCTGGCAGCGGGCCTGCCGATCTTCAAGAAGGTCGATTACCTGAAGGTTGTGCCCGACACCTCGCTCGCCCGCCTTGGCGGCAGCGAGAAGCACACGCCGGGCTACGCGCAGTTCGATGCCATCGGCTACGACAGCGGTCTCGACGGCAAGCCCTATACCGCTGACGACTTCGCCCTGGGCCCGGTCGAGGCAAGCTGGGCGATGGAGGAAATGCCGACTGTCTATTACGACGACGACACCAAATATGTCGGCACACTCAGCTCCACCGCGCTGTTCACCCCAGCCATCGACGGGCCGAACCCCGAGCGCAAATGGGGCCGCAACAATTACGGCGAAGTCTGGGTCGTCGCCACCGCCAAGTCCGAAAAGGACGCGCTGGGCAAACCGCTCACGGCCAAGTCGTTCATGATCGTGTCCGTCCCTGCCTACAAGCGCTGGGATCAGCCGGAGGTGGCCAAGTGACCACAACCCTCGTCCCCAAATACCGCCGCGGCGACATTCATCTGTTCGACGCTCAAGACCAGGGCTTCGTCTATCTCGCCTCGGCAGGTGCGATCTTTGCTCTGGACGAAGGCGCGGCCAGTGTCATGGCGCTGCTCGGCGAAAAACAGATGGCCTATGGCGAAATGGTCGGCGCTCTGGTCGAGGCGGGCTATTCGCGCGCCGATGCCGACGACTTGATCCGCGAGCTTCGCGCCGTGCGCGGCATCGTCTCTGACGAGATCCGCGAGGCTCCGCTCGCCCCGCCTGCTCCGCCGGAAGACTATCCGCTCCAGGCGCTGGTGCTCAACGTCACCAACCAGTGCAACCTTGCCTGCACCTATTGCTACGAATTCGGCGCGGACAAGATCGCAACCCCTGCGGGCAAGCCCAAGTACATGACGCTGGAGACGGCCAAGACCTCGGTCGATTTCCTGCTGGACAGTTCAGGCGACCGCGAAAGCCCGCACATCACCTTCTTCGGCGGTGAAACGCTGATGAACTTCAAGCTGCTGCGCGATGTGGTGCTCTATGCCAACCAGGCTTCTGCGGCGCGCGGCAAGCGCATGACCTACAGCCTGACGACCAACGCCACGCTGCTGACCGACGAGATCATCCAGTTCCTTTCGGATCAGGCGGTCGGCGTCACCGTATCGATGGACGGGCCGCCCGATCTGCAGGACAAGCGCCGCGTCTACAAGAGCGGCAAGGGGTCCTATGCGGTCATGGAGCCGCGCCTGCGCAAGCTGATCGCCGGGCACAAGACCCGCGCGATCACTGCGCGCGTCACGCTGACCGACGGCGTGACCGATGTGATCCGCATATACCGTCACCTGAAGGACGATCTCGGCTTCCACGAAGTCGGCTTCGCGCCGGTGACGGACTCGGGCGAACAGACCTATACGCTCGACACCGACGGCATGGACACGGTGGTTTCCGCGTTCCACGAACTTGCCGCGGAATGGCTCGCCTTTGCCCTGCGCGGCGAAATGCACGGATTCTCGAACGTCTCCGAAACGATCAGCGAACTCATCCAGGGCACCAACAAGTCGCACCCTTGTGGCGCTGGCCTTGGCCTTGTCGGTGTCAGCCCTTCGGGTGACATCTCGCCCTGCCATCGCTTCACTGATGCCGACACCCATGTGCTCGGCCATGTAACCACCGGGCTGGACAAGGAAAAGCGCACCGACTTCCTGACGCGCGGCCATGTTGGCGCGAAGTATGAATGCACCACCTGTTGGGCGCGCCCGCTCTGCGCAGGCGGGTGCCACCATGAGGCTTTCGTGCGCTACGGCGATACCGGCCACGCCAACCTGCATTACTGCGACTGGATCCGCGAATGGACCGACGCCTGCCTGAAAATCTACGGCACCGTTGCCGCGCGAAATCCCGAATTTCTTGAACGCTTTGCTGCACGAAAGGGCTTGTCATGAAGCACCTGAAGCCACTCAACAAGAAGGCCCTGCGGATCGAGGAAACAATCGCCTCGACCGATGAGGACGTGATCGCGCTTCAGCAGAAGCCGATGCACACCCCGATGGGCTGCTCGATCTCGTTCTCGCCCGGCTGGGAAGTCGATGCGGGCGGCGGCACGGCGGGCCTGTGCCAGCCGGCCGAGCGCGACATCTACGATTGCTACGTCACCTGCTTCTGGCCGGTGCAGGTGCCCGACCACGTCAATTACTCGCCCGACTGGGCCAGCAATTGCGCGACGGCAGCCAAGGACTGGCGCAGCCTCGACATCATCTTCCCGTAAGGCGCGCGCCGTTTTGCGCCCCTGCCCGACCATCCTTGTCCGGAAGAGCATTCCCATGAAGAAACTCGGTTTTTGCATTGCTGCCCTGTTTGCCGGATCGACCACCGCGCAGGCCTCGACTCTCTTCATGGGATCGTACCCGGACAAGATGCTGGTGATGGATGAGGCGACGGGCGCGATTCGGGACCGCATCACGCTGGCCTCGGGCCTGCCGACGTCGATGCGCCTGTCGAATGACAAAGGGAAAATCTACGTCACCACGATCACCACCAGCGGGATAGAGGTGATCGACACGAAGACCAAGAAAGTGGTCAACTCGTTCAGCCTGAACACGCCGACGGTGCGCTACCGCTTCAACGGCGGCGTGCCCGATCCGACCGGGCGCTACTTCTACACGATGATCCAGAAGTTCGAGAAACTGAGCGATCGCTACACTGTCAGCCCGCAAATGTTCGGCGTGATCGACCTGCAGAAAAAGGCCGTGGTCCGCACCGCCGATGTGCCGGATGAGGATGTGCGCAATGGTGCCGGGCGCGGCAACTACATGCTGTCCGCCGATGGCAAAACGCTGTTCCTGATCCGCGACAAGGTGCTGGTGATCGATACCGGCGAACTCAAGGTCAAGGACCGGCTCGAATTCTCGAAGCCCGAAGCGACCGGGATCGAAGGCGTCAGCTTCGGCGGCGGGGTGGAGACGCTGCGCAACCCGAACGAATACGTCTCGCTGTTCAACGCGCAGGATCCCTATATCCGCAACAAGATCTTCGGCGTGGGCCGCTTCGATCTGGCGACCAAGACCTTTGCCTTCCACCCTATCGGTCCGGCGCCTGTCAGCGGAGGCATGGCAGGCCTGCAGGTTTCGGCCGACATGAAAGAAGGCTGGACCGTCGTTACGCAGGAGAAGGTCGGCAACAAGCGTTGCGAGTTCTGGCACCTCGATCTGACCACCAACCTGGTCAGGAACAAGGCCGAGTTCCCCTGCCGCACACGCTTCCAGTTCGGCCTCTCGGGTGACGGCAAGATGCTCTACATCTATGGCGCGAGCTACGACATCGAGATGTACGACACGCAGACGCTCCAACACATCAAGACGGTCGATCTGGGCAATGACACGACCGGTGCCGGGATGATCATCACCCAGTGACGAGCGGCGTCATCCTGCGCGGGAGAGGAGTTGCGGTTTCGACCGCCGCCCATCTGCTGCGCCGGGCAGGCCTTGCGCTGGAATGCGAGACCGGCACGCGCCGCGCGGTGCCGGTAATCATGCTCAGCGATCCCGCGCTGGCGCTGCTGCGCGACGTTTTCGGCAAGCCCGGTCTGTTTGCCGACCGGGTCCGGATCGAGCGCCGCGTGGTGCGCTGGGGCACCGGCGAGCCGGTCGCCATGCCGCATGGTGCAATCGTCGTGAGCGAGGACGACTTGACCGATGTTCTGGAAATGCTTCCCCAGCTAAACGTTCCACCATCGAACAATTTCAAAGCTTTGATGACGCTTCACGGCCAGTCGCCGTTCCCCGCCGCGCCCATGCAGCGCTTCGGCGAGCGGCTTTCGGCAACAGCGCGCGTGAGGCTTGCCGACGAAGCCGCGCCTGCCACCTGCTGGATCGAATCGGTCGATTACGGCTGGTTGTTCCTGATCTCCGATGGTTCAGGCGGAGCGTGGCTGCTGGCAGTGGGCGGCGCCCCCGAAGCCCTTGCCGCACAGGCCCCGATGATCGCCCCGCTGATCGAATCGATGGAGCCCGCCAGCGCCACCTTCGACACTTCACCCCGGATGGTGGAACAACTGGCCGGCGAAGGCTGGCTGGCGCTGGGGACCGCCGCGATAGCCTTCGACCCGATCTGCGGCGACGGCACAGCGCAAGCCGTGCGCGAGGCAATTCTGGCTGGCGCGGTGGTGACGGCTGTGGCGCGCGGCGAAGACCCTGACGCCTTGCAGACGCACTATCAGTCGATGCTGCTGGCCGCGATGCGTCGCCACTTGCAGATGTCCTTGCCGTTCTACGGCGGGGCCGGTTCCGCGCCGTGGTGGCGCGAACAATATGCCGCATCACGGGCGGGCTACGACTGGTGCACGCAGCGCCTTTCCGCAATGCCCGAGCCGCGCTTTGCCCTGCACGGTTTCGATCTGGTGCGGCGGGGTCTGGCAGCATGACCGCGCCGAAAATCGCGCCATGGAGTACCTATCTGCGGCTCTGGCCGTGGCTCAGACCTTACGCCCCGCGCCTTGTGCTGGTGCTGCTCGCCAGTCTGATCGCCACCGGCCTCACTCTCGCGCAACCGCTGATTTCGAAGCTGATGATCGACGAGGCGCTGATCAAGCGCGACTGGTCCATGCTGGTGCGCATCGCCGGACTCATGGTGGGCGTGACCGTCGGCGGCTTCGCCGTCAACGCGCTGGTTTCGTACCGATACGTCGCGCTGTCTGCCGCGATGCTGTTCGACATGCGCGTATCGCTGCTGCGCCACCTGCAAACGCTGTCCCCGCGCTTCTACGGATCGTTCCGGCTGGGCGACCTGATGTCGCGGCTGAACAGCGATGTGTCCGATGTGCAGCGCGTGGTCGGCGATACGCTGCTGTCGGTTGTCAGCAACGTGCTGTTCTTTGCAGGCAGCGTGACAATGATGCTGTGGCTCGACTGGAAACTGTTTCTGGTCGGCACAATATTGGTGCCACTCGCCGTCGCCAGCTTCCTGCATTTCCAGCGCCGGATGACCGAACTTTCACGCTCCATGCGCGAGAGCGGGGCGGACATCGGCAGCCTGCTCGTCGATACGATCATGGGTATGCGCACGGTCAACGCGCTGGGCGCGGAAGCCCACGAGGCCGAGCGGTTCCGCGCGGCCAATGGCGGGTTCATCGCAGCGATGCTGCGGATGCAGACTGTCTCGTTCATGACCGGCGCGTTGCCCGGCACGATCGTCACCGCATCGAGCGCGGCGGTGATGATCTACGGCGGCAAACAGATCATCGACGGAACGATGACCATCGGCGCGCTGGTGGCCTTCATCACCTATCATGGGCGGCTGCTCGGCCCGGTGCAGGCGCTGATGGGCCTGACCGCCAGCCTTGCCACGGCGCGTGTGGCGCTGGCGCGGATCTTCGAGCTGTTCGATACGGAGCCTGACGTGCGCGAAGCGGCATCGCCGCAGCCGCTGCCCCGCGTGTTGGGCGAGATCCGGCTGGATGGTGTGTCGATGGACCACGGGCGCGAAGAGGTGCTGCGCGATGTGGACCTCGTCATTCCCGCAGGCGCGATGACCGCCATTCTCGGGCCATCGGGGGCGGGCAAATCCACGCTGGCGGACCTGCTGGTGCGCTTCCACGATCCCGTGGCAGGGCGCGTCACCATCGACGGAACGGACTTGCGCAACGTGGCTTTGGCCGATCTTCGCACCCGGGTGCTGCTGGTCGATCAGGCACCGTTCCTGTTCAACGCAACCATCGCGCAGAACATCGCCTTTGCGCGCGGCGAAGCATCGCATCAGGAGATCGCGGCAGCGGCGAGCGCGGCAGGGCTGGACGCGCTGCTCGAACGCCTGCCCGAGGGACTGGAAACGCGCACCGGCGAACGCGGCCTCGCCCTGTCTGCCGGGGAGCGCCACCGCATCGCCATCGCCCGCGCACTGCTGCGCCAACCCGATGTGCTGATCCTTGACGAGCCGACCGCAGCGCTCGACGAAGCAACCGAGCTGGTCGTCGCGCGGGGCCTTCGCCGGGCCCTGCCCCACGCCACGCTGATCGTGATCACGCATAAGCCCGCGCTGGCCGAAATGGCCGATCAAGTGGTGCGGCTGGAGCATGGCCGCGCCACGGTGGGGCCGGTGGTGACCGCCCATGGCTGAATCCCCATGGCTGAACTGATGCGCATCGCAGTGATCGACAGCGGGGTGCATCCCGCGCATCCGCACATCCGCGCAGACCGGTTGCTGCCAGGGCTGTCGCTGCTTGCCGATGGCACGGTGCTGCGCAGCGATGACGAGATCCTCGACAAACTGGGCCACGGCACGGCGGTGACAGCGGCAATTCAGGAGCAGGCACCGGACGCGCTGATCCTGCCGATCCGGGTATTCCGCGAGGGCCTGCGGGCAAGCGCGCGGGCGCTGGCAGGTGCTATCCGCTGTGCCATCGAGGCGCGCGTGGACATCATGAACCTCAGCCTCGGCACAACCAATCCTGCGCACGGCGATGTGTTTGCGGCGCTGGCGGATGAAGCGATGCAGGCTGGCGCGCTGATCGTGGCAGCGCGCGAAGCGCAAGGGGTGCCATGCTGGCCGGGGTGTCTGCCACAGGTTCTGGGCGTAGGGCTGAATTGGGACATTCCGCGCGGGGTTCCGTGCCTTGGGGCTGACGGGGAGGTCATGGCCTCGGGCTTCCCACGGCCGATCCCCGGCGTGGCACAACAGCGCAACTTGTACGGGATCAGCTTTGCCGTCGCGCAAGTGACCGGATGGGTGGCAGCGAATTTCACGGCACACCCGATCCGACGCGCAAGCGTGCTCGCCGCACTTGCGCCGATTGGCGTACACCCACCCGCCGGAGCGCGGCCTAGACAGGACGCATGATCGCCCGGACCCGTCCCGCTCCTCCCCATCTTGCCTTGGCCGAGGCGGAGGCCCTGCTGGAAAAGCAGCCTCATCTCGCGCTGAACAAGGTCGACGCGATTCTGCGCACGGCGCCAGGTTTTCCGCCTGCCGAATTCGTCGCCGCGCGCGCACTTCGGCGGCTGGGGAAGGCCAAACAGGCGTTGCAGAAACTCGATGCGCTCGCCCGCGCCAATCCGCGCGTGCCCGCGGTGCTGTGGGAACTGGGCGAGCTTGCCGCCGAGTCCGGTGACAACCCGCGCGCAGTGGCAGCGCTTCAGGCACTCACCGGGCTTCAGCCGGGGGTTTCGCAAGGCTGGTTCCTGCTGGGAAGAGCGCTGCGGGCGACCGGGCGGGCTGATCAGGCATGGCGCGCGGACCTTTCGGGGGTGCATGCGTCATCGCGCGATCCCGAACTGCTCAAGGCCGCCGTGCTGATGAACGACGGCACGCTGGAAGAGGCGGAAGCGGCTCTCACTGCGCGGCTGGCACGGCTGACGGACGATCCTCCAGCGCTGCGTATGCTGGGCGAAATCGCGTGGCGGCGCGGCGACATGACCGCCGCGCTTGCCCATGTGGAACGGGCGGTTGACGCCGCGCCGGGGTTTGACCTTGCCCGTGATTTCCTGATCCGCCTGCTGATGCAGACCAACCGCCTGCCCGAAGCGCTGACCCATGCCGAAGCGCTGAGCGAATCGCCGGTGCCGATGCCGGGGCACGATCTGATTCTCGCCTCGGTGCTGGTGAAGCTGGGCCATCAGGAACGCGCGCGCGGGATCTACGAGCGCTTGCTCGCCGCGCAGCCCGATCAGCCGCAAGTGTGGCAGAACCTCGGACACGTGCTCAAGACGCTGGGCGCGCAAAGCCCGGCGGTGGAGGCCTACCGCGAGGCGGTGACGCGGCAGCCCTCGATGGGTGAGGCGTGGTGGAGCCTAGCCAATCTCAAGACGGTGAAGCTGGGACCGGACGACATCGCCGCGATGGAGGCGGCGCTGGCCTCGCTGGACGGGCAGGACGAGGAGCGCAAGGAGGACGTGTTCCACCTGCACTTCTCGCTCGGCAAGGCGTATGAAGATGCGAAGGATTACCCTTCTTCCTTTGCCCATTACGACAAGGGCAATGCCCTGCGCCGAACGATGGTGCGCCACGATGCAGACAGCTTTACCGCCGAAGTGCGTGCGGCAGCTCAGGCGTTCAGTGCCGCTTTCATCGCAGGCGTGGATGCGGGCGGCTGCCCTGCCCCCGACCCGATCTTTGTCGTTGGCCTGCCGCGCTCCGGATCGACGCTCGTCGAGCAGATTCTGGCAAGCCACAGCCAGATCGAAGGCACGATGGAATTGCCCGAGATGATGATGATCGCCAGCCGCTTGCAATCGCGGGTGGACGAGGGCGAATTTGCCGATTTCGCCGCGATGATCTCCTCGCTGACGCCCGCAGACCGCACCCGGCTCGGCGCGGAATACATCGAGCGCACGCAGGTTCACCGGCAAACAGGCCGCCCGCTGTTCATAGACAAGATGCCGAACAACTGGCAGCATGTCGGCCTGATCCGGCTGATCCTGCCGAACGCGAAGATCGTCGACGCCCGCCGCCATCCGCTGTCATGCTGCATTTCCGGGTGGAAGCAGCACTTCGCGCGCGGCCAGACGTTTACTTACGATCTGGGCGAAATCGGGCGCTATTACCGCGATTATGTGGGGCTGATGGCCGATTTTGACCGCGCCGCGCCGGGGGCGGTGCACCGCGTGATCTACGAGGACATGGTCGCCGATACCGAAGCACAGGTGCGCCGCGTGCTGGGCTACCTCGGCCTGCCGTTCGAGCAATCGTGCCTGGAATTCTACAACAATGACCGCGCGGTGCGCACCGCAAGTTCGGAACAGGTGCGCCAACCGATCTTCCGCGACGGGCTGGAACCCTGGCGCAACTACGGACCGTGGCTAGCCCCGCTCATCGAAGCGCTGGGGCCGGTGCTGACCGACTACCGATAGACGCAGCCGTCGAGCGCTTCGTTCTTCACCACCGAGACGCGGCGTGCGATCGAATTGCCATGGCGGCGGGTAAAGCCGCCTGCGCCGTTGACTTCGCGCTCTTTCGGGAGCGGCAGGACCGCAGCAATGCGCGCGGCTTCCACCGCGCTCAGCTTGCGCGCGCTTTTGCCGTAGTAGCGCTGCGCCCCTGCCTCGACGCCGTAGGTGCCGATACCGGTTTCAGCGACGTTGAGATAGACTTCCATGATCCGGCGCTTGCCCCAGATCGTCTCGATCAGGACGGTGTACCAGGCTTCCAGACCTTTGCGGACATATCCGCCACCTTGCCACAGGAACACGTTCTTGGCGGTCTGCTGGCTGATCGTCGACCCGCCTCGGATGCGACCGCCCTGCTGGTTGCGCTTGAACGCCTGCATGATTGCCGCACTGTCGAACCCGTTGTGCAGGCAGAACTTGCCATCCTCGCCCGAGATTACGGCGGCGACCATGTCGCGGTCGATCCGGTCAAGCGGCGTCCAGTCTTTGGTGACCGAGTGTTCGTCCATCGCCATCGTCAGCGTGAACGGGATCGGCACGAACTTGAAGATCACCACTTGCGCGACCGATATGAACAGGAACGCCGCAACCAGCTTGGCCACGAGCCAGCCGAAACGGCGCAGCGGACCGGCGGGGGCGGCTTCGGGGCGCCGTGCGTTCTTGAGCTCTTCGATCATCTTCGCGCGAACTTATCCGCGAACGGGCCTATCTGGCAATCGTGTGAATTACGCGGCGTCGTTCACGCCAGTTGCGAATGGCGATGGAGCCGTTCGGCAAGGCGCTGGAGCGAGGGAATGGCGATCCTGCGCCCCTCCTTGACCACCAGTCCCTCGCGGATCAGCAGCGAAAACTCGCGGGTCACGGTTTCGCGATTGGTGCCGATGCGGGCGGCGAGTTCCGCCTGCGTTGGAATGCGGGCAATGACCGCGCCGCCGCCCTGAGACGGGGGGCCGGCAAGGCGGACCAATTCAGCCTGAAGCCGGGTGCCGACGCCCATTGTCGAAAGCTCGTAAATCCGGTTGGTCAGGTAGCGCACCTGATGCGCAAGGTAGCGCGCCAGCCACATGGCGACCACGGGTTCGCGTTCTATCAGGTTGACGAACGTGTTTCCGGGAATGACGATCAGCGTACTGCCCGCCGATGCGACAACGTCTGCCGAGCGCGGTTGTCCGTCGATTGCCGCAAGCTCGCCGAATATCTCGCCTGGCCCGATCGAACGCAGCACGGTTTCGCGCCCTTGCGCCGAAACCAGCGACACGCTGACGCAGCCTTCGACCACGAGATAGACATCCGTTGCGGGCAGGCCAACCGCCAGCAGGACCTGGCCCTTGCGCACGCGCACCGCCCGCCCGTTGTCTGCAAGGATCTGCCGCACGTCTTCAGGCACGGTCAGATTTGATTCCGGCATACTCGGGCCCCTGCCAACTGAGTTTCGCTTTGCAATGCCTTACAGTCCGAAATGGTACTGTGTCGAGGATCACAGCCAATCTGTGTGCTGGCAAACGGCGAGCTGGCCATAAGTTCGGTATCAGGGCAGCTACTGCAACGACTGCCGAGGCCCTGTGTCCCGTTACCTCATCTGGAATTCGGGACCTGGCCCGCTTGATATCGAATTCAGGCGCGTTGGCGAGGCTGTGCTCAGGCCCTCTCTCCTCATCGTCACGCCGACCGGCACCGTTGCGGTTCCCCGTGAAGACCATGATGACGTCGCGCGTTTCAGGCTATCAGAGGCAGACGTCGCGCGGCTGCGCTCATCAGAACACGAATTGCGCGCGCCGTGCCTCGCATTCCAGTGCGATGCCTTTCTGTCGACCAGTTCGGACAAGCGCCGCTGGGGATGGTCGATCCGGGTTTCGCGCAAGGGCAAGCCATTGGCCGGACAGCACCTTGACGGAACGCCCCTGCCCATGCGCCGCGATGGCTATACCCGTGCCCGCACCGGCCGGATCCCCGAGCATTCGGTGATGGCGCGCGATCATGATCTGATCGGGCTGGCCTGATGTCCTGTCGCAAGCCTAACAATCTTGCGGATCCGGAACGATTAACGTTGCGATTAATCGTCCGAATTGGGATGGACCGACTATCAGGCGCGGCGGCAGGGGATTCGTCGCGGCTGACCAGGGGGCGAAAAACTGCGCTGTGCCGGGGTTGGGCTACGATAATGCCGGACGAGGATCGGGTTCAGCCAGCCCGGTTCCAAGCCTTTCGGACGGAACCCTCAGCCTTGCAGCCGAACTCGAATCGGTTCGTTTCGCCACGATCCTGTTTGCCGACATCGTGGGTTCGACACGGCTCATCAGCGCGCTCGACCCGGAAGACGCGCGCGATCTGCTCGACAGCTCGATCCAGGTCATGCAGCAGGCCATTCACGAATTCGACGGGCTTGTGGTCCGCGTCCAGGGCGATGGGGTGATGGCGGTCTTCGGCGTCCACCCGGCTGCCGAAGACCACGCGCTGCGCGCTGCGCTTGCGGGACGGCGCATTGTCGATCGCATGAAAAGCGGCGAACTCGGCATCCTGCCTGCCCCTCAGGCGCGGGTGGGGCTGCACGCCGGCCCGATCCTGCTGCGGCGGCAGGACAACGATTTCGGCAGCATCATCGACGTCGTCGGCCATGCCGCGCACATCGCGGGACAGATAGAGAAGCTGGCCGCGCCCGGCAGCGTGGCGATTTCGGCGGCCACCGCTTCGCTGATCGCGGAGCCGTGCGAATTGCGCGCCGCAGGCACCGTGCCGACCGGTATCGACGGTGCGGGCGAAGCCGCATTCGAACTTGTCTCCATCGATTTTGCCAGCAGCGACCGCGTGCCGGTCAAGGGCAGCGCAACCTATCCCGTTATCGGGCGCGACGCTCATGTGGAGCAAGTGCGCAGCGTCGTGGAGCAGGCAGCTCTGGGCGGCACCGCCGGCCTTGCCATTGCGGGCGAAGCGGGCATGGGCAAGAGCCGTCTCTTGCTGGAAGCGAGCCGCGTGGCGGCAGGTCTTGGCGTCACATTCGTGGCGGTCCGGGGCAATGCGCTGACGGCGGCCGTGCCGTTCGGCAGCCTTGGCCCGGCGGTACGCCTTCTGGTCGACCTGCTGCGCCCGTTCTGCCCCGATCCCGCCGTCGCCGCTGGCCTCACGGCCGAGCAGGCGGGCTGCCTTGAAGGGTTCATCGGCAATCTGGGCGACTGGCTGCCCACCTTGCAGCCGGGCGATCGCAACCGCATCGCCACCCAGACCATCCTCGGCCTCGTCAGGCTTGGCGCAGAGCATATGAAGCTTCTGCTGCTGGTCGACGACGTGCAGTATCTCGACAAGGAAACGCTGTCGGTTCTGGCCGGTATCCGCCGCAGCGCCAGCCTCGGCATGATCGTGGCGGGGCGGCCCGAGGCAAAGGGCCGCATGGCCGCACTCTGCGGACGCCCCACCGAACTGCCACCGCTCGCCCCGGAGGCGGCGCGCAGCCTGATCGCCATCGTCAACCGCTCCTCTCCGCTGGAAGAGGACGTGATCCGCCACATCCTCGACCGCGCCGATGGGCTGCCGCTGGCGCTGCAGGAATTTACCGTCACCGCGCAGTCTGACAACGGCACAGCCCGACTGCCCGCGCGGCTCGACAACTTGCTGGCCGAGCGTCTGGCCACTCTCGACGAGGACGCGACGCGGCTGTGCCAGTTCTGTGCTGCGCTCGGACAGGCCTTCCCCGCCAGCCGGTTGCGCAAGGGCGCAAGCCTCGTCTGCCGCAATCCGGCGGCGGCGATTGCCCGGCTGATGGACGGTCGGGTGCTTGAAGCATCCTACGGCGATGACGTGCGCTTCACTCATCAGCTAGTGCAGGAAGCAGCCTATCGCACGATGGCTCGGCGGCGGCGCACCGCAATGCACTTGCGTCTGCTCGAGATGCTCGAGGACGGTGCCGGAGAAACCGGCAAGGCCAGCTTTGCCGAGCTTGCCACCCATGCCGAAAAAGCCGGACTGCCCCAGCGCGCGCTTGCCCATTTGTGGGACGCCTGCACCGAAGCTCTGGGCATCGCCGCAATCGATTCGGTGCTGCTGCTCTACCGCCGCGCCCGCGACGTGGCGGCGCAGCTCGACCCGCAGGCAGCCGCGTTCGAGCGCGCGCGCTTTGCCTTGCTCGCCATCGACACGCTGCAGCAGCTTTCGCTCGAACAGGAAACGCGGCCCGACATCCTTGCCGTCGCCGACGGGACCATCGACATGGGCCCGGCGATGCGCACCGTGGCGCGGATCAACATGGCGCTGCTCGACTGGATCGATGGCGCGCCGGAGCAAGGTGCCGTCTGGCTGGCCGAGGCAGAGGCCGACCTCGACAAGCGCGACAGCCTTCCGCGCCGGACGTTCGTGGACGTGGTTGGCGGCTACATCGCGTTTTCGCGCGCGCAGCCGGAAGAGGCCATCGCCCGGATCGAACGATTGGGCGCGCGGCTCGACGATGGCCTGCGCGGCGCGACATTCGGCGCGGTGGTGGTGATCCCCCACGTGCTCGCGCGCGCTTTCGGGGCATGGTATCTCGTTGATCTGGGCGAAGTGGCCAAGGCGCGGTCATGGATTGCCGAGGCGCTCAATCTCTCGCGGCGGTTCAACCACAAGTATTCACGGCTGCTGGCGGGCCTTGCTCACGGCTACCTGCATTACCGCGAGGGACGTACGGCGCGGGCACTGGTGATCCTGCGCGAGGCCTATGCCGATTGCCTGCGCTACCGGTTCTTCGGCTTTGAACCGGCCTGTGCCAGCTGGCTGGCGCTGTGCCTGATTGAACAGGGCCTGCTGGACGAAGCGGGCGCAATCCTCGCCGGATCTGTGCAGCGCGGCCATTACCGGCATGTTCGCACCGCCGCGACCTATTATCTGCACGAAGCTCGCGCGCGGCTGGCACTGGCGCTTGGCGATCTTGGCGAAGCAGCGGCCCGCGCAGACGAAGCGCTGGAACACTGCCGCGCTTGCGGCGAGGCCATGCACGAGCTGCATGCGCGCGTGCTGTGCGTGGAAGTTGCCGCAGCGCAGGGCAACACGCCCGGGCGACAAACGCTGGCCGATCTGGCCGCTGACGTGGGCGCGCTGGGGATCGTTCCGCTCGCCAAACGCCTCGCCGCACTGCAGGCCAGGGCATGACCAGCGCGGCGGACGTCACCGCCGAAGGGCTGACCCTGCTCGACCCGCTTGCCCCTGCGCTCAAGCGCTTCCGCGACCTTGAAACCGGCGACACCCGCGTTTTCCTCGCCGCGCGGCACGATGTCGTGAGCGAATTGCTGTGCGATGAGGCGACGTTCTCGCTTCGCCACTATGACGAACTCCTTCAGCAAGTCGCCGGGCCGGTGCGCTATCTGGTCGGCGAGAACGACGCCAACCGGCAATTGCGGATGCGGCAATTGCTGGCGGCGCAGGCCCACGTCGACAAGGAGCGCGGCGCTTTGCCGCCGGAAGGCGCGCCCAATCTGGCACCCGCCTATCGCGCGTGGATCGCCGAAATGGCCCGCGCCGAGGCGGACGGCATTCTGGACGTGCTCGAAACGCGCCGCCGCACCGGCGAGACGATCAACTTCGTGCGCGAATATGCCTTCCTGCTCGCCTATCGCATGGCGCGGCGGATCGTCGGCGTCCCCGCGCCGCGCAAGCCCGGCTGGTTCGTGCGCGGCGTTGTGCTGGCGCGCAATCTCATCAGCCCCGGTCCATGGGTCCGCCTCAAGGGCGAGCTAGGCACGGCGACCACCGCGCTGACCTTGCAATTGCCGCTGTTCGGCCACGTTTTCGGCACGGTCACGACGAGCCCCGGCTGGATGCAGGCGATCTGCCGCCCGACCGTGCGCACCTTGCTGGATGCTTTCGACGAAGCCTGGGACATGCCGCAGATTGGCGAGGCGACAAGCCTGCTTGCTGCGATGCGCGAAGTCGAACCTCAGTTCGGCGGCGTTGCCGGATACGAAACGCAGGCGCGCAGCGTGCTGTTTGAGCTGACCGGGGCGCTGGTGATGATCGTGGCCAAAGCCTTGGCCGACATCGCCGGGCTCGCCACCTCGCCCGCGGGCGCGGCGGCGGGGATTGACTGGAATGGCCTCCTCGCGCGGCTGGGCGATCCGGCGCTGTCCCCCGCCGAGCACGACGCCACGATCAACGAGATGCTGCGGCTGGTCGACGGCAGCCGACTGGTGCGCACGGTGCGCCACGATTGCCACTGGCGCGGAACCGACTTGCGCGCGGGCGACCGCGTGCTGGTGCTGACCACATGTGCATCGCGCGACCCGGCAGCCTTCCCCGAACCGGGACGTTTCCGGCCCGATCCGGCACGGCCCTACATCACCTCCGGCCCATTGCAGGGGCCGCACGTCTGCTATGGCCGAATGATGGCCTGGACGATCCTGCGCGAGGGCCTGCTCGCCACGGCGGGACGGATCGTGCCCGTGCCGGGTGCGCGGCTCACCACATTCGGCACCTTGCCCGACGACCTGCGCTTTGCCCCTGCCCCATGAGGATCTGCCTGTGAGTGTCAAACAGGACTTCGTGACGATTGCCATTCCGTTCAGTGACGACAGCGAATGGTGCGAGATTGCCCTCGCCGACGTGACCCGCGCGGTCGAGGCACTGGACAATCCCGCCGAGGAAAAGCTGGCCAAGCGGCTGCTGGATACGGGCGTCATCCACTTCGTCAGCATGCACGCCGTCACGCCCGAAGCCGCAGGCGCCAAGGCGCACCTGCTGATCGAGGCGACGGTTGACGGCACGGCAGACGAAGGCATCGCCGCTATTGCCGATGCGATGGGCGCGGACCTTCTGCCGATCCTGGCCATGACCAGCGGGATCACTCACTTGCGCGAAGTGCAGCCTCTGCTCCAGCGCCACAGCCACCGGCTGACCAGCGGGCCCTTCCGCTTCGGCGGCGCGCTGGGGGGCTTGCCTTTCACCGGGCTTCCGGGACTTTCAGTAAAGGCCATCGGTCGCAATCGCGACATCGTGAAGGCAGCGCGCGAGGTGATCATCGCGCAGCGCGCCATCTCCAGCCTGCACGGCCCGCAGACGCTGTTCTGCGCGGTCGAGCGCGCCCTGCGCGATACGCTGGCGCAGATCGGCGACAAGGCCCCGCCCAAGCTCGCCTTTTCCGAAACCGCCGACGCGCCCTGGCTGGAATTCGAGCGCACGCACTGGAGCTTCGGCTTCATCGGGCGCGCCTTGCGGCAGGCGTGGCAACTGCTGGTGATCGGTTTCGCCCTGCCCTATGTGATCGCGCTGGCGGTCCTGTGGTGGAGTGGACTTTCCTTGCCGGGCGCCGTGGCGGCGGCAATCGTACCGGGCTTGTTGACCACGGCGCTGATGCTTGGCCTGTTCGCCGTGCTGCTGCGGCGGGACGAGAACGCCAACACGCCGGTGGACCGCACGCCCGCGCCCGCCGCGCTTGGCGCAATGATGGCGCGCGAGAACGCTGCGAGTTCGGTCCAGAACCACATGATCAGCATAACCCGGCTGCGCGGCGGCTGGGTGCGCCGCCTGTCGCTGTCGCTGGCGTTCAGCGCAATTGCGCTGATGGCGCGGATCGGGATCATGCGCAGCGGCTTCCTTGCCACGATCGGCACGATCCACGCCGCGCGCTGGCTGGTCCTGCCAGGCACGCGCCAGCTGCTGTTCTGCAGCAACTACGACGGCAGTTGGGAAAGCTACCTCGAAGACTTCATTACCAAAGCCTCCGAAGGCGTGACGGCGGTGTGGAGCAACGCCGAGGGCTTCCCCAAAACGCGCCTGCTGTTTTTCGATGGTGCGACTGACGGCGACCGCATGAAACGCTTTGCGCGCTGTTCGATGCGGCCCACCGCATTCTGGTTCTCCGCCCACCCGGACCTCACCTGCACCACGATGCGCAAGCACGCGCTGATCGTCAGCGGCCTGCTCTGCAAGGACCGCCTGCAGGCCTCGCCGTCCGACGCGGAAGCGTGGCTCGACCTGTTCGGCTCGATCCCCCGGCCAGACTACGGACTGCAGTACGAGGAAATCCAGACAGTCATGTTCGGCGGCCTGCGCCGGCATCCCCGCAGCATGATGGTCGCCTTGCGCTTCGGCGCAGCGCAGACCGGCGGCGGCCACCCTTACGCGCACGTGCAGCAATGGCTGGCCGATCTCTACAAGGCTGACATGGTGGCGTTTGGCGACAAACCCGCCGAAGACTTCGTCTGCAACATCGCCTTTTCCGGCGAAGGCCTGCGCCTGCTCGGCCTGAGCGACGAACTCGCTCTCGAAGGCGCGGGGACCGAACAGGGCTTTGCCCCCGCCTTCGCGCTGGGCATGGCGCATGACAGCCGAAAACGCCTGCTCGGCGATCCTCAGGCACTGGCGTGGGACGAGGGCGACGCGCATGTCGTGCTGTTGCTTTATGCCAAGGACGATGCGGTCACTGCCCGGTTCCAGCAGACCATCGACGCCGCGCTGGCAGCGGGCCTCAGCGATCCGGTAACGATCCAGACCGGCCTCGACAGCTTCGATCTCACTGCATTCAAGGACGCGTGGGAGCGCAGCACCGATGCGGTTTCCACCCCGGCGGACGGCCAGCCGCTCACCCCCGCCCGCGCCGCGTCGGACGATGAACTGACGGCTGAACCGTTCGGCTTTGTAGATGGCGTATCGCAGCCCCTGGTGCGCGGTTTTCCGGGGCGGCACGGCGCGCCCGATCCCATCCATGCCGTGGAGCCGGGGGAGTTCATCCTCGGCTATGCTGACAACCGCGGGTTCTATCCGCCCTCCCCGCTGATTGCGCGGAAGATGGACGGGTTGGGCATGAAGCCCGAGCTGATCCTGCCCGCACCCCCGCCCGACCAGCCCTCGCTCTATCCCGACTTCTCGAGAGCGGCGGCGATGGCGCGCGATTTCGGGCGCAACGGCAGCTATCTGGTGATCCGCCAGCTGGCGCAGGACGTCGGCGGCTTCCGTACCGCTCTGGATGGCCACGCGCAGAAGGTCTGCCACCAGCCCGATGTCATCAATCCGCACAACGGCAACCTGCACCGCACGCGCGAGTGGCTCGCCGCAAAGATGCTCGGGCGCTGGCGCGATGGATCATCGCTGGTCGACTATCCCTTCCGCCCTGCCTTCAAGAGCGGCGCAGCGGCCATCGCCCGCAACGATTTCCTCTACAAGGACGCCGATCCGCAAGGCCTGCGCTGCCCCTTCGGCGCGCACGTGCGGCGCAGCTTCCCGCGCGATTCGATGGCGCAGACCGATCCGGTCGAGCTGTCGGTAAGCAACCGCCACCGCCTGCTCCGGCGCGGACGGCCCTATCTGGGCGAGGACGGCAAGACCGCCGAGGGCACGCTGTTCATGTGTTTCAACGCCGATCTTGAGCGGCAGTTCGAATTCGTCCAGCAAACATGGGTGGGATCGCCGGTGTTCCATGGCCTTGAACGCGAGCCAGATCCCTTCGCCATGCACGCAGGCGACAAGGCACTGGAAGACCAGCGCTTCACCATTCCGGGGCGCAATGCCTCGCTCGAACTCTGCCCGGTCAGTCGCCACATCACCCTGCTCGGCGGCGGCTACTTCTTCATGCCGGGCCGCCACGCGCTATGGTTTCTGGCCGGAAGCGCCTTCGCGGCAAGTGATGCCAAGCTGGCGCTGCCCCCTGCCTGCTGAAGTCAAAGGGCGTGCTAATGAAAAACGGCCGGACTTGCGCCCGGCCGTCTGTCATTTCTCACCCCAAGCCCAGCTTACATCGCCGGGACGAGGTGCTTTTCCGTAGCGATGCGCTGAATCGCCTTCTGCAGCTTTTCAAAGGCGCGCACTTCGATCTGGCGGACGCGTTCGCGGCTGACGTTGTAGACCTGTGACAGCTCTTCCAGCGTCTTGGGCTCGTCCACCAGACGGCGGTCGGTCAGGATATGACGCTCACGCTCATTCAGGCTGTCCATCGCTTCGACCAGCATTTCGTGGCGATAATGCGCTTCTTCGGCGTCGGCCACAGTCTCGTCCTGCAAAGGCCGGTCGTCGGTCAGCCAGTCCTGCCAGCTGCCTTCACCGTCCTCTCGCATGGAGACGTTGAGCGAGGCATCGCCGCCCATCATCATCCGGCGATTCATGTTGATCACTTCCTGCTCGGGCACGCCCAAGTCGGTTGCGATCTTCTTGACATCATCGGGATGAAGGTCGGTATCCTCGAAAGCCTCGAGGTTCTTCTTCATGCGGCGCAAGTTGAAGAACAGCTTCTTCTGCGCGGCCGTCGTGCCCATCTTGACGAGCGACCAGCTGCGCAGGATGAACTCCTGCATCGAGGCCTTGATCCACCACATCGCATAAGTCGCCAGACGGAAGCCCCGATCGGGCTCGAACTTCTTGACGCCCTGCATCAGGCCGATGTTGCCTTCGGAAATCAGCTCGCTGACCGGCAGGCCATAGCCGCGATAGCCCATGGCGATCTTCGCCACGAGACGCAGATGGCTCGTCACCAGTTGTGCGGCAGCTTCGGGATCACCATGTTCCGAATAGCGCTTGGCGAGCATGTATTCCTGCTCGGGCTTCAGCACCGGAAACTTGCGGATCTCGGAAAGATAACGATTGAGGCTGGCTTCGCCGCCCAATGAGGGCACGGTCAGCGCGGTTCTCTTCTCACTCACCTGAACTTGTCCTTTCTCGCGTCGGTTCCCTGAACACGGCCCCCTGATGGGCGACCGGCGGCGGGACCACACATTTGCGGAGCCCCCTTGCGAACGACTCCAATGCTTTTGTCTCTACACCATCGCCAGTACTCTTGCATCCTGCCCTTCAGCGCAGAGTTCGACGATAAGTTCCCGTATATCGACGGGCGTCGTGCTGGTGAAGTGCAGGTTCTTGCCGCTGACGGGGTGAACGAAGCCCAGCTCCGCGGCGTGAAGCGCCTGGCGGTGAAATCCGAGCCTTGAAAGTAGCGGCCTGAGCCGTGAAGGTGCGCGTCCATAGACAGGATCACCCAGTAGCGAATGACCGATTGACGCAAGGTGAACGCGGACCTGATGAGTCCTACCGGTTTCGAGGCGGCACTCGACCAAGGCGGCGTCGCTCAGCACCGCGAGCGTCTTGTAATGGGTGACCGCGTGCTTTCCCCTGCCCTCTTCGACCAGCGCCATCTTCTTGCGATCGTGATTCGAGCGCGCAATCGCCCCGCGCACCGTGCCAGAAGGCGGCATCGGCGCGCCAGCCGTCACGCACTTGTAGGCGCGGACGATGGAATGGTCGGCAAATTGCCTGGCCAGCCCCTCATGCGCAACGTCGGTCTTGGCGACCACCAGCAGCCCCGAGGTATCCTTGTCGATCCGGTGAACGATCCCCGGCCGCGCCACACCGCCGATGCCCGAAAGCTGGCCACGGCAGTGATGCAGCAGCGCGTTGACCAGCGTGCCGTCAAGGTTCCCCGCCGCCGGATGGACGACCAGCCCGGCAGGCTTGTCGATCACGATCAGCGCATCATCCTCGTAGATCACGCTCAGCGGAATGTCCTGCGCCACGGCATGGGCAGGCGTCGCTTCGGGCACGGTAATCGTGAAGGCCACGCCTTCAGGCGGCTTGGCCGAGGCGTTGGCTGCGCGCACCCCGCCGATGGCCACACGACCCTCGCCCAGCAGCGCCTTCACCCGCTCGCGCGAAAGCCCGCTGACCTCGGCCAGCGCCTTGTCGAGCCGCAGCCCGCCGGGCGGAATCCTGCCGGAAATGATGCTGTCTGACGCCCCCATCACGCAGGATATGGGAATGCGCACGCGCGAGAGCAAGAGCGCTCAGAAGCTGAATATAACCCGCATGATCGCCACGACCGCATCGCTGGCACCTTGAATTCCACCGGGGTTGTGAATCCACTGAACATCGGGCTGAACCGTGAGCGAAGGGGCAAGCGTGTCAGATACGGTCAGTTCCACGACCGTCTCGTTGCCCGCCGTGACGCCGGCCAGACGCTGCTGGTCGCGGAAATGCCGATTGGTCCAGGCGTGATGAAGACCGAGCGATACGCGGCTGTCCGGCCTCGACGCCACAACCGGGGCCATAAGTGCCCCAGCCTGAAACCCACCGCCAAACGGCGTGGCGTGACGATCGGACAGTCCCGCGCGGAAAAATGCGGTAACGGTGCCGCTCTCGCTTGCCACCAGATCGCCTTCGAGCACCCCATAGATGCCGCGTGACGGTTTACGCAGCGGCATTCCATCGGGCGTCGTTTCAAACAGGTCCTCAGGATCGCGGGAATAGGCCCAGACGCCCACCGCACCGCGCAGGCGCGCGCCCGACCGGCCAACTTCGCCCATCAGCAGCACGCCGTCACGGAAGCTGAAATCCACCCCGCCTGCATCGCCGATGGTACTGGCCCGCGCGTTGATCACGGCAGCCCGCACGAACGCGCCGTCCGTGCCCACCGGCACATGAATGCGTGCGGCAAGCGCGCTCGATGGAAAGATCGAAGGCCCGTTCGGCCCGGTCGCAGCAATTTCGGAGCCGATGCCGAAGGGTGGTGCAATCAGCATCACGGCAGCGTCGTTGGCGTAAAACTCGCTGTTCACATCATAGAGGCCAGCGCGCAGCGAGGCACCGCCCCCCAGACCCTGCTCCACCCAAGCCTCGAACAGCCGCAGGCCGGCATCCGGCACCTCGATGTTGTCCACGCCCTGCAGCGTGCCGATCACATCGTTCGGCCGTGCGCCGCGATTGTCGAGCACATAGACGTGCATGGTCGCGCCGTCCCATCCCGCCAGAGCGGCAAGGTCGAGATCGGCGGTGAGATCGACATTGGTCAGCGCCCGCAGCTTGCGGTCGCAAGCGCCCGCCATCTGGCCGACCAGATCGACAGTGACCTCGGCCGCCAGTTCCACTGGACGATCCTGCGCGGCGCAGGCCGCCGGAAAGAGAGCGGCCACCGCGCCGAACAGGTAAAGGGCGCGAAGATTCATCATGCGGCCCTTGCGGCACGATAAGGCTTCGGTGAAGCGGCATGTCCGATATCGAATCGCGTAAGCTGCCGCATGACCTCATCGATTGAAGCAATCACGGTGCGGCTGGCATCGCTGACCTGTTCGGCAACTGCGCTGTTGCTCTGGGTGATCTGCTCGATCTGGCGGGAGGTTTCGTCGATCGAGCGCAACGAGACATTCTGCTCGCTCGCGCCGACTTCAACCACTTCCATCACCCGGTTGATCTCGTCCATCTGGCCGGTGATCGCTCGCAGGCTGGATCCGGCATCGCGCACCAGCCGGACACCCTCGCCGATTTCGTGCGAGGAATTGGCGATCAGCGCCTTGATCTCGTGCGCCGCATCGGCGCTGCGCTGGGCGAGCGCACGCACCTCGCTGGCGACGACAGCAAAGCCCCGGCCCGCATCACCTGCGCGCGCGGCTTCGACCCCGGCATTCAGCGCGAGGAGATTGGTCTGGAACGCGATTCCGTCGATCACACCGACGATCTTGCCGATTTCCTGCGAACCCGTTTCGATCCTGTCCATCGCCTCTTCGGCATGCTCGATCACCTTGCCGCCCCGATTGATCTCTGCGCCGACGCTGTCCACCGCGCTGCGTGCCGTCGCCACGGCCTCGGTAGACCCTGCCACACGCTGGGCCAGGCTCGCAATGGCCGCCGCTGTCTCTTCAAGACTGGCCGCCTGATTGGAATTGCGATTGGAAAGGTCGCCCGCCGAACTGCCGATGTCCTGCGCGACCGCGCCCAGACGGTCGGTCGATTTCACCATCGAAGCCAGCGCGGCGGCAAGCGCGCCAAGCGCCGCGTTGAAGTCGATCCGCAGCTTCTCGAACGGACCAGTCAGCGGCTGGGTGATCCGGTAGCACAACTTGCCTGCCGCCAATTCGCTGAGGCCCGAGCCAATCGAGGCAACGATGTCGCTTGCCTGACGCGACGTGGCGGCCCTCGCTTCAACCAGACTGTCGCGCAGTTCCATCACCGAACGCGCCAGATCGCCGATCTCGTCATTCCGCCCATCCACTGCCAGGGTCACGCCCAATTGGCCCTCGGCCATGGTGCGCACGCCCCCGGCGATGCCGGTGATCGGCTCTACCAGATAGAGGCGGGCTGCCCGAACGATCCATCCCAGCAGGAACAGCACCGCAAGCAGACTGCCGAATGTGATCAAGAGCGCCTGCGTCGCAACGGCATTGGCATCGTCCGACGTTTCCTGCGCGTGGCTCTGTACCGCATCGGAAACTTTCGCCATCTCGCCTTCGAGCTGTTCGAACAGGGCCTGAAACTGCCGCAGTCTGGCATCGTCGGGAACGGTTCCGGCGGCCGCTTGCGCGGCAATGTCGCGGCCGGTCTGGACATAGGCACGGAAGGCAGGTTCGGCCGCGCGGCGGGCCGCGATGACCGCTGGCGCGTCCGAGACACTTGCCGTCACGGCCATGTGCTTTTCGAAATCCTCGAGACGCTCGGACAAATCAGCGGCGGACTGCGCTGCATCGATCGCGCCTGTCTGGCGTGAAGCGACGATGCTGACCACTTCGGCGCGGATCGCATCATGGCCCATGTCGGCTTCCATGTGATTGCGCAGCAGGCCCGTTGCAGCATTGATACTGACCAGAGCGCCCTTCTGTCGGCTCATCCCGAAGGCGCTGAGCGAGGTCGATGCCACCGCGCCAAGCGCAAGGATCAGGCAGCCTGCCCAGACCTTCCGCATGATCGTCTGCTTCTGCAACATCGGCCTGATCCCCGGCTCACCTCCGTGCCAGGCCGATCCGCCATGGGCCGCCAACTGACGCGAAAGTCCTGATGCTGCCGAGAATGCCAGCAACCTGTGAATTTCCAGCCTGCCCTGACCTAGGGTCAAGACTTAGAGCGCGATGGCAGGAACCGCTACGCGGGACGCGCCGCGATCGCACGGCGACGGCGTTCGGCCAGCGCCGCGAAGGCCGCGCCGAACAGCAGCGTCGTTCCGGGCTCGGGAACCTGGGTTGCTCCGCCCTTCCATGTCGGCAGGCTCCATGACCCGCCGAACAGGATGTCGAAGAAGCCGACGACCGGCGCCATCGTGGTGGTCGTGCCAAGCACGCCGGTGGTCGAATAGCCGCCGCTCTCGCCAATCTGGAAGCCGTAACTGCCCCGGAAATTGAGGCTGCTGCACGAAATGCCGACAAAGCAGGAACTGTCGACCACGCCAACGCGGTTGGTGGCATAGTCATAGTTGTAAGTCGGCGCATCCCACCCGGCGGTGCCGGCTATGGCCGAGGGAAACGACAGGCTGTAGCTATCGGCCTTGGCATCATAGACGATGGTGTACCCACCGACCGATGGTTGCCCGGTGGTGGTGGGATTGAAGAACGGCGCGGACAGCGACGGACCGCTCGACAAGGCATAAGTTCCCAGCGCCGCCACATTGCCGTTGATGTCACGCGGCGGGGCAGAGACGACATTGAGCTTGTAGATGCCATCGGCCGCAACCTGCCCCGTATAGGCACTGCTCGCCAGATAAGCGCCGGTGGGCACCGTGACGTTATAGGAAAACTGGATCGTATCGCCCGCGATCAGCGGAAAATCGGGCAAAGGCCCGGTATAGGGCACTGTCGGCACGGGCTGGCCCACCGGCGTGACCGAGCCGGGAACCTGGATGCGGATCGTCTGCCCCGGATCGTTGCTGACGGTGCCGGTAAAGGTCACCGGAATCGTCGTGAAGCCGGGCGCGGTCTGCGCGTGGGCTGGGAGCACAAGACCAAATCCAATGGCGATGGTGAGCGTCCTTGCCAGCGTTTGCAGAGTCATTGCTTGTCCCCTTTGATCTTGCCCTGCCCATCAATTGCGCGATCCCTACGTCTCCAAAAGCGCGATAAGGTTAACTTCCCACAGTGGGACAGTTTCGCGCAGTAGCGCTTGCAGGGCGCAGTGCCGCCCGGCACAGTCCCGCCGAGATGACGGTTACGATAACCCCGCAGGCCCATGCCCTGATCCTGACTGCCGCGTGGGCTGCGCATCCGAAGGAAGCTTGCGGATTGTTGTTGGGCACTGGCGACGAGGTGACAGAGGCTGTTGCGGTGACGAACGTCGCGCCCGATCCCACCCGGCACTTCGAGATCGATCCCGCCGCGCTCATCGCCGCGCACCGCGCTGCGCGGGATGGCTCTGCCCCCGAGGTCATCGGCTACTTCCATTCGCATCCCAACGGGCTGGCCCGCCCCTCGGCCACCGACGCGGCCAGCGCGGCGCGGGATGGGCGGGTGTGGATAATCGTTGCCGACGATGCGATTACGTGTTGGTGCGATGGGCCGGGGGGCTTCGAACCGCTTTCCTACGCGGTCACAGGCGGCTAAGGCTGGTCCTCGAACGATGAGACGAAGCTGCTCTCCGACCCGTCCCGCGCTCTTTTTTGAAGAGCGATGCGAACCTTTGGGGAGGGGGCCGGTTTTGCTCTCTGGACAGTGTAAACTGTGTAAACCTGTTAAGGCAGAGGGATAGATTCCTGAACATGACCGTTTCCCCCGTCGATCTTGCCAGCCTGCTCTGTTCGCGCCTGTGCCATGATATGCTGAGCCCCGTGGGCGCCCTTTCCAACGGTCTTGAACTCCTCGCCGAGGAGAAGGACCCTGAAATGCGCCAGCGCTGTTTCGAACTGCTGGAGCAGAGCGCCAAGGCCTCGGCCGACAAGCTCAAGTTCTTCCGCCTCGCTTTTGGTGCAGCGGGCGGCTTCGGCGAGCAGATCCCGGTGAACGAGGCGCGTGCGCTGATCGATGCGCTGGCAGGCAGCAACGGCCGCGTCTCGGTCAACTGGATGTTCGGCGTGGACGCGCTGGCCAAGCCTGCGGTCAAGACGCTGCTCAATCTCGCGCTGATCGGCCTTGAAGCGCTGGTACGCGGCGGCACGCTCGACATCGGTGCCGAAGTGCGTGCCAATGGAGACTTGGGCGGCACCACGGAAATCGTGGTGCGCGCCGCAGGACAGCGCGTGGCCTTCGACCCCACAATCGCGCAGGCGCTCGAAGGCACGCTGCCTGCGGGCGAGCTTTCCAGCCGCACCGCGCCTGCCGCCATGGTGCATCAGCTGGCCGCTTCGGCTGGCGGCGGGGTGCAGGTTCACGTGACGGCGGAAAGCCTCGTCATGGGCGCGGTGCTGCCCTCGGCCTGACCATGCGGCGCTGGCTCGTCCATCGCGAGGTGCCATCGCCCAACTGGAACGAGCGCAAGCTGCCGATCTCGATGGTCGTGCTGCACTATACCGGGATGGAAAGCGGCCAGGCCGCGCTCGACCGGCTGTGCGATCCCGCTGCGGAAGTGTCCGCACACTACATGATCGACGAGGACGGGACGGTCACCGGACTTGTCGATGAAGCCAAGCGGGCGTGGCATGCAGGGCGCGGGTCGTGGCGCGGGATCACCGATGTCAATTCGGCCTCGGTCGGAATCGAGCTGGTCAATCCGGGGCACGAGTTCGGCTACCGCCCGTTCACCGACGAACAGATCGAGGCGCTGCTCCCGCTGCTGGCCGACATCGTCAAGCGCCACAACATTCCGCGCGCCAACGTGGTCGGCCATTCGGACATCGCGCCCGCCCGCAAGGATGATCCGGGCGAGCTGTTCCCATGGGAAGTGCTGGCGCGGCACCGTCTGTGCCTGCCCACTCCCAAGCTGAAGATGCGGTTGCTGTTCGACAACGACGGCGCGTTCTTCCTCGCGCTCGAACGCTTCGGCTATGACATTACCGACCAGAAGGCCGCAGTGCGCGCATTCCAGCGGCGCTGGCGTCCGCAGCGGATCGATGGCGAGGTGGACGGACAGATCGGGGCATTGCTGTTCGAACTGCTGTTGGAACGCGATCTTGGTCATGCTAGGTGACCGCCCGTGCCAGGGGGCCGGGCAGCCGCGTTGTCGCAAGACACCGAGGAAAGTCCGGGCTCCACGAAACGATGGTGGCGGGTAACGCCCGCCGGGCCTGCGGCTTCACCGCCAAGGGTCAAGGG
Source organism: Novosphingobium sp. MMS21-SN21R (assembly GCF_031846015.1). Lineage (GTDB taxonomy): Bacteria > Pseudomonadota > Alphaproteobacteria > Sphingomonadales > Sphingomonadaceae > Novosphingobium. The sequence goes on along the minus strand of NZ_JAVRDU010000001.1, from coordinate 535,083 downwards.
AAAGTGCCACAGAGAGCAGACCGCCCGATGGTCGCAAGACCGGACGGCAAGGGTGAAAGGGTGCGGTAAGAGCGCACCGCGCGACCGGTGACGGAAGCGGCATGGCAAACCCCACCTGGAGCAAGATCGAATAGGGACTGCGCGTTCCCGCAAGGGAACAGGCCTGTTTCGGGCCAGCAGTCCGGGTTGATTGCTTGAGCGTTCCGGCAACGGTCCGCCTAGAGGAATGGCTGCCAGTGCCGATACGGTCCACATGTGGGATACCGTCGGCGCTACAGAACCCGGCTTACAGGCTCCCTGGCACGTCAATTCGGTTTCCTGCGCCGCGCCAAGACGGTAGGGGAAACGAATGTCCGGCGGTCATCATCATCACAACCACGATCATGCCCACGGGCACGGTCATTCGCACGCGCCTGCCAGCTTCGGGCGGGCCTTCGCCGTGGGGATCGTGCTCAACCTCGCCTTCGTGGCCGTCGAGGCGGTTTACGGCGTTATTGCAGGCTCGATGGCACTGGTCGCCGATGCGGGGCACAACCTGTCCGACGTGCTGGGCCTCGTCATTGCCTGGGGCGCGAGCGTGCTGGCGGCACGGCCACCCTCGGCGCGGTTCACATATGGCTTCAAATCGAGCTCGATCCTCGCAGCGCTTGGCAATGCCGCGTTCCTGCTGATGGCGCTCGGCGCGATTCTGGTCGAGACGATCCGCCGGTTGATCGATCCCGAACCGGTGGCAGGCGGGCCGGTGATGATCGTGGCGGCCATCGGCATCGTGATCAACACGATCACCGCGCTGATGTTCATGCGCGGACGGCATCACGATATCAACATTCGCGGCGCCTACCTGCACATGGCGGCGGACGCTGGCGTATCGGCTGGCGTGGTCGTGGCCGGGCTGCTGATCACGCTGACCGGCGCGCAGTGGATCGATCCGGTGACCAGTCTGGTGATTGTCGGGATCATCGCGGTGGGCACGTGGGGCCTGCTCAAGGATTCGCTTAAGATGAGCCTGCACGCCGTGCCGCCGGGCGTGGATGAGCGCAAGGTTCGGCACTTCCTGACTGGCCTGAACGGCGTGGAAGCAGTGCACGATCTGCACATCTGGCCGATGAGCACGACCGAAACCGCATTGACCGCACATCTCGTCATGCCCGGTGGCCATCCGGGCGACGGCTTCCTGCACCACCTTGCGCACGAACTGGAACACGATTTCGGGATCGGCCATGCGACAGTGCAAGTCGAGACGATTGACGGCCACGAATGTGCGCTGGTGAGCGACGCGATCGTTTGAAGTTGCGCGTCTGACCTGACCTTGCGGGCATAGCCCCAAAGGACATGGTGCGAAGCTGCGCGCACACGTTCATTTGGGGACCGGAGACTTTCCAACCGGGGCAGATCTACCCCTCTGCCCCGGTCCTCCCTTCGACGTTCTGGTCACTTCGTTCCCTTCGACCGGATGTTCCCTTTCTGGCGCGCTGTCTTTCGGCAGCGCGCCTCTTTTTTGTTTGCGATCAACACCCTGCCCGAAGGGTCATGTGGTTTTCACGCCCCGGCACACCACCTTTGAACGCGGACGGGGCAGGCCGGCGCGCGTTCGATTGGCGCCGGACCTTCTCAATTTCAGAGCAAGGAGTTTCCCATGAGCCGCAAGTTCCTGATTGCCGCGCTGGCCGCCACCGCAGCAACCGCCATTCCCGTTTTCGCAACGCCTGCGCTGGCCGCGCATCACGAAAAGAGCGTGATGGTCGGCGGAGCAGCCATGCTGCCGAGCCGCACCATCGTCGAGAATGCCGTAAACTCTGCCGATCACACCACGCTGGTCGCCGCTGTCAAGGCAGCCGGTCTGGTCGACACCCTGAACAGCGATGGTCCGTTCACCGTGTTCGCGCCCACCAACGCCGCCTTCGCCAAGCTGCCTGCCGGCACCGTCGACACCTTGCTCAAGCCCGAAAACAAGGCAACGCTCACCAAGATCCTGACCTATCACGTGGTGGCCGGCAAGGTTTCGGCGGCTGATCTGGTCGCCAAGATCAAGGCCGATGGCGGGAAGGCCATCTTGACCACGGTTGCAGGCGGCACGCTGACCGCATCGTTGATGGGCAACACGGTCATGCTCACCGATGAAAAGGGCGGCATGGCGCACGTGACGCAGGCTGACGTCTTCCAGAAGAACGGCGTGATCCACGTGACCGACGCGGTTTCGATTCCAAACTGAAGCCAGATGCCCACACCCAACCCTTCCCGCTTGCGGGAGGGGTTACCGGGCGCACGAAAAAGGGCGGGAGCTTTTCAGCACCCGCCCTTTTTCTTGTTCGGCTATCCGAAGCAATTAAGCTGCTTCTTCCTTGCCCTTGTGGACGCGGACGGGTTCCTTGCGGCCTTCGACGACATCCTTGTCGACCACGACTTCCGCGATGTCGGTTTCGGTCGGCACGTCGAACATCGTGTCGAGCAGCAGGCCTTCGACAATGGAGCGCAAGCCCCGCGCGCCGGTCTTGCGGGCGATGGCCTTCTTGGCGATGGCTTCAAGCGCGTCGTCGGTGAATGTCAGAGCCACGTCTTCCAGCTCGAACAGCTTGGCATACTGCTTGATCAGCGCGTTCTTCGGTTCGCGCAGGATCTTGACCAGAGCCTCGATGTCGAGGTCTTCCAGAGTCGCGATCACCGGCAGGCGGCCGACGAATTCGGGGATCAGGCCGAACTTGAGGAGATCCTCAGGCTCTGCCTTCTGCAGCAGTTCGCCGATCTTGCGCTTGTCGGGATCGGCAACATGCGCGCCGAAACCGATTGAACGCTTCTGCAGGCGGTCCGAGATGATCTTGTCCAGCCCGGCGAACGCACCGCCGCAGATGAACAGGATGTTCGTGGTATCGACCTGCAGGAATTCCTGCTGCGGATGCTTGCGGCCACCCTGCGGCGGGACGGAGGCGGTGGTGCCTTCCATCAGCTTGAGCAGGGCCTGCTGCACGCCTTCGCCCGAAACGTCGCGCGTGATCGAGGGGTTTTCGGCCTTGCGGCTGATCTTGTCGATCTCGTCGATGTAGACGATGCCGGCCTGGGCCTTCTCGACGTTGTAGTCGGACGCCTGGAGCAGCTTGAGGATGATGTTCTCGACGTCCTCACCCACGTAACCGGCTTCGGTCAGCGTGGTCGCATCGGCCATGGTGAAGGGCACATCAAACGTCTTGGCGAGCGTCTGCGCGAGCAAGGTCTTGCCCGAACCGGTCGGGCCGACGAGCAGGATGTTCGACTTCGAGAGTTCAACCTCACCGCCCTTGCCGCTGTGCTTGAGGCGCTTGTAATGATTGTGCACGGCGACCGAGAGCACGCGTTTGGCGCGGTCCTGGCCGATGACGTAGTCGTTCAAGGTCTCGAAGATGTCACGGGGGGTGGGTACGCCGCCGTCCTTCTTCCCGGCAATGCCGGCCTTGGTCTCTTCGCGGATGATGTCGTTGCACAGTTCGACGCATTCATCGCAGATGAACACGGTTGGCCCGGCAATGAGCTTACGCACTTCGTGCTGCGACTTCCCGCAGAAGCTGCAGTACAGGGTGCTCTTGGTATCCGATCCGGAAAGCTTGGTCATTCGTCCATCCCAGGCGCCCCTCCACGAGGGGCCTGTCCGTCTATCCTACTACCGCAAGGGCATTAATCAACCGGACTCGAAAACAGGTAACAAGGCCTTACCCTCACGCGCCTTTCGCCTGGCTTAAAGCGCATGAGGGGAAACCGAACTGAATCTTAGGCAGGCGCGCCGCCCGAACCCTCGCCTTCGCCGATCGAATCGGTGGCAGGGCGCGATTCGAAGACCTTGTCGACAAGGCCGAACGCCTTGGCTTCCTCGGCTTCGAGGAAGGTGTCGCGATCCATCGCCTTTTCGATTTCTTCAAGGCTGCGGCCGGTGAACTTGACGTAAAGATCGTTCATCCGCTTGCGAATGCGCAGGATTTCGCGCGCCTGGATCTCGATGTCCGAGGCCATGCCGCGTGCGCCGCCCGAGGGCTGGTGCACCATGATGCGGGCGTTGGGCAGCGCGATTCGCATGCCCGGTTCACCAGCGGCGAGCAGGAACGAACCCATCGACGCCGCCTGTCCGATGCACACGGTAGACACGCGCGGACGGATGTACTGCATCGTATCGTAGATCGCGAGGCCCGCCGTGACGACACCGCCCGGCGAGTTGATGTACATCGAAATGTCCTTCGAGGGATTTTCCGACTCGAGGAACAGGAGCTGGGCGATGATCACCGAAGCCATGTGGTCCTCGACCTCGCCGGTGACGAAAATGATCCGTTCGCGCAGCAGGCGCGAATAGATGTCAAAGCTGCGTTCCCCGCGGCTCGATTGCTCGACCACGACCGGGATCAACGCACCGGTAACGGGATCGTGGGAAAACTTGCCCTGGGCTCCATAAACACTGGCGCCGGCGGCACCGAACAGGTCGAGCATGGGAATCCTCATGTGGTTAGGCCTGCTATGTCGCGTGCCACGGCGCGATGTTCAAGGGCGTTAACCGCAAATCCGCGTAAACCCGTGGATTGCCTTGAACTCCCACTGCACGAAGGGGCAGGATGAAGCCTGTTTGCGGCCGGTCCAAGTCTTGTGCCGCATATTCCTGACCGCAAACCGGGGGCACCATGCCGATTGCCGCAAGCGCCGCGCTGGCGTCCAGCATTTCGCTGGGACTGAACATTGCCGTGCTGGTGCCGGTCTGCGGATCTCTCCTGTTGCGGGCGCGGTGGTGCGACGAGGCCTATGGATCGCCCAGTTCCGCGCGCGGCATCCTGCTGTCGATCTATCTCGCCATTCTTGCAGCATCCGTTGTGCTGCTGGTGGTGAGGCGGCCAGACGCCGTTGCCGCGCTTCTGGCCGTTCAGATCGCATACAAGGTCACCACCCCGCTCACGGTTGGAACGCTACACAACCCGGTGGTCGCCAGCAATCTTGCCATCGCGGCCGTGCATGGGGTGACAGTCTGGCTGCTGCTGCAGGCCTTTGGCTGATTGCGACCGCGGGCTTGCCCCAACAAGGCGCTTGCCGGACCAGACGGATCTGCGCCACGCTAACAAGCTTGAGGGAGAAAATGCATGTGCCTGTTACGCTCAGCCCTGCTTGCCGCAGCAAGCCTGACCGCCCTGCCCGCACAGGGACAATCGGTGGCGGACTACCTCGCGCGGATTGCGCAAGTGGATGACTCCGGGCCGACGCTCAATGCCGTGCTGGCGGTCAACCCGGATGCGGCCAAGGACGAAGCGGCAGCCAGCAAAGCTGGCGGACCGCTTGCGGGCAAGGCACTGCTGATCAAAGACAATATCGAGATGGCAGGGCCGCTGTCGACGACCGCCGGGAGCCTTGCGCTGAAGGACAGCGTGACCGGGCGCGACGCTCCGCTGGTGGCGCGGTTGCGCAAGGCGGGTGCCGTGATTCTGGGCAAGACCAACCTATCGGAATGGGCGAATATCCGCTCATCTTCGTCCTCCAGCGGGTGGAGCGCCGTGGGCGGGCAGACGAAGAATCCCCATGCGCTCGACCGGACACCATGCGGCTCATCGTCCGGCAGCGGTGCGGCCATCGCGGCAGGGCTGGCCTGGGCGGCAATCGGCACCGAGACCGACGGGTCGATCACCTGCCCGGCTTCGGTCAGCGGGATTGTCGGGTTCAAGCCGACCGTCGGCATGGTCAGCCGGACCCATGTCGTGCCGATAAGCCATAGTCAGGACACCGCCGGGCCGATGACCCGCAGCGTGGCCGATGCGGCGCTGTTGATGAACGCGTTGGCGGGGAGAGATCCTGCCGATTCGGCCACGGCAGAGGCGGACAAGCGCAAGACCGATTTCACGGCCGGGCTGGCCACCGCCAGCCTCAAGGGCGTGCGGCTGGGCGTGATGCGCAAGCAGGCAGGCTCTCACCCGGCATTGCTGGCACTGTTCGACAAGGCTTTGGCGGACCTGAAGGCCGCGGGCGCGGAGCTGGTGGAGATCAGCTTCGAACCTGCGGAGCAGATGGGCCGCGATGAATTTGCCGTGCTGCTTTATGAACTGCGCGAGGACATGGGCACCTATCTGCGATCCTTGCCCGCCAAGGCCGGACCCAAATCACTCGCCGATCTGATCGCGTTCAACAAGGCGCACCCCGAAGAATTGCGCTGGTTCGGGCAGGACGTGTTCGAGCAAGCTGAAGCCACGACAGACAAGGCCGCTTACGAGGCAGCCCGCGCCAATTCGCTCAAGCTGGCAGGCGCGGACGGCATCGACAAGCTGCTGAAAGACAATCGCGTATCGTTCCTGATCGCACCGACCGAGGGACCGGCATGGCCAATCGATCTGGTGCTGGGCGATCACTTCGTCGGCGTAGGCGCAGGCACTCTGGCGGCCATTGCGGGCTATCCGCACCTGACCGTGCCGATGGGCGCTGTCGAGGGCCTGCCGATCGGCCTCTCGTTCATGGGCGCAAAGTGGGACGACGCCCGCACGCTGGCCGCAGGCGCGGCCTATGAACGGGCTCGAACGGCTGCGGTGCCTGTGCCGGGGTTCAAGCGCTGGGGCGAGTAGGCGCTAGCCACCGCGCGAACGGCGGAAACCTGCCGCCTGCGCCTCTTCCTCGGTGCAGAATATCCGCTCTGGCCGGGTGCCGTCGTAATACTTCATGCCAGGCAGGTAATAGATGTTCTCACCCATGCGCTGGCTGATGTTGCCCTTGATCGCGCAACCCAGCGAATCGCGGTAGGTATTGCTGCGTGGCACTTGCGCGGTTCGGCTGGCGGCAGGCTTTCGCACCGCTTCGGGATGGGCCTTGCGCCACACTGCGGGAGCATCGAACGAGCCCCCCCAGATGCCGAGCCTGCGCGCCTGAACCCGCTCGGCCATTGCCGCGTAGTCGGCATCGTCAGCATTCGGCACGGTGGCGAGTCCTGCGGTGATCATGGATTCGGCCAGATCGATGCCGCCTGCTTCGCACCGGGCTATTATCGTTCCCGTGGACGAAGCGACACCTTCGCAAGCGACTTCGAAATTGGCGAGGAGCGTGGCAAGTTGCTCGCGCGCTACTGCGCCGCAGGGCCATGGCGCACCGTCGCGCAAGCACGTCTGCTGCGCTTCGGGCGCATCGATGCCATGCAGCCGCACCTCCTGACCGGTAATGTCGAGCGTGTCGCCACTGACCGCTTTTGCAATGCCGCTGATCGACTGGGCTTGTGTAGGCGCGATGCAGAGTAGCAGCATGCAGAACGACGCGAAGACGAAGCGGGGCATGGGCATGGCTATCTCCGGGCAAGGAATTGGCTGTCGCACCTTCCTTGCCCGGAGATGGTTATCATTGTGTTTCAGGCGCTTGGCCTGCGATTATTTTGCGACTTCACGAAGAGCTTCGAGAGCTTCGAACTGGGATTGCAGGGCGCGGTGGCGGGCGTTGGCGTGGGCGACGCGGGCGCGGTCGGCGGCTTTGCGGCCGAAACGGGCCGAGAGCCAGCGGCCGGTGTCCTTCAGCCAGTGGGCAATGGCATCGCGCAGGGCGTGGCCACGCTGCGGCACAAGCGCGCGCGAGCGCGGGAGGGGGTTGGCCCCGGCCGTGAGTGGAGGCGTGGCCGGGGCGGGGGAAGTGGCTCGTGTCGGCGTGGTTTCAACTGGTTCGGGCTTGAGCGCCAGCGCGCGTTCGAGCAGGTCCTGAGTCATCATCGTGGCAGTATCCTGTGCGAGCGGTTGCGAGGCCGGTGCTGAGGCAACAGCCTTTGCCGCTTCGGCTGGAACCGCAGGTATGCGCGTTTTACGTTGGCCTTGCGCTGAGGGCTTGGCCGCTCTGGCCTTTCGCGCCGCCACGGGAGCGGCTTTTCGCACAGGCGTCTTGCGGCGGGAGGCGGGCTTGCCCGGCACGCGAGGGGTAGCAGCAGGCATGTCGACCGCGCGAATGACTGCGCCGCGCGGTGCCGGAACGATCAGTCCCTGCGGGAAAGCGGGCGGGTTGCCGGTGCGCAGCATGAACGCAGGCTCCGCCTTCGCACAGGGCCGCACAGCAGGCTGGCTCTTGCCTTTGGAACGCGGCTTGGCGGCAACTCGATTGCGGACCGTGTGCATGGCAGTTCCCCTGAGAGGCGGGTTCTTGCCGTTGGATTCTGACACAGGGCGACTCGGGCGCAATCCGGAGATTGCTCGGGAGTGGACGGGTTGACTGAATTCCTAACGAAATAGGAATTCATACTACGAGCCACTACGTAGTTTCAGCCCGGAAACGGCAACGGCCCGGCATGCCGAAGCACGCCGGGCCGTCCGATATCCCGCCCCGTCGGGCAGGATCAATCCGTAATGGATCAGCCCTCGGCCTTCTTCTTGGCTGGGGCCTTCTTCTTGGGAGCCGGCGCTTCTTCAGCTGCAGCTTCAGCAACCGGGGCCTCTTCCGCAGCAGCCTTCTTCTTCGGAGCAGCCTTCTTGGGCTTTTCTTCAGCAGCGGCTTCAGCGGCAGGTGCCTCCTCGGCGGGCGCGGCTTCCGCAGCAGCCTTCTTCTTGGGCGCGGCCTTCTTGGCGGGCTTGGCTTCGGCGGCAGGAGCGCCTTCCTCGGCTTCGATTGCGGCCTGGAGTTCGTCCTTGGTCACTTCGCGTTCCGTGACTTCGGCCTTGTCGAACAGGAAGTCGACAACCTTGTCTTCATAGAGCGGCGCGCGCAGCTGAGCAGCGGCAAGCGGCTCGGAACGCACATAATCGATGAAGCGCTGGCGATCTTCTTCACGGTACTGCTGTGCAGCCTGGCGGACCAGCATTTCCATTTCCTGATTCGAAACCTGCACGCCGTTGGCCTGACCGATTTCCGACAGGAGCAGGCCGAGGCGCACGCGGCGCTCGGCGATCTTGCGGTAATCGTCCTTTTCGGCTTCGATTTCCTTCAGTGCGTCCTCGGGGCTTTCTTCGCCCTGGGCTTCCTGCTGGAGCTGCTGCCAGATCTGTTCGAATTCGGCTTCGACCATGGTTGGCGGCACGGCGAAATCGTGACCGGCTGCGAGCTGATCGAGCAGCGCGCGCTTCATCTGGGTGCGGGTCAGGCCGGCAGTTTCCTGCTCAAGCTGGCCGCGCAGCAACCCGCGCAGTTGTTCGATGCTTTCAAGGCCGAGCATCTTGGCGAATTCGTCGTTGGCTTCGAATTCACCGGCAACCTTCACCGCCTTGACGGTGATGTCGAAGGTGGCTTCCTTGCCCTTGAGGTTTTCAGCCGGGTAATCTTCGGGGAACGTCACAGTGATGACGGTTTCGTCACCGGCCTTCACGCCGACGAGCTGCTCTTCGAAGCCGGGGATGAAGCGGCCCGCGCCGAGTTCCAGCGGGGTGTCTTCAGCCGCACCGCCTTCGAAGGCCACGCCATCGACCTTGCCGAGGAAATCGATGATGATCTGGTCACCGTCCTTGGCCTTGGCGCCCTTCTTGGCGTCGGTGAACGACTTCTGGCCCTGCGCGATGCGGCCAATGGCTTCGTCGACCTGCTCGTCGGTGACCGGAACGGTCAGCTTTTCGAGCTTGAGGCCATCGAGCGAGGGCGCTTCGATCGTGGGCAGAACTTCCAGCTCGACGGTAAGCTTGGCGTCCTTGCCTTCGTCATAGCCTTCACCCATCGACACGGCAGGCTGCATTGCGGGGCGCAGCTTGTGGTCGGCGACGAGCTTGTCCATCGCTTCGCGGATCGAGGTCTGCAGCGCTTCCTGGTGAATCGCAGGGCCGTGCATCTTGCGCACGAGGTTGGCGGGCACCTTGCCGGGGCGGAAGCCGGGCATCTTGATCTGCGGCGCGATCTTCTTGACCTCACCTTCAACCCGGGCGGCAATGTCCGCTGCAGGGATGGTGACGGTATAGGCGCGCTTCAGGCCCTCGTTGCTGGTTTCGACGATCTGCATCCTGATCCAACTTTCATCTATGTCATGCGCGCCCGAAAGGTCCGATTTGCTCGGGCGCGGCAAAAGCTGTTTCGGACGCCGGCGCGCGGACTGGTGCGGGCGAAGGGACTCGAACCCCCACATCTTGCGATGGCAGGACCTAAACCTGCTGCGTCTACCAGTTCCGCCACGCCCGCATCCGGCGAAAAGCGAGCGGTGCCCCTATCGCAGTGGCCGGGAAAGGGCAAGCGCCTTGGATTTGCCGCCTGTGTGTAGCTGCGGAACCGGGGTGCACAGCGGCGAGTTGATCAACCGACGCCCCCTTTGAGGACCGCAACCATGGCCACGACCCCCGATTCCCCCCAGCCCGACCGAATCGAACCGCAGTCCCCGCCGGAAAGCCCGCCGGTGACCCAGCCCGACGAAGTGCCGCCCGCGATCCAGCCCGACGAGACGCCCGAAGTATCGCCCGACTGGGTAGAGCCCGGCAGCCCGCCGGAAATCTTGCCACAAACCGGTGATTGATTCGGGCAGTTAGCCGAACAGCCGCGCGAGAAGCTGAAGCATCCCCAGCTTCTCGCCGCTCCCACGAGGGGGAGGCGAACGGTCATCGCTCGCGCATTCGAGGCAATAAGCCCGCATGCCGCCACCCTCGATCAGCCGCGTGACGTCCGACTGCACCCGCATGAACAGGTCCTGCTGGCGGGCAGAAAGCGCTCCGGCGAGATCCTGTGCGCGCGCCTCGGTGCCCTTTTCGCTTTCCATCTGCTTGAGGAACGCCACGAAAGGGCTGGGCTGCGTCTGGACGAATTCGGCATGCCATTCGGTGGCGCCGGCCTTCTTCGCGGTCCACGCCACTGCAGCATCGAGATTGCCGAATTCGTCGACAAGGCCAAGCTGGCGCGCGGTGCCGCCGTCCCAGATTCGGCCCTGCCCGATCTTGTCGATTTCCGCCGGTGTCTTGCCGCGCGATTTGGCGACATAGCCGATGAAGCGCCCATAGGTCTGCTCGACCTGCCCCTGCAACAGCGCACTGACTTGCGGGTTGAGGCCGCCGAGCAGGTCGGGCTGGCCCGAAAGCGGCGTGGTGCGGACCTGTTCGGTGGTCACGCCATATTCGGGCAATGTCGCCTCGAAGCTGGGCATGACCGCGAAAACGCCGATCGAGCCGGTGATCGTGCTGGGTTCGGCAAAGATGCGCTGGGCGGGCGTGGAGACCCAATAGCCGCCGCTGGCCGCAACACTGCCCATCGAGACGGCAACCGGCAGACCCTTGGCACGGACCCGCTCCACTGCCGCGCGGATGCGTTCCGACGCCATGACCGAGCCGCCCGGCGAATCGACGCGCAGGACGAGGCCGGCGTAATCGTCGCTCTGCGTGACGCTATCGACCAGATCGGAAATGCGGTCGCCGCCTGCCGTGCCGGGGCCAGCATCGCCGTCAACGATTTCGCCAGCGACAGTAACCACCGCGATGGCTTTGCCCGCAGATGGCAGCGACTTGTCAGCCAGATAGGTGCCAAGCTCGGTTGCCTTGAACGCGCCCAGGGGGCCTTCGCTGTCCGCGCCGACGATTTCGGCAACGCGTTTGCCGAAGGCAACGCGGTCGCCCACACGGTCGACCAGCCCGGATTTGACCGCAGCTTGCGCGGCATCGCCACCTGCATCGGCCACCCATTTGACCGGATCGGTAAGCGCAGGCCGCAGATCGGCCTTGGGGCGCGCGCGCTTCACGTCGTCCTGCCAGTTCTGCCAGACCGCGCCGAGCACCGCGTTCAGCGCCTCGCGCGATTCGGGCGAGGATTCGCTGCGGATGAACGGTTCGACGGCGCTTTTGTAGGTGCCGACCTTGAAGACGTGGGCGTTGACCTTGAGCTTGTCGAGCAGGCCCTTGTAGAACAGCATCGTGCCGCCCGGCCCGGTGATGGCAACCCCGCCCATCGGATCGACCCATGCTTCGGACGCGTGGGCGGCAAGCTGCACCGTATCGTCGTTGTAGATCAGCGCGCGGACGAGGACCGGCTTTTTCGCAGCGCGGACCTTGTCAAGCGCAGCGCCGACGCTGGCGACCTGCACGCCCGAGCCGCCGGTGAACTGTTCGAGATCGAGCACGACCGCCTTGATTCGGCTATCGGTGGCGGCCGCTTCAATCGCGCGGACGAGATCGCGCTCCACGTATTCCGGCTGAGGCGCATCGCCTGACATCAGCAGGCTCGCAGGCGAAACCTCGCTCGCCTCTTCGACGATGCCGCCGTCCAGGTTGAGATACAGCGCTCCATCCCGGACCATGCCGGGGCTGGGCCGAGACGACAGCGCGGCATAGAGTGCTGCGAAAAACAGCAGCAGAAACAACAGGACCAAGCCATCCTTGATGGCGACGAGGATCTTCCAGACCGAACGGGCAAAGCTCATGGGCGCGGACTCTATTGTGGACGAGCGGTCTTTGCCAGCGGGAAACCGCTTGAGCCGATCCCGCCTGCCCACTAGGGAACTGGTTTCAATGCAAACCCCGAACTCCTCGCAGGCAGGCCGCTACCCAGCGGGCGGTCTTGCCTACCCGCACCGTGACCTGACCGGCATCGGCCAGCTTGCCCGGCATGAGATCCTCTATCTGCTCGACGAGGCGGAGCAGTGGGTGGAACTGAACCGTCAGCCGAAGAAGAAGACCGATCTTCTGGGGGGCCTGACGATCATCAACGCCTTCTTCGAAAACTCCACCCGCACGCTGCTGTCTTTCGAGATCGCGGGCAAGCGGCTGGGCGCGGACGTCGTCAACATGCACGCCGCCACCAGCAGCGTGAAGAAGGGCGAGACGCTGATCGACACGGCGATGACACTCAACGCCATGCGCGCCGATGCCATCGTCATCCGCCACGCGAGTTCAGGCGCGGTGCGGCTGATCGCGGAGAAGGTCGATTGCCCGGTACTGAACGCGGGCGATGGTCAGCACGAGCATCCCACGCAGGCGCTGCTCGATGCGCTGACCATGCGCCATGCGCTGGGCCTGCCAGTGGGTTCAGACCTCAATGGCCTGAAAGTCACCATCTGCGGGGACATCCTGCACAGCCGCGTGGCCCGGTCGAACATCCTGTGCCTGACCGCGCTTGGTGCCGATGTGCGCGTCTGCGCGCCGCCCGCGCTGATGCCCGATGCGGTCGAGGCGATGGGCGTGACTCCGGTCCATGATTTCGACGCGGCGCTCAAGGGCGCGAACGTGGTGATGATGCTGCGGCTCCAGCAGGAGCGCATGTCCGGGCAGTTCATCCCATCCCCGCGCGAATACCGGCACCTCTATGGCCTCACGCCCGAGCGGCTGGCACGCGCGGAACCAGACGCCTTCGTCATGCATCCCGGCCCGATGAACCGGGGAATCGAGATCGATTCGACGGTGGCCGATCATCCCACCCGCAGCCTGATCACCCGTCAGGTGGAAATGGGTGTGGCGATCCGCATGGCCTGCCTGGAAGTGCTGACGCGCCGGACGCGCGGCGTGCCGGGGTGGGAAGTTGAAGGAGTTCCGACATGATCGCGCGGCCTCTCACGATTACCGGCGGGCGTCTGGTCCTGGCTTCGGGCGAACCGCAGGCAGGCGCAGTGCGCTGCGAAGGCGGGCGGATCGTCGCGCTGGGCAATTTGACCCCGCACGATGGCGACGCGGTGTTCGACGCGAAAGGCGCGCTGGTCGCTCCGGGGCTGGTGGATCTTGGCGTATTCGCCATCGACAAGCCTGCGTTCCACTTTGGCGGAATCACCCGCGCAGGCCTGATGCCCGACCAGGGCCCGCCGCTCGACCATCCGGCGCGCGTGCGCTTCGCGGCGCAATCGGGCAAGCCGGACTTGTGGGTCCATCCGCTCGCCGCCGCCACACGCGGACTTGAGGGCAGCGAACTCGCCGAACTGGCGCTGATGCGCGATGCCGGGGCCAAGGCGGTAGCCACCGGGCGCGGCTGGGTCGGTGATTCGGGCGTGATGCTGCGGCTGCTGCGCTATTGCGCGATGCTCGGGCTGGTCGTGGTGACCCATGCCGAAGACGCGGCGATCACCGGGAGCGCAGTGGCGACAGCTGGCGAAGTGGCGACCCGGCTGGGCCTGCCCTCCGCGCCTGCCGAAGCCGAGGCGCTGGCCGTGGCGCGCGACATAGCGCTGGCCGAACTTTCCGGCGCGCATGTCCATTTCCGGCAGGTGACGACCGCGCGCGCGCTGGGTCTGGTGCGCGAGGCAAAGGCGCGCGGCATTCGCGTGACGGCGGGCGTGACGCCTGCGCACTTCATCCTGTCCGATCTCGAACTGGTCGGCTTCCGCACGTTCTGCCGCCTCTCGCCGCCGCTGCGCAGCGACGATGACCGCAAGGCGGTTGTTGCCGCGATTGGCGACGGGACGATCGACGTCATCTCGTCCGGCCACGATCCTCGGGGGCCGGAGGACAAGCGCCTGCCTTTCGCCGATGCCGAGCCGGGCATGGCCGGGGCAGAAACGCTGCTGCCGCTGACACTGACGCTGGTGCGCGACGGGGTGATCCCCATTGCGCGCGCGTTCGAACTGCTCAGCGCCAATCCGGCGCAATTGCTGGGCGTGAATGCGGGCAGACTGCACGTGGGTGCCGAAGCCGACATCGCCATCGTCGATCCCGCGCGCCCGTGGGTGGTCAATTCCGACAAGATGGCAGCAGCGGCGGGCAACACACCGTTTGATCGCAGGCCGGTTGAAGGCCGCGTGGCCGCACTGTTCAAGGGCGGCACCAAAGTCGATTGAAACCGAAAGGGCGCAGGAGACCTTTCGGTCCTCCGCGCCCTTCCGTCCGGGAATGATACTCCGGTTTAGCGGCGAGCCATGCGCGTTTCCACGGCGCGCTGACCGGGAGCCACATCAGCCGTGCCGCGCAGGACGAGGCAAGCGCCGCCGCGGGCCTTGACCGAGCCACAGAGCGAGCTGGCGGCGGCATATCCGGCAAAGCCCGCAGCCTGAACGCGCCAGAACTGGCGGCCGTTCACCGTAACTTGCGTGGTGACATTGCGATAGCCAGCGAGCGCCGGGTTGCGCGTGGCAAAGTGCCGCCAAGCGCGGCGCGCACCTTCAGCGCTGCCAAACGAACCCAGCTGGACAAGGTGTGTGCCCTTGGCCGTGGTGACGGCGGCAATCGGCTTGCGCGCGGGCGCCGCGGCGCGCGGAGACTGGACGATCCGGGGCGCGACGACGCGCTGGACGCGCAGAGCCGGCTGCGGTTCGGGGGCGAGCTGGGCAACCGGCTGCACCGGCGTGGAAGGCGGCAGGTCGATCATCGCAAGCTGCTCTGGCTTGCTCTGCGACGAGGCATCGGCCAGCGCGGGCTGCGGTGCAGCCGACGTGTCGGCAGCCGGAAGTTCCGCAACTGCTGCCTGCGCAAGCGGTTCTGCGCGGGCCGCTGCCTCTGCAGCCAACTGCTCGGTCGCCGGGAAATTGGCCAGTGCGAGCGCAGTCGGCTGCCCAGCGTCCCCGCGCAGCGGCACCGCGAGCAGGTTGGCAACGCGTTCGCGGGTGAGTTCGGGCTGGCCCATCATCGCCCACTGTTCCATCCGCTCACCCAGCTGATCGGCGGGCAAGTCCTGCGCCGCCATCATGCGCGATTCGCGCCATTGCCCGGACAGGGCATAGGCAAGCGCGAGGTTCTGGCGCACCTTGACGGTGTTCTCGCCGCCGCGCAGCGTGTCGGACAGAACGGCAACGCCCTGGCGTGCCTGACCAGCCAGCGCGAGCGCGAGACCGTAGTCGGCAGGTGCGATCGTATCGCGGTAGGAGTTGAGCGTATCGACGGCTTCGGCGTAGCGGCCCAGCGCAACGTCTGCCAGCGCGAGGCTGAGCGCGGTGCGGTTGCTGTCCTCACCCAGTTCCATCGCCTCGTCATAGGCTTGGCGCGCGGATTCGAAGCGTCCGGCCTTGAGATAGACGTTGCCGAGCAGCACACGGTACGCTGCATTGCGCGGATCGGCGAGCACAGCCTGTTCGGCATTGTCGACCGCCGCCTTGGTGCTGCCCTTGGCCAGTGCCGTCTGGGCGGAGGCCGCGAACTTGTCGGGGTGGGCGCCGCCTGCAGCGCAACCGGTGAGCACGCCTGCAGCAAGCGCGGTCGAAATCACCAGACGCGCCGCGCGGGAGGGGACGAAAGCAGAGAGAAGGCTGGTCATGGTCCGGGTATTCCTTCAGTCAATCAGTTGCGTGTCGCGCGCCGGGCAAGATCTTCGATCCCGGGTTGATCGGCGAGAAAACGGTCAAGCGCTTCCACCAGCACGGCCTGTGCGCTGCGCTGTTCGAGCATGCAGGCAAGGCGCAGGCGCAAGTGGCGATATTGGTCGAGCCGCAGGGTGAAAGCGGCCTTGCGCCCTTCGCTGAGCGCCGAACGCACCACCTTGCCGCCCTTGGTCCGGGGCGCAGGTGCTGCTGCCGGCGGCATGTCCGCGACGGCTGCGACAAGCGCTTCGATCTGCTGGACGATCGCGGGGGCTTCAGCGAATATCGGGGCGGGCACGGGCGCATCTTCGCCCATGTCGTTCCAGCCGAGATCGTCAGGTTCGACCGCAGGAGCAGCCTCGCCCATGCTGACCAGCACGCGGCGCTGCTCTTCCATGGTCATGGCAAGCTGCGGACGCATCGCGGGACGGGCGGCACCCTTGCGGGCAAGCAGTCCCGAAGAAAGCGAGGCGAGAGGTTTGGCGGCGCTCATAAGGCCTCCTCTGCTCAAGAACCGGCTACGCGGCGGCCGAAGCCACCCATCGGTCGGGCCGCGCCGCCTGCCATGGGCATGGCTGCAGCGGGCTGAGGCACGGAAAAGACGGTGCGGCGGAAGTTCTTTTCGAGTCGCTCGGAAATATAGGTCCACAGCGCGGTCACTTCAGCGGCGGACTTGCCGCCCGGATCGCATTCCATGACCGTGCGGCCATCAATCATCGAGGCGGCAAAATCGGTGCGCTGGTGCAGCGTGACGGGCGCGACAGTGCCGTGCTGCGACAGCGCGACTGCGGCTTCCGAGGTGATTCGCGCCTTGGGGGTGGCAGCGTTGACGACGAAGATCAGCGGCTTTCCGGCGCGGTCGCACAGATCGACCGTGGCACCGACGGCGCGCAGATCATGCGGACTGGGGCGGGTGGGGACGACAATCAGTTCGGCAACCGAGATCACCGACTGAATGGCCATGGTGATCGCAGGCGGGGTATCGATCACGGCCAGCTTGAAGCCCTGCTGGCGCAGAATCGCCAGATCACTGGCGAGGCGGGCCACGGTGGTCTGGGCAAATGCCGGGAATTCGGCCTCGCGCTCATTCCACCAATCTGACAGCGAACCTTGCGGATCGATATCGATCAGAACGACCGGGCCTGCGCCCGCCCGCTGGGCCTGGACGGCGAGATGACCGGACAAGGTCGTCTTCCCCGAACCACCCTTTTGCGATGCCAATGCCAGTACGCGCAAAACCAATTCCCCCGAAAGTCGTAAACTTCACAGACAGGATTCGCAGATTGGGTTGAAATTTTGGTTAAGATGCACAGGCTGCAGCATTCAGGATTGCCCGCAGGTCTTGAATTTGCCTGCTTCGGACCATCGGGAATGTGCGCTAAGACTTCGCTAACGCCTCGTTGACTATATAGTGCGGCGGTAAAGACCGGCGTCATGTCCGGCGATTCAGGGTCAGCAATTCACCGGATCACCCTGCCCCCTTCGCAGCGGGGCAAGACGAACATGGACGGACTTTGATACAATGGTTCAACGCAAGCATACCGCCACACGACGGTCGGGATTGGCGCTGGCACCGGCTCTGCTGATGCTGACAGCCGCTCCGGCACTGGCAGACGTCAAGGCCGGCGTGGACGCATGGTCGCGCGGGGAGTTCGCGGGCGCGGTCAAGGAATGGCTTGGCCCTGCGGCAAAGGGCGATGCCGATGCGCAGTTCAACATGGGTCAGGCGTTCAAGCTGGGCAAAGGCGTGCCGCAGGATACCAAGCGCGCCGAGGCTTGGTATCGCAAGGCGGCAAGCCAGGGTCATATCAAGGCCGCCGACACGCTAGGCCTGCTGATGTTTCAGGACGGGCGCAAGGCCGACGCCCTGCCCTTCCTGCAGGCTTCGGCAGAGCGTGGGGAGCCGCGCGCGCAATACATTCTGGGCATTGCCCATTTCAACGGCGATATCGTCGGCAAGGACTGGGTCCGCGCCTATGCACTGATGAGCCGCGCCGCCTCGGCAGGCCTTGAACAGGCGACGCGAAGCCTTGCAACGATGGACGGCATTGTCCCGCTGGAGCAACGCCAGCTTGCCATGTCGCTCAGTGCGGATCTGGAGCAGAAGGCGCAGGAAAACCGTTCGCGGCAATTCGCAGCGGCGGATCTCGGCGTGGCAGCAGCACCGACCGCGCCTTTGCGCACCGTCATTCCCGGCGGCGCGCTGGAACGTGCCGACATCCCGCCTTCGGTCCCTTCGTCCAGCGGACCGGTCACAGCCGGGGCCGACTTCGCCAATCCAGTGACGATGCCCGGGCCGAAACACATCTCGGTGGCGAAGAGCTTGCCTGCCAAGCCTGTTGCTGCGGCGATCAAGCCTGTTGCCCCTACCCCGAAGCCGGCTGCGCCAAAGCCTGCGGCACCAACGCCTGCCGCAAAGGGCAACTGGCGCGTGCAGCTCGGTGCGTTCGGGGTGAAGGCCAATGCCGATGGCCTCTGGACCAAACTGCGCGGCCGCGCCGAACTTGCCGGCCATGGACGCATCGATCTGGCTTCCGGCAGCGTGACGCGTCTGCTGGCGGGCGGATTTGGCGGACAGGCGGAAGCCGACAAGGCCTGCGCGGCGCTCAGGTCTGGCGGGTTCACCTGCCTGGTGGTAAAGCCCTGATGGCTTGGACACCGACTTTCCCCGCAGCCGCATAGAGGCGATAGATTTCCTGCGCGGCGTGGCCGTGCTGGGGATTCTTGCGATCAACATAACCGGATTCTGGGGACCGTCGCTGGCGACGTTCTCCCCGTCGATCCCGCGCATGGACCCGGGCGGTGCGGTGTGGTTCGGCTTTGCCTTCGTGGTGTTCGAAGGCAAGATGCGCGCGCTGTTCAGCCTGCTGTTCGGGGCGAGCATGGTGCTGTTTGCCGAGGCCGCCGAGCGCCAGGGCGCCGACCCCGACCTCAGCCAGATCCGGCGGCTGCTGTGGTTGGCACTGTTCGGCTATCTCCATTTCGCGCTGCTGTGGTGGGGTGACATCCTGTTCACTTATGCGCTGTGCGGGCTTGGCGCGCTGGCGCTCAGGCGGCTCTCGCCATGGCGGCTGGTGGGCATCGCCGTGCCGTTCTACGTGCTTTCACACGGGATCGAGGCGCTGCTCGCCCTGCCCGGCATCTTCACCGAACAAGCTGTGCTGGCAGGAATCGCTGGCCCCGCCGACGTCGCGGAGCAGGCAGACATGATGGTCCGTATCGGCGAATCCGTCGCGGCGGACATGGCCATTCTGCAGGCCGGGTTCATCGAGGCGATCCGGCTGAAGCTGGGCAGCGCTGCGTTGCAGCCGCTCACCGTGACGCTGGCGTCATTCACCGAGACGATCCCCCTCATGCTCATCGGCATGGCGATGGTGCGTGGCGGATTCTTCACCGACTGGCCACGGCCACGGCTGGCGGCAGTAGCGACAGTCGGCATCGCGTCGGGGGGCGCGGCATCGCTGCTGGCGGTGCAATGGCTCGCCGCGCATGACTGGCCGCCGCGCGCGATGTTTCTGGCAATCGAGGACGGCATGGCGCTCCCGCACCTGCTGATGGCGCTGGGTTATGCCGCCGTGCTGGTGCTGGTCTTCCCGCATGTGCGCGATGGTCTGATCGGGCGCGCGCTCATGGCGGCGGGGCGCTGCGCCTTCACCAATTACCTCGGCACGACTGTGCTGATGTCCGCGATCTTCTGCGGTTGGGGACTTGGGCTGGGCCCGGAACTTCCGCGCGCGTGGCTGCCCGCATTCGTGGTTCTGGGATGGGCAGCGATGCTGATCTGGCCAGGATGGTGGCTTGTCCGGTTCCGACAGGGACCGCTTGAGGGGCTGTGGCGCAGGCTGGCTCTTCCGCGGCGTTAACCATGCCTGTAAAGTGTTCGAAGCTCGGGCGTCCCTGCGCGGGACGCGGTTTTATGGGGACTCGCAAGGCACGGCATTAACGCCTATTTCCTACCATGAAAGGAACGGCGTGATCATGGGCAAGCAGCAGAACCTCTGGAGCAAGCGCTGGGTGCGCATGCCGCTGGGCTTCATCGCAACCTCGCTCGCCTCGCTCCTCGCGTTCCACGCCGGGCAGGATATTGCCGAGGTCGCGTTCGGTAACGGCACGGCAGAAGCCGCCCCCATGGTGATCGCAGCGCCCAAGCCTACCGCCCCTGCCCTTGCCCTCGCCCCTTCCCTCGCCGCCAAGCCCGCCGATGGCCCGTTCGTGGTCAAGTCGATCCTGCCCATCAATGAACCCATCAAGTTCGGCAAGTTCTACTGGGACGAGACCCGCGCCCCTGCCAATGGCCCGCTGGTGGTAACCGTGGACCTGACCGCGCGAGTCATCAGCGTGTTCCGCGACGGGCACGAGATCGGCGCTGCGGCAATCCTCAAGGGCTATGGCGAAAAGCCGACCCCGACCGGCGTGTTCCCGATCACCGAAAAGGACGCGGATCACGTCTCGAACATCTATGACGCGCCGATGCCGCACATGTTGCGCCTGACCAACGACGGCGTATCGATCCACGGCAGCAAGGTCGAGGCAGGCTACGCCACCAACGGCTGCGTCGGCGTGCCGGACGAGTTCGCCAGTAACCTGTTCAAGCTCGCCAAGCTGGGCGACAAGGTGATCATCACCGACGGCAAGAAGATGACCATCGGCGATCCGATCCTGTCCGGCGAACACGCAAGCTGATCACAACACCTCATACCCGTCACCCAGTGCGGCCTTGAGCTTCTCCAGCGCCTGTGCCTTCAACTGGTGGATGCGCGGGATGCTGACGCCAAGGACTTCGGCGATTTCGGCAAGGTTCAGTTCCTCGACGAAATAGAGCTGGATGACCATCTGCAGACGCTCGGGCAGATCGGCGATGGCGGCTGTTACGGCGCTGCGCATTTCGGCATCGGCGAGCATGGCGAAGCTGTCGGGGCGATCGTCGGCGAAGGCCGAATTGCTGTCGGAATAGGCATCGTCGATGTGCTCGAAGCGCAGCGGCTCGTCCGCCGAGCGCTGGTCGGCCAGTTCGCGCTCGGTCAGACCCATCGCAGCGGCGAGTTCCGCCTCGCTGGGAGGACGGCCAAGCTCTGTGGAAAGCAGCGCGGTCTTTTCCCGCAAGGCCCGCCTGCGTTCTGTGGCCGAGCGCGACAGCGGGGTCGAGCGCCGGACGAGATCGACCATCGCGCCGCGCACGCGCAGCTTGGCGTAGGCGGCGAAGCCGTCCTCGGTCGGCCCGGAGTGGCGCTGCGAACATTCGGTCAGCGCGACAAGGCCCGCCTGGATCAGGTCCTCCATCTCCATCCCGGCCCGGCCCGAGCCGTGCACGTGCCACGCCAGACGTTTCACCATCGGCAGGAAGCGGCGGATGCGGTCGGCAGCCTCGTCCTTCTTGTAGGCCTGTGCGGCGGCAAAGCCGCGTGGATCGTGTTTCATGCGGCAAGTCCCTCAAGGGTGGACATCGGCTGGACCGGCTGTGGTTGCTCTTCGCCGCCGATGACCGAGATGACCTCGATCGGCTGCGACGGCGGAAGTTCGGAGATCGACAGCACCAGGCACTGCGGCGCGCGCAGGCGCAGCAGGCTGGCGAGCGGACGGCGGGCACGCGGCTGGACAATCAGCGCGATGGGCGGCGCGCCGGGGCCGCGCTCGGAAATGATCGCGGTGATGCGCTCGCCAATGCCGCGCGCCAGATCGGGCTCGATCACCGGCTGCCCGGTCGCGGGATCGTGCATCCCCGATACGATCATCTGCTCCAGCCCCGCTTCGAGCGTGACCACGGGCAGGCGATCGTTCGGTCCGCAGATGCGCCCCACGACCATCTCTCCCAGCGCCGCGCGCAGGAGATCGACCAGCCTGTCGTGATCGGTGGTCTGCTGGAGCGCCTGACTCAGCGCCGACAGGATCGGCAGCGGGTGGGCGATGGATATGCCGTCGTCGAGCAGGCCATGGAACAGGCGGGTGAGCGCGCCCAGCGACATCGGCTGCGGGTGGATCGTCTCGACCAGCCCTGCGGAACGCTCCTTGACGCCATCGAGGATCGCCTTGACCTCGTCCGGGCCGAGCAGAGCCGACGGGCGGTCACCCAATGCTTGATTGAGATGCGTGGCGATGACCGTGCTGGCATCCACCGTGAGGAAACCCTCGGCAATGGCAAGATCGCGCTGAGCAGCGTCGATCCAGATCGCGGGGCAACCGAAGCTGGGGTCGGTGGTCCTCTCGCCGCGGAGGCCATGATCGGGATTGGCCTCGCCCGCATCGATGGCGAGCACCTTTTCCGGGCGCATGTCGCCAAGGCCCACGGGCACCCCGCCGAGCAGGATGCGGTAGGAGTTGGGGCCAAGTTCGAGCGAATCGCGCACGCGGAACTGCGGCACGATGAAGCCGAACGTCTGGCTGAGCTGCTTGCGCACCCCGGTGATCCGCGCGACCAGCGGCGAACCGCGACGTTCATCGACCAGATGGATCAGGCCGTAGCCCATCTCGACGGTGACCAGCGTATGATCGCTGACCTCGTCGAGCGTTATCCGGCCCGGATCGACGGCGGGTGCTTCTTCGACCACGACCGGCACCGGGCGGGCGGCGCGCTGCTTGAGCGACCACCACAACCAGCCTGCAAGTCCGGCGGCAGGCAGGAATATGAACTGCGGCATCGCCGGGATCATGCCGACCGCGCCCATGACGATGGCGACGGGCAGCCAGATGGCAGGATTTGCGAACTGGCCGCTGATCTGGCCCGTGAGGTCGCGGCTGTCGGACACGCGGGTAACGATCACGGCGGCAGCGATGGACAGCAGCAGCGACGGCACTTGCGCCACCAGCGCATCGCCCACCGCGAGCGTCACGTAAAACTGCGCGGACTGCGCGGCGGTGAGTCCGTGGCTGATCATGCCGAGGCAGAAACCGGCGATGATGTTGACGCCAAGGATCAGCAACGCGGCAACCGCATCGCCCTTCACGAACTTGGACGAACCATCCATCGAACCGTAGAAATCGGCTTCGGTGGCAACTTCGCGGCGGCGGGCCTTGGCTTCGTCGCCGGTCATCAGCCCGGCGGCAAGATCGGCGTCGATCGCCATCTGCTTGCCCGGCAAGGCATCCAGGGTGAAGCGCGCCGAGACTTCGGACACGCGGCCCGCGCCTTTGGTGACGACGACCATGTTGATGATCATCAGGATCATGAACACGAACAGGCCGACCGCGAAATTGCCGCCGATCAGGAATTCGCCGAACGCTTCGATCACGTGGCCCGCCGCTGCGCCGCCTTCGTGGCCGTTGACGAGAACGATGCGAGTGGACGCCACGTTCAGCGCAAGCCGCAGCAGCGTTGCGAACAGCAGAACGGAAGGGAACGATGAGAAATCGAGCGGCTTTTCCGCGTTCATCGCCGCCATCAGGATTGCGATCGACAGCGCGATGTTAAGGACGAAGAACACGTCGAGCATGATCGTCGGGATCGGCACGACCATCAGCACGATGAGCGTGAGGATACCGGCCGGAAGGACGAAGGCGGCAGGTGAGCCGAAGCGCTTGAACATGGGTTAGAGGCCCAGCGCCGAGAGGCGGCCATAGGCCTGGCGGACATGCGCCGGGGCCGAGCCGCCATCGTTGAGCGAGAAGGTCTGGCGCAAGGTGTCGGCCATCGATGCGGCAGCGACCGGCACGGGATTGCCGGTGCCTGCCGCTGCGCTCTGGAATTCGCGCGCAATCGGGCCGCCTGTGAATTGCGCCTGCGCCGTGGCAGGCGTCACGCCCATCGATGCTGCCCATTGCAGGGCTTCCTCGCCCGTGCCGCCATCGGCAGCGCCCGCCATGCGCGTGCGGATCAGCGCCATGACTTCACCGACCGAGCGCGCCGCACCCCCTGCGCCGTAGAATGTCGAGCGGTTGGATGCAGCGGCGGCGGGGAGGATCGAAGCTGCGCTCTGCGATGGATCGTTGCTAAGCGCGGTGAGGAACTTGCCCGCGCCGTCCGCGCCAAAGAAATGCGCGAGATAAAGTTCCCCATGGTCCGGCTGGCGACCCAGCACGCCGGAAAGATAAGCGCTGTTGTCGTTGGCGAGTTCGCCCGCCATCAGCGCAGCAACTTGCGGATCGAAGCGCATGGCCAGCAGTTGCGCTCGGGCCGCAGGATCTCGGACCGAGCCGCCCTCGATCATGTCGCTTGCCCAGCCGAGGCCGTGGTCGGCGCCATGCTTGTCGAGCGTGCGCAGCCAGGTGTCGCCGGTGAACTGGTAGAGGCCGCTCGCGCTCGACGTGCGGGCGCGGGCGCTGGGATCGAGGCTGGATTCAAGCCTGGCCTGAGCCATGAGGTAGCCGAAATCGACGCCGGTTGCCTGTGCCGCTCCGGCAATTGCGCCACGCACGGTTGCCCCGGAACCGCCAGAAGCAGCTGGGGCATTCGGAAACCCTGAAAGGTCGTATGAACTCACGCTTCACCCCTTCCGGCCGCACGGGGGCGGCATCACGGAAGGGGTTCAGCAAACCTCGTGCCAAACGGGTCAGGCTGTTCGCAGACGGTGGGCCTGCGGGCCTGCGCGGTAGAGCGGCGTGGTGCCGGTCAGCGCATCGAGGCGCGAGGATACATTGGCGGCAATAAGGTTACGGACGCGGCGGTTCGCCTCGTTCAACCGGCGTGCGGCATCGAGCAGGCCGCGGCATTCCTCGTCGATATTGTCGTTGCCAGCTTCCGCCAGCGTGCCGCACAGCACCGACTTGTTGGCGGCGCAGCCCATGATCAGATCGAGATCCAGCCCGGCAAGCGCGTGCCGTTCCTCCTGCAGCACGGCAAGCATCTGCCGAAGCGTTTCGCGCATGGGTGCGGCAGAATCGGCAGGGTGTCCGGCTTCGGGGCGAGCAGCGTTCTGGATCGTCATCAGGAGGCAGTCCTCAGCAGCATTCCGGCAGCAATCATGGCATCGGCGATACGCGCCGGAACCAGCGGATAATTGCCCTTCTCGATGGCCTGGCGGATATCCTTCACCCGTTCGACATCGACGGGCGGTGTGCTTCCCGCATCGAGCGCGGCAGAGCGCTGCACCTGGGTGGCAGTACCGGCATCGACGGGCGCAGACGTCTGCGTATCGACCGTTGCAGGTGCCGACTTGGCGGTGGTGGCAGTCTTGACCTGCACCGGCCCAACCGGGCGCGGTGCTCCGATATCAATTGGCGACATGGTGACGCTCCTAGCGTTTCATGCATCCAAGAACGGCGGTCTGAAGGGGTCTTTAAGGGGCAATACGGAAAATTTTTGCCGGATGGCGCAACGGACCGGCAAGAGGGATCAATCCACCGGCACGATCACCAGGCCGGGGCGCGCGATGCGGGCACGGATCGGCGTGGCCTTGACACTGGTACGAACGCGTATCCACGCGCCCACAGGCCCTGCTTCCATTGCTTCGCCCGATTGCGAAACGGAAAAGCCCTCGCCCTCGACCGAAATGGTCAGCGCCTCGCCCCGAGCAACCGCAGGGGGCAAGGCCGAGGCTGCATCCTGCCGCCCATTGCCGGAAACGGCAACGAACAGCCGCCAGCCGCCCGGATCAGGGCATTGCACCAGCACATTGTCCTGCCGCGTGCCGTACCATGTCGTCACCAGCGCGCCGAAGCATGGCGCCAGCCGCATCCGCCGGTCGACCGGCAGCGCTGCACCGCCGGGCTGGCCAATTCCTGCGCCGGTAAACGCAGCAACCGCGCGGTCCACGCTGGCAAGATCGTAGAAGCCGCCGGACTGCGCAATGGCGGCTGATGCCGTGGTGCCTGCGAGAAGCAGGGCGAAGATCGAGGCGGATTTCATGGCGTGGGTTCCCAAGACAAATCTGAGCGCTTGGGAGCCGTGTCTCGCAATCATTGTGCCAAAGGCGGCCAAGCAGACTGCGTTTCGCTGGCATAGACGAGCGAAACGCTCGCACCCGACCGCGCGCCCGGCTCGACCAGAATGCGCGCGGCGCTGGCGCGGGGGCCGCCCGCTTTGGCAAGCTGGTTCGCCTGCGCCATGGCCGCTGCGCGCCCGCCGCTGGCATAGCGGACTACGACTTGCACTTCGAGCCGCGGATCTGCGCCAACACTACCCAGCCACTGCGAAAGCAGCGGTGCCTCAGGGCTGGCGCTCCATACCGCGACCGGTTCGCTGTCGATGGCGGCAGCAATGGGAGGGGGCGCAGGTTGCGGGGCCGGTCTTTTATCGCTGGCCTGCGCAAGCGCCGAGGCGGTGACGAGAAACAGGATCAGAGACAAGTCGGCCAGCGCATATTGCCAGCCCGTCCCGGCGCGCACGATCATGCGTGGTGCCTCTCGCGCGGGACGGCCTGCGGGCGCAATGGCTGTACACGCGGCGGCATTTCGGCTTCGAGTTGTACGGTGAGCCAGTCGATCACCTCGGCCCGCGCCAATTCTTCAGCCTGAGCGTGGCGCTCAATCAGCCGCGCGAGCGGGGCCAGCAGCAAGTTGGCGAGCAACAGCCCGTAGAGTGTGGTCACCACCGCCATCGAAATCGCACCATTGAGCGCGCCTGCATCGAGGCCATTGGCCGGAAGGCTGCTGAGCGAAACGAGCGTGCCGACCATCCCGAACACCGGTCCCAGCTCTGCGGCCTGCGCCAGCGTGCGCACGGCGGAATTGCCCTCTGCCATGCGCTGGCGGCGATAGGTGTTGTGGCGTTCGATCAAGGGGTCGAGCGAGCGCGAGCGGATCATAAGGTCGGTGGCTTCGTCGAACGCGCGGTCGCCGGTAGACTTGGGGTTCACGCGGAGCACGCCCTCGCGGCGGATCGCGGAGACTTGTCCGGCCAGATCGGCCTTGGCCAGTTCAGCGGTGAACTGTGGCCGAAAAAGCCCTGCCAGCGCCCGCGCGGTGAACGCCAGCTCACGCGGCCCGGCGCGCAGCACCGTGGCAAGCGCGGTTCCGCCCACCACGATGGTGGCGGACAGGCCGTCGATAAGGGGGCTGAATTGCATGAGCCTCGGGTCTCCTCGCACCCTAGAACGGCTGAAGGCGGCAAGAATTCAGCCCCTTGCCTGCAATTTGCCGCCTTCCGGCAATGGCTTGCCGTCTGGGGCGATTTGTCGGCGCCGGATGCCCGCGTTTGCGGAACTGGCACGGGCCTTGCTGAAACACGGACCGTGAACCCTTTGCCGGAAATTCCTCTGGCAGGACCAAGGCGCGATACGATGGCTGAATCCCTCTTCGGCATTCACGGAACGGCACTGGAGCTGCGCTCGCAGCGCATGGGCCTGCTGACCTCCAACATCGCAAATGCGGCGACGCCCGGCTACAAAGCCAAGGACATCGACTTTGCCGCCGCACTGAAAGCCCGAACAAACGGCGCCAGCGACGATCAGGCAATCTCCTCGGCCACCCGCTACCGCGTGCCGGTGATGCCCAGCCTCGATGGCAACACCGTCGAAATGGCGACCGAGCAGACCGCCTTTGCCGAAAACGCGGTGGGCTATTCGGCCACGCTCAACTTCCTGCGCGGCCGGGTCGAGACGATCACCCGCGCGATCAAGGGCGAGTAAGCCATGGCGCAGAACACCCCCCTCAACTTGTTCCAGGTCACGGGCCGGGCCATGTCCGCCCAGCTCGTCCGCATGAACACAGCAGCGTCCAACCTCGCCAACGCAGGCACGGTCACGACTACCGAAGCCGAGGCCTATCGCCCCTTGCGCGCGGTCTTCACCGAACAGCTCGATCAGGCGAACGGTCTGTCCACAGTGCGCGTCGCCGCCGTCCAGCGTTCGGACGCCACGCCCATTCGCCAGCACGATCCCGGCCACCCGCTGGCCGACGAAAACGGCGATGTCTGGACGGCCCCGGTCGATGAAAACGCCGAGATGGTCGAAATGCTCGAAAGCTCGCGCCAGTACCAGAACGTGGTCGAGGCGATGCAAACCGCAAAGCAGCTCATGCTCGAAACGATGAGGATGAAATAATGTCAGTCGCTTCCGTAACTTCTACCACCGGCGTCAATGGTGCCACCACTTCCTCCAAGGCCGGACAGGGTTGGGGCGCATTGGGCGCCGAGGATTTCGTCAAGCTGCTGACCACGCAGCTGAACAATCAGGACCCGACCGATCCGGTCGACAACTCGCAGATGCTGGCCCAGCTCGCGCAGTTTTCTTCACTGTCGACGCAAAACGACATGAAGGAATCGCTCGGCGCGATTTCGGCGCAGGGCGACACGCTCGCGCAGATCTCGGCCAAGCTCGACACGCTCAACACCACGGTCGCCAAGCTGACCACGGGCAGTGCTGCCACTACCGCCTGACCCCCCGCCTACCCCCCATCAACACCCCCGGAGCACCCCCATGTCCTTCTACACCTCGTTGAACGGCCTCAAGAACGCCCAGACCGACCTCGGCGTGATCAGCCACAACATCGCCAACGCCGAAACCACGGGCTTCAAGAAGAGCCGCACGGAATTTGCCGACATCGTTGTGGGCAGCGCCTTCACCAACCCAAAGCTGGTCGTCGGCATAGGTGCGGCGGTGGAATCGATCAGCCAGAACTTCGCGCTAGGACCGATCGAGCAGACCGGTTCGGCGCTCGATCTGGCAATCAACGGCGACGGTTTCTTCACTACCAAGAACGTGGTGACCGGCCAGACGCTGTTCACGCGCAACGGTAGCCTGACCGTGGACGGCGCGGGCTTCATCTCCGACGGGTCGGGCAATCGCCTTCAGGTTTTCCCGACCGATGCGGCGGGCACGATCACTTCGACCACACCGGGGGATTCTGTGATCCCGGCGACTAACGGCAACGATGCAAACGGCAACCCCATCGAGTTTGCGGGCATTACCGTTGGCGATGATGGCGCGGTAACCGCGTCCTATGCCGACGGCTCGAATGTCATCATCGGCAAGGTCGCGCTCGCCAGCTTCATCGCGCCGCAGGGGCTCAAGCAGGTTGGTTCGTCCAACTGGGTGACGACCGGAATTTCCGGCACGCCGAACTATGGCCAGCCGAGCACCGGGCAATATGGATCGCTGCTTTCGGGCGCGCTCGAACGCTCGAACGTGGATATCGCCGAAGAGCTGGTCAGCCTGATCACCGCGCAGCGCAATTTCCAGGCGAACGCCAAAGCCATCGATACCGCCACGCAGATCTCGCAGACCGTGATCCAGCTGCAGAGCTGATCCGCGGCCTGATCAACAATTTAACCTGAAAGCCGTGCCATGGACCGCCTGATCTACACTGCCTATTCCGGGATGACCGGATCGACCGTGCGCCAGCGCGTAATCGCCAGCAACATGGCCAACGCACAGACCATCGGCTTTCGCGCCGAAATGCTGACGACCACGCCGATGACACTGAAAGGCCCCAGCCTTGAAGCGCGCGCGATGACCGAAGGCGAAGTGCGCGGCGCGTCGATGGCGCAAGGGTCACTGATCGAGACGGGCAAGCCGCTCGACGTGGCGCTGAGCGGCGATACGATGCTGGCGATTCAGGCCGACGACGGCAGCGAGGTCTATACCCGGCGCGGCGATCTTGCGGTGAGCTCAGGCGGCGTGTTGCAGAATGGCGATGGCCGCCCGGTCATCGGCGAAGGCGGGCCGATCACTGTGCCGCTCGGCTCCAAGGTTACCATTTCCCCCGATGGCGGCGTCAACGTCGCCAATCCCGAGACGCCCGACCAGCCTCCCCAGCTGGTCGGGCGCATCAAGATCGCTTCCACCACAGGCAGTAAAATCGAGAAGGGCCTCGACGGCTTTTTCCGTGTCACGGGCGGCGGCGTCTTGCCGCAGGACGAGGAGGCTAAGCTGATGGTCGGCAGCCTTGAACAGTCCAACGTCAATCCCACCCGCATTCTTGTCGAGATGGTCGAGGCCCAGCGCCTGTTCGACATCCGCACCAAGGTCGTTTCCCAAGCGCGCGAGGTGGATGAATCCAGCGCAGCGCTGATGCGCCTTTCCTGACCTTAGAGGAAGAACACCATGCCAAGCTCAGCCCTTCACGTCGCCCGCACCGGGCTTGAGGCGCAGGACACGCGGATGCGCGTGATCGCCAATAACCTCGCCAATATCGGCACCACCGGCTTCAAGCGCGACCGCGCCAACTTCGCCACGCTGGCCTATCAGGACGCACGCGTGGCGGGACAGCAGTCCTCGTCCGAAACGGCCTATGCCACGGGCCTGAACCTCGGCACCGGCGTGGCGCTGCAGGCGACGACGCGGATCGACACGCAGGGCACGCTGCAGACAACCGGCAATGCGCTGGACCTGGCACTGGACGGAGACGGATACTTTCAGGTGACCATGCCGGGCGGCCAGCTTGGCTATACCCGGGCGGGCAATTTCAGCCGTTCTGCCGAAGGCACGCTGGTAACCGCGCAAGGCTATGCCCTGAACCCCGCGATCACCATTCCCGAAGGTGCCAGCGCGATCACGATTTCGCAGGACGGCACGGTTTCTGCCACGGTTGCAGGAGCAGCAGAGCCGACCGAGCTTGGCCAGGTCACCATTGCCAGCTTCGCCAATCCCGGCGGCCTCCGTTCGATGGGTGACAACTTCCTGCAGGAAACCGCGGCTTCGGGCGCGGCGCAAGTCGGCATCGCCGGGGATCAGGGGCGCGGCCACATCCAGCAAGGCTATCTCGAAGCCTCGAACGTCAACGTCGTGGAAGAACTGGTCGACATGATCGAGGCGCAGCGCGCCTACGAAATCAATTCCAAGATGATCTCGGCGGTCGACGAGATGCTCCAGAACGCGAACCAGACGCTGTGATGGGCATGACTACACCCTTCGAGCGCCATTTTTCAGGCGAAACTTCAAGGCCCAGCCGCCGCACCAAAAGTGCGGTTCGCGCGCTGGTGGCAGGCACACTAGCGGCGGCTGCGGTCATGTACGTGAGCGATCCTGCCAGTGCGGCGCGGCCCAAGCCCGGTTTCGAACCGGCACTGCCGCAGACGCAAGCCGTTGTCGCCTCGGCGCCCACCGCAGGGTCGATCTTCAATGCCAGCGCCGGATATGCAGGCCTTGTCGAGGGCCGCCGTGCGCGCTCGGTCGGCGATCCGCTGACCGTGGTGCTGGTGGAAAACCTCACCTCGGCCAAAACCGCCGGGGCGAAGACGCAGAAGTCCGGAAGCTTCTCGGTGACCCCGCCGACTGCTGGCCCGCTGTCGTTCCTCAACCCCAATGCCCTTAAAGCTTCGGGCGGTTCGTCGTTCAATGGTCAGGGCAACGCCTCGCAGACGAGCACGCTCGCCGGTGAGGTCGGGGTCACAATCGCCGAAGTGCGGGCCAACGGCACGGCGCTTGTCCGGGGGGAGAAGCGCATGATGCTGAGCCAGGGTCAGGAATGGGTGCAGTTTTCCGGCATCGTGCGCCTTGGCGACATCGATCCTGAGAACCGCATCCTTTCAACCCAGATCGCGGATGCGCGCGTCGAATATACCGGGAATGGCTCGGTCGGACGCGCGAGCCGCGAGGGCTGGTTAGCCAAGTTCTTCAATGCGATTTCGCCCTTCTGAGGCTTTGACAGATGTTTGTGCGGATACTTCTTTCACTGGCTCTCGGTCTTGCGGCACTCTCTCCCGTGCCGGCACTGGCCGAGCGCGTGCGCGATCTGGGGGAATTCCAGGGCGTGCGCGCCAACCAGCTGACCGGCTACGGCGTGGTCGTCGGGCTTCCCGGCACGGGCGATGACAATCTCGAATACCTGACACAGGCGATGAAGGGCACGGCTGGGCGCCTTGGCGTGCAACTGCCCGCAGGCGTTTCGCCCGGCCTGAAAAATGCAGCCGCCGTGGTCATCACGGCAGACCTTCCCGCCTTTGCCAAACCCGGCCAGCGCATCGACGTGACCGTTTCGACGCTGGGCAAGGCCAAGTCCTTGCGCGGCGGCGCACTGATCATGGCCCCGCTTTATGGCGCTGACGGCCAGATCTACGCGATGGCGCAGGGCAACCTTGCTGTCGGCGGCCTTGGCATCAGCGCCCGCGACGGATCGCAGCTGACCGTGAATGTGCCCACCGTTGGCCGCATCGCCGAAGGGGCGAGCGTCGAACGTGCGGTGGCCTCCGGTTTCGACAGCGGCGAAGTGCTGCGCTGGAACCTGTTCGAAGCCGATTTCCTCACCGCACAGCGCGTGCGCGACGCGATCAATTCCCGGTTTCCGCAGGCGGCCACGATCGAGGACGGGATCACGCTGGCCCTGCGCCTGCCCGCCGGGGCGGATTCGCGCGCGACGGCGATGGCCTCTATCGAGATGCTCGACATCACCCCTGCCGAAACGGCAGCACGCGTGATCGTCAACAGTCGCACCGGCACGGTCGTGATCAACAACGCAGTGCGCCTTTCGCCCGCCGCGATCAGCCACGGCAGGCTGGTGGTCAAGATCGACGAAAAGAGCCAGGTCTCGCAGCCCAATGCGCTGGCGCGGGGGCAGACAGCCGTCACCCCTGCCAGCCAGATCAACCTTGAGGAAAAGGAAGCCAAGGTCGCGCTGTTCAAGCCCGGCGCTTCGCTGTCCTCGCTGGTCGATGCGCTGAACAAGCTCGGCACCAGCCCGTCCGACCTTGTCGCCATCCTCGAAGCGCTGAAGCAGGCGGGCGCGCTGAAAGCCGAGATGGTGGTGATATGAGCACTGTTTCAGCCCCCGCACCAACCGCGACGACCGGGCTCTCGCTCACGCCCAAGGTGGCGAGCGACCGCGAGAAGCTGTCGGGCGCGGCCAAGCAGTTCGAGGCGATTTTCATCCGCCAGATGCTGCAGGGCGCGCGTGCCGCAAACTTCGGCGGCGACGACCTGTTCGGCGAGATGGACCAGACCTTCGTGCAGATGCGCGACGAGCGCTTTGCCGAAATTGCGTCGGATACCGGCGCGTTTGGCCTCGCCAGGCAGATCGAGAACCACCTTGCCGCGCTGCTTCCCGCAGACGCGGCAAAGTCTGCGAAGGGCAAATAGGCCATGGCTTCGGACCTTCTTTCGATTGCCCGCAGCGGTGCGATGGCCGCCCGCATCGGGCTGGACGTCACCGCGCAGAACATCGCCAACGCCTCGTCCGATGGCTATGTGCGGCGGTCGGCCAGCCTGTCCGAAGTGGCTTCGACGGGCGGGGCCTACCGCATAGGCGACCTCTCGCTCTCGGGCGTGCGCCTTGATTCGATCACCCGCAACGCCGATGCCTTCCGCCAGGCCGAGGTCCGCCGCACCGGGTCCGATGTGGCACGTGCTACGGCAGAGGCGGCGGGGCTGGAGAACATCGAATCCGCCATCGAACAATCGGGCGTCTATGACGCTATCGTCGGCTTTGAATCCTCTCTGCAGCAATTGACACAGGACCCGGTCGATACATCATTGCGCGCCTCGGTGATCGAGAAGGCGCGGACGATGGTCGGCACCTTCCAGATCGCCGCGCAGGAAATGGATGCTGCGGGCGAAGGTCTGCAATTCCTTGCCAGCGACGGGGTGACGCAGGTCAACCGCATCGCGCAGGAACTGGCGCGCACCAACACGCGGCTTTCCCGAGCATCGGATGCCAGCAGCGACAAGACCGCGCTGCTCGACCAGCGCGACAAGTTGCTCCAGCAGTTGAGTGATTACGGCAATATTGCCACGACCTTTGCCACCAATGGCACTGTGGCTGTGAAGCTCGGCGGAACAAGCGGCGTCGATCTGGTAACCGGCGGCAGCGCCGCAACAATTGCCATGACCACCGCAGGCGATGGCCAAGTGACATTCAGCGTTGGCGCATCGGCGCTCTCGCTCTCGGGCGGTTCGCTGGCCGGGCAGCAGCTCGCGCTGGGGAAGCTGGCGCAGCTGAAACTCGATGTCGACGGGCTTGCCGAAGACATCGTCAACACCTTCAACGCGGCACAGCTTACCGGCGACGACCTTGACGGCAATCCGGGTGCCGCAATCTTTTCGGGCACGACCGCTGCTTCGATGAAACTGGATGTTGGCGATGTGCGCAAGCTGGCGACGGCGCCGCTGAACGGCGCAGTCGGCAGCCGCGACGCTAGCAACCTTACCGCCATCCGCAGCGCGATATCGGGCCTGAATCCTGCCGATGGCATGGACCAGATCATCTTCGACGTGTCGGGCACGCTCGCAGGGCGCAACATCACGCTGGGCGCGCTCGAGACGATTTCGAACACCGCCAAGGTTGCGCTTTCGGCGCAGTCGGGCGTCGATCTCGATGCCGAGGCGGTCAACCTCGTCCGCTACCAGCAGGCGTTTCAGGCCTCGGGCAAGGTCATGCAGGTGGCCACCGACATTTTCGACACCCTGTTGGGGATTGGATAAACTGCCATGAGCACGATCTACGGCACATCGACCAGCGCATTCTATGACCGCTCGCTGATGGATCTTACCTCGTTGCGCAAGCAGGCGGAGGAGACGCAGGCCGAGATGTCGAGCGGGCAGCGGCTGCAGCGGTCGTCAGACGATCCGGTGGCGGCCTCGCGGTTGCGCCGACTGGCACGCGCCGAAACCACCGACCAGATTGACACCGCTGCGGCCAACCGCGCGACCTCGGACCTGACCTTGACCGATGGCGCGCTGACCCAGTTCAGCAACTACGTGACGCGGCTGCAGGAGCTGACGACGCAGGCGGCTTCTGCCACGCTGAGCACCGCGCAACGCGCTGGAATCGGGGAGGAAATATCCCAGATCCACGATAATCTCGTGGCGCTTGCCAACACCCGCGACAGTTCGGGCCATTCCTTGTTCGGCGGCGAAAGCGCAAGCGATGCCTATACCGTAACCGGCGGGGTGGCCTCCTATGCGGGCACCGCCAGTGCCGGGTTGGTCTCGCTTGGCGATGGACAGAGCGTTGCGCGCGGGATCACCGGGCCGGAATTCCTGCAGTTCACCTCGGGCGGGTCGACAGTCGATCTGCTAAACGTGACGAAGACCCTGGCCGACGCGCTGACATCGGGCACGGGCGGTGCGGCTGCCGCCAATGCTGCGCTGACCGCGCTGGGCGATGGGCTGCAATCAATCACCACCGCACAGACGGTGGTGGGATCGCGGCTCAACTGGATCGATCTCAACACCGAGCGACGCACGTCGATGTCGGAACTGCGGACGACCGAACAGACCGAAATCGGCGGTGCGGACCTGACCGAGTCCATCGCACGGCTGCAAAACACGATGCTCGTGCTCGAAGCCAGCCAGGCAAGTTTTGCCAAGCTCGCCAACCTTTCGCTGATGAGCCAACTGCGCTGATCGGCGCGGCCATTCCGGGATAGACTTTCATGTTCGTAATTATCGGCCTCGTCATCCTTCTCGTCATGGTGTTCGGCGGCTTTGCGTTCACCGGCGGCGATCTTGGCCCGGTGCTGCACGCGCTTCCGCACGAAATGCTGATCATCGGCGGCGCGGCCGTCGGCGCGCTCGTAACGGGTAATTCGATGCACGAGCTGAAAGGCATCGGTGGCGGTTTCGCCAAGACGTTCAAGGGTCCCAAGCACAACAAGCAGGACCATGTCGATGCGATCGTGCTCTGCACGAAGCTGATGAAGATCCTGCGCAGCGACGGCCCGGTGGCACTGGAAAGCCATGTCACCGATCCGAAGAACTCACCGATCTTTGCCGAGTTTCCACGGTTGATCGCCAACAAGGCGCTGGTCTCGCTGATCTGTGACACGCTGACCCTGATCGTCGTTTCATCGGGCACGCTTGAGGTCCATGCGGTGGAAGACGTGATGGATCATGCGATGAAGACACACTTCCACGAGGAAGCCGAAGCGCAGCACGCGATCCAGGGGCTTGCCGACGCGCTGCCCGCACTCGGCATCGTTGCCGCCGTGCTCGGTGTGGTCAAGACGATGGGCTCGATCGACAAACCACCTGCGATCCTTGGCGGGATGATCGGTTCGGCGCTGGTCGGCACGTTCCTCGGCATTCTGCTCGCCTATGGCATCGTCGCACCGGTCGCCGGGCGGCTGAAGCAGGTGCTCGATCAGGACGAGATGATCTTCCAGGCGGTCAAGCAGGTGATCATTGCGAGCCTGCATGGCTGGCCGCAGCCACTGGTGGTCGAAAGCGCACGTTCGGGGCTTGGGCATTCGTTCCGTCCCGGATTGTCGGAACTGCTCGACGCGCTGCGCGGGCGCTGAGCCATGGCCAAGGCACCCGCCAAGGGCAAGAACGAGCCGCCCCGGCCGATCATCGTCAAGAAGATCACGGTCGTTGCCGCCGGGCACCACGGCGGAGCATGGAAGGTTGCCTATGCCGACTTCGTGACCGCGATGATGGCGTTCTTCCTGCTGATGTGGCTGCTGGGCGCGACCACAGAAAAGCAGCGCAAGGGCATTGCCGATTACTTCACGCCGACGCTGGTCAAGATGCGGCAAGGCAGCGCAGGCGGCTATGGCGTGCTTGGCGGATCTTCGCTGACCGACGCCGACGACTATCCGCACCGCGCAGGCCAGACCGGCAACAAGACGCTGACTATCCCGCGAGATGCCTCCGGCGGCGCGAAGGAAGGCGGCAGCAAGGTCAAGCGCGTGGCCGTGATGAAGGAACGGCTGGCGCAAAAGCTGGCAGCTTCGGAAAAGCTGAAGAAGCTGGCGCGGCAGGTGCGCATGGTCGAGACGAGCGAAGGCATCCGCATCGATCTGGTCGATGATGCCGAGTTCTCGATGTTCCTGATCGGCACCACCGTTTTGACCCCAGATGCCGCCGAGCTTTTGCGCGCGGTCGGGCAGGCTGTGGCTCCTGACGGCGGCGCGTTCACCGTGCGCGGACACACCGATTCTCTGCCGTGGAAGAACGGCGTGGCCAACAACTGGTCATTATCGGCAGGGCGCGCAGAGGCGACCCGGCAGGCGCTTATGCGACAGGGCATCGCCGAAAGCCGCTTCCGCCGGATCGAAGGCGTGGCCGACCGCGAGCCGCTGATCGAGAAAAACCGGGCAGACCCGCGCAACCGTCGCATGTCGATCCTGATGAATTAAGGAATAGCGTCATATTGACGACAATTTATTCACCAAGCCTGCAATTAAGCGGTTGCGGTTGCAACCGGACAAAGGCAACTTCCCGGCATACGCAGCAGATTGAACCGGACAAACCGGCTCAGCGCGGGTTTGACTGGGAGTTCGGCAAATGAGGAAAGTTGCAGGCTTGGCCACAGTGTCCGCCGTGGCATTGGCGGGTATCGTCTATGCGGCAGGTGGCGGCGGTGGCAGTGTCACCGGTTCGGGCGCTGTGCTTTTGCCGAGTGCCAAGAGTGGCGTCGCCGCGTCCGCCGCCGCGACTCCGGCTGCTGCCGCGCCGGGATCGAACATTCCAGACAGCTGGATCTGCGTCTTCAAGGCCGGCGCAGTCGCGCGCGGCGCTGAGCAAGGTGAGGCCAACAAGGTCGTGGGCAAGGCGGGGGGACGCATCGGCCACGTTTACCGTTATGCCCTGCAGGGCTTCTCGATCAGCCTGCCCGCACAAGCCGCAGCTTCGGTTGCCGCACACAACCCCAACATCGCCTATTGCGAAGCCGACCAGATCGCGACCGTAATCGATCCGGTCAACACCCTCGCCAGGCCCGGCGGTGGCGGCGGTGGAACTTCAACCGAGACGACGCCCGCAGGCATCACCAGCATCGGCGGCGGAACGGCGACATACACCGGCACCGGCCGGGCTTTCGTCATCGACAGCGGCATCGACCTCACCCACCCTGACCTCAACGTCGACACGGCGCTCAGCCGGAATTTCGTTTCGCGCGAAACGTCGCCCAACGATCTCAACGGACACGGCAGCCATGTGGCGGGAACGATCGCGGCCAAGAAGGGCAATTCCATCGGTGTTGTCGGCGTAGCGCCAGGCGCGAAGCTGATCGCCGTCCGTGTGCTCGACCGGCGCGGAAGCGGGGCCTATTCCGATGTGATTGCCGGTGTCGACTATGTCGCATCCATTGGCGGGCTGGGTGATGTCGCCAACATGAGCCTGGGCGGGCCGGTATCGGATGCTCTGGATCAAGCGGTGATAAACGCCTCCACCAGCAGCAAGGTCCTGTTCGCGCTTGCCGCCGGGAACGAGACCGACGATGCCAACAACCATTCGCCCGCGCGTGCGGATGGGCCTTACATCCTGACAGTCGCGGCGGTGAACAGCACCGACACGTTTGCCAGCTTCTCGAATTATTCGGTTATCAACGATCCGGTCGACTTTGCCGAACCGGGGGTGTCGATCCTGTCGACCTGGAAGGACGGCGGCTACAACACGATCTCGGGCACTTCAATGGCGACGCCGCATCTGGCAGGCCTCGTCCTGCTCGGCGGACCGCGCGCAACAACGCGCCTTTCGACCGCCGCGCCCAATGGCGTGCGCTTCCCGATCGGCGTGAAGTAGTGGTGGGCCTGAACGGCGCGGACCGGGCGAGCGCCGTTCAGTTTTCGGTTCGATCTTTCAGGACATAACCGTCTGCATAGTTCGACACGATCTGGAATTTGGGCGCAATTTTCGGGCGCAACCGAGAAATCGCCACGCACAGCGATTTGCGAGTCAACTCCCGTACTTGTCCCACTGCCGATTTCTGGAGTTCACTGGCATGTACCGGCATGTTCTTCCGCGCCGCCAGACGTGACAAAAGCAGAAGCTCGCGATTTTTGATCGTGTCCATATGGATTTCTTCGGCCACATACTTGCGCAGGACTATCCGCAGATCGTCCAGTGGACCCATCACGCTTAGAGCATGACGATACATCCGGACACGTATGGCCGCAATCCGCGCTATATATTCAGTTCGGTGCATACGGCAGTCAACAACCAGATCGAACCCCGCATTAAGAAGTTGAGCGCGATCAAGGGGCGTACTTTGCGCCATGACCGCGACCTTGATCTTGCTTGTCAGGATAGCGCGGTTTCGGCGCAACACTTTGCCAAGGCGGGCGGGATCTTCGGCATGGGCAACAAAGACATCATAGCTTTCACGTGCTGCCGAAAAAATGTCGGTCTGGTTTTCGAAATAACGATATTGTTCAGTTTCGCCATAGAGGTCTCGCAACCAGGTTTGGCGTTCATCGAGGCAACGATCACGGATGAAGACGATCCGCGCCCGCAAACGCCTGAACTGACGTTCCATTTCCAGAACCGTGACCGATCCGGGAACTGATGACATTGGCGATTTCGGCAAATCTGCTGCCTGCTTGGGCGTTAAATCACGGATAGCCGCCGCATTGAATGGCATCAAACTCCCCTCATGTTGCATCGCATCGGAACTCGATTGGCCCGATGTCGGCGGGGCGGATTTGATCACCAAAGTGTTGTCGGGTTTTGTAAATGGCCGGTTAACCGCATGATTTTTTACAAGATTGTAATGCTTAGTGAATCCACTTAATCTGTTTTTCGCCAAAAAGCCCGGCGACCCTATGTGGGTCGCCGGGCGGTTGACGCGCGCCTGGTGGAGGCAGGCGCTTGTCGTTTCTGGTTTAACGCAGCAG
The DNA here is from genome assembly GCF_031846015.1 of Novosphingobium sp. MMS21-SN21R. Taxonomy (GTDB): domain Bacteria; phylum Pseudomonadota; class Alphaproteobacteria; order Sphingomonadales; family Sphingomonadaceae; genus Novosphingobium. Next base: position 495,673 of record NZ_JAVRDU010000001.1, on the reverse strand, counting down.
CGACAGCACGTTCTGCTGGCTCTGGTTGGCCTGTGCGATCATCGCGGTTGAAGCCTGCGAAAGGATCTGGGCCTTGGCCATTGCCGTGGTTTCCGACGAGTAGTCGGTGTCCTGAATGCGGCTGCGGGCGTCCGACAGGTTGGTGATGTTGTCATTCAGGTTGTTGACCACCGATTCAAGGCGGTTCTGGCCTGCACCGAAGGTGGCACGGGCAGCGTTCACTTCAGCAAGCGCGGTATCGACGTCGTCGATGGTCGTGCCGGCGTTGGTGCCATCGGTGCCGCTGACGTCAAAGGCGACCGTGTTGATCTGCTTCGAGGTGATCGTGACCGTGGTGGCTGTTTCCGAACCGACTTGGATGTCGAAGGTCTTGTCGGCGGCGCTGTCGAAAACGGTGTTGCCGTTGAACTTGGTGTCGGAAAGAACCGCGTTGATCTGGTCCTGAAGTTCCTGAACTTCCGAGTTCATGTAGTCGCGGTCGGATTCCTGATAGGTTGCCGACTTCGACTGAACAGCGAGTTCGCGGACACGCTGCATCATGTTGGTCACTTCGTTGAGCGCGCCTTCAGCGGTCTGCGCCAGCGAGATGCCGTCGTTTGCGTTGCGGACGCCCTGGCTCATGCCCTTGATCTGCGAGGTCATGGTCGTGGCAATGGCCAGACCCGCCGCGTCGTCCTTGGCACCGTTGATGCGCTTGCCGGTCGACAGGCGTTCCATCGCCGTGCCGAGCATCTTGTTGGCCGAGTTGGAGGAATTCGTCGCCTTGATAGCGCTGATGTTCGTATTGATAACCGCCATTTTCCAGTCTCCGGTTGGGTAGTGTCGTTCCCGAATGGACTGCCGGGTCAATGGATGGACGCGGCTGTCAGGACAAAGACCGGCAAAGGCGCGCCGGATTTAAGCCCGCCCCCGGCAAAAGACTGCCGCACCTACGCAATCGCCCTAGGTGTTTCCCGACCCCTTAAAGTTTCGACCTGTTTGTCGGTTACGCGCGAAACAAGGGCCTCGGATTTGATGGTTAACAGGGGTCTTGAAATGATTCGCGATTGCGGGGCACTTCGCTTCACGGATGCGGCGGCACAAGCACATGCAGCGCTGGTTCAGCGCGCGGCAGCCGTGCTTTCGAGCTACGGCGCGGATGGCGAGGTCATGCTGGCGGATGCTTTTGAAGGCACTGCGACCGATCCACGGCGGATGAGCGTGATGCTGGAGCGCGCTGCAGTCCCAGCCATGCTGCGCACGCCCGGCAGCCGCCAGACCGTGCTGCGCTATAGAGACGGTGCGGGCGAGGCCGCGCTTGCCGCGTTGCTGGCCTGTGCCGCCCGCCCCGGCACACCGATTGCCGCCGATCCGGAAAGCCTTTCGATCCTGGCGCTGGCCGAGCGTATCGCCGCCTGTGACATTCCCGTGCTGATCAATGGCCCGACCGGCACCGGAAAGGAAGTGCTCAGCCGCTTCATTCACGAACGATCGGCCCGCAAGGACAAGCCGTTCGTGGCGATCAACTGCGCGGCGATGCCCGAGGCGATGCTGGAAGCGCTGCTGTTCGGCCATCAGAAGGGCGCGTTCACCGGCGCCAATGCCGCCAGCGAGGGCTTCTTCCGCGCGGCCAATGGCGGCACGCTGCTGCTCGACGAAATTGCCGAGATGCCGCTGACTCTTCAGGCCAAGCTGCTGCGCGCGCTGCAGGAAGGCGAAGTTGTGCCGCTGGGCGCGACCCAGCCGATCAAGGTGGACGTGCGGGTCATCGCCTGCGCCAACCGCGATCTTCCGCTGGAAGTGGAAGAAGGCCGTTTCCGCGCCGACTTGTTCTACCGCCTCAACGTATTCCCCCTCGCGCTTCGCGCACTGTGCGAGCGGCCCGATGATATTGCTCCGCTGGCCTTTGCGATGGTGCTGCGTCACAGTGCTCATGCACCATGGATTGCGGATGAAACGCTGGCCCTGCTCACCACGCATTCGTGGCCGGGCAATGTGCGCGAACTGGAAAACGTGATCCGCCGCGCGCTGGTGCTGGCGGGCAATGCCCCGGTGATCGCGCCTGAGCATATTGCCTTCGACCGCCCTGCCCGCCTGATCAGCGAACCGGTGCACACCGCAGCGACGTCGGTGTCGAACGGCAAGCTGTCCAACATCGTGCAGATTTCGGAAAGCCGCGCGATCCTCGCCACGCTTGATGCCTGCGGTGGCAGCCGCGTGGCGGCAGCGCGACAGCTCGGCATATCGGAACGGACGCTGCGCTACCGCCTCGCCAGCTTTCGTGAAGCCGGGATTGCCGTGGGCGGCCGGCGATGAGCAGCATTAGCGGCATTGGCGGGCGCGCGTCCGGCATTCAGGACATCATGGCGCTGCGCCAGCAGATCATGGAGCGTTCGCAACTGCTCCAGCAGGTCAAGGGGCCGGAGCCAGCGCAAGGCCCAGCGCCGGCAGGCGGGGCGGGTGGCAGCTTTACGGATTCTCTGAAAGGCGCGCTCGATACCGTCAATTCAAGCCAGCAGAAGGCCAGTGCGATCACCGAGGCCTATGAAAAGGGCGAAGTCGTCGATGTCGCCAAGGTCATGCTGGCGCGGCAGGAAGCGGGCGTTGCCTTCGAGGCCACGCTGCAGGTGCGCAACAAGCTGCTCAATGCCTACCAGGACATCATGAGGATGGGAGTCTGATCCGATGGCCGATACCGCCGATCCTACCGCCCCATCCGGTTTTGGCGCCCTGACCGACCCTGCAGGCGGGAGCTTCGGTTCACGCGTGAAGACGTTTCTGGCCCAGCCGCCCGTCCGCCGCACCTTGCCGTGGTTCGCGGGCGTTTCTGCCGCAGGACTTACCGCCGTGCTGTGGATGACCATGGCGCCTGCCCCGCAGCGCATGCTCTACAGCCAGCTTTCGGACAGTGAACGTGCCGAAGTCGTCGCCAGCCTCGACAAGGCGGCGATCCCCTACACCATCGACAATGCGACCGGCGCGGTGAGCGTGGGCGAGGACAATCTCTACCGTGCGCGCATGGCAGCAGCTTCGGACGGCGCGATTGCAACGCCCGAAACCGGGACGCAGATGCTCGACAAGCTGCCGATGGGCGCAAGCCGCGGCCTTGAGGGCCAGCGGCTGCAAGCCGCGCGCGAGCGCGAGCTGGAACTGACCGTCATGGAGATCGACGGGGTCGAGAGCGTGCGCGTCCATCTGGCGGAACCTGAGAAATCGGTATTCGTGCGCGACACCACGGCCCCGACCGCCTCGGTCATGGTCAAGCTCAAGAGCGGGCGGCAATTGTCGGAAAGCCAGGTCCGCGCGATCACCAATCTTGTAGCGGGATCGGTGCCGGGGCTATCGATCGACGCGGTACGTGTGGCTGACCAGCATGGCCGCCTGCTATCCGAACCGGGTGGCGCCGATGGCGATCGGCTGGAACTGCAGCAGCGCATGGAAGGGAAGCTGCGCGATCAGGTGGCGCAACTGCTGACCCCGATGCTGGGAGAAGGCAACTTCTCGTCAGAGATTCAAGTCGATCTCGATATGGACCAGGTAACTTCTGCACGCGAGAGCTATGACAAGCAGGGCGTGATCCGGTCAGAAACGCAAAGCGCTTCACAACAGGCGGGTGCCGCGACGGCGCAAGGCGTGCCGGGCGTGACGGCCAATACGCCGCCACCCGCGACGACGGCGCAGCCCGGTGCCCCAGCCGGAACCCCTGCCGCTGCCACGGCGGGTGCGCCCGGGCCGAACGGTGAATCCAGTTCGACCAAGACCTATGAACTGGGCCGCGAGGTTGCCGTTTCGAACCAGACACCGGGGAAGATCAAGCGGCTCTCGGTTGCCGTGGCCCTTAGTGCGGAAATGATGGCCAAGGCCAAGCCGCAGGACATCGAGGCAATCAAGCAATTGGTCAGCGCCGCAGTGGGCGCAGACCCGGCGCGCGGCGATCAGGTGGCGGTGCAGGTGCGCGCGTTCAAGCCCGCCGAAGTGGTGCCGACGCCGGTCTGGGAGACGCCCTGGTTCGCCACGATCCTGCGCAATGTCGTGGCGCTGATTGCGGTGCTGTTGGTGCTGCTGCTGGGCGTGCGTCCGCTGATCAAGGCGCTCAAGCGAGAGCCTGCCGCTGCCGAGGCCAAGTCTGCGAAGAAGCGCAAGAAGGACGCTGCTTCCGACGGTGAAGACGAAGATGCAGCCGAGGAAGAGCCAGAGGCGATCACTGCCGACGAAATGGCCGAGGCGCTCCAGCCTGCGCAGAACGCAGAGACGGGCGTGGTCGATACCGAGGCGCTGGCGCGGCAAGTCAGCCTTGCCCAGCGGCTTGTGGTGGAAAAGCCAGACAATGCGCTGGTTGCCTTGAAACAGATGCTCAACACCCCTGAAGAGGAGGCCGCAGCATGAGCGACCTTTACGAAGCGCCCAACATCAGCGACCCCGAACGCGCCGCCGTGATGGTGATGTTGCTCGAGGACGATCAGGCGGCGCAGATCCTTGCGCAGCTCGAACCGTCCGAACTGCGCCTGCTGGGCGAGAAGATGTGCGCGCTGGGCGAAATCGGCCCGGTGGCGATTGCGCAGGCCATTGCCGGGTTTGTCGAGAAGACCGAGCGGCTGGGCCTGATCGCGCATGACCGCGTGAGCCAGGTGCGCATGCTGATGACGCGCGCTGTGGGCGAAGTGAAGGCCGACAACCTGATGCAGCGCATCCTGCCCGACGATCCATCGCGCACGCCGACGATCGAACTGGCGCGCTGGCTGACGCCGCAAGTCATCATCCCGCTGATCCGCGACGAGCACCCGCAGGCCATTGCGGTGCTGCTGGTGCAACTCGATCCGGAAGTGGCCGCTGCGGTGCTGCACGGGCTGCCCGAGGACAGCCAATCGCAGGTCGTCCACCGCATCGCCTCGCTCGGCCCGGTGGCACCCGAAGCCATTGCCATGCTGGAAGAAATCCTCGACCGGCGCATCGGCGAATGCCACGGTCAGGCATCGCTGGCGATGGGCGGCCCGCGCGAGGCGGCAGACATCATCAACGCATCTGCCCGCACTGTCGAGAAGCGCATCATGCCCGAAATCGCCAAGCAGGACAAACAGCTGGCCAAGGCGATCGAGAACGAGATGTTCAAGTTCGAACATCTCTTCGCGCTCGACGACAAGTCGATGGGGGCGCTGCTGCGCGAGGTCGATAACGATGCGATGATCGCCGCGCTCAAGGGCACGCCCGAGGAACAGCGCGAAGTGTTTTTCCGCGCGATGTCGAGCCGCGCGGCTGACGGCGTGCGCGACGAAATCGCCGGGCGCGGGCGCATGAAAATGGCCGAAGTGATCGAGGCGCAAAAGGCGATGGTCACTGCCGCGCGCCGCCTGGCGGCAGAAGGCGTGATCGTGTTTGGCGCAGGCGACGACGACTATGTCTGATGCCTTGCGCGCGGTTTCACTGGCGGACCTTGGTGCGGCTTCAGCCGGGTTTGCGCATGACCGGCGCTTTTTTCGTGAAATACTGCAAGCGCTGCCCCAAGTGCCGGAGCCAGTTCCCGAAGCACATGAGCCTGCCGATCCCGTGGCCGATGCCTGGACCGAGGGCTATGCACGCGGGATGGGCGATGCGCAGGAAGCGGCAGCGCAGATCATCGCCGAGCAGGAAACCGCGCGCGCAGCCATAGAACTGTCGCTGGCGAAGCTGGATGCGGCGATGCAGGAAGACCTCAAGGACCGCTTGCGCGAAACCGTGCAGGCGCTGTGCGAAGCCGCGATTGCACCGGCTGCACTCGATCCGGACGGGATGATCCGGCGCGTTGAAGTGGCAGCCGCCATGCTCGCACGCGCACAGGACGAACGCGTGATCCACCTGCATCCCGAAGATCTTGCGCTGATTGCCGCGCGACTTCCCGAAGACTGGCATTTCGTGCCTGACGGCGCGCTGGAACGCGGCGCGGTGCGCGTCGAGGGCGCGGCAGGCGGCGTCGAGGACGGGCCTGAACACTGGCGGCAGGCGATAGCAGAGGCGCTACGGCAATGCTGATGGATACATCGCTCAACGTTTTGGACCGCGCGCTCGATTCCATCGCGCTGGCCCAGCCGGATTTCACCCCGCCGCGCTATGGGCTGCTGGCATCGTGCGATGGCGGGATGCTGGAGGTTTCGGGCCTTTCGGTGCCGATTGGCACGCAATGCCGCATCGCGCATGGCACAGGCTCGTTGATTGCCGAGACGGTCGGTTTCCGCAACGGCCGCACGCTGATGATGTTGTTGGGTGACCCGGTATTGCTGCGCCCCGGCGCGAAAGTGCGCGCGGAAGGCCGCCCCGGCATGTTGCCAGTGGGCGAAGCGTTTCTCGGCCGTGCTATAGATGGCGAAGGTAAGCCCATCGACGGGCTAGGCGCGATCAACCATCGCCGCGAATGGCCTGCAGGAGGCGTGCGCTCTGCCGCGCTCGACAGGTCGCCGGTGCGCGAGCGGTTCGATACAGGTGTGCGGGCGCTCAATGCGCTGACGACCTTTGGCATCGGACAGCGTATTGGCATCATGGCCGGATCGGGCGTCGGCAAATCGGTGCTGCTTGACATGATCGCGCATGGTGCCGAGGCAGAGGTGGTGATCGTAGGCCTGATTGGTGAACGCGCGCGCGAGGTTTCGGACTTTGTCGAACGCCACATGCACGGGGCCAAGCGCGACCGCTCGGTGATCGTCGCGGTTCCGGCAGATCATGCGCCAAACTTGCGCATTCGCGGCGCGATGCTGGCGACCAGCCTGGCGGAATACTTCCGCGCGCAGGGCAAGCGCGTGCTGCTGATCATGGACAGCCTGACCCGCGTAGCGCACGCAGGCCGCGAGATTGCGCTGCTGCTGGGCGAGCCGGGCGCGGCGCGCGGCTATCCGCCTTCGTCGCTGGCCACGATCACCAAGCTGGTGGAGCGGGCGGGCAACTCTGCGCAAAGCGGCGGCTCGATCACCGGACTCTACACGGTGCTGGCCGATGGCGACAATCAGGACGACCCGGTAGTCGATACCGCGCGGTCGATCCTTGATGGCCACATCGTGCTGTCACGGGATCTGGCACAGCGCGGGCAATATCCGGCGATCGACATTGCCGCATCGCTTAGCCGCGTGATGAACGACATTACCGCGCCCGACCATCAGCAGGCCGCGCGCACGTTCCGTGCGCTGGTGGCAGCATATGAGGCGAACCGCGATCTGGTGCTGATGGGGGCCTATCGCGCCGGGGCCGACCCGCAGCTCGACCGTGCGATTGTGATGCACGAAGCGTTGAGCGGGTTCATCAGCCAGCCGCAGCGCGAGATCGTTGGGATGCATGATTCCGCCGCCGCGCTGATCCGGCTGATGGGCGGATGAAAGCCGAACGCGCGCGTCTAGCGCGGTTGCAGCGACTGGAGCGCATCCGCGACATCGCGCGGCGCAATGCCCTGGCCGAGGCCGGGCAGGCTGAAGGAACGCTAGCGCAATTGCAGGGGCTGGTGGAGCGGACCAGCCGTCTCTCCGCCGAGTATTCCGCGCGCACCGACATGCCCGACGGCCACGCGCTACAACAATTGCGGCACTTCGTGGCTGGGCTGGAACGCATAACCACCGGCACGCGCGCCGACGCAGTGAACGCACAGAAGCTTGCCGATATCAAGGCGCAGGAAGCGGCCGCAGCAGAGCGCAAACGCGCTGCCGTGGAAGAGCGCGCCGAGGCGCAATCCCGGTTGATTGGGCGCAAGATCGCCAACGCCGCAGCCCCGCTCAGCGCGCGGAAGGCAACTGGCACGGGACTTGAATAGACAAGGTTAACGCCGAAGCGACGGAGCCTTGCCGATGTTCGATCTTGCCGCCCTGCCCCTGCCTTCCCTGCCGATTTCCGCCATTGGCATTGCGCCGGAAAGTGCAGGAAACGCAGTCGATCCAGGCAAATTGGCGCAAGGTGGCGCGTTTGAAGCGATGCTGGCGCTACAATCGGCACAGCCTCTCGCGCCAGTTGCGGCAAGCAGGCCTGTCCCGGCAAGTCCGGCAATCGTTCCGGCAAGCGGCAAGATCTTGCCGGAAGCGGCAGTGCCGGTTGCCGCGGTTGCCGCAAATTTCATTCAAGCGGGATTCCAGAACGGGGAAGCGACAACCGCTGCGGAGGATGAGCGGCCCTACGCCGTCAAGGCCGAAGCCGCCTTGCCCGATCAGGCGATGATCGCCGCGATCTTTGCAGCACCGCAGTGGCTTGGTCCCAAGACGAAGGCCGAGCAGCCGGAGACGCGCGCTGACAGAACAGCCAGCTACGCGGCAACGCCCATACCAATGCGGCCCGCAGAAGCCGCCACGCCGGTTGCAAATGGTCAGCCCAATCCGGTCGCATTCGCGGCAACCATCGCCATCGCGCAGTCCGTGTCGATCGAATTGGCGCCCCCAGCACCGCAGGACTTCCGCGCAAAAGCTCCCGAAGCCGCGCCGAAAGGCGCGCCGAAAAGCGCGCCGACAATGGCCGCGCAAAACGGCGCGATCAAGGAAGCAGGCGCGTCTGCAAAGCCCGCTGCGTCTGCAGCCGCTGCACCGTCATTTGCCGATGACGACTCGGATTCCGCGCTGCTGCTCGACACTGCCGATGACCTGATCGCGCCCGTTCTGCACCGCACCGCCGAGGCAGGACCGCAGCAGGATGCTGCGCCGGTCTTGCGCGCCAGCCATCGCCCCGAACGCATCGATTTTGCCACGCTGGTCGATACGCTAAATCGCGCGCGCGAAGAGGCTGAGCCGAATGCCATGCGCGTCTCGGTTGCCCATGCCGACTTTGGCCGCGTCTCGATGCGGTTCGAGCAGGACGACACCGGCATGTCCGTTTCCATGAGCAGTGCCGATCCCGGCTTTGCGCGCGCCATCACCGCTTCGAACGAGGCTGCGGCAGCTTCGTCGAATTCCGAAACGCCGCGCGACCAGAACCTGCAGGCTCAGGCCCGAGGCAGCAGCAATGCTCCGGGCGACGGCGCGCGCCATCAGCAACAGCACAGTCCCCGCGCGGAAACAGCCGAGCGCCCGGCCGCACAACTGCGCGACACGCTGCGGCGTGATGACGACACCGCCACGCCCGGCGGCATCTTCGCCTGATCCATCCTGACATTCGAAACCTGAGAGAACCCGCATGAGCGACAAGGAAGAGAAGCCCAAAAAGAAGAAGGGCGGCGGCATGATGAAGATCCTCATGCCGGTCGGCCTGCTTGCAGTCGGTGGCGGCGGCGTGTTCGGCCTGGTGGCCGCAGGCGTGATCGGTGGCGGTCATGCCGAGGTCAAGGAGGACCCCAATCCCAAGCTGATCCGCAAGGGCGAAGTCGATCCTTACGCGCCAGTCGCCAAGGAAGGCGAAGGGGAAGGCGGCGGGGCCGATGTGGAGGGCGAAGGCGGCAGCGAGTTTCGCACGGTCTATTACAACTTCCCCGAGGATTTCACCTCGAACCTGCGCGATTCCGAGGCGCTGCTTCAGGTCAACATCGCGGCGTCCACCCGCCGCGATTACCGCGTGATCCTGTGGATGAAGAAGCACGAGCTGGCAATCCGATCGGCTGTGCTGATTGCGATTGCCGATACGCCGGAGGAGGACGTCTATTCGCCGGTCGGCAAGGACCGCCTGCAAAAGCGGCTGACCGCTGCGATCAACAAGGTGCTGACCGGGACCGAAGGCTTCGGCGGGGTCGACGCGGTCTACTTCAAGACATTCATCGTCCAGTAAGCACGAAGGCCGCTCCGATAGCATGAAACCAGAACGCGCCTTTATAGCCGAACGTGCCGTGGCCCGGCATGATCCGGCCCTGCTGCGTCCGGGGCCGGGCATGGGCGATCTCGTGCCTGCGCTTGCGCGGATGAGCGAGCGCATGGCCCGCACCTTGCGCGGGGCGATCTCGCCACTGCTTGGCGGGGCAGAGCCGCAAATTACCCCGATGAAACCGATGCAGACCGATTTTGCCGACTTCTGTTCGGAAGTGCCGCGCCTTGCCGCCAACAGCCTGTTTCATATCGGCAGCGCGCCCTTCCTCGCCACGATCGAAGGCGAAACCATGCTGCGTCTGGTTGATCGCGCATTCGGCGGTCCCGGCGATACGCCATCGTCACTGCCCAAGGAATTCCCGCTTTCCGCCGAGCTGATGATCGGGCGGATGGAGCAGATCATTGCCGCATGTCTGGCGCTGGCGCTGGGCGGGCCGACCGGCGGCCCAATCCGCGCGGTGCGGCGCGAGGCCAGCCTTGGCCAGTTGCAGGCGATGCCCGACGCCGCCGCGGTTGCCGCCCTGACGTTCAACGTCAACGAGCAGGGCCGCATGCCCTGGGCGATCTCGCTCGCTTTCCCCGTGGAGACGCTGACTCAGGTGTTTGCACATGGGGAAAGCAAGCGCCCAGCACGGCCTGCGCGCGGCCCCGGATCACCGACCGACGCGCCGTTCGCGGACCTGCCGATCAATGTCACCGCCGTGCTGGTCGATATGCGCCTGCCGCTGTCGACCGTCTCGGCGCTTGAGGTCGGGCAGATCCTGTCCGTTCCCATTGCCCGATCGGTGCCGCTGATCGTCGGCGGCAAGCCCTGCGCCCACGGCACGATCGGGGCGCTGGATGACCGTGTCGCCATACAGATCAGCCAGCTTTCCTGAATTCCAGAACAAAGAGGCCCGACCCAGATGACATTCCAGCCCCGCGGTTTTGATTTCCTCAAGGATGTCGACGTCCGCCTGACTGTCGAACTTGGCAGCACATCGATGAAACTCAAGGACGTGCTCGGCCTGGGTGAGGAATCGGTGGTGATGCTCGACCGCATGACCGACGAACTGCTCGACGTGATGGTCAACGGCAAGCTGATAGCGCGCGGCGAAGTGGTCGCACAGGGCGACAGGTTCGGCCTGCGTATCGTCGAGCTGCTTGGCAGTGAGCCGGATGTCGCCGCGCCCGCCCCTGCACCTCGCAAGGCCACCAAGGGGGATGCGGGCTGATGCTCTGGTATATCCTCAAGCTGCTGGTCCTGCTGCCACTGATCGGCGGTCTGGCTTACGCAAGCCTCAAGTTCGCCAAACGCATGGAAGGTCGGTTCACGGCCGGGAGCGGACAGAAGGCGGTCCGCATCATCGAAACCCAGATGCTCAGCCCTACGCTGCGCTTGGCCGTCCTCGAATTTCATGGCCGGGAGATCCTCGTCTCGGCGGGCAAGAACGGCATCGTGCGGCTTGCCGAAGCCCCTGCCCGGCCCAAGGCGGACGTGGAGGACGCGCCGTGAAGCGTATCGTTTCCACGCTGGCGACAGCGCTGATCCTGTTGCCGCACCACGCTATGGCGGCGGTTGCTTCGGGGCCTGCCCCGGCGCAGCAGCCAGCCGCGATCTCGGGCGCGCTCGACCGGGCGTTTGGCCAGATTGCGGGTGCGCAGGGGGGCGGTTCGCTGTCGCTTTCGCTGCAACTCCTGCTGATCATGGGCTTGCTGACGATCCTGCCCTCGCTGGTACTTATGATGACCAGCTTCACGCGGATACTGATCGTGCTGTCGATCCTGCGGCAGGCGATGGGGCTGCAGCAATCGCCGCCTAATCAGGTGCTTATCGGGCTTTCGCTGTTCCTGTCGCTGTTCGTGATGGGGCCGACACTCGACAAGGTGAACGCGAACGCGATCCAGCCCTATTCGGCAGGGCAGATCGGCGTGGAGCAGGCCTTCATCAACGGAGGCCGCGAGTTTCACGCCTTCATGATCCGTCAGACGCGCGAAACGGACCTGCGCATGTTTGCCGACATCGCCAAGGCCCCGCGCTTCGCCAGTGCCGCCGAGGTGCCCTATTCGATCCTGCTTCCGGCCTATGTGACCAGCGAACTCAAGACCGCGTTCCAGATCGGCTTCATGCTGTTTCTGCCGTTTCTGGTGATCGACCTTGTGGTGTCATCAGTGCTGATGAGCCTTGGCATGATGATGATGAGTCCGACGATCGTGTCGCTGCCATTCAAGCTGCTGCTGTTCGTGCTGGTCGATGGCTGGGCGCTGCTGATGGGCAGCCTTGCCGCGAGCTTCGGGTGACCGCGATGAATGATACTGCTTCCCTCCTTTCGCTGGCCGACCGTATGCTCTGGATCACCGCGCTCGTGGCCGCTCCGATCCTGATCGCCTCGCTGGCCGTCGGCCTTGTCGTCGGCGTAATTCAGGCGGCGACTTCGGTGAACGAGCAGACGCTGACGTTTGTGCCGAAGCTGGCCGTCACTGCGCTTGTGCTGGTGCTGTTCGGCAGCGCGATGCTGGGTCTGGTCGGGGATTTCACCAAGGAAATCTTCGACCAGATTGCCATGACCGGGCGCTGACGGGTGCTGCAGCTCAACTTCGGATTTGGCGCGCTCGAGGCCGATTTCTGGCACTTCGTGTTCGTGATGACGCGGATCGGCGCGGCGATGATGGCTGCCCCGCTGTTCGGCATGGCCACCGTGCCGCCGCAAGTGCGGGTGATCACCACCGGCGCAATCGCGCTGCTGGTCTGCGCATGGACGCCCGTGGTCGCGCCGACTGCGCTGCTGTCGCTGGCAGGAATGCTGATCGTTGCCAACGAGGTACTGATCGGGCTGGCGCTCGGCTTTGCCCTGCAACTAACCTTTGCCGCGCCAACGCTAGCGGCCGAGATCATCGGCGGCGCCATGGGCATGTCGATTGCGACGACCGCCGATCCGGTCAGCGGTGCAAGCTCGCCCGCCATGGGCCAGTATTTCGCGGTGGTGCTGACCGTGATCTTCCTTGGCACCGGCGCGCACCTCAACTGGATCGCGCTGATCGTCGAAAGTTATCGCACGTTCCCGCCGGGCGCCGCATGGCTCGCGCCTGAGCGGATGGAATTGATCACCGAATTTGCCGGAACGATGTTCGTGACCGGGCTGCTTATCGCACTGCCGGTCACGCTGATCCTGCTGCTGGTTCAGGTAACGACCGGCATCATCAGCCGCTCGGCGCCTGCGCTAAACCTGTTTTCGCTGGGCCTTCCTGCCGGCGTGCTGGCGGGGTTGGCGGCGATGATCACTGCGGCACCGATGCTGACCGACCTGATGGTCGACATGTCTGCGGGTGCGGTGGAGAACGCCGCTGCATTGCTCGCCCGCACGGAGTAGTCTGCCGTGGCCGAAACCGAGGGCGAGAAGTCCTTTGCCCCTACCGACAAGCGCAAGAAGGACGCCGCCAAGAACGGCGACGTCTTGCGTTCGCGCGATCTGGCGACGGCAGTGGGCGTGCTGGTCGGCGCGGTCTGGCTGAAGTTTGCCGGGCCTTGGGTATTCGATATGTTGCAGGATACTCTGCGTGCGTCGCTGACGATGGACCGTAAGGTGATCGAAGACTTTGCGCCGCGCAAGATGCTGATCGGGGCGATGATCACCGCATTGCCGCCGGTTTTTCTGCTTGGCGGACTGGTGCTGGCGGCTTCAGTCTTCTCGCAGATCGGCATGTCGGACGGGCGCTGGATTCCGTCGAACCTTGCTCCCAAGGCTTCGCGGATCAATCCGTTATCGGGCCTCAAGCGAATGTTCGGTTCGCAAGGCTGGATCGAGCTGGCCAAGGGTCTGGCCAAGCTCACGCTGATGGGGGCAATTGCTTGGGTCTGGGCTTCGGGCGAGATATCGCGCCTGATCGGGCTGGGTCATGGTGACGTCCACGACCACCTGACGATGGCTTGGGATGCGATTACCTCGCTTGCCTTCGCGCTGGCCTCGGGCCTGATGGTGATCGCGCTGATCGACTTTCCGATCCAGTGGCTGCGCCGTTTCTTCCGCCTGCGCATGACGTTGCAGGAGATCAAGGACGAGTCCAAGGAGTCCGAAGGTTCTCCCGAGCAGAAAGCGGCGATCCGCCAAAAGCAGCGCCAGTTCGCCATGGGCGCAATGCAATCGGCGATGCTGAAGGCGCAGTTCGTGATAACCAACCCAACGCACTTTTCGGTGGCGATGGTCTATGATCCCGACATTGCCCCCGCCCCGGTGGTTCTGGCCAAGGCGCGTGGCGAAAAGGCGCTGGCCATGCGGCAACTGGCCGCAGAAATGGGTGTTCCGACGCTGGAAATCCCTCCGCTGGCCCGCTCGGTCTATTTCACCACGCGCGAAAATCAGGTGATCCGCGAAGATCTTTATGCGGCAGTGGCAGTGGTGCTGGCATTCGTCCTGTCACTGAAGCGGGGCGACGCGCCGGTGCTGCCGCCTATCGACCTGCCGATGCACATGCGGTTCGACACGGAAGGCCGTCCCGAAATTGTCGCAAGCCTTAACCCCGCTGCGGCCCGGCCGTCCTAAGAGTCATGGCTACAACCTCGTCCACCGCATCGACCTCGGCCACCGCCCAGATCATCTCGTCGCTGGGCGCCGGTAGCGGCATCAACACCTCGCAACTGGCTGAGCAGCTCGCCGCCGCTCAGTTCGCTCCGAGGCTCGACCAGCTTTCGACAAAGAACGAAAAGCTGACCGCGCAGATTTCGAGCGCGTCGAATCTCAAGTCACTGATGAGCACGCTCGCCACCTCAGTGGGATCGCTGATCCGCACCGGCGATCTGGCCGTCACACCTTCGATCACCAGCGCCAGCGTGGCCGCCGTCAGCAAGGGCACAGCCACCGGCAGCGGCACCTATTCGCTTGAAGTCACCAGCCTGGCCAATGCGCAGAAGCTGGTGATGCCAGCCTATTCGTCGCCCACCGCAACGGTTGGTTCGGGAACGCTGACGTTACGTTTCGGGACGGTTTCGGGCGGGGGCTTCACCCCAGACGCTACCCAAACCGCAGTCGACATCGCAGTACCCACCGGCGCAACACTGGCCGACGTTGCCACGGCGATCAATGCTTCGGGCGCGGGCGTCACTGCCTATATCGCAAACGGCGCGGCGGGTGCGCAACTCGTGCTCAAGGGCAAGGAGGGCGCGACGAGCGGCTTCGAGATCGAAGTGACGCCGGACGTCGGAGGAGAAGCGCTGTCCAATCTGGCCTGGAGCGCGGCGACCAACACCGCGCAGCTCAAGTCCACCGCGAGCGATGCCGCGTTCAGCATCGACGGTGTCGACTACACATCGAAAAGCAACACGGTGAACGACGTCGTGCCGGGGCTGAACCTGAAGCTGACCGGCACCAACGCAGGTTCGCCCGCTACGGTGAGTTTCAGCGATCCTTCGAGCAACATCTCCTCGGCGATGACCGATCTGGTCGATGCGCTGAACGAGGTCGTATCGCAGCTGACTTCGGCGATGGACAAGAGCAGCGGCGATCTCAATAGCGATCCCGGCGCGCGCGCGCTGCGCAGCGCGCTGACCGCGCTTGCGGGCACCAGGATCATGGTCAATGCGGCCGATGGCGAGCCTTCGACGCTGGGCGACCTCGGCCTCAAGATCCAGCGGGACGGCACATTCACACTCGACACAGATCGGCTTTCGGCGACGCTCAAGGATCATCCGCAAGCCGCGGGTGCCATGTGGACGACGGGGGTTTACGGGGTCTATTCGTCCATCGACAAGATCGCCCGAGCCGCAGCATCGACCACCAGCGGCGCATCGCTCGGCAGTTCGATCACACGCTATACGGCGCTGCAGAAAACCGTGTCCGAAAAGTCGACCGACCTCACCGAAAAGCAGGAAGACATGCGCCAGCGACTGGTCTCCCGATTTGCGGTGATGGACACACGCGTTTCGGGTTCGCAATCCACCCTTACTTTTCTCAAGGCGCAGATCAGCGCCTGGAACTCGACGGGCAATAATTGATGCTGCACCACCGCAACGACCCGACCGAAGCCTATCGCCGCGTCGATTTCGACGCTCGGGTACGCGGTGCGGATTCGCGCCAGCTTGTCGACCTTTGCCTTGAACAGGTCATCGGGTCGCTTGGCCGGGCGCTGCATGCACAGGGCCGCAAGGACAATTCAGCCAAGAGCGCTGCACTTACCCGTGCAGTCTCGGCGCTCACCGCGCTGCAGATGGGCGTGGACATGGCCAACCCAACGGCTCCTGCGCTGATGCAGATGTATCAGTCTGCGCGCGGCGCAGTGCTCGATTGCGTGACGCGGTTCGACGCGGGCAAGCTGGCGACAATCCGGCAGGACTTCACCGAAATTCGCGAAGCTATGCTGCACGGCATGACGGCTGCCTGACCTGACCCTAAGGTTTGTCGCAATAGAGCCCGGCAACCCGGTTACGGGATGCCGGGCTCGTTGTTTTCCCGCGCCACAGGGGACACGCGGTGCGGGAAACTCCAGGGCTTCGTTCAACTCATGCTGCAGCAGGCGATCAGTGCGGTGCCGAGATCGTCAAGCGCCAGTTCGCTGTCGGCTGCGCCGGCATCGATGGCTGCGGACGGCGCTTCGGCCACCAGCGCGGTGCTGCGATCCTGCGCGAATGTCTTGCAGCCGGAATCACGCATGATCCTCAGGCCCTTGGCACCATCACTGCCCATGCCGGTCAGCACTGCGGCCGCCGCCGGGACCGAACCGCGCGCGATCGACCCGAACAGCAGGTTTGCCGAGGGGCGCATGCCTTCGACCGGATCACGATCGATCAGGCGCAGCTTGGGCGGACTGCCGGGTTCGATCACCGCGTGGCGATCAGGATCGAACGCGATGTGAATCGTTCCGGGTGTAAGCGGCGTGCCGTCCTTGGCTGCCTTGACCGCGCACTTGAGCTCGCCGTCCATACGCTTGATGAAAGTCTCCACAACCGCAGGTTCTGCATTGAGCGCAATCACGGTTGGCGGGCACTTTTCGGGGAAGTAGGTCAGCATCTGGGTCAGCGCGTCGATCCCGCCCATCGAGGCGGAGAGTGCGACAATGTGGCCGTTCCATTCGAAATGCGTGTCAGCCTGCTTGTGCTCACGCGGGGCCCGGCGATCCTTGACGTTGCTGTTGGCTGCCGCGAGCACGATCTTGCCGAGCTTGCCCACAGTCTTGCTGAACTGCTCGGGCGTCGCCTTGAGCGGTTTGGGGAAGCATTCGACCGCCCCCAGTTCATAGGCCTTGAGCGAGGTCTCCGTTCCGGCCTGGGTAAGACTGGACAGCATGACCACAGGCAGCGGGGCAGACCCCATGATTTCGGCGAGGAACTCGATCCCGCTCATGCCCGGCATTTCCACGTCGAGCGTAACGACATTGGGCTTCAGGTCGCGAATCTGGTCACGTGCTTCGGCCGCGTTGGCCGCAGCTCCGATGACCGTCACGTTCTTTGCCTGGTCGAGAATGTCGGAAAACAAAGCCCGCATTGCCGCAGAATCGTCGACCACCAGAACCCGTGCTTCGTGCATTTGCAATAAACCTCTTCGTCCGGCGAACCTTGCGCCTTGACGCCTTTCCTACGCGCGAAGGGCCGAGCAATTCATGTGCTGCACCTTACGTATCTCACCCTAGGCCCTGCGAAAGCGGACCTTTGCCCTCATGGTCTATCCGATGAACAACAGTCGCCGTGTCCGGACAATTCCGGCTCCGGCCCCATCATCCGGAGGACAACCGTCCGATGTCGTCGATCTCCCTGCCAGCCCGTTGCGACCGCGCCGCAGCCGAAGCCTTGCTGCCTGAACTTGTTGCAGCGCTCGGGTCTGGGCCGTTGCGGATCGACGGGCGCGAATGCGTGCAGGTCGGACAGGCGATGCTGCAGCTGCTGGTCAGCGCCCGCCAGACAGGGGACGGTGCGGTGATCGACCCCTCGTCTGCCTTGCGCGAAGCCGTCGGCATCGCCGGGCTGTCGGAAGAACTGTTCGGAGGGGTGGAAGCATGAACGCCGAAGAAATCCAGGCTATCTTCTTCGCCGAGTGCGAAGAATCGCTGGCAGCTGCCGAACAGGGTCTGGCCGCCTGCAAGGAAGGCACGCAGGACGACGATACGGTAAACGCCGTCTTCCGCGGCGTGCATTCGATCAAGGGCGGTGCGGGCGCTTTCGGCTATATCGCACTCCAGGGCTTTACCCATGTTTTCGAGACGCTGCTGTCCGACGTCCGCGACAAGACGGTCGACATCACCGAGCCGCTGATCGACCTGATGCTGCGTGCGCTCGACACACTGAGCGATCACGTGACGGCGGCGCGCGATTCCAGCGAGCCACCAGATGACGACGTTCTTCAGGCGGAATTGACGGCGGCCATGGCGGCCAATGCCGGAAATGCCCCAGACACAACTGTGCCTCAGCCGGCGCCAGCCTCGGCCCCGCAGGTTGTTGCTGAAACGCATGACGATGCCAGCGACGATTTCGGCCTGGACTTCGATCTGGACGCCCTGCTTGCCGACATCTCCGACGATATGGGGACGCCAGCGGAGCTTGCCGAACAGCCGCGTTGGGAAGTGCGCCTGCGCCCACACGCCGCCGCAATGCGCAATGGCAGCGAGCCCATTCTTATGCTGCGCGAAATGGCCGACCTTGGTGGCCGCTGCACGGTTTGCGATGTTTCTTCGGTTCCGCCGCTCGATTCCTTCAACTCCGACATCGGCTACCTGGGCTGGGTGTTCACCTTCCCGGCCGATGTGAGCGAATCCTCGGTCCGCGAGATATTCGACTTCGTCGGCGACGATTGTTCGCTGGCATTTGGCACTGGTACCGAGATGCCGCCGGTGCGCTATCCCTTGCCCATAGATGCGGTCGCAGCCGAAACAAATTCTGCACAGGCGGCGCCGGAAAACGTTGCAGCAACGCCCGGCGGCGGTGATGCGCCTTCAGAACCGCTGCCAATCGGGGGCGACGTTCAGTCGGTGCGCGCCCAACAAGCGCCACCTGCGCCGCCCGCACCGGGCCAGTCGATCCGCATCGAATTGAACAAGCTCGACAAGCTGATCGATGCGGTGGGTGAACTTGTAATTGCCCAGGCGATGATGGCGCAGCGCCTTTCGGGCGAAGGCTTTGCCGCCTCCGAAGAAATGACGCTGATCGAGGGCCTGACCCGCGACATCCAGGAATCGGCCATGGCGATCCGCGCGCAGCCGATCGGCTCGGTGTTCAGCCGCGTGCCGCGCATCTTGCGCGAACTGGCGTCCTCTACCGGCAAGCACGTCCGGCTCGAAGTCTCGGGCGAAAGCACTGAGCTCGACAAGACCGTGATCGAACGGCTGGGCGAGCCGCTGACCCACCTGATCCGCAACGCTGTCGATCACGGCATCGAGCCCGCGGACGAGCGCATTGCGGCGGGAAAATCGGCCGAAGGCACGCTGACTCTGTCGGCCGAACATCGTTCGGGCCGCATCCTCATCCGCATCGGCGACGACGGCAAGGGCATCGACCGCGAACGGGTATTCGCCAAGGCAGTCGAGAAAGGTCTGATCGCGCCCGAAACGGTGTTGAGCAAGGAAGAGATCGACCTGCTTATCTTCGCGCCAGGCTTTTCGACCGCGCAACAGGTCTCGAATATATCCGGGCGGGGCGTCGGCATGGACGTCGTCCGTCAGAACGTGAAGGATCTGGGCGGACGGATAACCATCGAATCCGAACCGGGTTCGGGCACGACGTTTACACTCACCCTGCCGCTCACTCTGGCGATTTCGGATGGCATGGTTGTCAATGTCGGCGATCAGACGCTGGTCGTCCCGCTCGCCAACGTGGTCGAGAGCCTGCGGCCTGAGCCGAACGAGGTGCAGGGTCTTGGTGCCAACCGCTGCATGATCAACGTGCGCGGAAGGTTCATTCCGGTGATCCCGCTGAGCACGTCTGTCGGTGCGATCGGCGCGGCCGAACATCCGCAGGACGGCGTGCTGATCGTGGTGGAAACCGAAGGCGCAGGACGTGCCGCCCTGCTCGTGGACGCGATCTGCGACCAGCGCCAGGTCGTTATCAAGAGCCTCGACACCCATTACCGCTCTGTCGAGGGCGTGGCCGGGGCGACCATTCTGGGCGACGGGCGCGTGGCACTGATCGTCGATGTCGACAGTCTGGTTTCGCGCAGCCTTGCGGCTGCAACGCCTGCCGCACTGGCAGAAGCGGCATGAGCTTGATGGAAGCTCTCGATGCATCGATGCCGGGGGTCAGTCCCGGGGTCTATGACGATGCCGATTTCCGCGCGATTAGCGAAATCGCCCACAAGGAAGCAGGCATCGTCCTGCCAACCGGCAAAGCGATGCTGGTCTATTCGCGGCTGGCCCCACTGGTGCGCAACACGGGCTGCGCAACTTTCGGCTCTTATGTCATCCGCATCCGCGAGGACGCCGCCGAGCGCCAGAAGGCCATTTGCGCGCTGACCACCAATCACACATTCTTTTACCGCGAATCCCACCATTTCGAGCACTTTGCGAGCGAGGTGCGCCCCGGCTTCGTCGACCGTCTGCAGCAGGGCGGCAAGGTGCGGCTGTGGTCGGCGGGCTGTTCGAGCGGCGAGGAGACCTGGTCGCTGCTGATGACCTTTCTCGGCTCCGATCATGCCAAAGGCATCGACATCGCGCGGCGCGATTTGCGACTGCTGGCCAGCGATATTGCGACGCACGCCCTGACCAAGGCCCGCGCTGCGACATACCGCGCCGAAGACATCAAGGCGGTGCCCGACGAACTGAGCCGACTCTGGACCCGAACCAGCGGTGAAGAAACGACGATCGCGCCTGAGGTGCAGCAATTGGCACGCTTTCGTTCGCTCAACCTGCTCGGCGACTGGCCGATGAAGGGGCAGTTCGACGTGATCTTCTGCCGCAATGTCATGATCTATTTTGACAATCCCACCAAGGAACGCCTTGTCGAACGCTTCGCCGAAAAGCTCGTGCCGGGAGGGTGGCTGTACATCGGCCATTCCGAACGCGTGACCGGACCGGCGCTAGACCAGCTTTCGACCATGGGTCCCACCATCTACCGCAAGAGGGCCGCATGACTATTCGCGTCGTGATCATCGACGATTCCCCCACCATGCGCGCCATCCTGATGAACCGGCTCAGCAGGGAGTCTGATATCGAAGTGGTGGCCGCTGCCGCCAATGCCGCCGAAGGCCGTCAGATGATCCGCGAGCTGGACCCCGATGTGGTCACGCTCGACATTGAAATGCCGGGGATGAACGGTCTGGATTTCCTCGCCAAGATCATGGAACTGCGCCCCACGCCGGTGATCATCGTGTCCGGATCGACCCAGGCGGGCAACGAAATGTCGGCCCGAGCGCTCGCGCTGGGCGCGGTGGATTGCTACGCCAAATCAGGCGGAGGTTCCGGTCTCGACGACGCTGGCCGATTGGCACAGATGATCCGCGAAGCAGCGAATGTCCAGTTCACGGTCCACGCGCCTGCCACCCAACGCGTGGCCAACGAGGCGCGCGTTTGCCTGATCGAACGACCCGCGCTGATCGCGATCGGCTCGTCGACAGGCGGCGTCGAGGCGCTTCAGACCGTGCTTGGCAGCTTTCCGGCTGACTGCCCGCCGACGATGATTGTTCAGCACATCAATTCGCGGTTTGCGCCTGCCGTGGCGCGCACACTGGACCAGTCGTGCCCGCCCAGGATCATGATTGCCGAACCGGACATGCCGCTCAAGCCCGGCCACGTTTATCTCGCGCCGGGCGACGAGCGGCACCTTTCGGTCGGCGGTTCAAGCAACTTCCATTGCAGATTGCGTCCCGGCGAGCCGGTTTCCGGCCACCAGCCGAGCGTGGACGTGCTGTTTTCGTCGGTCGCAGAGGTTGTCGGCGCGCGTGCCGTCGGCATCCTGCTGACCGGCATGGGTGCGGACGGCGCGCAGGGCCTGCTGGCCATGGCCCGAAAAGGTGCCCATACCATCGCGCAGGACGAGGCAACGTGCACGGTTTTCGGCATGCCGCGCGCTGCCATCAACATCGGCGCGGCCAAGGTCATCTCACCGCTGGGCTCCATTGCCCGGCAGCTGTTCAGCAAGGCTGCCTGAGATGAGCATCCATACGCCAATTTCCAATGCGCCAGCGACAGAGCGGGTGACGGTCATGCAGGGGCAGGCCATAGCCAGCGCAAATCTGGCCGCCGAGTTTTCGACAGTGCTGGGATCATGCGTGGCGACCTGCCTTTACGACCCCGACGCGCACATTGGCGGGATGAACCACTTCCTACTGTCCGAACCACCCGCCAATGCGTCCGGCACCCAGATCGACGAGCATTACGGCGTCTATCTGATGGAACTTCTGGTCAACGAGATGCTGGCCAAGGGTGCGCGCAAGTTCAACCTCAAGGCCCATCTCTATGGCGGGGCCAACGTCAATCGCAACATGATGAAGATCGGTTCGATGAACGCCGACTTCGCCCGCGAATTCCTCAGGCGCGAAGGCATTCTGCTGATGCGCGAAGATCTTGGCGGCACGCAAGCCCGCCGCGTCGATTTCCGCCCGGCTTCGGGCCAGGTCCGCTGCCGCACGGTAGAAGACCGGTTCGCGCCCCCTGTACAACCCACCCCGCGCCCGGCGGTCGCCCACGGCGACGTCGAACTGTTCTGATCGGAAAAGCGAGTCCAAGCATGAACAAGTCCACCAGGATCCTAACTGTAGACGACAGTCCGTCGATGCGTGCCCTCCTCAACCACGCTCTGGCGGGCCAAGGGTTCGATGTTGCCCAAGCGGAGGACGGCATGGCCGCGCTCGATTGGCTGGCCATGAACGAAGTCGACGTCGTCATCACCGACATCAACATGCCCCGCCTCGACGGCTTCGGCCTGATCGAGCGCCTGCGCGAGGGCAGCCGCCACCGCGACCGCCCGATCCTTGTTCTGACCACCGAAAGCTCCGAGGAAAAGAAGGCCCGAGCGCGCGCCGCCGGCGCAACAGGTTGGATCGTCAAGCCATTCGATCCCGACAAGCTGGTCGCCGCAGTGCGCCGCGTCTCCCACTGATTTCACGCTCGAAAGGAGCCAATCCATGCTGCGCGAACTGATCACGTTCGAAGTCGAAGGCCAGGTCTTCGGACTCGATATCATGGCCATCCGCGAAATCCGCGCCTGGTCGCCAACGACCCGCCTGCCCCGCGTGCCGAGCTACGTTGCAGGCGTCGTCAACTTGCGCGGCACGGTGCTGCCGGTGATCGACCTTGCCGCCCGCCTCGGTTGGCGCGCGACCGAGGCTACCCCGCGCCACGCGATCATCGTCACCCAGCAGGGCGCGCAGATCTCGGGCTGGATCGTCGACTCGGTCAGCGACATTGTCACGCTGGACAGCCAAGCGCTGCAGCCCCCGCCACCGACCTCGGCGGGCGATACGGTCGTGCCCTTCCTCGAAGGCCTCGCCGCTATAGAGGACAGCATGGTCATGGTCCTCAACCTTGCCGCGCTGTCTGACGGCGCAGAGATCGCCGAAGCTGCCTGAACCCAGGAGGGAGCCCGCCGTGGCCCAACCAACCCACCGCCAGATTGCCGTCGTACTCGAGGAACTCGCCGAAGAGGTCGAGGCCCTTGGTGCCGCGCTGTGCAGCGACATGGACATTGCCCTGCGGCACATGGACAAGCTGCAGGCCATCGACCTTATCGCCCAGAAGCAGCGCTCGCTCGGCAACTTGCTTGTGGCTGACCGCCCCGCCGAAGAAATCGAGCGAATCGCGATAGATGTGCTGCGCGACCGCATGCGGCTATCGGGCTAGATCACCATTCATCGGCCAGCGCATGTCGTTGGTCGAGCGTAACGGGCACGCCTTGCCGATCTGTTCCATCGGCGGGGTATGAAGTTTCCACAGAAACAATCCTTGCGCGCGCTTCTATATGGCGGGGCCGCCGTTCTTGTTGCCATTTCGGCTCATGCGCATGCTGCCGAACCGGCGGCGGTGCCGGCCGTTCCCGAAGCATCCGGCAGCGATGGGCGTACCGTTTTCACGCCAGCCGATTTTGCCCGCTTTGCTCCGCGCAACGCGCTCGACATGCTGCGGCAGGTTCCCGGCTTCTCGATCCGCGAGGGCGAGGAAGCACGCGGTCTCGGGCAGGCCAGCGGCAACGTATTGGTCAATTCGCAGCGGCTTTCGTCAAAGTCCGACGACATCTGGACGCAACTTTCGCGCATCCCGGCCTCGTCGGTCGAGCGGATCGAACTGGTCGATGGCGCGCGGCTCGATATTCCGGGGCTGACTGGACAAGTCGCCAACGTCATTGCCCGCAGCGATACCTTCTCCGGCCAGTTCCGCTGGTCGCCTGAATTCCGCCCGCATTACGCCGACCCGCGCTTCACCAACGGGGAGATTTCGCTTTCGGGCAGACAAGGTCCGGTCGAGTACACGGTCAGCCTCGTCAACAATTCCAATCGCGGCGCGGCGGGCGGGCCTACGCTGATCACCGACCGCAATGGCGCGCTGGTCCAGACCCGCGAGGACGTGGTCAAGGCGCGGCGCGATGATCCCAAGCTGGCTGTGCGTCTCGCCATCGATGGACCGGGCACGTCCAAGGGCAATCTAAACGGCTCGTTCCAGCGTGTGCCCCGCCAGTTTACCGAGCGGTCGCTACGCACCGATGTGGACGGGACCGTAACCATCCGCGATCTCGTCGACCAGTCGTCGGCGCGCAACTGGGAGATCGGCGGAGACTGGGACTTCGCGCTCGGGCCGGGACGTCTGAAGCTCATCGGCCTGAACCGGCAGGAGCACGAACCCTATAGCCAGGCGGTGATTACCCGCTTTGACGACGGCACGCCTGCAATTGGCGACCGCTATGCCCAGACCGGCGACACGGCTGAGCGCATCGCGCGTGGTGAGTATTCCTGGAAAATGCTCGGCGGCGATTGGCAGCTTGCAGGGGAAGCCGCGTTCAATTCGCTGCGCAATGTTGCCAGCATAGCCGGGCTGGACAGCAGCGAGGCGTTCGTCGAGGTGCCTTTTCCCGAAGGCACGGGCGGGGTGAAGGAAGACCGGTACGACGCCAGCCTTTCGTTTAGCCGCCCCTTGTCGGAAACTATCACTCTGCAGGTGATCGGGGGTGCCGAGCGCTCGGTCCTGCGCCAGACTGGTGCGCCGTCGGGCACCGAGGGTCCACTCAGCCGCAGCTTCTTCCGGCCAAAGGGCTCGCTTTCACTGGCGTGGAAGGCGGGCAAAAGCCTTGATGTTTCACTGAAGCTCAAGCGCTCGGTGGGGCAGCTTTCGTTCTACGATTTCCTTGCCCGCCGCTTCCTCGACGATGGCAATGCCAACAGTGGCAACGCCGATCTTGTGCCGCAGCAGGACTGGTCTGCCGAGTTGGAACTGAACCGCAATCTGGGCGCGTGGGGATCGACCAAGTTGCGCCTCGTCGCGCGTAAGGTGCAGGACTATGTGACGGTCGTCCCGATCGGGACACTTGGTGAGAGCGTCGGCAATGTCGGCAGTGCGCACGAACGCCAGATCGTCAACAACACCACGCTGCAGTTCGATCCGCTCGGCTGGAAAGGCGCGCGGCTGGACCTCAACGTCGAACTGACCTTCACCAGCCTGAGGGACCCGTTCGATCCCGGCCGCCACATTCCCTATGGCGGGATCACCGACCGTTACTACGAAATCTCTTTCCGTCAGGACTTTCCCGGCACCGACTGGGCAGCGGGCGGATCGTACGAATACAATCGCCAGTCGCAGTATCATCGCCGGTACGAAATCGGTCGGGCCTTCGAGGGGCCGGTTTTTGCGGGGTTGTTCGTGGAGCACAAGGACGTGATGGGCCTTACGGTCAAGGCCGAAGCGCGCAACTTGCTCAATGGTCGCCAGCGGTGGGACCGGCAGGTCTTCGACGGGCCGAGGCCGGGCGCGCCGATCGCTTTTGTCGAAACGCGCGACCGGCTGATCGGCCCGATCTTCACGCTGACAGTGAAAGGCAGCATCTGATTGCAGAGGCCCCCCTTTCGGGTGTAGCGTCCGTCGCAGGTCATACGCCTGATGACGTATGACGCCCGGGCCCGATTTGGCTCATCTTGCACGTGGTACCGGGTATCGCGAGGAAAAGATGGACGGAGTTCGCGTAGGCAACAGACTGATCGGGACGCAAGCCCCGGTCACAATCGGCTGGGAGAACATCCCGAGAGTCGAGGGCGGGCCTGTAAAACAGTTCATCTTCACGTGGTTCCAGCCGACCGTACTCTTCGCGCTTCTGGCATTCTGGTATTATGCACCCAATTCCATCGCCAAGGCATCGACGGCCATCGGCATCGGCATAGGTTTCAAGGTGCTGTTGCTGGCGCTGGAATGGGTCAATCCGCGCTATGCAAGCTGGCGGCTGACCTGGAAAGAGTTGACCACCGACCTGTTCTACGTCGGGCTAGGTTACACGATCCTCAATCTGGTTGACGGCTACATCGGCAGCGATGTCATGGCCAAGGCGATCCAGACGAATTTCGACTGGGACAAGCTTGCCTGGTTCACCGGCCTGCCGCTGCTGCTTCAGGCCTTCCTGATCTCGTTCATTTTCGATTTCGGGCAATACTGGATGCACCGCGGGATGCACAACTGGTATCCGCTGTGGCTGCCCCACTCGGTGCATCACTACATCACGCAGTTGAACATCAACAAGGGAGCGGTCGGCAACCCGGTAGAGCTTTTCCTGATCGGCCTTGGTATCGGCGGGTTCTTCGATTTCCTGCCGCGTGCGTTCCTGCTTGCAGGCGCCTTCGGCATGGCGATCGGGACATACCAGCACATCAACGTCCGGTTCAACTCACCGCGCTGGTGGCGTTTCCTGTTCAACACGACCGAGCATCACAGCCTCCATCATTCGCAGGACTTCGAGGCCACCCGCAGCAACTATGCCGGATCCTACATCTTCATCGACCGCATGTTCGGCACCTGCATCGATGGAGAGGCCGAACTGCTCGGCATGGAAGGCGGACGCCGCATGACGATCCGCGAACAGATGACGTTCCCGTTCACCGAAGGCTGGAAGACGCTGAAGGAGAAATATGGGAGCGGGCAGTCGGGACAGCACACGGCCGTGCCAGCAGAATGACTGCGCCACTCGCCGCTCACCTGTCTCCTTTTGCGCATAACAGGCCTATCAAGGGACGTTTCGTGAATCTGCGTTTCATCGACTGGATCTGGCACGTACGTGGCAGCGTCCCTCTGCCGTCCGGCCAATCGAGCGACCAAGCGTTCGCACGGCTCGACCCGTTGTTCCACGAAGTCGGCACTACCTATGAGCGGTCCTCCGCCACGTTGACGTTCAGCAAGAAGGATCAGCCTGCGCAGGACAGCATGTCGGTTTTCGACAGCGGTGTTCTTCAGATCGAGGAAGGCACTGGCGGGCCGATTCTGCGCTATCGCCTGGGCAGCCGGGCCTTGCTGTTCTGCTTTCTCGTGCCGCTGCTGTTTCTGGCATTCGCGCAATTGACGATTGCTCTCAACGCATTTGAAAAGCCGGCCGTTGCAGGCGCATCCACTGCGGCCAAGGACGCCGACAAGAAAAAGCCGGAAGTGCGGCTCAACCCGATCGACAAGGCCTTGGGCGCGCCCGAGCCGGAAAAGCCCAAGGACGGCAAAGGCGACAAGCCCGAAAAGAAACCTACGCCGACTTCAGCCTATGTTTTTGCTGCGATCTTCGTGGCTCTATACGGCGTAGGACGGATTCTTGAGGACAGGCTGGTCAAGCGGCTGTTCATCCGGCGGTTGCAGGACGAGGTCCCTGCATCGGCCTGACCGGACGCAGGCCATTCACCTGCAAACGTCAAATTTGCCCACGACCAATCCCCTGCAAGGTCTGGACTTCCCCCCCCTTGCCGCGCAATGACTCTTGCCCATGTGGCAGCTTTACCAATTCCCTTTGTGCCCGTTCAGTCGCAAGGTGCGTCTCCTGCTCAGCGAGAAGGGCGTCGCCTATGATCTTGTGCGCGAGAACCCGTGGGACCGGCGCGAGGGCTTCGGGCACCTGAGTCCGGCCTATCGCACGCCGGCCATCCACAATACCGAGCGCGGGATCAGCCTCGCCGACAGCCGGGCGATCTGCGAGTATTTCGAGGAAACGGTCGACCGGTCGCCGATGATCAATGGGACGGCAGTGAACCGCGCCGAGATCCGCCGTCTTGTCGCGCTGTTCGACGAAAGCTTCTATGCCGATGTCACCGCGCCGATGCTCGACGAGCGGATGAAGAAGCGGTTGTTCTTTCGCAGTCCGCCCGACAGCCGCCTGCTGCGCGATGCGATGCGGCTGGCCGACGAGCATCTCGACTATATCGACTATCTGATCGACAACCGTCCATGGCTGGCGGGATCAACGATGAGCTTGGCCGACCTTGCCGCCGCTGCGCAGATTTCCGTCGCAGACTACCTCGGCGGTATAGACTGGTCAGGGCACGAACAGGCGCGCGGCTGGTACTCGGTGTTCAAGAGCCGCCCCAGCTTCCGTCCGCTGCTGGCCGAGCGCATGGATGTGATCCAACCGCCCAGCCATTATGCCGATGTAAACGCCTGAAATTTGCTCAGGCGGCTTTGGCTTTCACGCCGAACCGCCCGAACTTGCGGAAGCGTGTCATCCAGCGATCGAGGAACAGGCCGAGCGGTCGTGGGCTGACGCCGAGCGCCTCGATCCCCGGCAGCGTGCCCGTGGCGACGTTGCCCGCAGCCAGCAGCTTCCACTGATCGCTGGTGATCGGCGCACCGGGCAGCCACCCGGTCAGCGAGGCGATTGCGGCCGAGACCGCATCGGGCAGTTCGATCAAGACGGGCGAACGGCCTGCTGCCTTTGCAATCCGGCGATTGAGGTCACCCATGGTCACCACTTCGGGTCCGGCCAGCTCATAGGTCTTGCCGCCATGCACGCCGGGAGCGGTGAGGGCATTGGCAATGGCTTCGGCAGCATCGTCAACAAACACGGGCTGCAATCTGGCATTCGGGCCGAAGACCGGCAGCATCGGGAAAGAGGAAACGAGACCGCCGAACATGTTGAGGAACTTGTCATCCTCACCGAACAGGATCGAGGGACGTACAACGGTTGCGCTCGGAAAAGCAGCCAGGACGGCGACCTCGCCTTCGGACTTGGTGCGCGCATAGGGCACGTCGGAAGCTGCGTCAGCGCCGAGCGCGGAGACATGGACGAATGCCGTCGCGCCTGCGTCCTTCGCAGCCTGCGCCAGCCGCCCGGCCCCTTCGCCCTGCAGCGCATCGAGATCGCCAGCAAAAGCACCGACCAGATTGACCACCGCATCGACACCGGTCAGCGCGACGGCGACGGTGTGCGGCTTGGTCACGTCTACCGCGACTAGTTGCGTCTGGCCCAGACCGCCCAGCGGCTTGATCTGGAACGCGCGTTCGGGATGGCGGCTGCAAACGCGCAGCCGCGCGCCGCGCGCGAGTAGTTCCTGCGCCAGATGCGTGCCGAAGAAACCGGTGCCGCCGATCAGCGCGACCAGCTTGCCATCGAGATCGCGCGTCTTGCCCTGAATCATGTGACGGTATCCTGAAAATTACGACGTCTGCCTGCATAGCGCGGGCCGTTGTTCGCCTTTGGCACAGCAGCCCCGGCGCTTTCAATGGTGAACAGCCCGCGTTTGGCACCTGAGGGGAAAAAGAGTTTGCCGATCCCGCCATTGCCCCGTTGACACCCCGCCCCCCATCCCTTAGTGGCGCCCTCCTACCCGGCAGACGGCCCTTCAGCCTTCTGCCCCGTGCCCAGATGGCGGAATTGGTAGACGCACCAGCTTCAGGTGCTGGCGCTCGCAAGGGCGTGGAGGTTCGAGTCCTCTTCTGGGCACCATCGCTTCCTCCGGACATGTCCATAAATGTCCGGAGAAGTCCCCAAAATCAAAGGTTTTTGACAGCTGACGCGTCCACCCGCATCCGGTCAAATTCGTTGCAATTGACGGTATCGAAACCGACGAAAAGGTGGCGTCATGATTACCGATCTGGCCGTCCGAAAGGCAGTTGCACGCGAGAAGCCCTACAAGCTTTCTGATGGGGGCGGGCTATACCTGCTGGTCACCAAGGCCGGTCAGCGGTGTTGGCGCGTCGATTATCGTTTCGGGGAAAAGCGGGCCACCGCAGCCCTTGGGGTCTATCCCACCGTTTCGCTGGCCGAGGCGCGGGCCAGGCGGCTGGAAATCAAGAAGCAGATTGCCGATGGCATGAACCCGTCGGCCAAGCGCAAGATCGACAAGATTACCGGGCCGCTGGCCAACGTGAACAGCTTTCAGGCCGTTGCCGAGGAATGGCTCGACAAAGCCCGCCGGGAAGGCCGCGCCGAAGTCACCTTGGGCAAGTTGAAATGGCTACTGGAGTTCGCCCACCCCATAATCGGCGCACGCAAGATTGGTGAGATCAAAGCGCCCGAATTGCTGGCGGTCTTGCGCGCGGTTGAAAAGCGCGGCCACTATGAGACAGCGCGACGGCTGCGCAGCACCTGCGGGCAGGTCTTCCGCTATGCCATCGCCACCGGGCGCGCCGACCGCGACATTTCAGCGGACCTGCGCGGCGCGATTACTGTGCCCAAAGTCACGCATCGCACGGCCATTACCTCCCCGATGGAGGCAGGTGTGCTACTTCGGGCAATAGACGCCTATTCGGGCTATCCAGTCACCCATGCAGCCCTTCGCATCGCCCCTCACGTCTTCGTGCGTCCTGGCGAGCTCAGGCACGCCGAATGGACCGAACTTGACCTGACCAAGAATGTCTGGACCATCCCCGCCGAGAAAACCAAGATGCGCGTCGCCCACCGCGTGCCGCTGACCCGGCAGGTGCTCGCCATCCTGGAGGAACTGCGCGAGATCAGCGGCAACCGCCGCTACCTTTTCCCGGCCCAAGGCAAGCGGGATCGTCCCATGTGCGAAAACACGATCAATCTCGCCCTGCGGCGCATGGGATTCGACAGCAAGACGATGACCGCCCACGGCTTCCGCGCCATGGCCAGCACGCTGCTGAACGAGCAGGGCCACTGGAATCCCGACGCCATCGAACGACAGCTTGGCCATGCCGAGACCGATGACGTCCGCCGGGCTTATGCTCGCGGTGAACATTGGGAGGAACGGCTGGCCATGATGAAAAGCTGGTCCGATTATCTCGACCAGCTCCGATCTGGCGCGAAGATCCTGCAAGGCAGCTTCCGCAAGCCGACTACTGCTGCAATTACTGGATGAGGCGGCTCAGGCGCAGGCCGAGCCGACCCGCGGATAGTGCCGCCTCGATAGGTCTGGATTCGACCAAGTCACGCCGCTCGGACGCTGCCGCCGGAATGGCAGTTTACGCCGGTACCGGTCATTTGCATGTTGGAGACCCGGTCAAAGTGACCAGCCGCCATCGATCACGGTCGCAGCACCGGTAACGAAGCCGCCCAATTCTGAGCACATCCACAGGACGGATTCCGCAATCTCCTCGGGCCTGCCAAGCCGGCCGACCGGCTCGAGGTCGATCGCCTTCTGGATATCGCCATTGGTAAAGCGGTCCATCATCGGCGTTTCGATATTGCCAGGGAGCACCGCGTTAACCCGAATGCCCTGCTTGGCGTAGTCGAGGGCGGCCGAACGGGTCAGGCCGATGATAGCGTGCTTGGAAGCCGAGTAGGCTGCTCCGCCAGCGACGCCTCGAATGCCAGCACCAGACGAGGTGTTGACGATGGCGCCGCTGCCTTGGCGTACCATCTGCGCCAATTCGTGTTTCATACAGACGAACGTGCCACGAAGGTTGATGTCGAGGATGCGATCCCATTCATCAAGTTCGATCTCGGCAACGGGCGCGGCCTTGTTCTCGACGCCGGCATTGTTGAACGCGATATCCAACCGTCCGAACCGCTCCACGGTGCGCGCCACCGCCGCTTGGACCTCCTCTGGCTTGGACACGTCGCAGGCGATCGTCATAACCTCCCCGCCAGTGTTCCTGACGGCCTCGGCAGTCTCCTGCAGAGCATCTTCGGTTCGGTCGAGGATAGCGACACGAGCGCCTTCCCTGGCAAAGGCAATGGCGGTGGCACGGCCGATGCCGATAGCGGCGCCGGTGACGAAGGCGACCTTGCCAGTGAAACGATCAGAATTAGACATAGAGATAGCCTTGTTGTGAGGTGGAAAGCGACGCAATTACGCTCGAATTATGGTGCCGTCCCGGTTGCACCTTCGATCTGTCGCTCCTTGCCAAACACCGGAAACATGCTTGCATCGCCATATTCAGCGACGTTTTCAGTGCCCCTCAGAGTCGCCATGTCCGCGTCGGAAATCACGAAATCCACAGCGGCATTGCTGCGCATGTGGTCCGCGTTTACGGTCTTTGGCAGCGGCAGCAGCCCAAGCTGCAGGCAGTAGCGGATACAAAGCTGGGGGATGCTGGCGGCATATCTGTCTGCGATCGCGGCGAGTGCCGTATTCTTCATCAGCCCGCCATGAGCCACTGGCGAATAGGCCTCGACCAACATTCCTTTGCCGCGACTATAGTCGATCAAGTCGAAGGGCGTGTTACCGACATGGGCAAGGATCTGGTTCACCATCGGCGCTACCGCGCCGTTATCGATTAGGTTATCGAGATCCCCGCGTTCAAAATTGGATACGCCGATCGCACGGAGCTTGCCCGCTGCATAAGCGTCCTCAAGCGCACGCCATGCTTCCAGATTGCCTTCGTGAAAGTGCCCGCCCTCTCGGAATTCAGACCAGGGCTGCGGACTATGAATGAGCATCAAGTCGATGTGGTCGAGGCCAAGCGCGCGCAACGAACCGTCGATTCGCCCCTTTGCCTCGGCGTAAGTCTTGCACTCGGCAACCAGCTTGGTGGTTACGAAAAGCGCGTCACGCGTAAGACCGCTGGCACGCAGGCCTTCGCCGACGCCATGCTCATTCTCATAAGCTTGGGCGGTATCGATATGACGATAACCTACATCAATGGCATTCCGGACCACTTGCGCGACGGCTGCCTCCTCGATCCGCCAAGTGCCCAGTCCCAGTTTCGGGATGGACACGCCATTGGAGAGCGTGAAAGTTTCTTTCAAAATCATGATGGTGACCTCTGATCTGTTGGGCCGGGGCCGTAGCCCGGCTCCTTGGCAAGAGCGTTCCACTTGCCAAGGATATCTGGATTGTAGACCTGCTCGGTCCAGTCGCTCGGTGCGACTTCTTCGAATGCGACCGACACCGCGTCATCGCCATAGCTGAGGATGCTGGTGACACCGCGCGTAATGGAGTCAGCGAGACGACTCTTCTGCTCGTCCGATTTGCCGGGCCAAAGTTTGACGATGACGTGCGGCATGGCTCAGTCTTTCGCCAACGGCGCGAGATATTCCTCGTCAGTGACTTTCTCCATCCAGGTCACCGGCGTACCGTTCACAGATTCCTGGATGGCGATATGGGTCATAGCCTCATGCGGCGTCGCACCATGCCAGTGCTTGTGCTCGGCTGGGCACCACAGGATGTCGCCTGCATGGAATTCGAGCTTTGGTCCGCCCGCGACTTGAGTCCAACCGACACCCTCGGTCACGATCAAGGTCTGACCCGCTGGATGCGTATGCCACGCCGTGCGCGCGCCCGGCTCGAAATGGACGATGGCGCCGCTGACGCGAGAGGGTTCGGGGCGCTGGAACTGGCCGGTGATGGTGACCATTCCAGTGAAATACTCGGCAGGCCCATCGACCTTGGTCATATCTGCTTTATGGCTGATTTCCATTGCTCTTGTTCCTTCCTCAGCATGCACGGCGGCCGGCACCTAGGGGGACGACTGTCGAGCCTGATTTAGGGTGCTCGCGCAGCGGCAATAAGGGCGCTCTTAAGCAATGAACTGATGAACAATGCTCAACAATGTGATATCGATCCAGCATGCAGATCAGCCGGACCGATTTGGCGGATTTCGCCTATTTCATTGCTATCGCCAGACATGGCAGCTTCCGACGCGCTGCTTTGGAAATGGGCGTCACCACCTCGGCGGTAAGTCATTCGATCACCGCGCTGGAATCCCGCCGTGGCGTGAAATTGTTGAACAGAACAACCCGGAGCGTGAGCCTCACCGCCGCAGGCGAGGAACTTCATGCCATGATCAAGGAGCCGCTAGAGGTCATTAGCCAGGCCGCCGAAAATCTGAACCGCTATCGCGACGCGCCAGCAGGCCGGGTCAGAATCAACGTCCTGGAAGACGCCGTATCTCTCCTGCTCGACCCGGTCATGCCGGTCTTCGTCGAGCGATACCCGGACGTCGAGGTAGACATCAGCGTGAGCAACCGTCTGATCGACGTTGTTGGAAGCGGTTTCGACGCGGGCATTCGCTACGGCGGCACCGTGCCCGAAGATATGATCGCTCAGCGGCTTTCACCCGACCTGCGCTGGGTCACGGCGGCATCGCCCGCATATCTGGAGCGGTTCGGCACCCCATCACATCCGCAAAATCTGCACGATCACCGTTGCGTCCGCATTCGCCTTGGCAACGAGCAATTGTACCAATGGGAATTCGAACAGGGCGATGAGGCGATAGCAATTGCTGCCCCCGGTCCACTGACTGTAGACGCTAGCCATGCTGCCCTGGGCTTGGGTCTAGGCGGCATAGGCATCATTTACGGAGTGGAGCCAATCCTCCGTCCGCATCTGGATGACGGCACCCTCGAACTCGTGCTTGAAGACTGGGCATCGATGGGCAGCGGTTTCCATGCCTACTACCCGAGCCGTCGGCAGGTCCCGACCGGATTGCGGCTGCTGATTGACCTCGTCAGAGAGCTTCGGCCTCTGGGGGCGTAGGGCCAAATGCAGGCCGGCGTGATACAAGTAACTGGGTCGCGGCCTAGCTATGCGTTTCGCAAAGCAATGGTCGAGGCTGGGTTTATGCGCAGCAGCTTTGACGCACGCTGGGACATAGGGCAGTTTCAGAATGTCGTGACTGATCAGTCAGTGACTGCCGCCGAGTGTGCCTGCAAGGCGGCTGCGGACGTGTTGAAGCGGCATTTCCCCGACGAGCCGATTTATCACACCAGCTACCTATCCTAATTCCAGATTGGGTCACACAGGTATGTAGGTCCCAAAACGATGTAGGCGAAGGAGGCGAAGAATGGCTTCGGCTTGATGGTCGACACGGCGCGCGCAAGCCCTGTGCTGATTGAAAAGCATGGCCGCTGTGTTGTGGTTGTCGTAGCAGTCGAGGAGTACGAGCGCTTGCACCTGCCATGGCAGCGTCTTTGGCTGCGGCTTGATTCGGTTTTTCGCCGTTCTCAGGCAGGAAATTGTCGGCGGGTCGCAAAATAAATTTTGGTGTCGCGGATTGATCCGAAATAGACCGTCCGCAGCGATTTGAGTCCTAATTGAGGACCAACGCCAGTGCCAAGACGGTATTTTCGACGGTATCGAAATTCGAAAAACCGCAACAAAGCGTTGCAATGTAACACTTTGTCGACACATCACGGTCCCTCTTCCGGCACCATCGCTTTTCAAGGCAGAGCAAACTCAGGGAAATCGTCGCGGAGACGGTCCCCTGAGCTTTTCTGTGTTGCTGGCAGATAAGGCGATTGCCTCTGCCGAAGGATTCAGCGTGGGGCGCCAGCCGTTTGCTCACACTTTGCTGAAGCTTGCGAACTGCCGCCGCCGAGCATTGTTGCGGCGATGAAGCCGCCTACGACGAGGACCACGAAGCCGACTGTCACGAGGCCGAGATACTTGTCGATGAAGCGCTTGATCGGAGCACCGAACAGGCGGAACAGGACGCCGACGATCATGAAGCTGATCGAGCGGCTGACGATGCTGGCGAGGATGAACGGGACCAGCGGCATGGCTATGAAGCCCGCGGTAATCGTGAGCAACTTGAACGGGATGGGCGTGGCGCCCTTGATCATGATGATTTCAACGCCGTACTCGCGCAAATAGCAGGCCGCCTTCGGAAAGCTCTCGGTGAGGCCGAGCGCGCCAAGTAGCTGGGTGCCGACGGTGTCATAGAGCCCATAACCGATCGCATAGCCGAGCAGGCCGCCGAGGACGGACGCGACCGTTGCCACCGCGGCGAAGCGGATTGCGCGCTTGGGTTCAGCCAGACACATCAATCCGAGCAAGGGGTGCGGCGGGATCGGGAAGAAGCTTGCCTCCATGAACGCGAACAGTGCCAGCCACCATTCGGCATGGGGGTGCGCGGCTTTGGCCATGGTCCAGTCGTAGAGGCGGCGGAGCATCTGAAATCCCGTCGATTGTTGCAGTGCAGCGTTTAGGCGACCGCAGGCGAAAGCGCCAGCCTTAGGTCAGCGAACCATATTGGCACTTTTTGATTGACATCGTCACGCTCTTTCGGTACATAACAGGAACATCGCGAAAGACCGAGTCGCCGCCGAGAGGGGACAGAACGATCGCGGAGCAATCGACGAACTCCATTCACTTCAAACGCAAGGATGGTCTGAATGGCCAAGCCGACCGGGTCCGTTAGTGCGCGTGAACCGCGCGCAACCCTAAAGCCGCGCCCGCAACCGAAGCCGCGCACAAAGACTACGGGAGAGGGCAAAATTTCAGAACATCCCGTCAGCCCGCAATGGCGCCACGATTTCCTGCTGGCTTTGGCTGAAACATCGAATGTCACGGCGGCCGCGGCCTCGGCGGGTGTGAAGCCGGGACGGGCTTACAAGTCGAAGCGCACCGAACCCGAATTTGCCAGGCTTTGGCGTGAAGCGCTTTGCGAAGGGTATGACCATCTGGAGATGGAACTGCTGTATCGCCTGCGCTTTGGCGAGCCAAAGGATGTCGATGCAAAATTCGACAATGCCAACGCGCTGCGGTTGCTGACGCAGCATCGGGAGACAGTGGCCCGGCAACGGGCGATCCGCGAGAACGCCGATATCGCCGACGTCCGGGCATCGATCCATGCCAAGTTGTTGGCAATGCGCGATCAGGTGCTGGCCCGCCGGAAGGCTGACAACTTGATCGCAGAAGCGGACGTGCCGCATGGTTGATGGCGAGCCGCTGGACTGCCTCATGGAGGCGGAAAGTAAAGAAGTCGGCGCGTTTATTGCGCAGCTTTCGGACAACGAGTGCCGCGAATGGCAATGGGACTGGAATGTCTGGGGCCGCCGGGCACAGCTGGCGCCGCAAGGCGACTGGCGCGTCTGGCTGGTCATGGCGGGGCGCGGATTCGGCAAGACCCGGCTGGGTGCGGAATGGGTGCGCGAGCGTGCCGAGGCCGATCCCGAGGCGCGGATCGCGCTGGTTGGGGCATCGCTCCACGAAGCGCGTAGCGTGATGGTGGAGGGTGAGAGCGGGCTGCTTTCGATCGGCGCACCGTGGCGGCGGCCGACGTATGAATCGTCGGTGCGCAGGCTGGTCTGGCCCAACGGCGCGCAGGCGTTCCTTTATTCGGCGGGCGAGCCCGACAGTTTGCGCGGACCGCAGCACAGCCACGCCTGGTGCGATGAGATCGCCAAGTGGGACAACGGATCGAGCCGGGCGACCGCGACCTGGGACAACCTGCTGATGGGCCTGCGCCTTGGCGGCAATCCCCGGCTGGTGGCGACGACAACGCCGCGCCCGGTGCCCTTGGTGGCGCGGATCATGGCCGAGGGGACGAGCGGCGGCGTTACGCTGACGCGCGGGAGCACGTACGACAATACGGCGAACCTGCCAGCACGCTTCATCGCAGCAATGCGGGAGACGTTCGGGCAGTCCCTGCTGGGACGGCAGGAATTGCACGGCGAGATGATCGAGGATTTGCAAGGCGCGCTGTGGACACGCGCGCTGATCGAGCGAAGCCGCGAGGCGCAAGCGCCGCCGATGACCCGGGTGGTGGTTGCTGTGGACCCGCCTGCCAGCGCGCACGGCGATGCCTGCGGGATCGTGGTCTGCGGGATAGGAGATGACAAAATCGCGCGGGTGCTGGCCGACTGTTCGGTCGAACATGCCAGCCCCGAACGATGGGCCCGCGCCGTTGCGGATGCTGCCCGCGCCTGGTCGGCGGACCGGGTGGTGGCCGAGGCAAATCAGGGAGGCGAAATGGTCGAGGCGGTGCTGCGCGCCGCTGAAGCATCGCTACCCTTACGCCTTGTCCACGCGAGCCGCGGCAAGACGGCGCGGGCCGAGCCAGTGGCGGCGCTCTATGAAGCGGGGCGCGTGCGCCATGCCGGGATGTTTCCGAGGCTCGAGGACGAACTGTGCGGGCTGATGCCGGGCGGTGAGTACCAGGGGCCGGGGCGATCGCCCGACCGCGCCGATGCCTGCGTCTGGGCCCTGACTGAGCTGATGCTGGGCAGGGCTGGGGAGCCGCGCATCTGGTTTGATTGAAGACGTGGGTGGATAGGGTCAGGACCTATTACCTGCGCCTTCGAGGCGCCGGAATGGCGAACATATCGGGCGGATACTCGCGCCGGGAAGGCTGGTTGCCTTTCCAAGCGAGTATCTGGCCGGGATGGAAGCCATTCCGGCGTCCCGCAGGGATTTGACCAAAATGGCCAGCTGCTGCGTTGGATGGGCTTGAAATAGAATGGCTATTCCTGCGCCCATCCGCCTTGCATCAGGCCATTTTGCTTCAAACCTCGAAGGCGCAGGTAATAGGTCCTGACCCTAAACACGCCCTCCCCCGGCCCCTCCCGCAAGCGGGAGGGGAGAACCTGAGTTGCCCCTCCCGCAAACGAGAGGGAGGATTTTGGGCGCCTTTGCTTCGCTTGGCGAGCTTACTTTACCGAAAGGCTGATCATGTCGTTCTTTCAATCGCTTGCCGCCGCCTTCAAGGGCGAGGCGGTGACCCCGCGTGCGCCTTTGGGGCGAAGTTTCGTGTCACCCTGGATCGCTGCTTCTGACTGGCAGGGCGAGGCTGCGCGCGGGCCGATTAATTACCCAATGGCGATCCGCGAGGCATATCTGCGCAATCCGGTGGCGCAGCGCGCGGTGCGGCTGGTTGCCGAAGGGATCGGCGGTGCGCCTGTGACTGCGCCTGATCCGGCGGTACTGGCTTTGGTCAGCGAGACAAGCGCGGGGCAGCCACTGCTGGAGACGCTGGCCGCGCACCTGATGCTTCATGGCAACGGCTATGTGCAGGTGCTGCGCGACGCGGACGGCATTCCGGTGGAACTGTTCGCGCTGCGGCCCGAGCGGGTGACGATCCTGCCTGATGCGGGCGGATGGCCTGCCGCCTTTGCCTACAAGGTGGGCGAGAAAACGATGCGGATCGAGGCGCTCGACGACTTCGGGCGGGCGAACCTGATCCATGTGAAACACTTTCACCCCACCGACGATCATTACGGCGCGGGCTGCCTGGAAGCGGCGGAAGAGGCAGTGGCAATCCACAATGCGGCTGCGCGGTGGAACCGTTCCCTGCTGGAAAATGCGGCGCGGCCATCGGGGGCACTGGTCTATGATCCGGGCGATCCTGGGGCGTCGCTGACGCCCGAGCAGTTCGAGCGGATCAAGGCCGAGTTGACGCAGGCTTATGCAGGCCAGGTGAATGCCGGGAGACCGATGCTGCTGGAAGGCGGGCTGAAATGGCAGAGCCTTTCACTGACGCCTGCCGATATGGACTTTGCCACGCTGAAGGCTGCGGCGGCGCGGGACATCGCGCTTGCCTTTGGCGTGCCGCCGATGCTGCTGGGTATTCCCGGCGACAATACTTACGCGAACTACCGCGAGGCCAATCGGGCGCTGTGGCGACTGACGCTGCTGCCGGTGGCGGGCAAGATCCTGTCGGCTTTGGCGGAAGGGTTGCGGCCCTGGTTCACCGATGCGCGCTTGAGCCTCGATCTGGATGGGGTGCCCGCTCTGGCCGAGGACCGCGAGCGGTTGTGGTCGCAAGTGTCGAGCGCCGACTTTCTCTCGCCTGAAGAGAAGCGGGCGATGCTGGGGATCATCGCATGAACCGCGAGGACATGCTGGCGCGGCTGGTGGCACAGGCCGAGGACGAAGGCGGCGATCTCGTCACGCTGAGGGCAATCGTCGAGGAAGCGAGCGACCTTGGCGCGGTGCGCGTGCTCTCGCGCATGGGGCTGGCCGACGACGATGCGCACCACGATATGGCCGAATTGCGCCAGCTCCTGGGCGCATGGCGCGACGCCAAGGCGAGCGCCTGGAAGGCGGCGGTGGGCTGGGTGGTGCGGGCCGTTCTGGCGTTGCTGCTTTTCGCCATCGCGGTGCGATTCGGTTCAGGAGATCTGGTACGATGACCACGCTCTTGGCCGCAGCGCCGCTGCGCTTTGCCGGGTACGCCGCGATCTTCAGCAAGCGCGACAGCGGGGGCGATACGATCTTGCCCGGCGCGTTCCGCGCAAGCCTCAACCGACGCCTTTCCGAGGGCTTGCGATTGCCGCTGCTGTGGCAGCACCGGCCCGACCAGCAGATTGGCTGGGTTGACCTGGCGGGCGAGGACCAGAGGGGCTTGCGCGTGGTCGCGTCGATCACCGCGACCGATTCAGCGGCGGCGCGAGCGCTGAAGGACGGGGCCGTTGACGGTCTCTCGTTCGGCTACCGGGTGCGGCAGGGGCAGACTCTGGCGGGCGGGCGGGCGCTGCACGAACTCGACATCATGGAAGTGAGCCTGGTGACGCGGCCGATGCAGCCGCTGGCGCGGGTCCATTTCGTGGAAACTGCCGAGGCCCTGCCCGCCTGACTCGCCTTCAAGACGACGACCGGAATTACCCCAAGGCTGCCCCATGGGGTGGCCCTCTTCATGCAGAAAGGACGTTATACCCCATGGATACCGTAAACCTCGAGACCAAGGCAGACGCGCTGACCGGATCGTTCGACATCGTCGAGCGCCAAGAAGCGCAGGACGCCGCGCTGGCGACGCTCCGCAGCGATGTGGACGAAGTGAAGGGCCGGCTGGAAAAGGTCGGCCGTGCTGCGGCTCGCCCGATGCTGGAAGGCGCAGGGCTGGTCAGCGGGCCGGAAGTGAAGGGCTTTGTTGATGGCTATCTTCGGTATGGCCGCGAAACCGAGCTGAAATCGTTGTCGGGTGCAGTTGCTGCCGATGGCGGCTATGCGGTGCCGCAGCAGATCGACGAAATGATTGCCCGCCGCATGGTGGAAATCAGCCCGATCCGCTCTGTTGCCAATGTGGTCCGGACCGGGACGTCGGGCTTCCGCCGCCTGATCTCGACCGGTGGCACGGCTTCGGGCTGGGTGAGCGAAACCGGCGCGCGGCCGGAAACCGCCAGTC
Organism: Novosphingobium sp. MMS21-SN21R; assembly: GCF_031846015.1. Lineage (GTDB taxonomy): Bacteria > Pseudomonadota > Alphaproteobacteria > Sphingomonadales > Sphingomonadaceae > Novosphingobium. The sequence goes on along the minus strand of NZ_JAVRDU010000001.1, from coordinate 454,886 downwards.
CCAAACTCGCGGAAATCGTGCCGCCGACGGGTGAGCTTTATGCCAACCCTTCGGCAACACAGGCCATGCTGGACGATGCGGTGTTCGATCTGGAAAGCTGGCTGGCGAATGAAATCGCCACCGAGTTTGCCCGGGCCGAGGGCGCGGCATTCATCAGCGGGACCGGCACCAACCAGCCCAAGGGCTTCCTTTCCGCCACGATGAGCGCGGCGGGCGACAATACCCGCGCGTTCGGTTCGTTGCAGTTCATCGGTTCGGGGAACGCTGCGGGCTTCGATGCAGCCCCGGAAGCCAAGCTGATCGATCTGGTCTGTCAGATGAAGGCCCCGCTGCGTCAGGGCGCTGTCTGGGTGATGAATTCGGCCACTCTGGCTGCGGTACGCAAGCTCAAGACCGCAGACGGCGCGTTTCTGTGGCAGCCTGGCCTGGTGAACGGTCAGCCGGACCGCCTGCTCGGGTATCCGGTGATCGAGGCCGAGGACATGCCGGATGTGGCGGCAAATCAGTTCCCGATCGCGTTCGGCAACTTCAAGGCCGGCTACCTTATCGCGGAGCGCCGCCAGACTACGATCCTGCGCGATCCCTATACCAACAAGCCCTACGTCCAGTTCTATGCCACGCGCCGTGTTGGCGGGCAGGTGCTGGATAGCGATGCGATCAAGCTGCTGAAGATCGCGCTCTGATCGGGCGCGCGCCCTGCCTCCTCCCCTAGACGGGCGCGCAACCGACCGCGCCCGCAGCGGCTCCCCCCTTGCCGCTGCGGGCGCCCCTTATTCCCATCATTGACCGGAGATTGCCATGAAGCGGGCAATTATCGCACCGCCTGCCTTGTCTTCGGCGGCGCTTACCGAACTCAAGGCCTGGCTGGGCATCTCCCGGTCTGCCGACGATGCCGAACTGGCAGCCCTGCTGCGCACCGCGTTCGAGATTTGCGAGGGCTTCATCGGCGCGATGCCGCTACAGTCCGGCTGCGAAGAAACGCTTGATGCGAGTGGCGAGTGGCAGGTGCTTTCCGCACGCCCGGTGCGCGCGATCACCGCGCTGGCGGCGCTGGATCTGGCGGGCACGCGGACGGCACTGGCAGGATCCGACTATGAGTTCGACATCGACGCCGACGGCGCAGGCCGCGTGCGACTGCGACGGCCAACCGGCCAGACGCGGATCGTTGCAACCTACTCAGCCGGCCTTGCCGCAGATTGGGCAGGCCTGCCAGATGCCATCCGGCATGGCGTGATCCGGCTTTGCGCGCACCAGCACCGTGGCCGCGACGACGACCGGAAGGCTGCGCCTGCTGTACCGCCTTCGGTGGTGGCGGCGCTCTGGCGGCCGTGGCGGCGGATGCGGCTGGCATGATCACCGCGAACACAAACATCGGCGAGATAGCGCGGAGCCTGACCGACAAGGCCGGAGTTTTGGCCAGAGCGCGGGCGGTGTTGATCGCGCGGCGCAAGGATGCGCGGCGCTGGCGCAAGGCAGGCTTGTTGTGGCCTCTGTTCGGACAGGATTGAACCGATGGAAATTCCGTTTCGTGCCGTGCTGATTGCATGGCTGGCAAGTGATCCCGTGCTGTCCGAGGCGCTGAACGCAGTGGTCGAGGAAGCGCCTTCGCGTACCGCCCTGCCCTGGCTGGCACTAACCACTAGCGCGAGCACCAATTGGGGCACCAAGACGCTGGCGGGGCGCGAAATCCGCGTGGCTCTCGAGCTCAATTTTCGCAGTGACGACCCGCTGGGCGGGGCTGCGCTTGTCGCCGGGATCGAGGCGCGAGTGGAGAACCTGCCCGCAGATCAGTCCTTCTCAGGCTTTCGCATTGCCAGCATTGGCATGATCCGCGCCCGTGCAGAGCAGCGCGGTGAAGCCATGCGGGTGGTCGTGCTCGAATACCGGGCGCGCGTTCTTGCCGCCTGAGACCCATTTCATTCCAAGGAGAAACGACAATGGCAGCCCAGAAGGGAAGCGCGTTCCTGCTGAAGATCAGCGATGGCGCAGCAACGCCGACTTACAACACCGTGGCTGGCCTGCGCACGACGCAGATGTCGATCAATGGTGAATCCGTCGTCATCACCAGCAAGGATTCGGGCGGCTGGCGCGAGTTGCTTTCGGGCGCTGGTACGCGGTCGGTGACGGTGAGCGCGGCGGGCATCTTCCTAGGTAGCGCCGCCGAGGTGCAGGTGCGCGGAAATGCCATGGCTGGCACGATTGCGGATTATGAGCTGTCGTTCGAGGGCGGCGAGAAAATGCGTGGCCGCTTCCTTGTGCAGCGCCTTGACTACTCGGGCGATTTCAACGGTGAGCGCAACTACACCATGACGCTCGAAAGCTCGGGCCAGGTGGCGCAGGTCTGATGGCGGACGCAGCGAACCCCCATCGCGGGGAAGCGGTGCTTGTCATCGGCGGGCAACCGCTGGTGTTGCGCCCGACATTCGGCGCCCTTGTGGCGGCCGAAGAGGAGCTTGGTCCACTGTTCGCAATGGTCGAGCGGGCCAGTGCCGGGCAGTTGCGGCTTGCCGAGATGGTCGGACTGTTCTGGCATTGCCTGCGCGAGCGCAATGGTTTGGACCGTGCCGACTTTGCCGAAGCCGTCGCTCGTGAGGGGCTTGCCGCATGCACACCTTCGCTGCGTGCGCTGATCGTGCAGATCCTGAAAGGCGCCGGGTGAACAAGCGCTTTGGGGCAAGCGCCGCCGCGTTAAGTGGTCAGGCGGCGCTGTTGCTGGGATGGCTGCCCGACACGTTCTGGGCCGCAACGCCGGAAGAACTTGCCTGCGTCTTGCGCGCATTGCGGGCGCCCGATGGCGGGACAATCGACAAGGGCACACTCGACAGATTGATGGAGGCAGACCGTGGCGGATGAACTCGACACGCTGATGATCGACGTGCGCGCGAATACCTCGGGCTTTACGGCCGATGTGGCGCAAATGCGAGGCAGCTTCGATTCCGTGCTGGTGGATGGGTTCGGGCGCGCAGGCGACACGCTGGAGCGCGGCTTGCTCGGCGCGATACGCCGCGGCTCGCTGGGCTTCGAAGACTTGCGCCGAGTGGCTATGAACGTGCTGGGCGATATCGCAGCGCAGGCCGTTCAGGCCGGAATCGGATCGCTGGGCGGTCTTGGCAGCGCAGGCGGAGGGGGCAGTGCCGTGTTGGGACTGGGCAGCCTGATCGGTTCGATCTTCGGCTTGCCGGGGCGTGCGACCGGCGGGCCGGTGGCGCCAGGGCGCGGCTATCTGGTGGGCGAGCGCGGCCCTGAATTGTTCGTGCCGACCTCGGCCGGGCGTGTGGAGCCTTCGCTGGGTGGCGGCAAGGGGCGGGACGTCAATGTATCGATCCGCATTGTCAGTCCGCAGGGCAGCAACCAGCCCGAAAGCCTGCGCCGGTCTGGCCGCCAGGTGGCGCAGGCGGTGCGCCGCGCGCTCAACGACTTCTGACCAATCGGAGAACCGGACATGGGCCATTGGCTCGCCAAGCGCCGCACGGTGCAACACGCCGACACGATCCAGCGCTTCGATCCGCGATTCTGGACGGTCAACTTTCCGCGGCCTGCGATGGCGTCGGTTGTCACCACTGCGCCCGATGCGCTGCGGGTGGATGCCGTTTTCCAGAAGGCTGACGACCTGGTCGGGCTGATATGGGAATCCGAGGACAAGTGGGATCACCCGCTGTTGTCATATGAAACCCGGCGCGATTACTCGCGGCTGACGCTGTCATTCCGTTGGCGGTCGGCTGGCGTCTTGCCGCTCGACGCGGTGAACGGGCCGACGCTGACGATCGAAGGCCGGGATGCAACTGGCAATTCACGGGCATGGTATGTCCGCTTATGGAACTACGCGACGGGCACGCCGAGCGATGCGAAAGTGACCTTGCCATTTTCGGGGCTGAGCGGCGGCTTCCTGCTTCCTTCGGAAGCGGACCCGGTGCATCCGGCGGCAATCGACCGCCTGTTCATCTCGCTGGTGCCGCCAGGATACGGATCGGGTAGCGGCGCATTTGCCTCGACGGTGACTGGTTGGGCCGAGCTGAGCGAAATGCGCTGCCAGGGGCACAAGCCGATGTTAGAGATCGGTGACGTGATGGTCCCGCCTCATGGGCTTTCGATGTGCACAGGCTATGACGATGCCTATAATCTGACGCCGGCGCGGCTGTTGCGACAGGTGCGCGGACTGGGATATCGCGGCAGCATCAACCACTACATCGGGATGAGCCACTTCTTTCCGCTGGTGCCGGACGGCGCGGGTGGATTTGTGGTCGATCCGGCGCTGCCTGCGATGAATGCGGCGGCACTGGCTTGGCACCGCGCGTTTCTCGCCGAGGCGAATGCGATGGGTCATACAGTAATCGCATCGCAATCCTATGAACTGCTGGCGCAGCATTGCCCGACGGACTGGCAGCAGCGGGCATGGAATGGCGACGCGGGACGGACTGGCTGGTCGCCGCCCTCTGCTTTGCTATCGCCTGCCAACACGCAGGCCATGGCTTGGGTGCGTAAAGTGGCATTGGCGGTGGTAGGGCTGATGTCCGAAGCCGGTCTGCCGGTTCGCTATCAAGTGGGTGAGCCATGGTGGTGGGTGACGCAGGACCGCCGCATCTGCATTTATGATGAAGCGGCGAGAGCGGCGCTGGGCGGAAATCCGGTGAACATTGCGGACCTTGGTGCGAGCCTGACGACAGCGCAGAAGGCACTGCTTGATGCGGCGGGCGCCATTCTTGCGCAATCGACGGCAGACCTGATGGCTGCAGTGAATAGCGCTGCAGGGGTAGCCGGAGCGGAGACGCTGCTCCTCGCATTTCTGCCTACGGTGCTCGATCCCTCCATGCCCGAAGCGCGGAGAGCGAATTTGCCGGTGGGGTGGGCATCGCCTGCATTCGATACCTTGCAACTTGAGGATTATGACTGGGTAACCGCAGGCAAGGATGCCCTGCGATCCCAAGGCCGGGCAATTGCGGAAGCGCGGATGGGATATCCACGCGAGCGGCAGCACTACCTTTCGGGCTTCGTTTTGAACGCATCAAATGCCGAACCGGAGTGGCAGCGGATCGATGCTGCTGCAAGTGAAGCGGTGGCACTGGGTGTGGCCGAGACTTTCATCTGGGCTCAGCCGCAGGTTTCGCGCGACGGCTATGTCAGACTTCCCGAAACGAGCGGAGACGAGACCATGCAATCTTTCGACGATGTCCTGTTCCCGCTTGCGCTGGGACGGGACGCCTCGGTCACGCCCGAATTTTCCACGAATGTGACGATCACGGCCTCGGGCTTCGAACGGCGCAACAGCTTGTGGTCGGATGCAAGGTTGCGCTTCGACGTCGGGCCGGGCGTACGGTCCGAAGCGGAACTTGGCGAACTGATTGCGTTTTTCAGAGCGCGACGCGGCCAGGCGCGCGGGTTTCTCTTGCGTGATCCATCGGACTTCAGCTCGAACGGAATGACCGGCACCGTCACGCCGGGCGATCAAGTGATCGGCACAGGCGACGGAGCGACGGCGCGGTTCGCGCTGGCAAAGCACTATGGCCAAAGCGACGAGGCCCAGCGGCGGCGGATCACCCGGCCCCGAGCCGGGTCGCTCAGGGTCAGCATAAATGGCGTGGAGACCGGGAACTTCACGGTTGAACCTCTAGGCGTGATCGCTTTTGCGACGGCTCCTTCGGCAGGCGCAGTGGTGCGAGCAGGGTTCCTGTTCGACGTGCCGGTACGCTTCGCCGAAGACCGGCTCGACATTTCTGGCGCGGAATTTGCCGCCGGCGAAGCGCCGAGTGTGCCGCTGATCGAACTGCGAGAAGACGCATGACGCGAACTTGGTTCAGTCAGTCGCTTGAAACGGTCGCGGTGTGGTGGCGGATCGAGCGGTGCGATGGTGTGGCTCTGGGATTCACCAGCCATGACCGCGATCTGGTGTTTGCCGGACTGCAGCACCGAACCGCGCCGGGCATGGTTCCATCGGCCGTGCGCCGCACCGCGACGTTTGAGGCCGACTCTGCCGAAGTGACCGGAGCTTTGAGCCACGATGCCATCGGAGAGACCGATTTGTCGGCTGGCCGATACGATGGCGCGCGCGTGTCGATGGGACTGGTCGATTGGGAGACGCTCGAAACAGAATCGCTTTTCACAGGGACGATCGGTTCTGTGGGACGCGAGGGCGAGCAGTTCTCGGCAGAACTGCAATCGATCAAGCATATGCTGACTCGACAAGTTGTGCCGCGCACGTCGCCGACTTGCCGCGCCGAGTTCTGTGGTGAAGGCTGCACGCTGTCGGCTGCGCACGTCACGCATGAGGCGGTGATTGCCGAAGTTTCGTCCGACCGCCAATGGGTGCGCCTGAGCACTTTGGCCAGTCCTGAGCGCTTCGAGTTCGGCTGGCTTCGGATGGTGGACGGCCCAGTTGCCGGTATAACGATGCGCATTGAGGCAGCGGACGAGGGGTGGCTGGTCCTAGATCGACCCATGGCGTCCGACACAGCGGCGGGCGTGCGGGTCGTCTTGCGCGAGGGTTGCGATCACACGCTCTCGACTTGTTCAAGCCGGTTCGGGAACGCCTTGAACTTTCAGGGTGAGCCCTTCCTGCCGGGCAACGACCTGCTTACACGCTATCCTGCGTCGCAGTGATGAACCGCCTACTGGCAGAGGCCGCGACGAGCCTGATCGGGACTTCCTTCCGGCTGCACGGGAGGATTCCCGCAACCGGGCTGGATTGTGTCGGGCTTGTGGCCGAGGCGATGCGCCGTGCAGGCCATGAGCCAGACTGTCCAGCCGGATATTCACTTCGACTCACATCTGTTGCCCGCTGGCTGGCCCATGCCGACCGTAGCGGTCTGGTGGAGACCGCAGATCGCGGTGACGTCATTCTTTGCATGGCCAACCCCGTGCAACCGCATCTGGTCATCGCGGTGCCGGGCGGTTTTGTCCATGCCCACGCCGGAATTGGCCGCGTGACCTTCCTTCCCGCCCCCCTTCCCTGGCCTGTCGCCCAACAGTGGCGCCTCGCCGAAAAGGATGTTTGATCGCCATGGCTACGCTGATCCTTTCCGCTGTGGGCACTCTGGTCGGGGGACCGCTTGGCGGCGCAATCGGTGCCTTGATCGGCCGGCAAGTTGATGCCGGGATCATTGCCGGGCGCAAGGTCGAGGGGCCCCGGCTCAAGGAACTTTCCGTTCAGACGTCGAGCTATGGTTCGGCTCTGCCGTTGCACTTCGGCCGTATCCGGACATCGGGAACCGTCATCTGGGCAACTGAGCTTGCGGAAAACAAGGAAAAGACTGGTGGAGGCAAAGGCCGTCCATCGGTGACGACGTACAGTTACACGGCATCGTTTGCGGTCGCCGTGGGCAGCAGGCCGATCAAGGGGATCGGACGCATCTGGGCTGATGGCAATCTGCTGCGCGGAGAGGCGGGCGACTTGAAGGTTGGCGGCAAGCTACGTGTGCATCTTGGCCACGGTGATCAGGACGCCGATCCGTTGCTGGTTGAGGCTGAAGGCGTGGCCCTCAATCCCGCCTACCGCAATCTGGCATACGTAGTTTTCGAAGACCTCGAACTTGCCGACTATGGCAACCGGCTTCCATCGCTGACACTAGAGATCATTGCCGACGACGACGCGGTCTCGCTCGATGTCATCGTTAGTGAACTGGTCCCCGCTGCATCGACCAGCGGATTGGAAAGTTCCTCATTCAAAGGACTGACACTGGATCAAGGCACTGCCGGAGACATTCTGGCCACGCTGTCCGACGTGACGCCGCTAAGTTGCAGCGTCAGCGACGAAACACTGGCATTTGGTTTGGCCGAACACGCACCCGCCGGAGCATTGCGCATACTTCCGCATCCGGCAGCAGGTGGTGACAGTGCCGAAGACGCGCGTGCCGACGGATGGTCGCGGCGACGCGAAGCACTGCCCAGCGCTCGCCAATGTGCCGTCCGCTATTATGATCTCGCGCGGGATTATCAACCGGGGCTGCAAAGGAGCATCGGTCGCAGCGGACCCGGTGATGTCAGCGTGATTGAGCTTCCTGCCGCAATGAGCGCCAGCGAAGCGCGGAATCTTGCCAACGCCGCTGCACGCCGTCTTACCGTGGCACGGGATTCCCTGCGTTATCGGGTCAGCGAGATTGATATCGGCATGGCGCCCGGCTCGATAGTTCGAACGCCAGTGATCCAAGGTGACTGGCGGATCGACCAGTGGGAGTGGCAAGCCGACGGGATAATGCTGGACCTGTCAGCGGTTCCGCCTGTGTCACCTTCGGCATCAACTGCCGATTCCGGCCGATCAAATCGCGCTACTGACCTCTTGCCAGCACCCTCACAGATCTTTGCATTCGAACTCCCCTGGGACGGAAGTGGCGACGGCGCATCTGCTGCGATCAGGGTCTCCGCCAGTTCGCAAACCGCAGGGTGGAGAGGCGCGACACTTTACGCGCAGAAGCTTGATGGCACCATGAGCCTACTTGGGGGTACCGGGCGGCAACGCGCGATTGCCGGGACGACGACCAGTGGATTGCATACCGCATCGCCCTTAATGCTCGACACCGGCCCCGGTGTTGAAGTCGAGCTTTGGTCCAGTGACTTCACGCTCGACAGTGTGACCTGGGCGCAACTCACGCAGGGCGCAAATGTCGCAGTCCTGGGATCCGAAATTATCCAGTTCGCAAGCGCGAAATTTGTGAGCGGTCGCACATGGCGGATCAGCGGACTGTTGCGTGGCCGGGGCGGCACCGAGGACGCCATAGCAGGCCACGGGCCGGGCGAAACATTCTGTGTCATCGACAGAGGGCTTATTGCGATTGACCGATCGCTGATCGCCGATCCCGCAACTACACGGATTGTGGCACTCGGGCTGGGCGACGCCTCTCCCGTTTTCAGCTTCATCCATGGTGCTGGGCGCACGTTGCGGCCACTCTCGCCGGTCCATGGGCAGTCGTGGCGGAATGCGGACAATTCGGTAACGCTAAAATGGACCCGCCGATCCAGAGGTGCCTGGGCTTGGCTCGACGAGGTCGATGTTCCGCTGAACGAACCGGCAGAAGCATGGGAAGTGAGCTTCGAATCGGCAGGCGTGCCGTCGAGCAGATGGAATACCAGCTCCAACGAATTGACCGTTTCTGAGGCGTTGGCCGCCGAACTCCGAACATCCTTTCCCGACGGCCAGTTTTTCGTGCGCCAGATTGGACGGCAATCCCGTTCCAACCCGCTCACCATCAATCTGCCGGCTTGAACCGGCGTTTTTGAAAGGCCCGCCCAATGAGCGATCCAGTCAGCTATTCGTCTTCGACGCCTCGTCACGGCCTTCCACTGCTGTTTTCCGGGCAATCTCAAAAAGAAGTCACGGTCAACGAGGCGCTTGCCGTGGTGGATTTCCTCCTTTCCGGGTCGGTGGAAGGCGTACGGTCGGATCCTGCACTTAGCCCTTCTGCAGGGCAGGCATGGATCGTTTCCAGTCCGGCAACGGGAGCCTTTACGGGGCATGAGGGCAAGATCGCAGGTTGGACCGACAGCGGTTGGCGGTTTCTCCAACCAGTTGAGGGCATGAAAATTTTTGACCGCGCAGCGCACGCGTTGCGACACTATTCGGATGGCTGGACGCTGGCTGCCGCGCCCACATTGCCAGTCGGCGGTGCGACAATCGACGTGGAGGCGCGCAGTTGTATTGTCGCGCTTATCAGTGCGCTTGAAACGTCTGGAATAATTTCATCGACTTGAGTGGAACCAAACCGCGCTTGCAGCATTCCACCGGGACATGAGGGCGTCTTCAGCTGACCAGATGCATGGCACAACGGTTTCAATTCGTTGTATTCATGCAACAGTTAGTGCGTTTGTCCGCTTGCATGACCACTTTGGAACCGTTAGACAATCTGCACGACGTGGCATGATGTCGCTAAAAGGGGAAACTATAATGCGGAAAATGGTCCTAGGCTTGGCCTTGGCCTCGACTGCCATGGCATCGCCGGCACTTGCCCGGAACGATTCCTGGTACGTTGAAGCCGATGCAGGCGCGATGATTGTCGAAGACATCGAAAACCTGCTCGGTTCGAACCAGAACGGCGTGCTTGACACCCGCACTGGCTACGACTTCGGTGGCGTTGTCGGTTATGACTTCGGCGGCTTCCGTCTTGAAAGCGAAGTGAGCTATCGTCGCGCTGAAGAAAGCTCGTACGACGCGGTTCGGTTCGTCTATCCAGAAACAACCGTTGGCGGTGGCGCTGAGGCTCTGAGCTTCATGGTCAACGGCCTGCTGGATTTCGGTCCTGATGATGGCCTTCAGGGCTTTGTCGGCGGTGGCGTCGGCGTCAGCCGTGCCAAGATCGCTGTCATCTATAACGACACGCCACGCAATGTTGTCGATTCCGACACCGGCTTTGCATGGCAGGCACTTGCAGGCATCCGTGCACCGCTGAGCGATCATGTCGATGTCGGCCTGAAGTATCGCTTCTTCAACCAGAATCACATCGATCTGGTGAACAACGCGGGCACCAACGTGCGCACCAAGTTCCGTTCGCACTCGCTGCTCGGAACTCTGACGTACAACTTCGGTGGCGCAGCCCCGGTCGAGGACGTCGCTCCGCCGCCGCCCCCGCCGCCCCCGCCGCCTCCGCCTCCTCCGCCGCCCCCGCCGCCGGCTCCGGTCTGCAACAAGGGTCCGTACATCGTGTTCTTCGACTGGGATAAGTCGGACATCACGCCGGAAGCAGCGACCATTCTTGACAATGCGGTTACTGCATACGGCAACTGCATGAGCGTTCCGATCATGCTTGCTGGCTATGCCGACCGTTCGGGCACTGTGAAGTACAACCAGGCACTGTCCGAACGTCGCAACGTCTCGGTCCGTTCGTACCTGTCGACCCACGGCATCCCCGATGGTTCGATCACAAGCCAGGCCTTCGGCGAAACCAACCCGCGCGTTCCGACCGCGGATGGCGTTCGTGAACTCCAGAACCGCCGCGTGGAAATCACGTACGGTCCGGGTTCGGGCATGTAATTTCGGTCAAAGCCGATTTTCGGAAAGGGGCTGGAGCAATCCGGCCCCTTTTTCGTTATAGACTCCGCACAACCAATTTGCGGAGACACAAGGCATGAACATCAAGATCGCGCTCGCCGCCATTACTGGCGCAGTTGCTCTCGCTGGATGTTCGACTATGTCTGCCGAGAACCCGTTGGTAAAAACACTGGCAAAAACCGCGCTAACCAATGGAAGCGGTGTCGTGGTCGGCAAGGCCGCAATCGAGAGCGTCGGCGCGTCGGTATATCTGGTTGCCAGCGTATCTGGCCAGACACCTGGCCTCCATGGCATTCACCTACACTCTGCAGGCAAGTGTGAAGCCCCCGATTTTTCAACTGCTGGCGGGCACCTTAACCCGGATGCACATCAGCATGGGACGCTCAATCCTACAGGACCGCACCTTGGTGATTTGCCCAACATCGAAATTGCGGCCAACGGCACGGGCTCGATGAAAGCGCCACTGTTGTTAGCGTCAGAGCAGTTGCTTGCTACAGTGTTCGATGCAGATGGAGCAGCGGTGGTCCTCCATGCCGGTCCTGACGACTACAAGTCCGACCCAAGCGGCAACAGCGGAGGTCGCATTGCCTGCGGCGTGCTCTCCCCTGCCGCCAAATAGCTGATCAGATACATTCGCCTGCCGCTTTGGCACGCGCTTCCAATCCGGTTTGCGCGCGCGGAACACAGCGTATGGCAATCACCAAAAATGTAAGCCCTATCGGCACAGACACGAGGGTGGCCAACACCCCGATGGCCAAATTGCTGTCGTTCACTGCAGACACATAGCCCGCCATGAACGGCCCGAGCGCTAGGCCGACCAGCGTCGTGGCCAGGAAAAAGGTCGCAGTTGCAGTGCCTCGCATACGCGGAAGTACCAAAGATTGGCTGGTCGCTGCAGCACCGCCTAGCGCACTGCTCGACAAGACCTGAGCAACAAACGAACACATAGCGAACGTGGCGAAATGGTCAGTGCTATAGGCTGCAACCAAGGGAACGATGGGCGCGAGCAACCCAAATAGGGTGACATAGATCCGCCCCGCCGGGAGCCTGCAATGGAGATAGTCGGCGACGCGCCCGCCCGATATTACGCCGATGAAGCCGGCAACCGCGCCTGGAGCACCTACGAACCAGCCCAGTTCTCCCTTGCCGATGTCAAAGGCCCGCTCTGCGTAAGGCGCAGCCCAATACGACGTCGCATAAGCCGTAAAGGCAACCATGCCGTACCCAAGTGTCGTGCAAAGGAATGCCGGCGAGCACCAGATCAGCCGGAATGTGGGTAAATCGGACGCTCTCAGGGAGCTAGCCCAGCTGAACACTGCATAGACGCCGACGCCGACGAACGCCCATTGCTGAAGCGTCGATTTTCCGAGGATGTAGGTTAGGCCCAACACCAGCGCTGCAATTGTTGCCGCTACGGCGATATTTATGGCCAGTGCTGCGGCACCTCGGCGAGCAGCACCGACCAAAGTAAACGGCGGCACGACGTTGGCAAGATCAGCGAGAAAATCCCGAAAAGGTTTGGCCGATCCCAAGGAAGGCAGTCCGTCAATGGCGCCACGTACCGGCTCTCGAAGAAACGAAACCCAAATGGCTAATAACAATCCTGGCAGTCCTACAACCATGAACGCTGCCTGCCACCCCGCCAGTCCCAGGGGAGCCGCGTCAGGATATGCTGCGTTCCAGTGCTCGACGATCAAACCTCCAAGCAGCAGCGACAGGCCACCGCCTAGATAAAGTCCGGACGAGTAGATCGCCAATGCCGTCGCGCGGAGGCGCTGGGGGAAGTAATCTGATATCAGCGAGTAGGCGGCCGGGCTGGCCGTGGCTTCGCCGACGCCGACGCCGATGCGAGCAAGCGCCAATTGCGTCCCACTTCGCGAAAAGCCTGAAATCGCAGTCATCGCCGACCACAGCGCAAGTCCTGCGCTCATCAAACGGACGCGGTGCCAATTGTCCGCCAGGCGCCCCAACGAAATCCCGAAAAGCGAATAGAACACAGCAAAGGCAGTACCGTAGAGAAACCCGAGATCGGCATCGCTGAGCGCGAGATCTTTTTTGATATCGTTGGCGAGGATAGAAAGAATCTGCCGGTCGACAAAATTGAGCACGTATACGAGAACCAGTACGCCGAGCGCATACCAGCTATAGGCTGAGACCTCGCCTTGTTGGCCATTCTCCGTGCTATCAAGTGTTGGCGTAGCGGGTTCCGTCATGAAGGCCTGCCTCTGCAAATCCTGCGCGCCTGAGTCGACAGCTGTCGCACTCGCCGCAGGCTCTCCCATCAGGCAAGGGATCGTAGCAGGACCAGCTTTGTCCAGCGTCAAGGCCTAGCCGCGCCGCCTCCTGGGCGATCTGTGATTTTCTGAGGTGCTGCAGCGGCGCGTGAACGGTCACCGTTCCTCCCTCGCTACCGATCTTGGTGGCTATGCGGCCAACCGCCTCGAACCCGGAAATGAACTCCGGGCGGCAATCCGGGTATCCGGAATAATCGAGCGCGTTCACTCCGATAAACAGGTCGTTCGCGCCAGCTGCTTCTGCCCATGCGAGCGCCAGCGACAGGAAGACGAGGTTCCGCGCAGGTACGTAGGTAACCGGGACATCGTCCCCTAAACCGTCCTTGGGAACGGCAATGTCTGCCGTCAGGGCAGACCCGCCGAACAGGCGCAAATCCAGAGGTAGGATGACGTGTCTCTCAACGCCAATTGCGGCCACGATTGCTCGCGCAGAATCCAGCTCCACGCGGTGCCGCTGATTGTAGTCGATCGTCAACGCGAGAACGCGGAATCCCTGCTCTTTGGCAAGCGCTGTGCAGACCATCGAATCCAGCCCGCCAGACAATAGAACGACAGCTAGCGGTGCATCGGCAGAGTGGAACGAGGAAGACATCGGCGCAGGGCTAGCCGTGCGCGCGGCGGGATGCAATGATTTCGCTCGAAACTTTCTTCGTTTCAATGATTAGTGCCTGCAGGACCCGATACGTCGCGCTTCTGCGGAGAAATTGAAGGGCAGGCCGTTCTCGATGCCCTGTGTTTCGATCTGTGCAAGCCGCGCATTTTCGAACCGCACACGCGTATGGCCATACCCGTTTGATGGGCAGGAATACTGCACCGTCACCGCGCCAGGCGTATCCTCGATGACAAAACGACGGCAACTGTCGCGTGAATGGCGGATCTGGATCAGCTTGCGGCCGCTCTCGATGCAGAGCTGGGTGGTCGTGCTGGATTGATCGCGCGGCTGCACTTCCCAAAGTCCGGGTTCGAACCGGTCAAGCATTCCCAGTGCCGGGCCCTGCGCGCCGATCGCTGTCGCCAGAAAGCCGACACAAAGACACGCGCCCAGCCCTAACGACCGTGCCAGCAAACCGACGTGTGGGACAGCCCAAGCCATGACGAGATCTTTCGCACCATTACTGATACAGGGTCTGTGGCCCTGCTCACATCGCCTCTATATCATCGCAACGACTGCGATGAAACGGGCTACAGCATCGACGAAATGTGAAATCTTCTGTCATGTTTAGGACGGCGAAATCCCGAATCAGGGAAGATCGATGTCGAACTCTCTTGAGCAGAACGCGCAATCCACGATAATCTTCCCGGCATCGTTGCGCATCTCGGCGCGAGCTTCCGGATCAAAGCGCGAAAGCACATCGCAGTAATGTGCGACCGAGCAGCGGCACCCACGTTCGAGCGCCGATCCTTGCTCCACGCGAATCTCGCGCTCTTCATGGAACAATCGCCAGATCACGGTTTCCAGATCGAGCGCCGGGTCTGTCAGTTCTTCCGGCTTGACCGACCCGCCGAGGATCGCGACATGCTCCCATTCGGGATGGTCGAGCTGGGCGTGCAGCCGCTCGCGGCCTTCTTCGCCTTCGGGAAGGTGCTGGAGCAGCATACCGCCAGCAACACAGTCCGATGCCGATGACTGCACGGCAACACGGATCAGCGTAGGCACTTGTTCCGATTGAAAGAAGTAGGTTTCGCAGGCTTCTGCAAGCGAATTGCCCTCAAGCGGCACGACACCCTGATAGCGCTGCCGGGTAGCCGCAAGGTCGAAAGTTATCGCAAGGAAGCCTTCCCCGAACAGCGAATAGAGGGACGGTGCAGGCCCAAGTTCGTCGAGCCGTGCGCGGTCATGCCGAACATAACCGCGCAGTTCACCATTGCGATAATCACAGACCAGCAGGTCGACAACGCCGTCCTGCGTCTGGGCCTGCAGGGTCAGCTGGCTGTCTTCATCCTTCAACAACGATCCGAGCAGCGCGGTAACGACAAGCGCCTCGGCCAGCATCTGCCGTATCGGTGCCGGATAGCTGTGGGCGGACAGGATCGTATCCAGCACGGGGCCAAGGCGCACAGCCCTGCCCCTCGCGTCGCGGTGGGGCAGGGTAAAATGCAGCAGCCGGTCGAATCCGGTGGACGGCTGGTCCTGTTCGGTCACTTGTCCGCCCTCAGATCTGCCCGAAGGCCCAGCGCAGAATCGACTTCTGGGCGTGAATGCGGTTCTCGGCCTCATCCCAGATGACCGAGCGTGGTCCATCGATTACGGCATCGGTCACTTCCTCGCCGCGATGCGCGGGAAGGCAGTGTAGGAACAGCGCATCGGCCTTGGCGTGGGCCATCAGCGCCTCATTCACCTGATAGGGCTCCATCGCTGCCAGCTTGGCTTCGGCATGGGCCTGCCCCATCGAAATCCAGGTATCGGTCACCACCACATCGGCGCCGCGCACGGCTTCGGCGGGGTCGCGCACGATGCGCACGTCAGCGCCCGCCAACCTGGCCGCCTCGATGAACACGGCATCGGATTCATAGCCTTCGGGTACGCCGATCCGGACGTTGAACTTCATCAACCCTGCGGCCTCGACGATCGAGTTCAGCACGTTGTTGCCATCGCCGAGCCACGCCACTTCAAGGCCGGGCAGCGCCTTGCCATGCTCGATTACCGTCAGCAGATCAGCCATGATCTGGCACGGATGCGAAAGATCGGTAAGGCCATTGATTACTGGCACCGTGGCGTAGTGAGCCAGTTCCTCGACTTTGGCATGATCGTCGGTGCGGAGCATGATGACGTCCGCCATGCGGCTCAGCACGCGTGCGGTGTCCGCTACAGTTTCACCCCGGCCAAGCTGCGTCGTGCCTGCGTCTAGAACCAGTGCGGAACCGCCAAGCTGGCGCATCGCGATGTCGAACGAGACGCGCGTGCGCGTCGAGTTCTTTTCGAACACCATGGCCAGCACGTGCCCTGCCAGCGGCGCGTCGGCATCGGACTTGCCCTTAGGAAAGCCCGCGCGCGCCGCCTTGCGGTCAATCGCGTCATTGATCATCGCGGCGATTGCGTCGCCGCCCGCATCGCTGAGGTTGAGGAAATGCTTCTGGGTCATGTGACCGGCGCCTCCGGCGCATAGCTGGCGGCTGCGGCCGAAAGACGCTCCATGAATTCATCGATGTGGCTGTCGTCGATCACCAGCGGCGGGATCACGCGCACGGTATTGTCACCGGCCGAAACAGTCAGCAACTGGTGATTGTCGCGCATGTGCGCCACGAAAGGCCGCGGTTCGACCTTCATCATCACGCCGAGCATCAGTCCCCGCCCGCGAACGCCAATGAACAGGTCCGGGTAGTTGCCGATGAACTGTTCGATCCGCCCACGCAGCCGCTCGCCCTTGGCGCGCACGTCAGCCAGAAACGCCTCGTTCGCCACGACGTCGAGCACAGCCTCGCCCGCCGCCATGGCCAGCGGGTTGCCGCCATAGGTGCTGCCGTGCGTGCCCGCGACCATGCCGCGCGCAGCCTTCTCCGTGGCGAGGCAGGCCCCCATCGGGAAGCCGCCGCCAATGCCCTTGGCCGTGGCCATCACATCGGGCGTGATGCCATACTGCTCATAGGCATAGAGCGTGCCGGTGCGGGCAACGCCGCACTGCACTTCGTCGAAGATCAGCATGAGATCGTGCTCGTCACACAAGGCACGCAGGCCCTTCAGGAATTCGTCCGACGCATCGCGGATGCCGCCTTCACCCTGAATCGGTTCGACCAGGAAGCCTGCGGTGTTGGGCCCCATTGCTGCCTTTGCGCCTTCAAGATCGTCGAAATCGACATACTTGAACCCTTCGAGAAGCGGCAGGAATCCCTTGTGCATCTTCTCCTGATTCGACGCGCTGATCGTCGCCATCGTGCGGCCATGGAAGGCGTTCTTGAAAGTGATCAGCTCGTACTTGTGATCGTTGCCGACCGACGAGTGATAGGCGCGCGCAGTCTTGATCGCGCACTCGACCGCTTCGGCGCCCGAGTTGGTAAAGAATACCGTATCGGCAAAGGTCAGGTCGACCAGCCGCTGCGCCAGATGTTCGCCCTGCGGGCTGCCATACAGATTGGAGACGTGCATCAACGTCGCGGCCTGGCGCTGTATCGCGCCGATCAGGTGCTCGTGGGAGTGGCCGAGCAGATTCACCGCGATTCCGCTGGCAAAATCAAGGTAGCGGGTACCGTCTTCCGAGATCAGGTGGCAATGCTCGCCTCGCACCGGACGCACGCCGCACCGGGGATATACGGGCATCAGCGGGGTGATCGACATAGTGCTCTCCTGTTCAGTCACGAAAGTTTCCGGGTGGCGCAATAATACTGCGCGAGCCAGATAGAAAAAGCGGAATCAACAAACGACAAATGGCGGCCCCTAAGGACCGCCATCTGTGCGCGTATTTGGTTGCAGGCCGCCGGTCAAATCACCGGAAGCGATGCAATCGGGATCAACCCTGAATCGGCACCAGGTTGACCGCCGAGTGCTTGCCTCGTCGATCGACCTCAAGGTCGAATTCAAGCTTGTCGCCCTCGTTCAGTTCACGCAGGCCCGACCGCTCAACCGCACTGATGTGCACGAAAGCGTCCGGCTGGCCGTCATCACGCGTGATGAAGCCGAAGCCCTTCATCGCATTGAAGAACTTGACCGTGCCCGTAGCGCGCTCACCCGTCAGTTCGCGCTGCGGAGCAGCAGGCTTTGCCGCAACTTCGATCACATCACCGACGACCTGAAGATCGGCTGCCGAAATCTTCCCGCCGCGATCGACGAGGTTGAATTCGAGCTGCTGTCCTTCGGCCAGACCTTCGAGACCAGCGCGTTCGACTGCACTGATGTGAACGAACACATCCTCGCCACCGTCTTCACGCTGGATGAAGCCGAAGCCCTTCTGACCGTTGAAGAACTTTACGACACCCTTGCCGGTGCCGACAACCTGGGCAGGCATGCCGCCGCCACGCGCGCCGCCGAAGCCGCCACCGCCACCGCCGCCGCTGCGCGGGCCGCCGCTGAAGCCGCCGCGATCACCGCCGCCGAAGCCGCCGCGATCACCGCCGCCAAAGCCGCCACGATCGCCGCCGCCGAAGCCGCCGCGATTGCCACCGCCAAAGCCGCCACGGTCGCCGCCGCCGAAGCCGCCGCCAAATCCGCCGCCGCCACCGCCGCCGCCGTAGGGATCAAAACCACCTTCGTCGCCGAATCCGTCGCGCTTGTCTCTGCCGCGACCGCGCCGCCCTCTGTCAAAACCCATAGAAATCAATAGACCTTCAATCCGCCCCTACCTTCACGGCACCACTGGCCGGACGCGGGGACCAGCGGCACGACGAAGGAATCAGTACCGGACTCTGAGGGGCCGGACATCTCCTTTGCGCGAAAGACTATAGCCAAAAAAAAGGACAGCGCGAACGGAATCGTCAGTCTACGCTCGATTCACCCCGAAAACTGTGGCTTTCATGCCGATTGGCGGCCATCTCCGCCGGACTTGCCCCACCTTCTGCCATTGGGCACAAGCGTTTCAAGCCGGATTCCGGCAGGACTCGCCATCAGGACTGCACATCATGTTCCGCAAGATCGACGACAAGACATACGCCAGCCCGCAGATCACACTTGCCGAAGTGGCCTATGCCAAGGCGCTGGGGATCGGCCTTATCGTCAACAACCGGCCCGAAGGCGAGTCCGACGACCAGACGCCCGGCCCCGACATCGAAGCTGCCGCGCGAGCATCCGGGATGGCCTATGTCGCCATTCCGGTCACGCACGCCGGATTTTCGATGGCGCAAGTCGAAGCGCTCGAGGCCGCGCTCGCTGCTGCGGGCAATACTCCGGTCCTCGCCTATTGCCGCTCGGGCACACGCTCGACGCTGCTCTGGGCACTGGCCCAGGCCAAGGCGGGTGTCAGCCCCGACGAGATCGCGGCCAAGGCTGCGGGCGCAGGCTATGACATCGGCCCGATCCGCGCGACAGTGGACGTGCTCGCCGCGCAGGCCGGTTGAACGACCGCGTGAATGGAATGCAGCAGGTGCAAGGCATATTGGCGATTCCCGGCGCGGCCATGGCGCTACAACTGCTCGGCTCGCTCGGCGCGATCCTCGTGCTCGCATGGCTGGCGCGCAAGCTCGGCCTTGGTGGCGATCCGCGCATCAAAAGCGAGGACCATGCCCGCGCGTTGGCCGAGGAAGCCATCTGCGGCTTTGATGCGCAGGCGGTCTGTATTGACCGCGCTGGCATAGGCGCACTGCTCCGCGACGCGCATGACCGCGTGCTGCTCATCCGCCAGCACGGCAGCCACTTCGCGGCGCGCCAGATTTCCAGCCACGCCGGCGTCCGGCTGGATAGCCGCTTCCTCACCATCGCCACCGACGACAGGCACTTCGGCACCGTCACGCTCGACCTTGGCGATCAGGCGCAAGTCTGGGCCGCCAGCCTGCGCCGTCTCGGAGGCGCGCCCGCATGACGCCCATCGACATCGTGACGTATGCCGTGCCGTTCTTCGTCGTGCTGGTGCTGGCCGAGATGATCTGGGCAGCAAGGCGCGCGCCCGAAAAGTACGAACCGCGCGACACGCTCACCAGCCTCGCGCTCGGCCTCGGCAGCACGATCGCGGGCGCGCTTGCAGCAGGCGCGATCTACGCCGCCGCAATGTGGCTATACGCGCACCGCGTCGCCACGGTGCCGCCGACATGGTGGGCATGGGCGCTGTGTTTCGTGCTGGACGACTTCAACTACTACCTGTTCCATCGCAGCGGCCACCGCGTGCGCTGGTTCTGGGCGAGCCACGTCAATCACCACACCAGCCAGCACTACAACCTGTCGACCGCGCTACGCCAGACATGGACCGGCCCGCTTGCAGGCTCGTTCCTGTTCCGCATCTGGCCCGCGTTCGTCGGCTTCCACCCGGCGATGATCCTCACGGTGGGCGCGGCCAACCTCGTCTATCAGTTCTGGATCCACACCGAGACGATCGGGCGCATGCCGCTCTGGTTCGAGTCCGTGTTCAACACCCCCTCGCACCACCGCGTCCACCACGCCACCAACCCGCTTTACCTTGACCGCAACTACGCGGGCGTATTCATCGTGTGGGACCGCATGTTCGGCACGTTCCAGCGCGAACAGGACGACCTCGCCATTCGATATGGCACCGTCAAGCAACTCGGCAGCTTCCACCTCCTCCACGCCGCCTTCCACGAATGGCGCGCGATGCTGGGAGACTTCTGGCGCGCGCCGTGGCGGCACAAACTGTCCTATCTCGTCCGCGCCCCCGGCTGGAGCCACGACGGCTCGCGCGAGGGCTCGGATACGATCAGGGCACGGTGGATGGCTCGGCTAGGCCAAGGTCAGCAAGTGCCATGACCGTTCACGGCAGTTGCCATTGCGGCAATGTGCGGATCGAAGTCCCCGGCAACCCGGCATGGGTTGCCGACTGCAATTGCTCGCTTTGCCGCAAGACCGCCTGGCGAGTCGCCTATTTCCCTCCGGATCAGGTTCGCATTTCCGGCAAGACGAAAGTCTATATCTGGGGCGACCGCATGATTGGCATTCATCACTGCTCCACTTGCGGCTGCGGCACGCATTGGCAGACGCTTGGGCAGGACTTCGGCAAGATGGGCATCAACGCCCGCCTGCTTGACGATTTTGACGAAAACACGGTCGAGGTCAGGAAATTCGACAACCGGGACTGAACAGGCCGGGCAACCTCGCCTTACCGCGCCCGCAATCCCTCGCCGAGCAAATCCGCCGCTATTGCCGTAATGTCATCGACCGGCCTGCCGTCGTCCCACACGCCAAAGCGCAGACCAAGAAAGACGTTCATGCCCATGATCGCCCAGGCGCGCACCTCCTGCTCGCCATCGCGCACCGTACCCGCTTTGACGCCTTCGCCCAGACGGGCAGCGATGCGGCTGGCGGTCACCTCATAATGCGTCCGGTAGCTGGCAGGGTCGGCGAACTCGGCCTCGTCGATGATCCGGTAGATTTCCTTGTGTTCGCGGGCAAAGTGCAGAAACCCGGCCAGCGCCTCGCGCTCGCGCTGCAATCCGCTTGAACCTTCGCCCACTGCTCCGGCGGCGGCGAGCGCCACGCGCGATGACATATCCCGCACCAAAGCCGTGAAGATCGCGTCTTTCGAATCGAAATAAGTGTAGAAACTGCCAAGGGCTGTCCCGGCGCGCCGGGTGATCCCGCTGATCGATGCCTCGTGGAATCCGCGCTCGCCGAATTCCGCGCCTGCCGCGTCAAGTAACCGTCGCAGCGTCTCGCGCCCTCGCGCCGTGCGCGGCACCTTGCCCGGACTGGCAGCGCTCGTTTCCGCCATGAACCTCTCCCCCGGCAACCAGCGACCCCATCAGCCTGTTGCCGTTTCGCCACGATGGGTAACGACAAAAGTGCAATCTCACAATACGAAGTTGAAAGGTGGTTCAACTTTCAATATTGAGCACTTCAGGCGGACGAAGCAGTTCGCAAGAGGGAGCCTGTCTGATGACCCGAATTTCTACGCGCGCCGCCTTGGCCGCCACTGCCGCGCTGTTTGCGCTGCCCGCCCCGCCAGCCTTCGCGCAAGAAGCGCCCGCGATCGATGACGCTGCCGGCGAAGCGTCCGGCGAGATCCTCGTCGTCGCCCGCCGCCGCGAAGAGCGCCTGCTTGATGTGCCGATCTCGATTTCCGCGCTCAGCACCGAAGCGCTCGAGAAGGCCGGTGCCAAGGATCTGTCGGGCATTCAGGGCGCCATCCCCAACGTCAACATCGTTCAGGGTCGCGGCTCTGCCAGCAGCGCCAACTTCTTCATCCGTGGCATCGGCCAGCCTGATGCGCTGCAGACCTTCGATCCGGCTGTCGGGGTCTATGTCGACGGTGTCTACCTCAGCCGCATCCAGGGAGCGCTGCTCAACCTGTTCGATGTCCAGCGCGTTGAAATCCTGCGTGGTCCGCAGGGCACGCTCTATGGCAAGAACACCATTGGCGGCGCCGTCAACGTCGTGTCCAAGAAGCCGGACCTGAATACCCTGCGCGGTGAAGCCGCCATTACCTATGGCCGCTTCGACGAAGTGACCGCCAAAGGCTATGTCTCGGCCCCGCTCATCGCCGACAAGCTCGCCCTGTCGGTCGCTGGCGTCTACGATGACCGCGACGGCATCGTCACTGATCCGGTTACCAGCAAAAAGTATAACGATCGCAACAATCTCTCTGGCCGCGCCATTCTGCGCGCGCAGCCGGCCGAGACGGTCGAGGTCCTCATCTCGGGCGACTACACCCGCCAGCGCAACGCCCTCACCCTGGGTCAAGCCACCGCGCCGCTGGTCGGCTTCAACTATAACGCCACGTTCACGGGCCTCACGCCGTTCGTGATCGCCCCTGCGGCTGCGGGTGAATGGGACTACAAGGCCTCGACCAGCTTCACCGGCGACAAGGGTCAGCGGCTCGATCACTGGGGCGTTTCGGGCACGATCAACGTAGACCTGTCAGATACCCTGCAGCTTTCGTCGATCACCGCCTACCGCAAGCTCAAGACCGACTTCTTCGTCGATATCGACGCGACCTCGGCCGAGTTGGGCGATGTCTTCGTCGGCACCCGCCAGCACCAGATTAGCCAGGAACTTCAGCTCAAGCTGGACACGGACAAGCTCAAGGGCGTGTTCGGCCTCTATTACCTCAACGAACATGTGACCTCGCATCAGGAAGCCTATGCCGACAGCTACTTGCGCTATGTCGGCACCCCGCTGAACTTCCTGCGCACGATCGATGACGAGCAGGACACCAAGTCCTACGCCGCCTTCGGTCAGCTCACTTATGACTTCACGGATGCACTCTCGCTGACCGCAGGCCTGCGCTACACGCGCGAAACCAAGGAATACTTCCGCACCACGACCGCCACCACGTCGAGCCCGGTGTTCCCGGCCATCGTGATCAAGGGCACCTTCACTTTCCCGAACAACCTGCCCGCGCCGTTCAACACGGCCGACAGCGTTACTTACGAAGCCTGGACCCCGTCTGCGACGCTTTCCTTCAAGCCGTCGCAAAACACGCTGGTCTATGGCTCGGCCAGCCGCGGCTTCAAGTCTGGTGGCTTCAATGGCCGCGTCAATGGCATCGGCGATGTCACGCAAGTCGTGAACGGTGCGACGGTGATCGTGCCCACGTTCAAGCCTGAAACGGTATGGACTTACGAAGTCGGTGCCAAGGGCTCATTCCTCGAGGGCCGCGTCAACCTCTCGGGCGCAGCCTTCTATTCGGATTACCAGAACTTCCAGGCCCGCGTCGGCGGCGGCAACACCGGCATCACCGGCGGCAGCTTCCCCGTGCTCAATGCCGGCAAGCTGCGCATCCAGGGCTTCGAATTCGACCTGAACGTCCGTCCCGCCACCCCAGTCACCCTGTTCGCCTCGGTCGGCTATCTCGATGCCGACTACAAGGAGTTCAACGACGGTCGCCGCGCGCCTGCGTTCAGCTGCAACCCCACCGGCACCAAGATCACTTGCCGCCCCGCCTTCGCCCCCCCGCTTACGCTGCGCGTCGGCGGTGAATACCGCATTGCGCTGGGCGATGCTTCGCTCAGCCTCGGCGGCGATGCGCGTTTCGTCGACAAGCACTACCTATCGGTCGACAACCGCCCTGGCCTCACCGAAGACGGCTACTGGACCGGCAACCTCTATGCTCAGGTGGACTTCGACAAGTTCTACCTGCGCGGCGCGGTCAAGAACGTAGGCAACATGCTCTACAAGACCGACGGTCAGGAGTTCAGCTCGGTCGGCAACATCCAGACGGCTTA
Organism: Novosphingobium sp. MMS21-SN21R; assembly: GCF_031846015.1. GTDB lineage: Bacteria > Pseudomonadota > Alphaproteobacteria > Sphingomonadales > Sphingomonadaceae > Novosphingobium. The sequence goes on along the minus strand of NZ_JAVRDU010000001.1, from coordinate 430,865 downwards.
CTACGGCGATCCACGCACCTGGAACCTTACGCTCGGCGTGAAGTTCTAACCAGCGACCGGGCTCCCTCCCCCCGTCTGCCCGGTCCAACAACAAAAGCCCCGGCCCACAAGGTCGGGGCTTTTCCTTGCAGGCCAAACGCGACCGCGCTCAGGGCGAGGGAGCGGGCAGACTTGCCGCCTGCTCGCTTTTCTCGGGCCGGATATAGATCGACGAGAGCACCGGAAACGACGCGCGAAGCTCGTCCTCGATCTCTTCGATCAGGCGTTCGGCGGCCCCCATCGACACAGCATCCTCGAAATCAGCGCTGATTGCGGCAAACACCTGCTTGGGCGCGGTATGGATGGTGCGAACATGGTTCACCGTGGTGATGGCAGGATGTGCCGCGACGATGTCCCTGATCCGGGCAATCATCACAGGGTCGGCACGCTCACCAATCAGCAAGCCCTTCGCCTCCCGCGCAAGAAAAAGCGCAACCACGGCCAGGATCGTGCCGATCACGATCGACGCAAGACCATCAAGCCGAGGGTCATCGAAATGATGGCTGGCCCATACCCCGATGGCCGCGACGACCAGACCGGCGAGCGCCGCTGAATCCTCGAACAACACGGTGAACGTCGCCGGGTCCTTCGAATCCTTGACCGCCTGCCACCACCCGGCGTCACCCTTGGACGTGGCGAATTCTCGCAGGGCGATGGCCCACGACGTCCCCTCGATGCCAAACGCAAGTGCCAACACGATGTAGTTGACCAGCGGCGGCTGCAGCGGCTCGGGCGCCGACCAGTGCAGCACGCCTTCATAGATCGAGATGACCGCGCCCACCGCGAAAATGAGAATCGCGACGACGAAAGCCCAGAAATACAGCTCGCGCCCATAACCGAACGGGTGCAGCGCATCGGGAGGCCGCTTGGCGCGATACTCCCCGTAAAGCAGCAGAACCTGATTGCCGCTATCGACGACCGAATGTATGCCCTCGGTCAGCATCGCCGTCGAACCGGTGATCGCGGCGGCCACGAATTTGGCAGCGCCAATGCCCAGATTGGCAAACAGTGCTGCCCAGACGACAATGTTGTGCTTGCGCGGTTCGCTCGTGCTCATGCCCCCACGAACGAATGAAAGGGGCAGACGGTGGTGGCCTGCCGCAAAAAATTGTCGTCTGGCCGGGTAGCGCTAACTCGCCAGCCGCAGCCCCGCGCCAGCAATGTCACCAACCGGCTGGTCCGGCCAGATGCCGCGTGTGTCATAGACCACCTTGCCCGATCGCTCGGCCAGAGGGATCACCTTGAACACATCGTGGTCCACCAGCACGATCAGCACGCCGCATTCTTCAAGCGCGGTGTCGAGGTCGATCTGGACCGCGCCGGTGCCGTCGAATTCGCGCGGCAGTTGGCCCGCGTAAGGTTCCACCACGTTGATCCGGTTGCCGAACTGGCGCGCAAGGCTGGCGGCGACATAGCGCGCCGGACTTTCGCGGAAATCGTCGATATTCGCCTTGAACGCCAGGCCGAGGCAGGCGACCTTCGCGCCCGGATGCGCCTCTATCAGCTCGGCGGCCTTCTTCACCACATGGTGCATCTTGCCGTCGTTGACGTTACGCGCAGTTCGGATCAGCGGCGTCTCTTCGGGCGCGCTGGCCACGATAAACCATGGGTCCACCGCGATGCAGTGCCCGCCCACGCCCGGGCCAGGCTGCAGGATATTCACGCGCGGGTGGCGGTTGGCGAGGCGGATCACCTCCCACACGTCCAACCCCATGCGGTCCGCCACCATCGAAAGCTCGTTGGCAAAGGCGATGTTGACGTCGCGATAAGCGTTCTCGACCAGCTTGGTCATCTCAGCCGAGCGCGCATCGGTGGTCACGCACGTCCCGCGCACGAAGCGCTTGTAGAACGCCAGCGCCTTGCGCGCGCAACGCGGGGTAATTCCGCCGATAGAGCGGTCGTTGTTGGTCAGTTCTTCGAGAATGCGTCCCGGCAACACGCGCTCGGGGCAATAGGCCACCGCAACGTCAGGCGTCTCGCGGGTCTTTCCGGGAAATTTCAGATCGGTCCGCATTCCCGCCATCAGGTCGAGCATCTGCTCGGTCGTGCCCACGGGCGAGGTCGATTCAAGAATCACCGTGTCCCCGGCCTTGAGCACGGCAGCAACTTGCGTCGCGGCGGCCAGCACATAGGAAATGTCAGGAGTGTGGTGCCCGTCCTTGGCGAACGGCGTCGGCACCGCGATCACGAACACGTCCGACGGTTCAATTTGCGTCGACGCGCGCAACAGCCCGCGCTGCACTACGCCGTGCACCAGTCCGTCGAGATCCACTTCCTCGATATGGATTTCGCCGCGATTGATCGTGTCGACAACGTGCTGCGATACGTCGAGCCCCAGCACGCGGCAGCCCGCGCGGGCGATTATGGCAGCAGTAGGAAGTCCGATATAGCCAAGGCCGACAACACAGACGTCCGGCTTCACATCACCCATCATTCGCCAGCAACTCCACGATACGGCGCGCGGTCTGCCCATCCCCGAACGGGTTGTGGGCACGCGCCATGGCTGAATAGGCAGCCTTATCGTCGAGCAGGGTGAAGATTTCGGAAACGATGCGCTCCACATCGGTGCCGACGAGCTTTGCGGTGCCAGCGGTCACGCCTTCGGGCCGCTCGGTCGTTTCGCGCATCACCAGCACCGGCTTGCCCAGCGCGGGCGCCTCTTCCTGCACACCGCCCGAATCGGTCAGCATGATCTCGCAAATGCTGAGAAGCCGCGCAAAATGCGGGTAATCCAGCGGCTCGATCATCGCCACATTGGGCAGGTCCGAAAGCGCCGCGTCCATGACCTTGCGCACGTTGGGATTGGGATGGACCGGGAACACCAGCGCCACATCATCGCGCGCCGCAATCCGCCGGATCGCCTCGGCAATATTTTCCAGTCCGCCGCCGAAATTCTCGCGGCGGTGGCTGGTCACACCGATGATTCGTTTGCCCGCGAATCGTGCCTCGATCTCCGCCAGCCCTTCGGCCAGCTTCGGCTCAGCCGCGATTCGCGCCGCCACCCATTGCAGCGCGTCGATCACGGTATTGCCGGTGACGTGCACGCCCGCCGCGTCCACATTCTCCGCCAGCAGCGCGGCTGCCGAAACGTCGGTCGGCGCGAAGTGTAGCTTCGCAATCGTGCCGATGATCTTGCGGTTCACCTCTTCGGGCCAGGGGTGATAGATGTTGTGGCTGCGCAGCCCCGCCTCGACATGCGCTACCGGCAGCTTGCGGTAATAGGCGGCGAGCGCGCCCGCCATAGCGGTCGCCGTATCCCCCTGCACCACCACCCAATCGGGCTGGACGGCGTCCATCACCTTGCCAAGCCCTGTCAGCAGCGCCGCCGTCAGCCCGTCGAGCGTCTGGTCGGGCCGCATCAGATCAAGGTCGTGATCGGGCACAATTCCCGCAATCTCCAGCACCTGATCCAGAATCCCGCGATGCTGCGCCGAAACGCAGGTCACCACCCTGAACCGCGCATCCGCCTGCAGCGCATGCACCACCGGAAACATCTTTATCGCCTCGGGACGCGTCCCGAACACCACCAGAATCGTCTTTGCCATGTGCGGACCAATAATCCCGGATCGTTAACCGTGAAATAAGAGCCTCGCATTAGACAAGCGGCATGTGGCGCGCACTGGCGCGTCAACCATGAAAGGCCGCCCTTCACGTGACCGTCCAGTTCCCTTCGATTTCTGCCGCGAGCCACACCGGTCTCGATCCGCTGGTATCCTCGACCACGCGCGTCACCGTTCTGGGCCTTGGCTATGTCGGCCTGCCACTGGCCGTGGCGCTGGCAAAGAAGTTCTTCGTCACCGGATTCGATATCGACACGCAGCGCATCGGCGAACTGTCCGAAGGGCATGACCGCACGCGCGAAATCGACCACGACCGCCTCGCCGCGTCCAGCCTCGGCCTGACGTCAAACGCCGCTGTCTGCCCGCCGAGCGATTTTTACATCGTCACCGTGCCCACCCCCATCGACGCCGACAACAACCCCGATTTGCGCCTCGTCGAATCCGCTTCGCGCACGGTCGGCCGGATGCTGCCCGATGCCGTGGCCGAAGGGCGCAAGCCCGTGGTCGTGTTCGAAAGCACGGTCTATCCCGGCGTCACCGAAGACATCTGCGGGCCGATCCTCGAAAAGATCTCGGGCCTCAAGTGCGGCGAGGACTTTTTCCTCGGCTACAGCCCCGAACGCATCAACCCCGGTGACCGCGAACACACCATCGACCGCATCACCAAGGTTGTCTCGGGCCAGACCCCCGAAACGCTCGACCGCGTGGCCGACCTCTATGACGCCATCACAAGTGGCGGCGTATTCCGTGCCGCATCGATCAAGGCCGCCGAAGCCGCCAAGGTCATCGAGAACGCCCAGCGCGACATCAACATCGCCTTCATGAACGAGATCACCCAGATCTTCTCGAAGATGGACCTCTCGGTGTGGGACGTTCTGGCGGCCTCCAATACCAAGTGGAACTTTCTGCCGTTCACCCCTGGCCTTGTCGGCGGGCACTGCATCGGCGTCGATCCCTATTACCTTGCCGCCCGCGCCGAAGCGCTCGGCCACGATCCGCAGGTGATCCTGGCGGGACGGGGCGTGAACGACGGCATGGCGCAATGGGTGGCACAGCAGTTGCACACGCAGCGCAGCGGCAATCCCGGCTCGGTCTTGGTCCTTGGCCTCACCTTCAAGGAAAACGTGCCGGACTTGCGCAATTCCAAGGTCGCCGACGTGATCGCGGAACTGCAGACGCTTGGCCACACGGTTGCCGTCCACGATCCCCACGCCGACACCGCCGAAGCCCTGCTCGAATACGGGCTGGAACTCGCAGGCGACGCGTTCGAGCAGACCTATGACCTCGTGTTCCTCGCCGTGCCGCACCAGTATTATCTCGCCGCCGGAGCTGATCGCATCGCCGCGCTGGTCGCGCCGGGCGGCACTCTCGCCGACCTCAAGGGCGTGCTTGGCGAAAAGGCCGACTGGAAGCTTTGATCCGCGCAGCCTAATCTCGGCCCGCCACTGATACAGGAATACCCATGCGCGTCCTCGTTACCGGAGCCGCCGGCTTCATCGGCTACTCCCTGATCACACGCCTGCTCGCCCGTGGCGACGAAGTGATCGGCGTCGACGTGGTCAACGCCTATTACGATCCTGCGCTCAAGGAAGCGCGCCTCGCTCGCCTGACCGAGCAGGGCAAAGGCAGGTTCACCTTCCTGCGCACCGATTTTGCCGACTATCCCGCGCTCACCGCCGCGCTCGAAGGCAAGCAGTTCGAACGCGTCGTCCACCTCGGCGCACAAGCGGGCGTGCGCTATTCGATCGAAAACCCCCACGCCTACGTCCAGTCGAACCTCGTCGGCCATCTCAACCTGCTCGAAGTCGCCCGCCACCGCGGCGCCGAGCACATGGTCTATGCCTCGTCCTCGTCGGTCTATGGCGGCAACACCAAAATGCCTTTTTCCGTCGATGACCGCGTCGATCACCCGATGTCGTTATATGCCGCCACCAAGAAGGCGGACGAACTGATGAGCGAGACCTACGCGCACCTCTACCGCCTGCCGCTCACGGGCCTGCGCTTCTTCACCGTGTACGGTCCCTGGGGAAGGCCGGACATGATGATGTGGCTGTTCACCAGGGCAATTCTGGCGGGCGAGCCGATCCAGGTGTTCAACCACGGCGATATGTACCGCGATTTCACCTATATCGACGACATTGTCTCGGGCGTCATGGCCTGCCTCGACAATCCGCCGCCAGATGACGGGGCGCCCAAGGCGGGGGGCAGCGAAAAACCCCACCGCCTGTACAACATCGGCAATCACAAATCCGAACACCTGATGAAGGTCATCGGCATTCTCGAAAGTGAACTCGGCCGCAAGGCAGAGATGAACCTCATGCCGATGCAACCCGGCGACGTGAGACAGTCCTTCGCCGATATCGACGCGATCTCGGGCGATCTGGGCTACCGGCCGACCACCAGCATCGACTTGGGCGTGCCGAACTTCGTCCGCTGGTACAAGGATTACCACGGCATTTAGCCCCGCAACGGTCGTCACGGATTGCGCAAATCTCCCGCCTTGGTGCACAAGCGATCAGGGAACACGAGGGGGAAGCCGATTTGACCGAGGCCGCACATCAAGCTGGCGCGATGCACGCGCCACGGCTGTTCCAGCTCGACGCGCTGCGCGGCATCGCCGCAATCGTGGTCATGCTGTTCCACCTCGATCTCGTTTACCGCATCCACGGCGTGTTCGGGCGCGGCTATCTGTTCGTCGACATGTTCTTCCTGCTCAGCGGTTTCGTGCTGGCGGTATCGACCGAGCGCAAGCTGAACGCAGGCATCGGCGCTCTCGCCTTCACGCGCGACAGGTTCATCCGCCTCTGGCCGCTCGTCGCGGTCGGGGCCGGGGTCGCTGTCGCCCGGGGCTTCACGATTGGCATGGACCCGCTGACATTGCTGCTCTGGCTCGCGCTCGATCTGGCGATGATCCCGAGCTTTGCCGGAAGCGGCCCGTTCTACCGCCTCAACGGACCGCAATGGACGCTGTTCTACGAACTGCTCGCCAACTTCCTCCACGCGCTGGTCCTGCGCAAGATACCGACGCGCTGGATGCTGGCGCTTGCCATGGCGCTTGGCGCGGCGCTGATCGTGACGGTGCGCATTCACAGGACCGACACGATGGGCGTGGACGCGCCCACCTGGGACACATGGTGGATGGGTCTGCCCCGCCTCGGCTGGTCCTATATCCTCGGCGTCTGGATGGGGCGCAAGTACAAGGAAGGCCTGCGCGGCCCGGTGCTGCCATGGTGGCTGGTCCTCGCTTTGCCGGTCGCGGGAATCGCCATCGTGCCCAGCCTGCCGCTCAGCGCCGCGACCGGCGATCTGCTATTCGTGATGATCTTCCTGCCGCTGGTCGTCTGGTCCGTGGCTCAGTCCCAACCGCCCAAGGCCCTGCAACCGGCCTGCGAATGGTTCGGCACCTATTCGCTACCGCTCTACTGCGTCCACCTCACCGTTCTCGTCTGGGTGTCGGAACTGCTCGGCCGCGCAGAATGGGTGCGCATCGTTGCAGTCGGCACTGCGATGCTGCTCGCCCTGATCTTTGCGAAGCTGATTTCGTTCAAGGGCAAGCCAACCATGGTCAAGTGAAAGACGCGGCAAGCCTAAGTTAATGCCGCACCACCCCCCCCTTCCGCTCATCCTGAGCTAGCCGAAGGGGGGAGGGGCGGGGGGATGGCCCCATTACCCCGCCACTACGTCCGCGAATGACGCCATAAACCCCGCCCCAGCAGCCACCAGCCGCACCGGGCAATCCAGATCAGTCAGCATCGCCCGCGTCGTCTCGCGATTCGTCACAATCGACCAATCCTGCGAACCATCTCCCAGGCCCGCTTCTGCCGCCTCGAGCGCCTCAATCAAGGCCCCCGGCGCCATCTCGCACACGGCAAGGCCCTCGCCCGCCATCGCCACATCGAAAAAGCCCAGCACGCTGGGCAATCGCGCCTTCACCGCAACATCGGCCACCATCGCCGCACGGTGCGCCTCCAAAACTGCTGCGGTGTCCTCATTGGCGGCCAAGCCATCACGCTCCAGCACCGGCAGGCCATCGCCCCAAGCCTCAGGCGGGCACAACCGACGCTCGGGCACCATCGCCTCGAAAGGGCGGCTCTCCAGCGGATAGATCCGGCATATCCGTGGCCGCGCGGCATAATTCCCGCAGCGCATGTCCGGCAGCAAATGCGGGCAGGCCCCTTCATGCCGTGCTACCAGCCGCAGATTGATCCGGAACGGAACGTCCCCAACCCGCGCATCGAAACTGGTCACCCGGCGCCACTGCATCACCGGATCATCCGGATCACCATTATCAGGCCACGGCCACCCCTCGGTCAGCACATCAACCCGGTGCCCCCGCGACGCCCAGACCCGCGCCTCCGCCACCGACAGCGTCAGCCGCAAATCATGGCAACACCGCCCGCACTGGGTGCAATCAAATGCAATTTTCATGGGGGCAGTCTATGTCGAGCAACGTCTCTTCAGACAGCGCAACCCCATCGGCTTCGGTTCTATCGCTTTGGCATCTGCTGGCTAGCGCAGTGAAACCCACCGCCCCCTGCAAGCACCGCATCACCCATCACGCCCACCGTCGCGCGCTCCGGGAACAGTTCCGCAATCGCCGCCACGCCATCGGCGTCGTGCGGTGATCCGAACACCGGAACGACCACCAGATTGCTGGTGATCACGAAGTTCATGTAGCTGGCGGGCTGGACCACATCGCCCCACTCGATCCGTCCCGGCGAGGGCACTTCGGCCACCTCAACGCCCGCCGCCAGCGCGCGCGCCTTGGCATCGGCATAGATCGCGGCGTTCGGATCGTCCGGCCCGGTCGCGCGCGGCAAGGCCAGCCGGTTCGGGCCGACGAAGCGCGCCAGATTGTCGACATGCCCATCGGTGTGGTCGTTGATCAGTCCGTCGCCAAGCCACAACACGCGGTCATAACCCAGATCGCGCAGCAACCGCGCCTCGAGATCGGCGCGCGCCAGATGCGGATTGCGATTGGGATTGAGCAGGCACTGCTCGGTCGTCGCCACCAGCCCGGTGCCATCGCCATCCAGCGCCCCACCTTCCAGAATCCAGTCGGCCTTGGCTGGTGCGCCAAGCCCAGCTGACGCCGCCAGATCCGCCCCGATCTCCTGATCTCCCGGCATCAGGTACTTCCCGCCCCAGCCGTTGAACCCGAACAATCGCGCCTCACTGTTCCCCGCCTCGTCCAGCACCACCAGCGGCCCGGTATCGCGCAACCACACGTCGCCATAGGTGCGCCGCTCCAGCGTCACCGCCGCAGATACCAGCGTTTTGGCGCGCATCTCGTTGGCGGCATCGCGCACAACCAGCCGCACCTGCTGACCGCTGTCGGCCACCGCATTGGCAAAGGCGGCGATCTGCTCCTGAGCGCGGTCGATCACGCCCGACCATTCGTCGGCCAGATGCGGAAAGCCGATCCAAAGCCAGTCCTGCGGGTGCCATTCGGGCGGCGTGCGGAAGTGTGAAGTCATGGGTCGGTATCCGGTTTTGGGGGTGTGAGCGCCTTAGCGCGAGATGCAGCAAGGTGAAACCACCATCCCCCATCGGTTCGTGCCTACCCCTCCCGTTCGTGTCGAGCGAAGTCGAGACACCGCGTGCAGTGTCTCGACTTCGCTCGACACGAACGGGGTTTGGTTGAGTCGGTGGAAGCCTTGCGTCCATCGCGCTTGATCGCCCCGCTCAACCGGTTCATTCCCACACGCAATGACCGACCTGCCAAACGCCATTTCCCGCGCCCGCGCCTATGCGCCGTTCCTGTCGATGGCATTGGACCGGCTGCCCGACCTTGAGGCGATGCTGGCGGGCGGCGACGTCGAGCAGGCCCTTACCCACGCCAAAGTCGCCGGAAACGGCATCGAAGACAAAGCCGTCGCCTTGCGCCGCGAGCGTCTGGCTCTCGCGCTGGTGCTCGCCATCGGCGATCTGGCGGGCGTGTTCCCACTCGCCCGCGTCATTACCGAACTGTCCGACTTTGCCGACCGGTCACTCGACAGCGCGATCATCGCCGCCATCCGCCGCCGGACGCCGGACGCCGAACCAGCGGGCTTTTCGGCCATCGCGCTGGGCAAGCACGGCGCGCAGGAGCTCAACTACTCGTCCGACATCGACCCGATTCTGCTCTACGACCCCGAAACCCTGCCCCGGCGCGAGCGTGACGATCCCGCCGAAGCCGCGCAGCGCATTGCCCGCGCGCTGATGGAGATCATGTCCAACGTCACGTCCGAAGGCTACGTCTTCCGCGTCGATCTGCGCCTGCGTCCCGCGTCCGAAGTCAGCCCGCTCGCCCTGCCATTCGAAGCCGCAATCACCCATTACGAATCGAGCGCCTTGGCATGGGAGCGCGCTGCCTATATTCGCGCCCGCGCTGCCTCGGGCGATATCGCAGCGGGCCAGGCCTTTCTCGACACGATCCGCCCGTTCGTCTGGCGCCGCAGCCTCGATTTCGGCGCCATTGCCGAGATCGGCCGGCTAACCACCCGCATCCGCGATCACTATTCCGCAGGTCAGGCCATCGGCCCCGGCTATGATCTCAAGCGCGGGCGCGGCGGCATCCGCGAGGTCGAATTCTTCGCCCAGACCCACCAGCTCATCCATGGCGGCCGCAACCCCGCACTGCGCTTGCGCGGCACCCGCGCCAGCCTGGATGCTCTTGCCCAAGCGGGCATCATCTCCGCCGAAGACGCGCAGGTCATGGGGGCCAGCTATGACCGGCTGCGCACGCTCGAACACCGCCTGCAGATGGTTGCGGACCAGCAAACCCATTCACTGCCGAATGACCCGGCGGCACTGGAAAATGTCGCGCGGCTCGAAGGATTTACCGGTGGCGCTGCGCTCGTCGCAGAACTCACCGAAATCTCGGACGTCGTCGGCCGCCGCTTCGACGCCTTGATCAAGACTTACGCCCCGACCGGCGCGGTCGCTGTGGTAACCATGCCCGAGGCTGACGCATTCGGCGAACGCATTGCCGCATGGGAAGGCGGCCAGTACCGCTGCCTGCGCACCGCCGAAGCGCGCGAGGCCTTCGCCCGCATTCGCCCGCAACTGCAGCGCGCGCTTGCCGAGGCACCCGATCCAGACCGCGCGCTGCTCCGCTGGGAGCAGTTACTCGCCGGACTTCCCAGCGCGATCAACGTCTTCCGCCTTTTGGAAGCCCGCCCCGGCTTGCTTGCCGTGGTCATGCGCATCCTCGCCCACGCCCCCACGCTGGCCGATGAACTCGCGCGCCGTTCCGACCTGCTCGACACCCTGATCGACCGCTCCGCCTTCGATCTTCCCGGCAGCGTGGAGGAGATTGCCGCCGAACTCGCACGCGGCGAAGCGGGCGACGATTACCAGCGCCTGCTCGATACCGTCCGCGTTCGCGTCGGCGAAATGCGGTTCGCACTTGGCGTGCAATTGATCGAGGGCCAGCGCGATCCGCTGGGGGTCGCCGCCGCCCTCTCGCGCGTCGCCGAAGCCGCCATAGCCGTGCTGGGCCGCGCCGCCATCGAGGAATTCCGCCAGAACCACGGCGACGTCCCCGGCAGTGACCTCGCCATTCTCGGCCTCGGCCGATTGGGCGGCGCGGCGCTGACCCACGCGTCGGACCTTGATCTGATCTTCCTGTTCAGCGGCGACCATGCGGCAGAGTCCGATGGCCGCCGCCCGCTTGGTGCCACTCTCTACTACAACCGCCTCGCGCAACGCGTGATCGCCGCGCTCTCGGTGCCGACCGCAGCGGGCGCTTTATACGAAGTCGATACCCGCCTGCGCCCCTCCGGCGCGCAGGGGCCGATATCGGTCAGCTTCGACAGCTTCGAGCGCTACCAGCGCGAAGAGGCGTGGACGTGGGAGCACATGGCGCTTTGTCGCGCGCGGCCGCTGTTCGGCACCCCGGACGATCGGGCCAAACTGTGCGACGCGATCCAGCAAGTGCTTGACCGCACACGCGATCCTGCAAAACTTCGCAACGACGTTCTCGAAATGCGTGAGACAATGGCCGGGCACAAGCCACCCAAGGGACCGCTCGATGTCAAGCTGGCGCGCGGCGGACTGGTGGATATCGAATTCATGGTCCACTTCCTGCAGCTCCGCGATCACATCGCCCGCACACCGGACCTTGGCGAAGCGGTGGAAATGCTGGAGCGGCAGGGGCTCTTCCCGCCCGGCATCCGCGCCGCCCACGATCTGATGGCGCGGCTACTGGTCGTCGTCCGGCTGGTTGCCCCCGATGGCATGTTCCCGCCCGAGGCGAGCCGGGCTATCGTGGCGCGGTCCTGCGGGCTGGACAGCTGGGAGGTGCTGCTCGGCGCCGTGCTGGAAGCGCGCGCGCAGGTGGCTGCCGCCTGGACACAAGTATTTGAGATTCCACTGGAGATTGAGGCATGAGCGAACGACTTGGGGTGGGCGATGCGTTCCCGGACATCGCGATGACGGCGCCTGATGGCAGCACGACAAAAGCATCCGATTTCACAGGCAAAAAGCTGGTCGTGTTCTTCTATCCCAAGGACGACACACCCGGCTGCACTACCGAAAACAAGGACTTTTCGGCCCTTTACGCTGACTTCGAGGCCGCTGGCATCGCGGTACTCGGCGTCAGCAAGGACCCGCCGAAAAAGCACCAGAAATTCGCCGAAAAGCACGCGCTGACAGCGCCCCTGGCAAGCGATGCCGAGACCGGCGGGCTCTCCGATGCGCTCGGCATCTGGACCGAGAAGTCGATGTACGGTCGCACCTACATGGGTATGGAGCGCACCACTTATCTTGTTGGCCCGGACAGCAAGATTGTTCGCGTCTGGAACAAGGTGAAGGTCAAGGGTCACGCCGATGAGGTGCTGGCGGCGGCAAAGGCGCTGTGAATCCAGATACCGTCCGGAAACTCACAAAATGAGCGATTTCGTGCGCGAAACTGCACCGGAGACTGCAAGAAAATGCGCAAATGACATGTCTTTGTCGCTTGCGATCCGCACGGCGATGTTGACCCCCGACCCGACTGCGAAAGTCATGGCCACGCGCGAGGTTGTCCGCCGCTGGCGTAGTGGCGAACTGACGTTCACGTTCGCCCATTCCATGCCGGACGTGCCCGCCCGCCCCGACAAGCCGGAACTGCTCGCACCAGGTGCCATGCCGCGCCGCAGGGGCGGGGCCGAGCGGGCGCGCATCGCGCTTCTCCACGCGCTGGCCCACATCGAGTTTGTTGCGATCGACCTCGCTCTCGATGCTGCCGGACGGTTCGGCGCTGAAATGGGGCGCAAATTCGTGGACGACTGGCTGTCGGTCGCGGCGGATGAGGCGATGCATTTCGCGCTGCTCGCCCGCCGACTGCGGACACTCGGCAGCTTCTACGGCGCGCTTCCGGCGCATGATGGATTGTGGGACGCCGCGCGCGAGACGGCGCATGACGTGGCGGCGCGGCTTGCCATCGTGCCGATGGTGCTTGAGGCGCGCGCACTCGACGTTTCGCCGCAAACCATCGCGCGGTTCGCCTCAGCGGGCGACGAACGGTCTGCGCGTGTGCTGCAACGAATCCTTGACGACGAAATCAGGCATGTGCGCTTCGGCACAACACATTTCGTCGCGCTGTGCGAGAAGCGCCAAGAATCACCGCCAGCGGCTTGGAAAAGGCTGGTTGCGCAGCACTTTCACGGCGCCGTTAAGCCGCCGTTCAACGACTCGGCGCGTCATCGGGCCGGTCTGTCGCGCGAATTCATGGCAGGGGTTGCCAGTTAGCAACACCGTCCTCTACCCCAAATCACGAGATGGCGGGGGGTTCCGACCATACTTGAAAATTCCCAAGGCGGCGGGTTTCAACCGGCCCACCGCCAATAAACGGGTTCGCACTGGGGGTTCAGCGCGCACCGGTCAAAATGTCGCAAACGGCATGGACCGGAACGCAGATAAAAGGTCGTACGGGTCGTAATGTTGTTCAACAGCAAAACCTTCAAGACTGCTCTCGGTGCCTTCGCTGCCGTTGCCTTCTTCTCTTCTGCCGCTCCGGCGCTGGCCAACAGTGCTGCTTCTGCCGACATCGCCGCCCCGCTTCGCGCTGCCGAAGCTGCCAAGGCAGGCGTCTCGGCTGACCGTGGTGACGAAGAATTTCGCCGTCTCTTCGCCAGCTGGCAGCAGCTCGACAACGGCATCCTTCCCTCGGCCGCCAAGCCCACGACGATCCGCCGCGCTGGCGTCTCGATCCCGTCGCTGGCACCCGTCTTCGTTTCGCACTTGACCAGCGGTTATGGCATGCGCGTCCACCCCGTTCTCGGCGGACGCCGCGCGCACAAGGGCATCGACCTTGCTGCCGCCACCGGCACCCCGATCCGCGCCAGCGCTGATGGCGTCGTTGAAAAGGCTGACTGGTTCGGCGGCTACGGCCTGTTCGTTTCGCTCGACCACGGCGGCGCGATGGAAACCCGTTACGGCCACATGTCGCGCGTCGCCGTTGCCGAAGGGCAGCAGGTCCGCAAGGGCGACATCATCGGCTACGTCGGCTCGACCGGCCGGTCGACCGGCCCGCACCTGCATTACGAAGTCCGCGTTGCCGGTGAAGCCGTCAACCCGGTGCCCTACATGCAGGGCAACAGCGACAAGGTCTATGCCAGCAACAACCCGTCCGAAGGACGTGGTGGCCCCGAATAACATTGGGCAAGGGTCCAGATAAGGGCCCGGTCTACACCAAGCATCTTGGAGAGGATGCGGAAAAGGGCGCCGGTGACGGCGCCCTTTTCTTTTGCCCGACGTGCAACCCCATACCGTTGGGCCTCGCCGTGATCCGGTGCCGGATTATACTGCCTGCCATTTCACGGGGATGCGCAAATACGTCACGCCGTTCGCTTCAGCCTCGGCAAATTTGCCGGCCTTGATGTTGACCTGGATGGAGGGAAGCAGAAGCTTCGGCACGGAAAGGCCAGCATCGCGGCTCTCACGCATCGCCACGAATTCATCCTCGGAAACGCTCTCGCTGACATGAACGCTGTGCTTGCGTTGCTCGCCCACGGTCGTTTCCCAGCAATAGTCGTCACGCCCCGGCGCCTTGTAGTCGTGACACATGAACAGCCGCGTTTCGTCCGGCAGGGATAGCAACCGGCGGATCGAACGGTAAAGCGTCCGTGCGTCGCCGCCGGGGAAATCAGCCCGCGCGGTGCCATAGTCGGGCATGAACAAGGTGTCCCCGACGAAGGCCGCATCGCCGATCCGGTAGGCCACATCCGCAGGCGTATGACCCGGAACATGCAGAACCTCGACCTCCATTTCACCAATCAAGAAGCGGTCACCATCGCCGAACAGGCGGTCGAAGTCCGAACCGTCGGTCTTCAGATCGGTCATTGCGAAAACGGGCCGGAAAATGCGCTGAACGTCACGGATATGCACGCCGATGCCGATCCACGCCCCAGTGTGGGCCTTGATGAACGGCGCCGCCGACAGGTGATCGGCGTGGGCATGCGTTTCCAGCACCATGGCGATGCGACAGTCTTGCTCTCGGGCAAAAGCAAGAATGCTCTGGGCTGAATGCGTGTCGGCCACGCCGCTCGCAAGGTCGAAATCCAGCACCGGGTCCAGCACCGCCGCCACGCGGGTGACTGGATCAGCTACCAGGTAGCTGATCGTGTTGGTTGGCTCGTCGAAGAACGCTTTGATGAAAGGCTGACTCATATCTCTGCTCCAATGCGCCTTGACTATATATTAGTCATTGCTACATTAGCAAGACGTAATGGAGAAGCCGTGATGTTGAAGCCACCGATGGACCTCGCAACCTTCCAGACCAAGGCTGGGGAAGTCGCGGATACGTTGAAGGCCATTGGCAATACCCGCCGTCTGATGCTGTTGTGCAAGCTGGTCGAGCATGGCGAGGTGACCGTCAGTGACCTCGCGAAGGACGCCGGCCTGTCGCAATCGGCGTGCTCGCAGCACCTCGCCCGGATGCGCGACGAAGGCCTCGTCACCTTCCGCCGTGACAGCCAGACGCTCTGGTACCGGATCGCCGATCCCCGCGTCGAAACACTGCTTGGCACGCTTTACCAACTCTATTGCAAGGATTGATGCGATGACGATCAAGACCCTTTCGCCCACCGATGCCCGCGCTGCGATTGCCGCAGGCGCCCGCCTCGTCGATATTCGTGATGCCGATGAACATGCTCGCGAGCGTATTCCCGGCGCGATGAACCTTCCCCTCGCCAAGATCACCGAGTTGCCGAGCGACGAGCGGCCTGTGGTCTTCCATTGCCGGTCAGGCATGCGCACCGCAGCCAATGCACCTCTGCTTACCAGTGCTGCAGGCAAGGCAACCGCCTATCTCCTCGAAGGCGGCATCGATGCCTGGCGCAAAGCTGGCCATGCTGTCGCCGCCGATCGCTCGCAGCCGCTCGAGATCATGCGCCAAGTCCAGATTACGGCAGGCGCACTGGTGCTGGTCGGCGCGGCACTGTCCCTTTTCGTCGATACCAGCTTTGTCGCGCTGTCAGCCTTCGTCGGCGCGGGCCTGATGTTTGCCGGTGTCACAGGCTGGTGCGGCATGGCCAATCTACTGCGCGTGATGCCATGGAACCGGCGCGAGGCCGCCTGACGTGGACATGGGTATCGCCACGATCGCTGCCGCACTCCTATCCGGCGGGCTAATCGGACTGGTCCTCGGACTGGTTGGCGGTGGCGGATCGATACTGGCGGTGCCGCTGCTGGTCTATGTCGTGCAGGTGGGCTCGCCGCATGCCGCAATTGGTACTGCGGCGGTGGCGGTGACAGCAAACGCGCTCGCCAGCCTTGTCGCCCACGCGCGCGGCGGCAGGGTCAAATGGCGATGTGCCAGCGTATTCGCGATTTCCGGCATGATCGGCGCAGCCCTTGGTGCAGAGCTTGGCAAGGCCGTGGATGGCAAACGGCTGCTGCTGTTGTTCGGGCTGCTGATGATGGGCGTCGGCCTGTCGATGTTGCGCAAGCGGACCAAGGCCGATGCGCCCGACGTTCGTTTGACCCGCGACAGCGCCTCGGTTTTGTTGCCCCGGCTGATCCCAATTGGCCTTGGCGTAGGCCTTGCCGCCGGTTTCTTCGGTATTGGCGGCGGCTTCCTGATCGTCCCCGGACTGATCCTTGCCACAGCCATGCCCCTCTCGCTGGCAGTGGGCACCTCGCTGGTCGTGGTCAGCGCGCTGGGCCTCACCACTGCAACGTCCTATGCCGTATCGGGGCTGGTGAACTGGCCCATCACGGCGCTGCTGGTCACCGGAGGCATCGGCGGAACACTGCTTGGCACTGGGCTGGGACGCCACCTCGGCGCGAAAAAGGGCCTGCTTGAGCGGGGCTTCGCCAGCATCGTCATCGCCGTCGGCGGATACGTCATCGCATCCTCCCTGCTCTGACGACCGCCGGACGTGACTACCGCGCGAACCAGATGACGTGCTTCGCGCCCTTGCCGTTGCTTCTTGCCCGCACCTCGATTTCCTCGACGTCGAACCCGACGTGCTTCAGGCGGAAGGTGAAGTTGGGATCTTTGGCCGCCGACCAGATCGCCAGCACGCCGCCGGGGCGCAGGGCGGATTGGGCAGCGCGCAGGCCGCGCGTTGAATAGAGCTGATTGTTGGCCGCGCGGACGAGGCCGTCGGGGCCGTTGTCGACATCGAGCAGGATCGCGTCATAGCCGGTGCCGCCGACGTTGAGCCCGTTGGCGCGGATGACATCGGCAACATCGGTCATCACCAGACGGACACGGGGATCGTCGAGGCATCCGGCCTCGAGGTCCTTCATCGGCCCGCGTGCCCATTCGACGATCTCGGGCACCAGTTCTGCGACGGTGACGTGTGCATCCTTTGGCAGCTTGGCCAGTGCCGCACGCAAGGTGAATCCCATGCCGTATCCGCCGATCAGCATCGCCGGGCGGCTGACGCCTGAAATACGCGCGCAGCTCTGTTCGGCGAGTGCGATTTCCGAGCCACTAAGCCTGCTGCTCATCAGTTCGTTGCGGTCGAGCACGATCATGAAATCGCGGTCGTGGCGGTAGAGCCGCAATTCTTCGCCTCCGGGCACCTGGGCCGTGCCCAGCAATTCGCGCGCGATCAAGTGACTTGGCTCCTTCAGGCTGAACGTCCACCTAAGCGCCTTGGCCGTGAACGCCAAGCCTTTGGCCGCAGAAACGCTGTTGCGTCTCTTAACTGATCGGTTAAGCTGCATTGCTAGCGCAGCCATGACGAGCTGCGCGCGACCAGAGGATGCTGCCGGTGCAACTCCATCCCAAGTACCATGCCGCCCGCAATCCGGGCCGCCCCGCGATTATCATGGGCGGTTCGGGCCGGACGGTGAGTTATGGCGACCTCGACGCGGCATCGAACCGCTTTGCCCAGGCGATGCGCGCGCGCGACCTGCAGATTGGCGACACGATTGCACTATGCCTCGAAAATACGGCGGACCTTTTTACGGTGGCTTGGGGGGCACAGCGGGCCGGACTGATCTACGTGGCGGTATCAAACCGCCTGACCGCGCCGGAAGTGGCCTATATCGCTGCGGATAGCGGCAGCCGGTTGATCATCGGCTCTGCCGGAACAGCGCAACTGCTGGACGAAGTTTCAGCGCTTGCTCCGGATTTTCAGCAGTTGCGCTTCGGCGGCAGCGGCGCGCAATCGCTGGATGATGTGCTGGCCGCCATGCCCGAAACGCCGATTGCCGACGAGCGCGCGGGCTGCGACATGCTCTATTCCTCGGGCACCACCGGCAAGCCCAAGGGCGTGCGCATTCCGCTGCCCGAGGACCCCGCCATCGGCGCGCCCAATTCGCTGGTCGGGCTTGCGTCCCAAGCCTTCGGGATTGGCGGTGACGCGATCTACCTCTCGCCCGCGCCGCTCTATCATGCCGCACCCTTGCGCTGGTCGATGACCGTGCACCGGCTGGGCGGGACGGTGGTGGTGATGGAGAAGTTCGATCCCGAACAGGCGCTGGAATTGATCGAGCGCTACAAGGTCACCGACAGCCAATGGGTGCCGACCCATTTCATCCGCATGCTCAAGCTGCCCGCGGATGTGCGAACGCGTTACGACACATCGAGCCTGAAATGCGCGATCCACGCCGCCGCGCCCTGTCCGGTGCCGGTAAAGCAGGCGATGATCGACTGGTGGGGGCCGGTGGTGCGCGAATACTACGCCGGCACAGAGGGCAACGGCTTCACTTACATTGCGAGCGAGGAATGGCTGCAGCGGCCCGGATCGGTCGGGCGCGCGCTGCTCGGCACGATCCGCATCTGCGACGATGACGGCAACGAAGTGTCTGCCCGGACCGAGGGACAGGTGTTCTTCGAGGGCGGCAGTCCGTTCAGCTATCACAACGATGCCGCAAAGACCCGCGATGCCACCAACCGGCACGGCTGGACCAGTCTGGGCGATGTCGGCTGGGTGGACGAGGACGGGTTCCTGTTCCTGACCGACCGCAAAAGCTTCATGATCATTTCGGGCGGCGTGAACATCTACCCGCAAGAGATCGAGAACCTGCTGGTGACCCACCCCAAAGTGGCCGACGTCGCGGTGATCGGCGCGCCCGATCCAGATATGGGCGAGCGCGTGGTGGCGGTCGTCCAGCCGCGCGCCATGGCCGAGGCGGGCCCGGACCTTGCGGCGGAGCTCACCGCCTGGCTCGCGCCGCAACTGTCGCGCACCAAGATGCCCCGGCAGATCGATTTTCGCGCAGAATTGCCGCGCGAGCCGACCGGCAAGCTGTTCAAACGGCTGCTGCGCGATGAATATGCGGCAGCAGCCGTTGCTCCTGCCTAGCCCTCCATCGCTTCGAGTTCCTTGCCCTTGGTTTCCTTGATCCAGGTGGCCACGAACACCAGCGATATGGCGGCGAACAACGTATAGGCGGCGTAGGTCACCGGCAGACCGATGTTGCGTGCGGCCCACGGGAAGCTGGAACTGACCGCGAAATTGGCCAGCCATTGCGCCGCGCCTGCCACCGCCAGCGCCGATCCGCGCATCTGGTTGGGGAACATCTCGCCCAGCATGACCCACATCACCGGGCCCCAGCTCATATTGAAGAACACTACGTAAATGTTGGCGGCATAGAGCGCGATGGTGCCGACGCCTTCGGGCAGGACCAGCGCACCATCGGAACCGGTCGTAGCCTGCGAGAAGCACCACGCCAGCGTGCCGAGCGTGACGGTCATGCCCGCCGAACCGATCAGCAGCAGCGGCTTGCGCCCGATCTTGTCGACAAGGGCAATGGAAACAAGGCAGGCAGCGATAGAAACGACACCCGAAAGAATGTTGATCTTGAGCGCGTCGGCCTCAGAAAAACCGACCGCCTGCCACAGCACCGCGCCGTAATAGAACACGACATTGATGCCGACCAGTTGCTGGAACACGGCAAGGCCGATGCCGACCCAGACGATAGGCCGCCAGCCGCCGCCGGGCTTGCGGATATCGGCAAGGCTGGGCTGGTGATCGGTGGTGAGCGATGCCCGGATTTCTGCCAGCGTCGTGTCAGCGTTCTGGGCACCGAAAAGCTTGGCGAGGACCGCGTGGGCCTCTTCGGTGCGGCCCTTGGCCACAAGAAAGCGCGGGCTTTCTGGGATCAGCAGGAGCGTGACGAGGAACAGCAGTGCAGGGACAGCCTGCACCCAGAACATCCAGCGCCAGGCCGGGTATCCGCCCCAGAACGCGCCAAGCGATGAACCCGCCGCGCCCGCCAGCCAGTAATTGGCAAGGAACGCGCCAGTCAGGCCGGAAATGATCATCACTTGCTGCGCGCTCGACAGCCTCCCGCGAATGTTGGCCGGCGTAACTTCGGAGATGTACGCGGGCGACAGCACGCTGGCCGCGCCCACGGCAGCGCCGGCAAGGAAACGCGCAATAGCGAGGATCAGCGCGGAGGGTGCCGCGCCCGAGGCAAGCGCAGAGACGAGGAACAAGCCTGCAGCCATCATCATCACCGCGCGGCGGCCCCAGATGTCGGCAAAGCGGCCCGCGAGAAACGCGCCAAGCGCACAGCCGGGCAGAAGCGCGCTGACGGTCAGGCCCAGCTCTGCATCGCCCAGTCCGAAAGCGTGCTTGAGGCCATCCTGCGTGCCGTTGATCGCGCCCGAATCATAGCCGAACATGAAGCCGCCAATCGTGGCGACTGCAACGATCAGGCCAATGAAGCGTAAGTTTCCGCTGGTTTGCGCGGGTTGTGTCATGCCTTCTCCCCTTCCCTTTGCGGGTTATCGTAATTGCGGTGCGGGGCCATCCGACCCTCGGGTGATGAGTTCGAAATCGAGCCGCTCGTGGCGGAAGGTCGGCGTGTCGCCCCGGCGCACCGCTTCGATCAGCAGGCGGACGGCAGCTTGCGACATGGCGGCAATGGGCTGGCGGATCGTGGTCAGCTCCGGCCATGTCGCGGTGGCCATCGCGGTATCGTCGAAACCGGTGACCGAAAGATCGCGCGGCACATCAAACCCGAGACGGTGGGCAGCGGCAACAGTGGCGGCGGCCATGTCGTCGTTGCTGGCAAAGATCGCTGTCGGGCGGTCCGGCAGGGCCAGCAAACGCTCTGCGCCAAGCAGGCCCGAACGATAGGTGAAGTCGCCTTCAGCTATCAGATCCGGGTCCGCTGCGATACCTGCCTTGGCCAGCGCATCCCGGTATCCTGCAAGGCGCAAGGCGCTAGCGGTCTGGTTCGGATTGCCCGCAATGAATCCCAAGCGCACGTGCCCAAGCGCAAGGAGATGCGCGGTCATCGCATGGGCGGCGGCGCGGTCGTCGATGGTCACCGCTTGCCCTGCCAAGTCTGGCGCGCCGGTAGCAATCCGGGCGATGGCAAGCCCTTCGCGCTCGAGTGCCGCAATCACCGCAGCATCATCGCACAATGGCGGCGGTAGCAGAACCGCATCGATCCGATGCTTGCGCAAGCGGTCCATCAAGGCTTGCGCCGTTTCGGGTGGGTCATGCTGCTCGACCACGACCATCGCGTCGCCGAGCGTGGCCTGCGCAAGACACCCCATGAGGAATTCGCTGAGATAGGCCGCACTGGGGTTGGCGTGCAGCAGCGCAATGCGGGTCTGGCGGGCACCGGCTAGACTGCGTGCGGCGGCGTTCGGAACATAGCCAAGCGCAGCGATGGCGGCATCCACCTTTTCGCGGGTGGCCTGGGCAACGCCGGGATCGCCGTTGGTGACGCGGCTGACGGTCATTGCCGAAACGCCCGCGTGGCGGGCAACGTCGGCAACGGTCGCGCCACCGCTGACGCGGCGCCTTGGCTGCTTGGGCCTGCCTTTTGTGAGAACGTTAACAGTCGTCATCGCCCACCCTTGCTAACCAGTTCGGCGCAGAGGTCAAACAGGCACTTGCCATCTTATCTATGTTAGCGCTAACTTCAAGGTCGGAGACGGAAGCGGAAAGATTCAAATCATGTATCTGGGGATCGACATCGGCACGTCCGGGGTGAAAGCCGTGCTTCTGGAAGAAGGCGGCGCGATTGCTGCGCAAGCAACAGCACCGCTCGAGGTGAGCCGCCCGCACCCGATGTGGTCTGAACAGAACCCCGAGGCATGGTTGCGCGCTACGGATGCCGCAGTGCTTGGCATTCCTTCAGTCTTGCGCGCAGCCGTCAAAGGCGTGGGCCTCGCCGGGCAAATGCACGGCGCAACACTGTTGGGCGCTGACGACAAACCGCTGCGCCCCGCGATCCTGTGGAACGACGGGCGCAGTTTCGCCCAATGCGCGGAAATCGAAACAGCCGAGCGGCGCACCCGCGCGATCACCGGCAATATCGCGATGCCCGGTTTCACGGCGCCGAAACTGGCATGGGTCCGCAACGAAGAACCAGACGTGTTTGCGAAAGTCCGCACCGTGCTGCTGCCCAAGGACTACGTCCGGCTCTGCCTGACCGGGGACAAAGCCTCGGACATGGCCGACAGCGCGGGCACGCTGTGGCTGGACGTGGCCGCGCGCGACTGGTCGGACGCGATGCTTGATGCCACGGGTCTTTCGCGTGCCCACATGCCGCGCCTGTTCGAAGGTAGCGAAGCGACGGGCGTTCTTTCGGCTGAGGTTGCCGCGCGCTGGGGCATGGGGCGCGTGCCCGTTGCGGCAGGAGGCGGCGATAATGCGGCAGGGGCTGCGGGCGTTGGCGTGGTGAACGACGGCGATGCCTTTCTCTCGCTCGGCACATCGGGCGTGATCTTCGTGGCGACCAGGGACTTCCGGCCCAATCCGGCGCGCGCGGTCCACGCCTTCTGCCACTGCCTGCCCGGACTCTGGCACCAGATGAGCGTGCATCTTTCGGCGGCAAGCTGCCTCGATTGGGCCGCGCGGCTGACCGGCGTCGACGTGCCGGGGCTACTGACGCTCGCCGAACGGGCTGGTCCCGCGAGCGGCCCGGAACTGTACCTACCCTACCTCTCGGGCGAACGCACTCCGCACAACGATCCATCGGTGCGCGGGGCCTTTCTGCGGCTGGGCAACGAGACCGGGCCTGAGCACATGGCTGCAGCCGTGCTTGAAGGGGTCGCCTTTGCCCATGCCGATGGCATCGATGCGCTGCGCGAAGCCGGAACGCAGTTGTCCGCGCTGTCGGTCATCGGCGGCGGCGCGCGATCAGCCCATTGGGGGCGCATTCTTGCCTCGGTGCTGAACGTGCGGCTCGATTATCTTGAGGGCGGTGAAGTTGGCCCTGCGCTCGGCGCGGCCAAGCTGGCGCAGATCGCGGTGACCGGGGCAGACCCGGCAGAGGTCTGCACACGCCCGCCGCTATCCCATTCGATCGAGCCTGACCCGGCGCTGGCCGAAAGGCTGGCCCCCAAACTTGCCGCATTCCGCGCCGCCTATGGCGCTGTCCGCCACCTCTGAAAGGAAGCATGATGTCCGCCGACTATTTCGCCGAATTCGCCACAGTCCGCTATGAAGGGCCGGACAGCGACAATGATCTTGCTTATCGCTGGTACGACAAGGACCGCGTGATCCTGGGCAAGCGCATGGAAGACCACCTGCGCTTTGCAGTGTGCATGTGGCACACCTTCTGCTGGCCAGGCAGCGACGTGTTCGGCGCTGGAACTTTCACCCGCCCCTGGTTGCAAGGTCCGATGGACGGGAGGAACGCCAAGGCAAAGCGCGAGGCCGCACTGGCCTTCGTCGAAAAGCTCGATCTGCCTTTCTACTGTTTCCACGACGTTGACGTTATGGCCGACGCCGAGGGCATCGGCGCATTCCGCAAGAGCTTTGCCGAGGCGGTAGATCACCTTGAGGAACTGCAGGGCCAGCACGGACGGAAGCTGCTGTGGGGCACCGCCAACCTGTTCGGCCATCCGCGCTACATGGCGGGCGCGGCGACAAATCCCGACCCCGAAGTCTTCGCCTGGGGCGCTTCGCAGGTGCGCGATGCCTTGGAAGCCACGCACAGGCTGGGCGGCGCAAACTATGTGTTGTGGGGCGGCCGCGAAGGCTACGACACCATCCTCAATACCGAGATCGGCATCGAGCAGGAAAACTTCGGACGCTTCCTCAGCCTCGTGGTCGATCACAAGCATCGCATCGGGTTCAAAGGCACAATCCTGATCGAACCCAAGCCGCACGAACCGACCAAACACCAGTACGACTTCGACACCCAGACCGTTTACGGCTTCCTCAAGCGCTTCGGGCTGGAGAACGAGGTGCGGGTCAACATCGAGGCGAACCACGCCACGCTGTCGGGCCACACTTTCGAGCACGAACTGGCGATGGCCCGCGCGCTCGGCATCTTTGGCTCGATCGACGCCAATCGCGGCGATCACCAGAACGGCTGGGACACCGACCAATTCCCCAACTCGGTCGAAGAACTGACGCTTGCTGTGCTCGAACTGGTCCGTGCGGGCGGTTTCACTGACGGCGGCTTCAACTTCGACGCCAAGGTCCGCCGACAGTCGATCGACGCGGTAGACCTGTTCCACGGCCACATCGGCGGGGTCGACACCATCGCCCACGCACTGGTCAAGGCAGCCGCACTGATCGAGGACGGGAAGCTCGACGCCTTCCGCAGCGAGCGCTACGCCGGATGGCAGGGCGAGCTTGGCCGCGCGGTCCATGCCGATGGCGCGACGCTTGCCGGGATTGCCGACATCGCGGTTGAGCGCGACCTTGCTCCGGTGCGCAAGTCGGGCCGTCAGGAATGGTGCGAGAACCTGATCAACCGGGTGTGATCCACGAATGATACGAAAAGGGCCGGGAAAGCACCACGCTTCCCCGGCCCTTTTTCATGCGGCTCAGCCGCAGCCTCAGATCGTTCCCGCCTTGAGGAACTCGGTCGCATGGTGCGCCGCGCGGGCCGCCAGCGCCATGTAGGTCAGCGACGGGTTCTGGCAGCCGCCCGAAGCCATGGCCGCGCCATCGGTGATGAACAGGTTCGGCACGTCGTGCGCCTGGTTGAACTTGTTCAGCACCGAAGTCTTCGGGTCCTTGCCCATCGTGGCAGTGCCCATTTCGTGGATGCCCAGCCCCGGCGGTACCAGTTCGGTGCGCGCCTGAACGATCTGGCCCCCAGCAGCTTCGATCATCGCCTTGCCGTCCGCCAGGATGGCCTTGGCCATCTTCTTGTCGTTCTCGCCATGCGCGCAATCGATGTGGACCAGCGGGATGCCCCATTGATCGACCTTGCTGGCGTGCAGCGTGACGCGGTTGTTCGGATCGGGCAGCATTTCGCCAAAGCCGGAAAAGAAGGTCACCCATTCACCGGGCTGGCGGATGCGGTCCTTGAGTTCGGCACCGACGCCCGGAGCAGAAGACGCAACATTGCGCCAGGGCGTACGCTGCACGGCACCCTGGAACCCGTAGCCACGCAGGAAGTCCGCCTCATCCGCCATGCCCGGCAGGTTGCGGTAGCGCGGAATATAGAGGCCATTGGGCCGGCGACCCTTGTAGATCGTTTCAGGCCCCGGCATCCGCGCGGCATAGCCCAGACCATAGAGGTGGTCGGTAATACCCCGGCCAACCATGTCCGACGAATTGGCCAGCCCACGCGGATGAGCCTCGCTCTTCGAATTGAGCAGGATCTGCGCGGTCGGGATGGTCGATGCATTGAGGAAGATCACCTTGGCCTCGTAAACGCGGCCTTCCTTGGTGTTCTGGTCGATCACGCGCACGCCGGTCGCCTTCCCGGTCTTGGGATCGGTGATGATCGAATGGGCGATGGCGTCGGTAACGATCGTCAGGTTGCCGGTCGCCTCAGCCGCCGGAAGCGACGATGACAGGCTCGAGTGATACGCTCCCAGCGAGCAGCCACGCTCGCACAGCGAACGGTTCATGCACTGGTTGCGGCCAAGTGCAGTATGGTGGTCCTTGGCCTCCGTCAGGTGGGCGCAGCGCCCGATGATCACCTTGCGGTTGTCGAACTTGGCCTCGACAGCTGCCTTGAACGCCTTTTCCCCATCGTTCATCGGCATGGCGGGCAGAAACTCGCCGTCAGGAAGCTGGGCCAGGCCTTCCTTCGATCCGGAAACGCCGATGAACTTCTCGACATGGTCGTACCACGGCGCGAGATCGGCATAGCGGATCGGCCAGTCTGCCCCATGCCCGTCGAGCGCGTTCGACTGGAAATCCATCTCGGACATCCGGTAGGTCTGGCGTCCCCACATGATCGAGCGACCACCAAGGTGATAGCCTCTGATCCACCAGAACGGCTTGTCCTCTGGCGTGGAATAGGGATGTTCGCTGTCTTTCACCCAATACTGCTTGGTCGCGGTCGAAACCGCATAGCAATGGCGCTGCACTTCATAGTCGCGGGCCAGTTCCTCTTCGGGAATTGCGCCGGCATTGGGGACATCCCATGGCTGCATCCAATCCGAATAGGACGCGCCGTGCTCCAGCTTGCGACCGCGCTCGATCACGAGCGTCTTGAGTCCGCGCTCGCACAGTTCCTTTGCGGCAATGCCGCCGCTCATGCCTGAGCCGATGACGATTACGTCAAACATTGTTTTCTCTCCCCAACGGGCGTTTTATCAGAAGAACGACATGCCGGCCCACGCGCGCGTCTGGGCCGTCATGGGGATCGATGGCACGAAGGCACCGGGGGCGTGTTCATAGCGAAGCTCGACCGTCGCGCCGGGTTCCGAATTGTAATAGAGGATCAGGATGAGGTCTCGCAGGCGCTTGTAGTCCGGCTCTGCGAAGTGGGCTGTGTCATAGTCCTTGAGCACGGCCAGCCGGTCCTTCGCCGAAAGCTTGGCAAATGGCTTGCCCTTGCCGCCGCGAGCAGCGGCATCGATGGCGTCGAGACGTGCGAGCATCGAAGTGCGCGTGGCTGGCGCCGCCCAGTTTGCCAGCATCGCAGCAAATTGCGCAGGCACACCTGCATCAGCAGCTCCCGGCGTATCCGTGCGCGGGATGAAGGTATCGGCCACGGCCGTCACCAGATCCAACTGCGGCTTCGGCAAAACCGCGGCAGGATTCGCGGCAAGGGCCGCTGCGGGGAGCGCCGAAACCCCCAAAAGCCCCGCCAAGGCGCCAAGAAAATCACGCCTTTCCAAGTGCATGGCCTGCATTTCAAGCTCTCCTGCCCAATTCGCTGTTGCGTCTTTGCCGCGTTCCGGCAACTATCCTTGGCAAAGGGTATGGGATCGAGGGGCTAAAATTGTCAACGCTGTCACTAAAAATTCGCCTGTTCGCCATGATGGCGTTGCAACTTGCGGTATGGGGTGCCTGGGCGCCAAAGCTGTTTCCCTATATGGGCATGCTCGGGTTCAGCGCCGGGCAACAGGGGCTGGTCGGCACGTGCTGGGGCATCGCCTCGGTCATCGGCATCTTCTTCTCGAACCAGTTTGCCGACCGCACATTCTCCGCTGAACGATTTCTTGCGGGCAGCCACCTGATCGGCGGCCTCGCGCTGCTGGGCGTTGCGTTCAGCACCAGCTTCTTGCCGTTCTTCGCCTGCTACATGGTCTACAGCCTCGTCTATGTGCCGACGCTGTCGGTGACCAACACTGTGGCCTTCACTCACTTGCCCAACCCGGCCGAGTTCGGCTCGGTCCGCTCGGGCGGCACCGTGGGTTGGATCATGGCGAGCTGGCCCTTCGTGTTCATCCTCGGCGCGCATGCCGATGCTTCGCAGGTCCGCATGATCTTCGTCGTCGCTGCGGTGATCTCGTTCGTGATGGCAGCCTTCTCGCTGACCCTGCCGCACACCCCGCCCAAGACCGGCGGCGATGTGGACAAGCTGGCATGGCGCCGTGCGATCGGCCTGCTCAAAAAGCCTGTCGTGGCCGTGCTGTTCCTCGTCACCTTCATCGATTCGGTCGTCCACAACGGCTACTTCGTGCTGTCGGACGCTTTCTTGACCAACCGCGTGGGCATTGCCGGCAACCTGTCGATGGTCGTGCTCAGCCTAGGTCAGGTAGCCGAAATCCTGACGATGGTGGTGCTGGGCACCGTATTGGCGCGCCTCGGCTGGCGCTGGACGATGATCATCGGCATCCTCGGCCATGCAGCGCGCTTCCTCGCGTTCTCGTTCCTCGCCGATAGCGTGCCCGCAATCATCGCGGTGCAGTTGCTCCACGGCATCTGCTACGCCTTCTTCTTCGCCACGGTCTATATCTTCGTCGACGAGGCCTTCCCCAAGGACGTGCGCTCTTCGGCGCAAGGGCTGTTCAATCTGCTCATCCTTGGCGTCGGCAACATGGTGGCAAGCTTCGCCTTCCCCGCCATAGTCGCCTCGCTCACCGGGCCGGACGGCGTGGTCGACTACACCACGGTGTTCCTCGTGCCCACCGGCCTTGCCACCCTGGGTGCGCTGCTGCTGCTCGTCGCATTCAAACCTGAATCCCATGGTCCAGCCAAGCCTGCGGAGATCGCATGATGCTC
This sequence comes from Novosphingobium sp. MMS21-SN21R, assembly GCF_031846015.1. Classification (GTDB taxonomy): domain Bacteria; phylum Pseudomonadota; class Alphaproteobacteria; order Sphingomonadales; family Sphingomonadaceae; genus Novosphingobium. Next base: position 402,508 of record NZ_JAVRDU010000001.1, on the reverse strand, counting down.
GTTTCGAAACTTGATCGCCGCTCGTTGCTCGCTGCTCTCGGAGCGGCAAGCGCCCTCGCCATCACCGAAACGCCCGCTTTTGCGCGAGCTTCGCGCGGCAAGCCGTTCTTCCAGCGTATCGGCAAGCCGATCGGTCTGCAGCTCTATACGCTGGGCGACATGCCAACCAAGGACCTCGATGGCACGCTGGCCAAGCTGGCGGCCGTGGGCTTCACCGACATCGAACTGCCCAATTTCTACAACCGCAGCCCGGCAGATTTGCGCGCTGCGGCCGACAAGGTGGGCGTGCGTTACTCATCGATCCACATGAACATGCCCGGCCCCTTCACCGGCGGCGCGCTCAACCTGATGAGCCCGGCGCAGCAGATCGCCGATGGCCTCAATGCGCTGGGCATCTATCAAGTATTCCTGCCGCTCTGCCCGCTGCCCGAAGGCTTTTCGATTCCCGAAGGCGTCAACCCTCAAGTCGCCATCGGCGACGCCTTGCGTGCCGCTGGGGCTGACCACTGGAAGCGCACAGCAGCGCTTCTCAACGAACGCGCTGCCGCACTGAAGCCGTTCGGCATCAAGCTGGGTTACCACAATCACAACATGGAATTCGCTCCGCTGGACGGCGGCGTGACCGGGTGGGACATTCTGCTGAAGGAAACCGATCCATCGCTTGTCAACTTTGAACTGGATCTGGGCTGGACTTCGGCAGCTGGCCTCGATCCCGCAATCGAACTCGGCAAGCTCAAGGGCCGGGTCAAGGCCGTCCACGTCAAGGACGTCAAGGCAACGACCAGGACCAACTACGTGATGAGTCAGGACCCCACCGAAGTTGGATCAGGCCGTCTGCAATGGGCAAAGATCCTGCCCGCCGCACTCGCCGCCGGAGTCGAGCACTTCTACGTCGAACAGGAACCGCCCTTCACGATGGACCGACTCGCCGCGGTGACCAAGAGCCACGCCTTCCTGTCACGCTTCGTCGCCTGACGAGGGGCATCTGCAGGTCGGATTTTGCCTGACGGTGTCAAATCACCGATGTGTTTGGGGGAGGCTTCGGGCTCCCCTTTTCATTTCCACCGCTGACCCACGAGTCAGTTGCGCAAAAAGAAAGGCCGACCCGAAGGCCGACCTTGAAAAGTTTGGGAGAGGATGCCTGAAAGGCCTGCTCTATTTGCGGTTTTGAGGCCCCTCTCGCAAGTGCGAAGGATGAAATTACAGTTGCGCTAAACGCAACATCGCTACGAGCAAAATCGATCGTTCCCGCAATTCAGGCTTCGGCAGACGCCGCTCAGACAAACAAAAAAGGCCTCGCGTTTCGGCGAGGCCTTTTTGTGTTTGTGTTCAACGATGTTGGAGAGTTTCCCCGGGGAAACTCTCCAACACGCGGTGGTTTGTGGCTCAGAGCTTGCCGGTCAGTTCGGGCACCAGCGTGAACAGGTCGCCGACGAGGCCGAGGTCTGCGACCTGGAAGATCGGGGCGTCCTCGTCCTTGTTGATGGCGATGATGGTCTTGGAGTCCTTCATGCCCGCAAGGTGCTGGATCGCGCCCGAGATGCCGACCGCGATGTAGACTTCGGGAGCGACGATCTTGCCGGTCTGGCCGACCTGGTAGTCGTTGGGCACGTAGCCTGCGTCGACCGCCGCGCGGCTTGCGCCGATGCCCGCGCCGAGCTTGTCCGCCAGCGGCGTGATCACCTGTTCGAACGTGGCTGCGTCCTTGAGCGCGCGGCCGCCCGAGACGATGATCTTCGCGCTGGTCAGTTCCGGACGCTCGGACTTGGCGATCTCGGCGCTGACGAAGCTGCTGAGGCCGCTGTCGGGGGTGGCGCTGACGGCTTCGACCGATGCACTGCCGCCGGTCGCGTCAGCCTTGGCAAAGGCGGTGCCGCGCACGGTGATCACCAGCTTGGCGTCGCTGCTCTCGACCGTGGCGATGGCGTTGCCGGCATAGATCGGGCGGGTGAACGTCCGGGGACCCTCGACCGAGAGGATGTCCGAGACCTGCATCACGTCGAGCAGGGCGGCCACGCGCGGCGCGACGTTCTTGCCGGTGGTCGTGGCGGGCGCGACGAAGGCGTCGTAGTCCGCCATCAGGCTTGCCACCAGCGGCGCGAGGTTTTCCGCCAGCGCATTGGCGAGCGCCGCGTCATCAGCCTTGATGACCTTGGCAACGCCTGCGATCTGCGCGGCAGCCTGCGCGGCGCCGTCACAATCCGCGCCTGCGACCAGCGCGGTCACTTCGCCAAGCTGGCTGGCAGCGGTGACGGCGGCGAGCGTCGCATCCTTGACCGATGCGTTGTCGTGTTCGACCAGAACCAGTGTCTTCATCTGTCTATCCTCTGATCCGTTCGTCCTGAGCCTGTCGAAGGACGCGGGCAAGGCGTGCGGGCTTCGACAAGCTCAGCCCGAACGGGGAATGGGGGAACGGGGCAGCCCTCAGGCTACGCCCATTTCCTTGAGCTTGGCGACCAGCGCATCGACGTCGGCGACCTTGATCCCGGCGCTGCGCACCGGCGGTTCGCTTACCGTCAGCGTCTTGAGCCGCGGCGCGGTGTCGACGCCGTAATCGGCGGGCGTCTTGTTCGCCAAGGGCTTGGACTTGGCCTTCATGATGTTGGGCAGGCTTGCATAGCGCGGCTCGTTCAGGCGCAAGTCGGTGGTGACCACCGCAGGCAGCGCCAGCTTCACCGTCTGCAGACCCCCGTCGATCTCGCGCTTGACCACGACCGCATCGCCCTCAACCGTAATCTCGTTGGCAAAGGTGCCCTGCGGACGCCCGAGCAATGCCGCGACCATCTGGCCGACCTGGTTCGAATCGTCGTCGATCGCCTGCTTGCCGGTGATGATCAGGCCCGGAGCCTCTTCGCCGGCGATGCCCGCAATGATCTTGGCCACCGCCAGCGGCTCGACCTCGTCGTCGCTCATCACCAGAATCGCCCGGTCCGCGCCCATCGCCAGCGCCGTGCGCAGCGTCTCCTGCGCCTTCTGCGGACCCACCGAAACCGCCACGATCTCGGTCACAACGCCCTTCTCCTTCAGGCGAATGGCTTCCTCGACCGCAATCTCGTCAAACGGGTTCATGCTCATCTTCACGTTCGCAAGATCAACACCAGAACCGTCGCTCTTCACACGAGGCTTCACGTTGTAATCTATCACGCGCTTCACGCAGACCAGGGCTTTCATCGGACTTGTGCTCCTGAGAATCTCTTGTTCACGGGACACGGGCATCCCGGCAGACGATTGCCGATGGCGCGGAACTGTGGCGCTGTCCACGGTAAAATTGCAAAGCTGCAAAGGCAAACTTTGCAGTTTGGGGGGTGTTCAGGCCTGTGCAGATTAAGCAAGGCACAAAAAAGGGAGGCAACGGCGAACCGATGCCTCCCGATCTTTCACCCTTCTTGAGGGTTTAGAAGTCGACGCTGAAGCGGACGCCGTATGTGCGCGGCGTGCCGAACTGCCAGTTGTAGATATCGTCAGGGCCTGCCGAAACGAAGCTGCCGTAAGTCAGCGCGCGGGTGTTTTCGAGGTTCTTGACAAAGGCCACTACCGAGAACTTGTCGCTCTCGGGCTTGTAGGTCAGCGAGAGATCGGTCTGAGTGAACGCCTTCTGCTGGCCGTCGCGGTAATTGTAGAAGTCGGTGAAGTACGAGCTCTTGAAGGTGGTGAAGGCCGCAGCCGTCACCGAACCCGCGCCGCCGAGATTGAACACGTGATCGTAGCCGACGGTGATCACGAATTCCGGCGAGAACGGTGGACGGTTGCCTGCGAAGTTCGGTTGCTGGACGCCGGGCTTGGTGGGATCGAGATCGCCGACGCCATTGACGTCAGCGCCTGTGCCCGGAACCGTGTAGACGTTGAACTGCGCCTTGAGGTCCTTGTACTCGGCATTGAGGTAGTTGAACGAAGCACTGAACGTATCGTTGTCGCTCAGCTTGAAATCAGCCGATGCTTCGACGCCCCAGATCTTGGCCTTGCCCGCATTGAAGGTCTGGCCGCCGACGGTGGTGTCGAGCAGGACCGAAACCTGCAGGTCGCGGTAGTCGTAGTAGAAGCCGCCAAGATTGAACTGGTGCTGGCTGCTTTCACCGAAACTCTGCTTCCAGCCGAGTTCATAGGCCGTGTTGGTCTCAGGCTTGTAATCGCCAACCGAATCGAAGCCGCCGCCCTTGAAGCCGGTCGACACCTTGGCGAAGACCAGCGTGTCGGAATTGGGCTTGTAGTTAAGCCCGGCAAGCCAGGTCACCTTGCTCTCATCGCTGCCGAGCAGCAGCGTAGTTGCGTAAGGAAGCTTGGTCAGGTCCTTGCGGCCCGGGCCCGAATTGAACAAGTAGTTGCTGGTCGGCGTGCCCGGCGCGACGAGGAAGGCGTCGGGGGGGCCGAAACCGAACGGCGTGCCGTTGACATAGACCGCATCGCGCTTGTTCTTGGTATAGCGCAGGCCACCAACAGCAGTGAGCGTTTCGCCCAAAGGCACTTCGACCTGGCCGAACACGGACTTGCTGTCGCTGACAACGTCACGGCCAAAGTACGACAGATAAGTGCCATTTGGACCGATCGGCAGGAAGAAGCCGTTCTCGCGGTCGAGCTCTTCCTTGAAGTAGAAACCGCCGACCTGGTAGATCACGCCGCCGACTTCGCCGTTGAGGCGAATTTCGTGGCTTTGCGTCTTCGCCTTGTCCTCGAACGTGTACGAACGGTAGACGATTGGCAGGGTCAGGTAGCTGCCCTGATCGAAATCACGATAGCCGCCGGTGTAGCTGAGCGTTGCTGCTGGCGAGAATTCATAGGCGATGCGGCCACGTACGGCCCAGGTCTTCTGGTCAATCTGGCCAAGGCCGAACAGCGGTGCGTTGTAGGACCCGCGATCGATGCCCGACAGGAAGTTGGTCTGCGACGGCGTGCAAAGCGTCTGGCTGTAGGCCGGAGCAACTCTGGTATAGCCGCTGGCATTGCAACCGGGTCCGGTCGGTCCATTGCCGGCGCCGTTCAGGTTCGTGGCGGCAAAGGCTGCGGGCACGAAGTGACGCTCGGCATATTCACCGGCAAGGTTGATCGACAGGGCATCGGTCGGATCGAATCGCAGCGAGGCGCGCCCGCCGTACGATTCATTGTCGTCCGAACGCTGCTTGATGTCCGGGTGATAGGTGTAGCCGTCGCGCTTTTCGTAAAAGCCCGCTACGCGAAGGCCGGCGATGTCGCCCGCAGGAATGTCGATGCCACCGTCGAGACGCACTGCATCATAGTTGCCATAGCTGCCCGAGAGGTTGACGCCAAAGTCCTTGCCCGGCTTGCGGGTGATGAAGTTGATCGCGCCGCCGGTCGAGTTGCGACCATAAAGCGTGCCCTGCGGACCGCGCAGCACTTCGACACGGTCGATGTCGAACATCGAAACGCCGAGCACGTTCGGGCGGTTGATGTATTCGCCATCGATATTCACGACGACCGAGGTGTCCTGCGCTTCGTCAGCCGAACCAGTGCCGACGCCGCGGACAGTGACCTTGACCGTCCCCTGATCCTGGTTGAGCTGAACCACGGGCGAGATCTTGCCGATGTCGTTCATGTTCGAGAAGCCGGCATTCTGGAGCTGCTCACCCGTGATCACGTTGATCGCGATCGGAACGTCGTTGACGTTTTGCGAACGGTTCTGCGCGGTAACGATGATGATGTTGGGATCGGTTTCTTCAGCGGCAGTGTCCTGCGCATAGGCAGGCATTGCACAAGCAAACGCACAAGCGCTCGCCAGAAGCATGCGGGTGTATTTGATGTTCGGCATGATGGTTTCCTCCCCATTCGGCGCACGATGTCGTGCTGCCGTTAGCATTTTAGAATTTCAGATACTAGAACCTAAATTCTATTGAGGCAAGAGTGGACTTCTCCGGCTCTTGCCGCTTCGATTGCACATGGTCACTGTCGATGACCCAGACAGCCTATCAAGTAAAATAATGAGTCTTTGCCTGAGCATAGACAGAGACTTTGGATTTGAGCGGGCAGGCCTCGACCACCGCGCTGGTGGCCCTGCTTACGCCAAGTGGTGTCATCCAAACAGAAAATTGTCTTTATGATTTTGCATTCACTGAATGAATGGGTGGGGTCATCGGCAAAGAAAAGGGCCGGTCGGAAATATCCGCCGGCCCCATCTCAAACCCGTCCGAGGACGCGGATCAGGTGATCCCCATCAACCGCCGATTCATTTCGCGGTCCGCGCCGCCCGCCGCGAAATCGTCGAAAGCGTGCTCGGTCACCTTGATGATGTGGCGGTCGATGAACGGCGCGCCTTCCGCTGCGCCAACCTCGGGATGCTTCAGAGCACATTCCCATTCGAGCACCGCCCATCCGGCAAAGTCGTTGGCAGCCATCTTGCTGAAGATCTGGCCGAAATCGACCTGGCCATCGCCCAGCGAGCGGAACCGGCCGGGGCGATCGACCCACGACTGGTAGCCGCCATATACGCCCGACCGCCCGTTGGGCCGGAACTCGGCATCCTTCACATGGAAGCACTTGATGCGCTCCTTGTAGATGTCGATGAACGCGAGGTAATCGAGCTGCTGCAGCACGAAGTGGCTGGGATCGTAGAGGATATTGGCGCGCGGGTGATTGCCCACGCGGTCAAGGAACATCTCGAACGTAACGCCATCGTGCAGGTCTTCGCCGGGATGGATCTCGTAGGCAACATCGACACCGTTCTCGTCGAATACGTCGAGAATCGGCTTCCAGCGGCGCGCAAGTTCGTCGAACGCATCCTCGACCAGCCCGGCCGGACGCGCGGGCCAAGGGTAGAAGTAGGGCCAGGCGAGGGCACCCGAGAACGAGGCATGCGCGGCAAGGCCAAGGTTGCGGCTGGCTTTTGCGGCATGGTTGAGTTGCTGCACCGCCCATTCCTGCCGCGCCGATGGATTTCCGCGCACTTCAGCGGCGGCGAAGGCATCGAACTGGGCATCGAACGCTGGGTGGACCGCGACGAGCTGGCCCTGCAGGTGCGTGGAGAGTTCGGTGATCTGCAGCCCCTTGTCGGCGAGCATGCCGGTGATCTCGTCGCAATAGGTCTGGCTGGTGGCTGCCTTTTCAAGATCGAACAGTCGGGCGTCCCAGCTCGGAATCTGGATACCCTTGTAACCAAGCCCGGAGGCCCAGTCCGCAATCGTTTCGAGGCTGCCAAACGGCGCATCGTCACCCGCGAATTGGGCGAGGAAAATGCCGGGTCCCTTGATCGTTTTCATGTGTATTCTCCTCAGCCTTCGAGCTTGACCCAGCCGGCTCTGTCTCGGCTGGCGGCAACCGCAGTGGCGATGAAGGTCATGCCGCGCACACCATCGGCAATGCCGGGCAGCAACGGCGCCTGTTCACCGCGAACAAGCGCGGCGAAATCGCGGTAAAGATTGGCAAAAGCCTCAAGATAGCCTTCGGGATGCCCTGTCGGCGTGCGCGTGCGCGACGCTGCATCCGGGCCGATCTGGCTGCCGCCTGCATGGACGATTTCAGTCCGCCCATCGAGACGATGGACCGTCAGTGTGTTCGGCACTTCCTGCTTCCACACGATCCCGCCCTTCTCGCCATAGGCACGAATGCGCAGTCCATTCAGCTCTCCCACCTCGATCTGGCTGGCGAGAAGTACGCCGCGTGCACCGTTATCGAAGCGCAGCAGGATCGAGCAATCGTCGTCAAGCAACCGGCCTGGAACCACAGCGCCGAGATCGGCGAGCAGCTCGGTCACGCGCAGGCCTGTCACGAATTCGGCCAGCTGGAAGGCGTGAACTCCGATATCGCCGATGCAGCCGCCAAGCCCGGCACGGGACGGGTCGACGCGCCATTCCGCCTGCTTGCCGACAGCTTCGCCAGCGAGCCAGCCTTGCGGATACTCCACCACGACCTTGCGGATCGTGCCGATTTCGCCCGCGGCAATGCGCGCCCGCGCCTCGCGCACCAGAGGATAACCGGAGTAGGTGTAGGTTACGCCGAAGGGCTTGCCAGCAGCTTCGACCACTTCAGCCAAGTCATGGGCCTCTGCCAAAGTTGCGGTGAGCGGCTTGTCGGTGATCACGGGCAGGCCTGCGGCGAGGGCTGCGCGGGCAGACGGCAGGTGATTGTGATTGGGCGTGACGATGGCCACGAAATCGATGCCGTCCTCGCGCGCGGCTTCGGCAGCGAACATCGCATCCAGCGAAGGATAGGCGCGCGCAGGATCAATGCGGTAGCTGTCTCCGGCCGCGCGGCTGCGATCCGCGTCGCTGGAAAACACGCCAGCAACCAGTTCGATCTCACGGTCAAGCTCTGCCGCAAAGCGGTGGACCGGGCCAATAAACGCGCCGGGGCCTCCGCCGATCATGGCCATTCGCAAACGTCGCATTCTACTCCCCCGACATCGCTGTCATTAAAAGATGCATTTTATTTTAAAACGCAGGCCGGTCAACGTAGTTCGCGACCACGCCCAAACTGGCATTTTTGGCATTCCGATAGAAGGGGAAACATGCAAGAGGTTCGTTCCACCGTATTCTAGTATTCATTTTCGTCTTTTCAGCGAGATCCGAAGGCCGATGGCACGAAGCGCAAAACAACAGACGGGCGAACCGGCACTGGCCGTGGAAGCGATGAGCCGCACGCCCCAACAAGGGCGCAGCAAGGCTTCGCTCGAACGGATGCTCGTCGCCGCGCGCGAACTCATGCTTGAACTCGGCAACGAGGATTTCACGCTGCAGGACGTCAACTTGCGCGGAAAGGTGTCGATCGGATCGATCTATCTGCGCTTTCAGAGCAAGGACAATCTTGTCCGCGCCGTGATCGCCCGTGCGCTCGAGGAACTGGCGCAGGCCGAAGAGGCGATGATCACAGAAGTGCTGGAAAACTCCGCAACGCTGGAGGAGTTCATTCCGCGCTATGTTGCGGGCTATGCCGAGGTTCTCCGCGTGAACGCCCCGCTGCTGCGGCTGGCGATGGAGCGCGCCGCATTCGATCCGCTGGTGTCCAAACCGGGCAAGGACCATGCCGCGCTGGCGACCGAGCGCGGCACCAATGCCATGCTGCGATTCCGCGACGCTTTCGGCGGCAGCGATAACGAAATGAAGGCGACATCGGCTTACCTGATCGTCTTCGCGACGCTGGCCCGCCAGTTGAGCCTTGGCTCATCCGGTGAAGCAGCGCACGATTACGATTGGGAAGCGCTCAAGCGTGAACTTGGCCGGATGTGCCTGGCTTATCTGCGGGCCGATTAGGAATCGGCCAGCAGTCGCTTCATGATCGCGCGAACGTCGTCGGCCAGATCAGGCCGTTGCAGCGCCAGCGCCAGTGTCGCCTCGACGAAGCCGGTCTTGCTGCCACAATCGTAGCGCTGCCCGGCAAACGTGACCGCGTGGAACGGCTGCTGCCCGATCATCCTCGCCATCGCGTCGGTCAGCTGGATTTCACCGCCAGCGCCCTTGCCCTGACTTTCCAGCGTGCGCATCACTTCGGGCTGGAGAATGTAGCGGCCCGAAATGATCAGGTTCGACGGCGCATCTTCGCGCTTTGGCTTTTCGACAAGACCGGTCACTTCGGTCAGCGTGTCTGAAATGCGCGCGCCCGGCGCGATCACGCCGTAGCTCGAAACTTCCTCGTCGGGCACTTCGAGCACCGAGATGAGATTGCCGCCAACCTGATTGTAGGCATCGACCATCTGCTTCATGCAGCCTGGGCTGCCGACCATCATCTCGTCAGGCAGAAAGATGGCGAAGGGCTCATCGCCTACGACCGCGCGGGCGCACCAGATCGCGTGGCCAAGGCCCATCGGCACCTGCTGGCGGACGGTGACAAGGTTGCCTGGCTGGATGCGCGTAGGCTCGAGCACGTCGAGCAACTTGCCGCGATCGGCCATGGTATGTTCGAGCTCGTAGGCCGTGTCGAAATGCTCGACGATGGCGGTCTTGCCGCGCCCGGTCACGAAAATCAGCTGTTCGATCCCGGCTTCGCGCGCCTCGTCGACAGCGTACTGGATCAGCGGCCGATCGATAACCGGCAGCATTTCCTTGGGGATAGCCTTGGTTGCCGGGAGGAAGCGGGTACCGAGACCCGCGACGGGGAACACGGCCTTGCGGATGGGCTTGCGAGCAGTGGTTTCAGACATCTTTTCTCTTTTAGCCAAAGCATTGTTGCAGTCGCGTGATGCACTGCACAATTACTGAGGGAAAATGTCAATGCCGAGGCGGCGCAATAACGGTTGGCGGCGGGACTTGCACGCCAAGGCAAACTGGCTAAACGACCTTGATGGACAAGATCATCATCCGCGGCGGAAAGCGCCTTTCTGGCACCGTGCCGGTCTCTGGCGCGAAGAATTCGGCACTGACGCTGCTGCCTTGCGCACTGCTGACCGACGAGCCGGTGACGCTGCGCAACCTGCCGCGCCTTGCCGACATCGATGGTTTCCAGCACCTGATGAACCAGTTCGGGATTTCGACATCCATCGCGGGCGCGCGCCCTGAAGATTTCGGCCGGGTGATGACGCTGCAGGCTACGCGCCTGACCTCGACCGTCGCGCCCTACGACCTTGTCCGCAAGATGCGCGCCTCGATCCTCGTGCTCGGGCCGATGCTGGCGCGCGCGGGAGAGGCGACCGTGTCGCTTCCCGGCGGCTGCGCCATCGGCAACCGACCCATCGACCTGCACCTCAAAGCTCTCGAAGCGCTTGGCGCAACCATCGAACTCGCGGCGGGTTATGTGCGCGCAATTGCGCCGGACGGCGGGCTTCCGGGCGGGCGTTATTCGTTCCCTGTGGTCTCTGTCGGTGCGACCGAAAACGCGCTGATGACGGCCGTCTTGTGCAAGGGAAAATCGACCCTGCACAATGCTGCTCGCGAACCTGAAATCGTCGACTTGTGCAACATGCTGGTGGCAATGGGCGCACAGATCGAGGGCATCGGCACGTCGGACATCACCATTCATGGCGTCGACCGTCTGCACGGCGCAACCTACATGGTCATGCCGGACCGCATCGAGGCCGGGTCCTATGCCTGCGCCGCTGCGATCACTGGCGGTGACGTCATGCTCAAGGGCGCAAAAATCGAGGATATGGAAGCCACGGTCCAGGCGCTGCGCGATGCCGGCGTGCACGTGGAGCCCCGTGCGGGCGGCATTTATGTTGCGGCTGAGGGCCCGCTCAAGCCGGTAACGCTATCCACCGCGCCCTACCCCGGCTTTGCCACCGACATGCAGGCGCAGTTGATGGCAATGCTGTGTCTGGCCAGCGGGTCATCGGTGCTCACCGAGACGATCTTCGAGAACCGCTACATGCACGTGCCCGAGCTGAACCGCATGGGCGCGCGGATCGAGACCAAGGGCCGCACCGCTGTGGTCCACGGCGTGGAGAAGCTGACCGGCGCCGAAGTGATGGCGACCGACCTTCGCGCATCAATGAGCCTGGTGATCGCTGGCCTTGCCGCCGAGGGCGAAACGCAGGTCCACCGGCTATATCACCTCGACCGCGGCTATGAGCGGCTTGAGGAAAAGCTGTCCCTGCTGGGCGCCGAGATCGACCGCGTCGGCGGGGATTAATCCAGCCGCACTTTGCCGCGACCAGCCTTGATCGTGCCGCGGATTTTCTTGCCCTCAAGTCGCTGCACTTTGCCCACGCGGTTGAGGCGTGATTTGGCGCGCTTGGCCGGCAGGTTCATCGCATCGCGCAGCAGCTCGCCAAGGCGTTTGCGCGCGTCGTCGCGGTTCTGTTCCTGTGTGCGATAGCTGCGCGCGGTCAGCACGATCTCACCCTTGGCGGTGAACTTGCTGCCCGCCAGTTCCTTGAGGCGGTGAAACACCGGTGGCGGCAGGCGCAGCGCGAAGACGTCGAGCCTGATCTGGACGGCAGTGGCGACCTTGTTGACGTTCTGCCCGCCGGGTCCGGCCGAGGCGATGAAGCTCTCCTCGACCAGCGTCATGGCATGGGCAACAACGTCGTCCGGGGTCATTGCTCCTCGCCCGGCTCTGTGGTGTCGGCGATTTCCGGTTCCGGCGCAGCGAAAGGCACAAGCTCTTCGCGTTCGAAGCCGGGGACGTCGAATCCCAGCGCGTCGAAATCGATCGGCAGCGGGGCGATGGCAGTGATCGGATCCTTGCCCGTGCGCTGGATGGTCAGCGCTGCGGCGTGAAGCATGGTGCGGCGCGCACCGCTGCCGTCGCCGTAGATCGGATCGCCCAGCAGGGCGAAGCCCAGCCCAGCCAGCGCATGAATGCGGATCTGATGGGTACGCCCGGTTTCGGGACGGAACTCGACCATGGTCATGCCCGGCTTGCGGTCCATCACCTTCCAGTGAGTGATCGCGGGCTTGCCTTTCCTGGCCGGGATCATCCGCCAGCCCTTTTCGGCCGAGCTGATCTTGGACAGGGCAAGGTCAATCGTGCCACTCTCACCCACCACTTCTCCAGCGACGACGCCGAGATAGACCTTGTCCACTTCGCGCGCTTCGAACGCGGCGGAGAAGCGCTTCAATGCCTTGGGGTTGCGCGCGAGCAGCAGGCAGCCCGAGGTATCGCGGTCAAGCCGGTGGACCGGGAACGGCTCGCGCTGGAAGCCGAAACGCAGCGCGTCGAGGAAGTCCTCGAGCGCGGGGCCACCTGCACGCGGACGGTCGAGCGGGAGGCCGGCTGGCTTGTCGATGACCAGCGCTTCACCGTCTTCGAACAGGATTGAGAAATCGATCATTTACAAAGTGTTCCAGTGGCCCGGTGTGGGCCGGTATATCAGGCGACGGCCGACGCAATTCGGCGGACGGCTTCTTCAAGTTTTGCCTCGTCGGCGGCAAAGCTGATGCGGAAGCCGTCGCGTCCGCCAAAGGCCGAAGCGGGGACGACTGCGACGCCGCTTTCGAGCATATGCAGGCACATCGCCTCATCGTCGCCGAAGCGGTCCATCAACGGTGCGGCGTCGATCATGCAATAGAACGCACCATCGGGCACGGGCGTGCTGAGGCCGGAAATCGCATTGATTTGGGCAACCACCATGTCGCGCCGCGCGCGGAAGCGTTCGCGCCATGCGATGAGGAAATCCTGCGGGCCAGTGAAAGCAGCTACCGCAGCGGCCTGGCTGATCGAAGCGGGATTGCCCGAGGAGTGCGATTGCAGCCGCCCCATCGCGCCGATCAACCATGCGGGGCCGGCCGAAACACCGATGCGAAAACCGGTCATCGCGTGACTTTTCGATACGCCCGAGACGGTCAGGATGCGGTCTGCAAGATCGGGGCATTCCACCGCCAATGTGGCGTGCATGCCCTCGCCATAGCGCAGCGGCGCGTAGATATCGTCGCTCATCACCAGCACGCGCGGGTGTCGGCGCAGCACTTCGCCAAGCGCGCGCAGTTCCGCTGCGGGATAAGTCGCGCCGGTCGGGTTGCCGGGGCTGTTGAGCAGGAGCCAGCGCGTCGCGGGCGTGATTGCAGCTTCAAGCTGGCCGGGCGTGATGCGGAAACTGCCCGCCGCCGTGGTCGGCAGGTCCACCACAGACGCGCCGGTGAAGCGCACGATTTCGGGGTAGCTGACCCACCACGGGGACGGGATCAGCACTTCGTCCGCCGGATCGAGTGTGGCCAGCAGCGCGTGGAAAATCGCCTGCTTTCCGCCCGCGCTGACGATCACCTGAGCCGCCGGGACATCAATGCCGAGATCGCGCCTGAAGTGCAGCGCAGCCGCTTCGCGCAAGGCGGCAGTGCCCGCGACGGCGGTATATTTGGTGTCGCCCGCGTCGAGCGCATCCTTGGCCGCCTGAATGACATGGGCTGGGGTGGCGAAATCGGGTTCGCCGACCGAGAGCGAAATAACGTCGCGCCCCTCGGCGCGCAGTTGGATGGCACGGTCGGTGATGGCGGTGGTGCGCGAAGGCGCGATGCGCGCGAGAGCCTCGGACAACATATCAGGCCCCCAGCAGCCGCGCCGGTATCAGCCCGCGCAAGGCATTGCCGACGAGGAACCCGCCCGCCAGATCGTCCAGCGTCAGGTCTGCTTCCACCGCACGGCCCGCGTCGATCAGGCTGCGGCGCAGGACGCCTGGCAGCAGGCCGAGATCGGCGCGCGGGGTCAGCAGCTTGGCTCCACGTTCAACGAAAACGTTGGTGAAGGTGCCTTCGGTAATCAGCCCGTCATCGCGCAGGAAAAGGGCTTCCCCTGCTCCGGCCTTCTTCGCGGCGGCCAAGCCCGCTTCGTAAAACGCGCGGTCTGTTGTCTTGTGACGCAAGCGCCAGTCTCCGTCCGAAACCGGCAACGGCAGCACGGCGCAAGTAACCGCGTCCAACGGGGCAGGCAGGGCCGAAGCCTCAAGCGCGTGCGCCCCGCCTTTTGACACCACCAGCCGCACTTTCGATGGTGCATCGAGATCGAAGCACAGTGCGTGGATGGCGTTGCGGATGGCGTGGCGATCGAAGCTGAAGCCGAGCGCCAGCGCGCTCGCCTTCATCCGTTCGAGATGCAGTTCGAGCAGTTCGATGCCCTTCGCCGGGTCAAAGGCCATCGTCTCGATCAGGTCGGCATGGCCCGCAGTCAGACGCAAGAAATTCCCCTTTACCACGCATTCGCGCCATTCGCCGATCATCGCGGAATCGGCAACCACTGCCGAGCCGACGCCCATGACCGCGCGGCCTCCGGCAGCGCCGGGATGATCGCTGGCCAGGCGCACGGTGCGGATTGCCACATTGAACGCCGCATCGCCAGTGGGGTCGATCCGTCCGATCGATCCGCAATAGACCCCGCGTGCATCGCGTTCGGCCTGATGGATCAATTCCATCGCGCGAATCTTGGGCGCGCCGGTGATCGAGCCGCAAGGAAAGATCGCACGCAGCAGGCTGCGCACATCCTCGCCCGGCGCCAACTTTGCCCGAACCGTTGTCACCATCTGGTGGACGGTGGGATAAGTTTCGATGGCAAACGGCGCCTCCACCTTGACCGATCCGGCCTGCGAAACGCGCGAGAGATCGTTACGCATCAGGTCGACGATCATCAGGTTTTCTGCGCGGTCCTTCACGCTGGCGGAAAGATCGGCCTTGAACCGGGCGTCTTCCTCCGGCGTGGTCCCGCGCGGGGCGGTGCCCTTCATCGGGCGAACGCGCGCCTCGCCGCCTGCCAGTTTGAAAAACAATTCAGGCGAGAACGAGAGGTGCCAGTGCGCGCCGTCCCAGATCACCCCACCGTAACCCGCCTGCGCATCGCGCCGCACATCCGCATAGATCGCCAGCGGATCGCCGTCCCAAGTGCCGGTCAGCGGAAACGTTAGGTTCGCCTGATAAATGTCGCCTGCGCGGATCGCATCCTGAACGAGGCCGAATGCTCGCGCATAGCCACCGGCAGAAAGCGCGGCGCTCATCGGCCCGAGCCTGCCCGGTCCGGTCGCCTCGCGCGCCAGCCAGCGCTCGACCCCGGCGCTGGGCATACGGGTGACCGTCTCGAACCGTGCGAACCATACCAGCGGCCCTGCCGCTCCCGTGCGTCCGGGGGCGAGCGGGGCAAGACGCGGTTCGAGCGCGAGACCGGCTTCATAGGCGAGATAGCCTGCCCAGTTGCCCGGCGTGGCAGCAATCCGCGTCAGCGCCTGCTCCACCTCGTCCGGGCGGCGGGCAACCACGATTTCGAGCGCCTGCTCATAGAGGCGGGCGTCGCTGGCGCCTTCGCTGCGGGCGTCGTCGAGGAGGATGAAAGGGGCGCGGGTCATGGGCCTTGAATCGTAAGGTGTGGGGCGCTCTAGCCGTTCCCCGATGCGGATGCAAAAACCTCTCGCATGGCCGCCTTCCGCGCCCTAATCATCAGAGAAACGGAAGGGCTTTCAGGCATGGACGATATCTACCTCGGGCTGGCATCCAACGGCGAACGTCAGGTGCTGCGCCTGGGCCGCGCCAACCGCCACGGACTGATCGCCGGGGCGACCGGCACCGGCAAGACGGTAACGCTGCAGGGCATTGCCGAGCAGTTCTCCGCACGCGGCGTGCCCGTGTTCATGGCCGACGTAAAAGGCGACCTTTCGGGCATTTCGATGCCGGGCAGCCCGACCTTCAAGCACGCTGCCTCGCTGGAATCACGAGCCAGGGAACTGGGCATCACCGACTATGCCTATTCCGATAACCCCGCCGTTTTCTGGGATCTCTATGGCGAAAACGGCCATCCGATCCGAACCACTATTTCGGAAATGGGGCCGCTGCTGCTTTCCCGGCTGATGGGGCTGAACGATACGCAGGAAGGCGTGCTCAACATCGCGTTCCGCTATGCCGACGACAACGGACTGCTGCTGATCGATCTGCCCGATCTGCAATCGGTGCTGATGGCTTGCGCCGAAAATGCCAGCGCGCTCTCGGGCAAGTACGGCAACGTGTCCAAGGCCAGCGTCGGCACGATCCAGCGCCAGTTGCTTGCCTTCGAAAGCCAAGGCGCGGACCGCTTTTTTGGTGAGCCTGCGTTCGAGATCAACGATTTCCTGAAGGTGGACGATCAGGGGCGCGGCATGGTCAACGTGCTCGCCGCCGAAAAGCTGATGCAGAGCCCCAAGCTCTACGCGACGTTCCTGCTGTGGCTGCTGTCCGAACTGTTCGAGGCCCTGCCCGAAGTGGGCGATCCCGAAAAGCCGTGCCTGGTGTTCTTCTTCGACGAAGCGCATTTGCTGTTCGAGGATGCCCCGGATGCGCTGATGGACAAGGTTGAACAGGTCGTTCGCCTGATCCGCTCGAAGGGCGTGGGCGTCTATTTCATCTCGCAGAACCCGATCGACATCCCCGAGAAGATCGCAGGCCAGCTTGGCAACCGCGTGCAGCATGCCTTGCGCGCCTTCACCCCGCGTGACCAGCGCGCGATCAAGGCGGCGGCGGAGACTTTCCGCATCAACAAGGATCTCGATGTCGAGACGGTGATCACCGAACTGAAAGTAGGCGAGGCGCTCGTCTCGACGCTCAACGATGACGGCTCGCCCTCTGTGGTGCAGCGCACGCTGATTGCGCCGCCCCGCTCGCGGCTCGGGCCGATCACGCCGAAGGAGCGCGCCATCATTCAGTCGATCAGCCCGTTCGATGGCAAGTACGACACCGCTGTGGACCGCGAATCCGCTGCCGAAGTGCTGGCGCAAAAGGCCTCGGATGCCGCCGCCGCCGCACAGCAGGTGGAAGAGGAAGGCACGGACAAGCAACGCGCCGCGCCGCGCCGGACGACATCGATGTGGGAACGCGCGGGCAAGGCGGCGGCTGGCGCCGTGGCGTCTTCTGCAGGGGCAGTCATCGCCGCGCAGATCACCGGCAAGAAATCGCGCGCCGCACCGGTGGCCTCGGGCGTCACCGCCGTGGTCGGCTCCATCGCCACCTCGATCGGCGGCGAGGCTTTCGGGCGGTTTGCGCGCGGGGTTCTGGGCGGGCTGCTCCGCTAAGGTCGCAGAGCCCACCCGGCTGCGGTAACTTCCCCCTCCCGCAAGCGGGAGGGGTTGGGGGTGGGCCTCTTCCCGCTTACTTTCTCTTCGTGTTCACCCAGTCCGACAGACCCTTGAGGTAGAGCGGACGGATACGGGCTTTCTGCGTCAAGCCGCCGATCACGCGCTCGACCGGACGCGCAGCTTCGGCTGGCACCGATGCCTTGAAAGTTTCGAGCTTGGCGATCATCGCCGGGTCGTTCGACGTCTGGGCAAGGCTGGCGATGAAGGTCACTCGGCTTTGTGCATCGACCAGCGATTCCAGCCGCGTGCGATTGGCAACGGCGAAATCGTAGGTTGCCTCAGGGTGCAGGCCTGCCGCCGAGACGATCATCGCGGCGCTGGTAGTCTTGCCCGGCTCTTCGGTCAGCGCCAGATCGCGCGCGGCTGCGGCCAGCGTAGCATCCGCAGGACGCCCGAGCAGTGTGTAGAGGAACTGGCGCTCGACCGCCGAGTTCGACGCCGCCGCCATCTTGCGGATCGCGTCCCAGTCAGCCTTGGTGGCATTGCGCGCGACGATGTTGAGCCAGGTGGTCTTGAGCGGGCCGTCCATCGCCTTGGGGTTGGATGCCAGCGCGGCGAACTTGCGCTTGGCTTCCGCAACCACGTCCTTGTCGCCCATCGCGCCGAACCCGGCGATCATGGTGGAGCGCAAGTCCGCATCGGGCAGCGATTCGGTGGCCTTGGGATCGAAGCCCAGTGCCATCAGGCGGGGCTTGAACGTAGTGGCAGCGAAAGCGCCCAGCTTGCCCTGAACGCCCGGGTTCTTGTCCAGCGCACGCCATGCGCTGACGTAACGCTCGAAAGCGTTGCCCGCGACGACCGGATTGGCATTGCCCGGAATCGCCGCCAGCAGGTCCATCGCTGGCGCAAGCGGCTGATAACCGCTGGTCGAGAGCGCCATGTTGTCGTCCATCAAGCCGATCTGATCGACCGGCTGAAGCGTGGGCATCGCGGTCTTGAGCGCGGCCAGCATTTTGGGCGTGTAGAGCGAACGGTAATAGCCGAGCTGACCAGCATTGATCACGACCGGACCGCAACCCTTGACTGAAACGGTGGCCTTGGCACCATCGAGAATGGTGCGCGTCGGCTCGCCATTGCCTGCAGAAACAAGCAGCGGGACCTTCCACATCGTCGGCTTGGCGGCGACGTCATCCTTGCGGTCGATGCTGTATTCGCTCTGCTCGAGCATGACCGAGGTCATGCCCTTCTTGCAGGTCATGCCAGTGACCTTGACCAGCGGGATGCCGGGCTTGGTGGTGAAGTCGGCAGCAATGGCGGTGAGGCCGGGCGCGCCTGCCGCTTCCACCGCCTGCCACAGGTCCTTCGAGCGTGTGTTGCCGAACTTGTGATCGCGCATGTAGGCGCGCAGGCCATCGCGCCACACGCCTTCGCCGGCAAAGGCTTCGAGCATCGAGATGACCGCTTCGCCCTTCTGGTAGGTGATCGCGTCGAAGGCCTGGTTCGTCTCGTCGACGGTCTTGATCTCCTGCACGATCGGATGCGTGGTCTTGTAGGCATCGAGGTTCATCGCGGTTTCGCGGCCATCGACGCGTTCCAGCAGCGGGAACCAGTCAGGGTGGAAGTGCGCGGTGGCCTTGGTTTCCATCCAGCTGGCAAAGCCTTCGTTCAGCCAGAGATCCTCCCACCACGCCATGGTGACGAGATTGCCGAACCACTGGTGCGCCACTTCATGCGCCTGGGTTGTGACGATGTTCTGGCGCGCCGATGCGCTGGTGATCGCCGGATCGTCGAGCAGAATGCGCTCGAAAGTCAGGATCGCACCCCAGTTTTCCATCGCCGAGAAGAACTGCGATTGACCGGGCGCGGCGATGTTGTCGATCTTGGGCAGCGGATAGGCTTGGCCGAAATAGTCCGCGTAGAACGGGATCAGCGGTGCCAGTTCGTTGAGCGCGAAACGGGCCTGCTCGCCGCTGCCCTTGGGGCTGACGATACCCGCCTGCACGCCGGGCGCGGCGTCCTTTGCCATTCGCTCCCAATCGCCGAGGCCGAAGAACAGCAGGTACGACGACATCTTCTGGCTGGTGCCGAAAGTGACACGCTTGAGGCCCTTCCCGAGGTCCTCTTCCTTGGCGACCGGCATATTGCTGACCGCCATTTGGCTGGACGGGACCACTGCGGAAAGATCGAACGTCGCCTTGTAGATCGGCTCGTCGAACATCGGCGCGAAGCGGCGCGCGTCGGGTGCTTCAAACTGGGTGAACAGTCCGCGCACAGTCTTGCCGGTCAACTTGTCAGGGTAATCGAGCGCGAACAGGCCGTTGGCCTGCGTGTTGATCACGCCGGTATAGACCGTATCGAGGCGGTACTTGCCGGGGCTGAGCGGCTGCGCCGCCGAGAACTTCGCGGTCTGGCTGGCTGCGTCCATCGTGACCGTGACGGGCATCGCGGTGCCGCCGGCCGGGGTCAGCGTTGCCGAAGAAATTTTGAGGTCGAGCGCGTGGAGCGTGAGGAACGGGGTCGCCTCGGTCACTTCCAGATCGACCGACGATGCGCCGGAGAAGGTCAGCTTCTCTGCGTCAGGGGTGACCGAAATCGCGTAATGCGATGGGTGGGCCACGCGCGGCAGATCGGTGTGGACGCCCGCTGCGGCAGAGGGGTTTGCTGGAGCTTGCTGGGCGACGGCCGGAGTGGCGATGCAAGCAATGGACAGCGCGAGCGCCGAAACAAGTGAAATGGAACGCATGCGGATACGTACTCCCCGGCGCAATGAAGATTGGTTGCACTAGCAACCGGTCCCGCTCTCCGCGAGTCCTTTCGACGAACGACGATTCCGGTCCGACGAACGCCTGTTGACTGTGCAGCGCCCGGAATGACTGGCAGTTTAACCCAGCGGAAGCCGAACGGTTGCAACCAGCCCGACGATTTCGCCTTGCGGTCCGTGGCGATTGGTCAATGTCAGCGTGCCGCCATGCTGATCCGCAATGGCGCGCGCCAGCGTCAAGCCGAGGCCGGTGCCGCCAGTGCTGCTGTTGCGCGACGCCTCGAGCCGGGTGAACGGCTCCATCATCCGCGCGATGTCGCCTTCGGGAATGCCCGGCCCGTCATCCTCGATGCGCAGCACGGCGGCACGGCCTTCCTTTGCCAGCGTGACGCGCGCTCGCTGGCCGTAGCGCAGCGCGTTCGAGACAAGGTTGCGCAACGCACGCCGCAGCCAGGTGGCCCGGATCGGCAGGACCATACGGTCGGTGTCGCCCAGTTCCACCGCCTCGCCCATGTCCTCGAATTCGCCGATCACATCGGCGACGAGTGCGGACAATTCGTTGGGTTCGAGCGGATCGGAGGGACGACCAACGCGCGCCAGCGATAGAATATCGTCGAGCGAACGGTTGATGTCCTCGATCGTGGCGGCCATGCGCCCGCGTTCGACATCATCCTCGACCGCCTCGATCCGCACGCGCAGCGCGGCCAGCGGGGTCTTGAGATCATGCCCTATCGCACCAAGCATCACGTCCTTTTCATCGAGCATCGCCGCGATGCGCGCTTCCATCGCATTATGTGCTGCGATCAGGCCCTGAATGTCATCGGGACCGTCCGGATCGATCTGGCCTTCGAGCGTGCGGTTGCCTGCAAAGTCCTCCACCCGGCGAGTTAACGCCTTGAGCGGGCGGGTAATCCGGCGCAGGATCAGCGCCATTGCACCGACCAGCACGAGGTAGAGCACGATGGTCTGGCCGACGAGCGGGGCCAGCACGCGCATCTCGCCGCCTTCACTGAACACACGGGTCGAAACCCACTGGCCGCTTCCCTGGCGGACGGCGGCAATGACCAGGCGCGGCATCGGTTCGTTCGAGAACACGGCCAGTTCCCGGCGGTGGCGCTGCATGAACTGCATGCTCAGCGGATCTGCGAGTGGATTGCGCTCGAACACGACGACTTCAGCAGCATCGAAGCCCTGTGCGGTCAGAATCTCGGCCAGTTCATGCTCGACTCGCTCAAGGCGTGGTTCCCCCGGCCTTTGCGGAGATGTCTCGCCATGGCTGAGCCTGAACGGCGGCGGCACCCGGTCGTCGTCATCATTGCGGCGGGCGCGGCGCGATTCGGGCGGCGGGCCGAGGAGGCGAAACGCTGCGGAACTGACCATCGACGATTCACGGCGGTGGCTTTGTTCTTTCCAGATCAGGACCGCAGAAATTGTCTGCGCGACGAGCAGCGCGAGCGCGATCGACAACAGCACCTGCCCTTGCAGGCTGCGCGGCCAGAACCGCAGACGCGAAAAGACGGACTGCACCGCGTTCAGGCCTCTTCGGCCAGTGCGGGACGCTTGCGCACTTCGGCGGCAAGCATGTAGCCGCCGCCCCAGACAGTCTGGATCAGCAGCGGGTTGCGGCTGTCCACTTCGATCTTGCGGCGCAGGCGTGAAATCTGGTTATCGATCGCGCGGTCGAACAAATGCGCCTCGCGGCCCTGTACCATATCGAGCAGCCGGTCACGGTCGAGCACTTGGCGCGGGTGATCGAGAAAGGCCAAAAGCAGGCGGAATTCCGCCGACGATATGGCCACGACCGCGCCTTCGGCATCGATCAGGCGGCGCTTGAGCGGATCGAGCCGCCACCCCTCGAATTCATAAACAATGGCGTCGGCAATCTCACTCGACTGCTTGCTCGCGCGGCGCAGGACCGAGCGGATGCGTGCAACCAGTTCGCGCGGGTCGAACGGCTTGACCACGTAATCGTCGGCACCGATCTCCAGCCCGACGATCCGGTCGGTGGATTCGCCCTTGGCGGTGATGAAGATGACCGGCAGGCGTTTGGCCTCCACCAAGTGGCGGCACAGCGAAAGTCCGTCCTCGCCCGGCATCATGATGTCGAGCAGGACGATATCGCACCCGGTTTCCAGCAACCGGCTGCGTGCTTCGGCGGCCGTGGCTGCCTGCGTCACGACAAACCCCTGCCGGACCAGATAGTCCGCCAGGGGCTCGCGCAATGCCGGTTCGTCATCGACGAGGAGGACCCGGATCGGCATGTCGTTCATGGCATTCAGTTAGCCGGAGGAGGGGGCGGGGGTCCATCGCCCATTTCACCCATCCCGCCCATTGCGCCGTGCTTACCATGGCCGCGCATACCGCCCATCATGGCCTTCATTCCGGCGCGGCGTTCCTCGGGCGTGATCTTGCCGTCCTTGTTGGCGTCGATCTTGTCGAAGTGGGCCTTTGCTGCCGTATCGAACTCGGCGCGTGTTACGGTGCCGTCCTTGTTGGCATCAGCCATGCCGGCCATTTCATGACCGCTGCCCATCATGCCGCCACGGTGACCGCGACCATCGCGCTTGCCGCCATGCTCCATCTTTTCAGCGCCCATCTTGTCAGCACCATCCGGACCCTTGTGGTCCATCATCTGCTGGTGATGGGCGACAAACTCCTGGCGGCTGATCGCACCGTTCTTGTCGGCATCGATCTTGTCGAACATCTCGCCCATCTTGGCTGCGCGATCTGCCTGATCGAGCTTGCCGTCGCCATTGACGTCATGCTTCGCCCAGATCTCGTCTGATTTGGCCTTCATTTCCGACCAGGTGATGGTTTTGTCGCCATCGGCATCCATCTTCTGGGCCGAGGCAGGCGCAGCGGCATAGAGCGCGACCGTAGCGGTCGCCATGACTGCAGCGGCTGCGGCAAACTGGAATTTCTTCATGTCAGGTGCTCCCATGAGCATAATAGGGGAGAAACTGCGGCCATCCGCCATTTGGCAAGGAGAGGGGGAGGGAAGCCTTGCCCAGGGGGGACTGGTAGGGGACGACCGCAGTTCCTGTATCCCCTAAATAGGAGCAGCTTGTCGCACGCCTATGCCGGGAAGACGGGTTCTTTGTCGCAATTTGTCGCGCATAGCGCGAACCGTTCATGTTCCCGCAAGACCCTAGGGTCAGGACCTATTACCTGCGCCTTCGAGGTTTGAAGCAAAATGGCCTGATGCAAGGCGGATGGGTGCAGGAATAGCCATTCTATTTCAAGCCCATCCAACGTAGCAGCTGGCCATTTTGGTCAAATCCCTGCGGGACGCCGGAATGGCTTCCATCTCGACCAGATACTCGCTTGGAAAGGCAGCCAGCCTTCCCGGCGCGAGTATCCGCCCGATATGTTCGCCATTCCGGCGCCTTGAAGGCGCAGGTAATAGGTCCTGACCCTAGATCAGCCCATGACGAATGCGTTGAGCTTGTTGCCATCGGGATCGCGGAAATAAGCGGCATAGAAGCCGCCACCACGGACGCCCGGTGCACCTTCGTCACTACCGCCGTTGGCAAGCGCGATGGCGTGCAGCCGGTCAACCTGCGCATTGTCCTTCGCCTCAAGCGCAACCATCACGCCATTGCCGACGGTGGCGGGATTGCCGTCGTGAGGCGCCATAGCGCCGATCCCTGCGCCGCCGCCGGGCGCGCCCCAGGCGATGGCAGTGGGATATTCCATCATCCGTCCGACGCCCAGTTCAGCCGCGATGGCATCATAGAACTTCGCCGCACGTGGCAAGTCGTTTGTGCCGACAGTGACGTAACCGATCATGGCAATCCTCCTTCGTTCCGATTCGCATAAGAACATTACGCGAACATTCAAGCACTCACAAGGTCGCGCAAGTCTCTTCGAGCCATGCCAGATCCGCGCCGGAAAGCTGCGGTGCGAGCACGGCCAAGACGGCGGCGTGATATTGGTTGAGCCACGCCAGTTCGTCGCCCGACAGCAGCGAGACATCAACCAGCGTGCGGTCAATTGGAGCAAACGTCAGCGTTTCGAACCCGTAGAACTCGCCCTCAGCGCCTGCGATCTCGCGACGTTCGACCAGCACCAGATTCTCGATGCGGATGCCGTATGCGCCGGTCTTGTAATAGCCAGGTTCGTTGGACAGGATCATGCCGGGAAAAAGTTCCTGCCCGGTCCCGGCCTGCCCGCCCGCCGCCTTGGCGATACGCTGGGGACCTTCATGGACCGCGAGGAAACTGCCGACGCCGTGACCGGTGCCATGCGCGTAGTCGAGGCCTGCAACCCAAAGGAACTGCCGCGCGAAACTGTCGAGCTGGCTGCCCGCCGTACCCTTGGGGAACACCGCCAGAGCGAGCGCGATGTGGCCCTTGAGCACGCGGGTGAAGCGGTCCTTAACCTCAGCAGGCGGAGCATCGGGGCCGATCCAGACCGTGCGGGTGATATCGGTGGTACCATCGACATACTGCCCACCCGAATCGACGAGGTAGACGCTGTTCCGCTCAAGCGTGCGGCTGGTTTCCTCGCTCACCCGGTAGTGGACGACCGCGCCATTGGGGCCTGCACCCGAGATCGTGTCGAACGACAGATCCTTGAGAAAACCGCCCTCGGCGCGAAAAGCCTGGAGGCGGTCGGCCGCAGACAATTCGGTGACGGTGCCGCCTGGCGCTTCCTCGCTCACCCAGCGCAGGAACCGCGCGATTGATGCGCCGTCACGCGCCTGCGCAGCGCGGTGGCCCGCCTGTTCGACCGGATTCTTGATCGCCTTGGGGAGGACGACCGGGTCGGTCAGGCCCGCGACCTTTGCGCCAGCGCCTTCAAGCGCGTGGAAGATCGCCGCCACCGCGCGCTCGGGATCGACCGCAACCTTTCGACCGCTCAGCGCCTGAAGCGCGGGTACGAAGGCTTCGCGCGGTTGCACGCGCACCGCGTTGCCAAGATGGGCGGTGAGTTCCGGGGTGACCTTTTCCGGCGCGATGAACAGGTCCGCCGTGCCATCGGCGTGAGCAATCACGAAAGACAGTGCGACCGGCGTGTGGTCCACGTCCGCGCCGCGAATGTTGAGTAGCCACGCGACTGAATCGAGCGCGGTGACCACGGCAGCATCGAGGCCCTTGGCGGCGAGCCATTCGGCCACGTCCGCGCGCTTTTGCGTGGCGGACTTGCCCGCGTATGCATCGGCATGGGGCACCGCCGGGGCGAGCGAGGGCGCAGGCTGGTCCTGCCAGACCGCGTTAACAGGATTGGCGGACACGGGAACGAGGGTCGCCCCGCGCGCGTCCAGCGCCGTGGCCACGCCATCGGCCCAGCCCTTGGCGTGGAGCCAGGCGTCATAGCCGATGCGCGAGCCTTGGGGCGCGTGTTTTCCGAGCCACGCTGCCACACTCGTCTGCGGCACCGATTCATAAGACCACAGCTTGCCGTCCACCTGATCGCGCACTTGCAGCGTGTAACGACCGTCGACGAAGATCGCGGCTTCATCCTTCAGCACCACGGCCGTGCCTGCCGAACCGCCGAAGCCGGTCAGCCATTCGAGCCGCTGCGCGTAGGCACCGACATATTCGCTCATGTGTTCGTCGGAAATCGGCACGACGAATCCGTCGAGGCCGTCCGTGGCCATTTGCTTGCGCAAGGCATCGAGGCGGGCTTCGTGAGTTTGCATCAACATGGAACTATTCCTGAAAGCGGGTCTGCCCGCCTTGCGGGCATCATGCAGCCAACATAGATGCGAGGGATGACCATTGCCACACCTCCTGTCGCCCCGCCCGTCGCAGCCAAAAAACCGCACAGCTTCACCCACCACGAGATCACCGTGGCCGACGATTATGCGTGGCTGCGCGATCCCGGCTATCCGGAGGTGACCGACAAGGCGGTGCTCGCGCACCTCGAAGCCGAGAATGCCTGGTTCGAAAGCCGCATGGCAGAGCGCAAGCCGGTGATCGACGCGCTGTTCACCGAGATGCGCGCGCGCATCAAGGAGGCCGACAAATCGGTGCCGCAAAAGGACGGCAACTGGCTGTACTGGATCGAATACGAGGACGGCGCCGAGTACAAGAAGTGGTGGCGCAGGCCAGTCGGTTCCGCCGATGACGGTAGCGCGGACGAACTGATCCTCGACGAAGTGGCGCTGGCGGACGGCCTCGAATACTTCCGACTGGGCGCGATTGCCGTGTCGAGCGACGGGACCAAGCTGGCGTGGTCGGTGGACGACAACGGATCGGAGCGCTTCACTGCGCGGATCAAGGTGATCGCCACCGGCGAAGTGCTGGCCGACGAGATTCCCGGCACGCTGTCCGGCCTGATCTGGGTGAAGAACGACACCGGCTTGGTCTATTCGCTCGCCAACGAGAACTGGCGCACCGACAATGCACGACTGCACTGGATCGGTCAGCCGCTCGAAAGCGATGTCGAACTCTACCATGAGGACGATGAGGGCTTCCGCGTCGGCGCTGCCCTTTCGGCCAACGAACAGTGGCTGATCATCTCGACTGGCGATCACGAGACCGGCGAGACGCGGCTGGTGCCCGCATCCGATCCGCTGGCGACGCCGATCCTCGTCAAGGCACGCCAGAAGGGCGTGGAGTATGACGTCGATGAGCGCGATGGCGTGCTCTATATCCACACCAACGACACACACGAGAACTTCCGCCTCGCCACCGCGCCGCTGTCCGATCCGGGCACTTGGTCCACGCTGATCGAGGGCACGGACGAATTCTACCTGACCGGGTTCGAGCTGTTCCGCGATTTTTACGTGATCGATGGGCGGGTGCGCGGATTGGACCGGATCGAGATCCGTTATTACGACGACCCGGCGCGGATCGAACCGATCAAATTTCCCGAAGCCAGCTACGAAGCCTCGTTGGGCGACAATCCCGAATGGGCGATGGACGTGCTGCGCGTCGGCTATGAATCGATGGTCAGCCCGGCGTCATCGTTCGATTACGATGTGAGGACGCGGGAGCTTACCTTGCTCAAGGTGCAGGAAATCCCGAGCGGCTATGAAGCCTCGCTTTATGAAACCGCGCGGCTGGAAATCGCGGCGCGCGATGGCACGATGGTGCCGGTATCGGTAGTCTGGCGTAAGGACCGCGAGCCGGGTGGGCCGCTGCACCTCTATGGCTACGGCGCTTATGGCATCTCCATCGGACCGGGCTTTTCGACTACGCGGTTGAGCCTTGTCGATCGCGGTTTTGCTTATGCCATCGCGCATATCCGCGGCGGCGACGATTTGGGCCGCGCCTGGTACAAGGCGGGCAAGCTCGAGGCGCGCACCAACACCTTCAACGATTTCGTGGATGTGGCCAGAGGCCTGATCGAGCGCGGCTTTACCAAGGCCGGGAAGATCAGCATTTCGGGTGGATCGGCAGGCGGCGAACTGATGGGCGCGGTGATCAATTCCGATCCGGACCTGTGGGGCGCGGTGGTGGCGCATGTGCCATTCGTCGATGTTCTCGCGACGATGCTCGACGAAGATCTGCCGTTGACGCCGGGCGAATGGCCCGAATGGGGCAATCCGATCGAGGACAAGGCGGCGTTCGAGCTGATCCGTTCCTATTCGCCCTACGATCAGGTCCAACCGCAGCACTACCCCCCGCTTATGGTCACCGCAGGCCTCAACGATCCCCGTGTTACCTATTGGGAACCGGCCAAGTGGGTGGCCAAATTGCGCGAACTGAAGACCGACGGCAACGAACTGATCCTCAAGACCAACATGGGCGCAGGCCACGGCGGCAAGTCGGGCCGGTTCGAGAGCCTCAAGGAGACGGCCGAGGAGTTCGCGTTCATCCTGTGGCAGCTGGGTGTCTACGCGTGAGCAACAGCCACACCCTCACCTTCACTGCCGGGCCGGAACACATTGACGAGCTTGGGCATGTCAACAATGCGGTCTGGGTGAACTGGATTCAGGATATCGCCACCAGTCACTGGTCGGCTGTGGCAAGCGAAGAGCATCAGCGCGCCTATGTCTGGGTCGTGACCCGGCACGAGATCGACTATCGCGGCAACGTCACGCTGGGCGACACAGTCGAGGCGGTGACCTTCATTCCCGAAGGCCCGACCGGGGCGCGGTTCGACCGGCGCGTCGATTTCACCAATGCAGCAGGCAAGGTAATCGTCAGCTCAAGGACAACCTGGGCCTTGCTCGACCGCGCTTCGGGGCGCCTGCTGCGCGTGCCAAAGGAAGTGGCCGCACCGTTCCTGTCTTAGGGTCAGGACCTAGGCGGCGGCGACCTTCGCGGCGGCGTCGAAGCCGGTAACCTTTTCCTTCATCGTGCGGTTCCGGCCCAGCCGCTTGGCTTCGTAGAGGAGACGGTCGCAGCGTTCGTACAACGTGCCGAACGCGATTTCGAGCGTCCCGCCGGTGTCGTGTTCAACCAATCCCATGCTCGCGGTGACCACACGGTCCAGCCCAGGCACTTCCGCCGCCACCCGCGCGCTGATGGCGCGACGGCAGCGTTCGGCCCGCGCGGCAGGCTCAGGCCCACGCAGGAGCAGAAGAAATTCCTCCCCGCCCATACGGATCGCCTTGGTATCGCGGTCATCGATCAGCGCTCCTGCAGCAGTGCGCAGCACGACATCGCCGATCGCGTGACCGTGCGTGTCGTTGACGGACTTGAACTGGTCGAGATCGATCACTGCCATCGTGCGGAAACCGATACGGAACAACTCGTCGAACCGCCGCTCGATCGAGCGGCGGTTGCGCAGCCCGGTCAGAGGGTCCCGGCCCGCCACACCTTCGAGTTCAAGCGCCCGCGCCGTTGCCACGTCGCGTTCCTGGCGCACGTCGACAAAGCGGCTGACGATGCCGAGCGCGGTAACGAGCACCTCGAACGCCAGCGCCAATTGATAGAGAACGATGATCTCGGTCGGATGAAACGCCGGGATCAGATAGGCCGCGATCCGGTAGGAGCCGATCATCATGATCGGCGTCCAGCCGATGATCTGGAAGTGGACGACCCGGCTGCGCCTGCGCCGCGCGTCAATCATGATCGCGGCAATCAGGGCAATGGCCACCCCGACAGCCACATGCATTGCCGGTGCCGAAAATGGACGGAACGGATCTACCGGAATGCACGACAGGATACCGACCAGAACAATTGACGGCGCGAGCCATCTGCCGGCCAGCCGCAGCCGCCAGTCGCTTTTGTCCGGTTCGAGGAACGTGGTCGCAAACATCAGCGCCGCTGCGGTCATCACCGCAAAGGCCATGTTCGATATTTGCCATTCAGCCATCGCTGGAGGATCGACGACCAGATGGACAAATCCGGTCGCGAAGGCTGCCTGGGTCAGCATCGCCGCCACCATCACCAGATGCCAGAGCACATAACGTTCGGGCAAGGCGGAGTAGAATGCGGTGTTGATGAACAACGGCACGAGCAACATGCCGCAAATCGCAGCCATGGCCACGATCCGGGCCAGCGGCCAGCCGGTCCCTTGGGGAGCAGCATCGAGCCGTAACTCGCTGAGCATCGTCTTGCTCCATGGGCGTATCACCCTGACCGCGATCCCGGCCGTGTCATTGCCGACCCCGGCGAGCCGCAAGGTCATGTACGGCCCGCTGGACAGGTGCTGAAAATCTCCTGACCGCGCGGACGTCCATCGAACCCTGCCCGACAGATCGACGACACCGACATCCATCCGCTCGAAATGACCGGTATGTGTAGAAATGCTCCGGGGCAGTACGCGACCCGCGCCGTGCGCGAGATCGAACCGGATCAGCACAGCCTCGCTTGAGAGCGACCACGTGCCTTCGTTACAATGCCAGCGGGCGCCATCTGCGGCAACGGCCTGCCAAGCTTCTGTTGCATTGGCCTCGGCATGACACGTCCGGTCGACAGGCACGGTCTGCGCCCCTGCCGCCACCGGGACAGACCCGAACAGCAGCAGGACGAAAAGCCACAGCCATCGTGCACGATCGCAAAACATCCGATCCGGTTAGGGCAATAAGCTTAGAGCACCGTTAATGACCGGCGACCCGGCCGAAGAAAAACTGCGGCCAACCTGGTGCGAATTCTTGCGGAATTCATCAGATCACAGGACGTTACCATCCTTGTCACGGTATATCTCTCGGCGTCCGACATGGTTTGCGGGGCCAACCAGACCATCGGCCTCCATCCGCTCGATCCATTTGGATGCAGTGTTGTAGCCCACGCCCATCTGGCGCTGGATCCAGCTGGCCGAGGCTTTCTGGCTTTCGAAGACGAGCTGGCAAACCTGGCGATACTTGCGGTCCTCGGGATTGTCCGAGCCACTGTCCATGTCATCGAAACCGAAGCCGCCGTCTTCCGGCTCTTCCGTGACCGAATCGACGTATTCCGGGCTGCCCTGGCTGCGCCAGTGGTCGGCCACGCGCTCGACCTCCTCGTCGGAAACGAACGGTCCGTGGACACGCTTGATCGGGTCGGTGTTGGGCTTGTAGAGCATGTCGCCCTTACCCAGCAGTTGCTCCGCGCCCTGTTCGCCAAGGATCGTGCGGCTGTCGATGCGGCTCGTCACGGCAAAACTGATACGGGTGGGCAAGTTCGCCTTGATAACGCCGGTGATGACGTCGACCGAAGGGCGCTGCGTCGCCATGATCAGATGGATGCCCGCCGCGCGGCTCTTTTGCGACAAGCGCTGGATGAGGACTTCGATTTCCTTCCCAACCGTCACCATGAGATCGGCGAGTTCATCGACGATCACCACGATCTGCGGGATGACTTCGTAATCGAGCTGCTGTTCCTCGAACAGTTCCTCGCCGCTGTCGGGATCGAAGCCCACCTGGATGCGGCGGCCGAGCGGCTTGCCCTTGGCCTGCGCCGCGCGAACCTTGTCATTGAAGCCCGAAATGTTGCGCACGCCGATCGATGACATCTGGCGGTAGCGCCGCTCCATTTCCTCGACCGCCCATTTCAGCGCGCGAACGGCCTTCGACGGCTCGGTCACCACCGGCGAAAGCAGGTGGGGAATATCGTCGTAGGACTTGAGTTCGAGCACTTTGGGATCGACGAGGATCAGGCGGCACTGCGCGGGCGTCAGGCGGTAGAGCAACGACAGCAGGATGCAATTAAGCCCGACCGACTTGCCCGAGCCGGTGGTGCCCGCCACCAGGAGATGCGGCATGGTCGCAAGGTCCGCCACGATCGGCTCGCCCGCAATGTCCTTGCCGAGGATGATTGGCAGTAAGGCCTTCGAACTGGCGAACTTTTCGCATGCGATCAGTTCACGGAAAGACACCATGTCGCGGATCTGGTTGGGCAGTTCGATGCCCATGACGGTGCGGCCGGGAATGGCCGAGACGCGCGCCGAAATCGCGCTCATGTTCCGCGCGATATCGTCGGCGAGGCCGATCACGCGACTGGCCTTGATGCCGGGCGCTGGCTCAAGTTCGTACATCGTGACCACCGGGCCGCTGCGCACGGCGGTGATTTCGCCCTTCACATTGAAATCGTCGAGCACGTTCTCGAGCAGGCGCGCATTGCGTTCCAGCCCCAGCTTGTCGATCTTCTGGGCGGAGCCTGCGGGCGCTTCGACCAGCAGTTCGATCGAGGGCAGTTCGTGCTTGTCGAACAGATCGCCCTGCCGCGCGCGCGGTGTGATCACGGCGGGCGCTGGCGTGCGCTGCGGATCGCTGATTTCGGTGGGCTTGCGCGGGGAGAGCGCGGCTTCGACGTCGATTTCCTCGGCGGCGGCGCGAGCTTCCTTTTCCCGGCGCTCGCGCTTGGGCGCAGGCGCGCGGGCCACGCCTTCATCGTCATCGGCGGTAACGCGCGGCGCGCGGTGGAGGAACGGCGGCAGGCTCAGCATCCGGCCCCAGTCGAAGGCGAACACGCGGCTGGCGATGGCGATACCCCCGCCCAGAGCGGCAAGGCCGAGTGGCGCACTGATCCAGAACGCCGGGACTTGCGGCAGAAGGCTGGCAACTGCGCCAATCGCCGCTGCGCCGAGCAAACCGGAAAGGCCCCCGGCCCCAGCTGGCAGGCGGCTTGCCGAGGTGCCGCCCCATAGCGCCAGCGAAGTGCCGATCAGCGCCATGGCGACGAACAGCAGCAGCGTCGGGCGCCACCAGCGCGGCGCGGCAACGGCTTCGTCATCCGCGGCGGTATCGATCAGATCGCTCTCGGCGTCCCACAACCGGCGCGCAAAGACCCACAGCAGCGGCAGCAGCAGCCCGCCGGGAATACCGAAAAACATCAGGACGCGCTCCGCCGTCCACGCACCGGGCAGCCCCATCCAGTTCTCCACTGGGCTGCCCGAAGCGGTGCTGCCCGATGGATCGGTCTGGGTATAGCTGACCAGCGCCAGCGCGAGGAATATGAGACCGGCCAGCAGCACCCCGCCACCAATCAGTTCGAGGCTGCGGCTGAACGAGCGGCGCAGCACGGCGCGCCAATCGGCTCCACCCCGCGAGGATGGCCCGCTTCCGCGTGCGGTTGATGCTGCCCGGCTTGCCATGACTATCGCGTATCCCTGCCCTTGCTGATGCCATCATGCGCCCGAACGGGACTCACCGTCAAGAATCCCGACATGAACCGCCAGCATTCAAGCGCTCAGACCAGCCCGTCAATGGCAGCCCAGCCGTGAACTGGTATTCGCGCAGCGCGTCGAACCGTCATTCCGCCTAGCGCGATGACGGGTAGCGCAGAACGCCGGGCCAGAAGCAGGAACCTGACCGGTCCCAACACTTTCGCACCCGGATGGGAACGCGTGGCGAAAACCGGAGACAACAGCACCGCATTGGCCCCTGCCCGCTTTGCCGCGCCGATCTCGGCAAGCGTATGCGCCGTGGCGAGTTTGAGGCCGGGGTTTCCCGAAAATTCAGATGCCACTCCATAGACACCGTCAGCGCCCCAGCCCGCCGGGACCCGCGCACCGATCATGCGAATGCCGCGCGCCTTGGCCGCGCGCTTCAGGGTCAGGAACCGCGCGCGCCGCTCAGCCTGAGCAAGATGATAGTGGCGGAACACCAGCGCGCTTCCCCGTGGCAGGCGCGCAAGGGCGCGTTCGAGCACGGCATCGTTGCGCGCATCGCTGAGCAGGATGATCCGGGGTGCGGTCGCCCGTTTGTTGGTCTGGCGCTTTGCCATGCGCGCGCTATAGCACCGCGCCATGGAACAGGCAGTCCCTTCATCACCACTCGAACAGGTCCGCGCGCGTATTGCGTCCGCTGCGAAGATCGCTGGCCGCAAGGCCGCAGACGTGACGCTGGTGGCCGTTTCAAAGACGAAGCCCGCCGAGGCAATCCTTGACCTGATCGCGCAAGGCCAGCGCGTGTTCGGCGAGAACCGCGTGCAGGAAACGCAGGACAAGTGGCCGGCGATCCGCGCCGCGCATCCCGACGTTCAGTTGCACCTTGTAGGCCAGCTGCAATCGAACAAGGCGGAAGACGCCGTCATGCTGTTCGATTGCATCCACTCGCTTGACCGGGCGAGCCTCGTCACTGCGCTTGCCGCAGCGCAGGACAAGCTGCACAAGCGCGTGCCGTGCTTCGTGCAGGTGAACATCGGCGGCGAAGACCAGAAGGGTGGCTGCGCCGTGGCAGCCCTGCCCGCGCTGCTGGCCGAGGCGCGCGCCAAAGGGATCGAGGTTATCGGCCTGATGTGCGTGCCGCCGGTCGGCATCGAACCAGCACCGTTCTTCGCGCTGCTCGACAAACTGGCGGACGACAATGGCCTGGCCGGATTGTCGATGGGTATGAGCGACGATCTGGAAACGGCAGTGCAACTGGGCGCAAGCCATGTCCGGGTTGGCTCGGCACTGTTTGGATCACGTTGAAAAACAACGCCTTTTAACGTTAATTTCAGACCCTTGCGCCAGACGGCATCCTACTGCTGTCGGGCTTAACGCATTCTGCCTGACTCGCGAGTACGTTCGCGCGGGAAACGGGAGAGAGCATGGCCGTTCAGGAATTGCAGCCGGACAGGCGGGTTTTGGCGAACGATTCGCTGCTTGACCGCACACACATCGTGGCCATGGCAGCGCAAGCTGTCGTGCTTGGCGCGGTGCTGCTGACGTTGTTCGTCGACGACCGCTATCACGACAGGCTGGCAGGCGTAGCCGCATTGGGGATCGCCATGATCTTCGCAATGCAGATGGCCTTGCGCCGCATTGCGCTGGCCATCCGCAGCCGCCAGCGCAAGCAGTACCGCCTCACCCGCGATTCGCGCGAACAGATCCAGGAACTGTTCGCGATGACCGACATGCTTCAGGCCGCCGAGACTTACGAAGACGCCGGCGCCGTCCTTATGGCCACCGCACGCCGCCTTCTCCCCGGATACGGCGCCGCGCTCTATGTGTTCAACAATTCGCGCGACCGGCTCGACCTTGCCCGCGCCTGGGACATGCCCGAAGGTTTTATCGCGCAGGACATGCTCTCGCCTTCGAACTGCTGGGCCTTGAAGCGTGGAAAGCCGCATATCAATGCGCCGGCCGATGCCACGCTGTGTTGCGCGCATCATGGCTCTCCACTGGCCAGCGTCGAACTGCCGATGATGGCCAGCGGGCAGTTGCACGGGCTGCTTGTCATCACGCACGGCGAAAGCGATGGCGCATTCGAACGGCTGATGGAAATCCGCAGGCTTGGCCGCGCCTTGTCGGATTCGATGTCGCTGGCGCTGTCCAACATCTCCCTGCGCGAGAAGCTGCGCACGCAATCGCTGCGCGATCCGCTGACCGGGCTTTATAACCGGCGCTACATGGAAGACGCGCTGGAGCGCTTCGTTTCGCTCGGCTCGCGCTCGGGCGGCAGCACGGCGGTGGTGATGCTCGACCTCGACAACTTCAAGAAGCTCAACGACGAGAACGGACATGCCAAGGGCGATGCGGTGCTGCGCGACGTCGCCGCCCAAATCGTCGGCTGCTTGCGCCCGAGCGACGTCGTCTGCCGTTATGGCGGCGAGGAACTGGTCGCGATCCTTCCCGATTGCTCGCTCGACGATGCCATGGAGAAAGCCGAACTCCTGCGCGAGCGCATCAATTCCCTGAGCGCCAGCCACGAATGCGCGATCAGCGCTTCCTTGGGCGTAGCAAGCGTGCCCGAGACGGCAACGTCTGCCACCGACGTGCTGCCGATTTCCGACGCAGCGCTCTATGCCGCCAAGAAGGCCGGGAAGAATCGCGTGATCTGCTCAGAACGCCGCGCCGGCAAGGATGCCGGCGCCCCTCGCCTCGCCACCGTCGTGCGCGGCTGATCCCGCTTATTCGCCGTGGCGCGTAAGCTCGTCACCGGTCAGCGTGACGACATGCAGCAGGTTCGTGGCCCCCGGCGTGCCGAACGGAACGCCCGCGAGCGCCACCAGCTTCGATCCGGCAGAACCGAAGCCGTGGCGCAGTGCCATGCGCTTGCCCTTGGCGATCATCTCTTCGAAACTGCCGATGTCCTTGGTGGTGACGGCATGTGCCCCCCACAACAGGCCAACCTTGCGCGCGGTCTTGGCCGAAGGCGTGAGCACCAGCATCGGCACCGCAGGCCGTTCGCGGGCGACGCGGCGGGCGGTTGAGCCGGAACCCGTAAACACGATGATGCCAGAGACAGGTACGGTTTCGACAATGCTGGCAGCGGCTTGGGCGAGCGCGTCAGCCGTCGTCGGATCGGGCAGAGTCTCGATGAAGTGGACGCGCGCGGCATAGCCCGGATCGGCTTCGACTTGCGCAGCGATGCGGTGCATGATCGTGACCGCTTCTTCCGGCCAGGCGCCCGCTGCGGTTTCGGCGGAGAGCATCACCGCGTCGGCACCATCGTAAACCGCGTTGGCGACGTCCGACACTTCGGCGCGAGTGGGCGTCGGCGCTTCGATCATCGATTCGAGCATCTGCGTTGCTACGACCACTGGCTTGCCCTGGCGGCGCGCGGTTTCGACGATGCGCTTCTGCAGCGGCGGCACTTCTTCAGGATTCAGTTCGACGCCCAGATCGCCGCGCGCGACCATGATCCCGTCCGAGAGTTCGACGATCTCCTCCAGACGCGAAATCGCGGCCGGCTTTTCGATCTTGGCCATGAGCGCACCGTAACCGCCCATCAGGCGGCGGGCTTCGGCCACGTCCTCAGGCCGCTGCACGAACGACAGCGCAATCCAGTCAGCGCCCTGTTCGACCGCGAACGACAAGTCGCGGCGGTCCTTCTCGGTCAGCGCCGGGACGGGCACGACCGCATCGGGCACGTTCACGCCCTTGCGGTCAGAAATGACCCCGCCGACTTCGGCGGAGCAAAGGATCTCGTTATCATCGGCGCGAATCACGCGCAGGCGCAGCTTGCCATCGTCGATCAGCAGACGCTGGCCTTTCTGCAGCACGCCAAACAGTTCAGGATGCGGCAGGCAGACGCGGGTTTCGTCACCCGGTTCGGGATTGCGGTCGAGCGTGAAGTGGCCGGAATGGCGGATGACCGCGCGGCCTTCCTTGAACTTGCCGACGCGCAGCTTCGGCCCCTGCAGATCGCACAGCACGGTGATTGCGCGGTTCAGCTTTTTTTCCAGCGCGCGGATATTGGCGATGGTCTGGGCGTGAATGGCGTGTTCGCCATGGCTCATGTTCACGCGGAAGGCATCGGCGCCTGCGCGCACGAGCTTTTCGAGCATTTCAGGGGAGCTGCTGGCCGGCCCCACAGTGGCCAGGATCTTTACCTTGCGTCCACGCGGATCGATCTTGGCCACGGCTCGACTACTCCTTATGCATCAACATCGCGCGCTATGGCGGAAGGTCCGCCAAAACCCAAGGACGATTACAGTGGATACGAATGCAACCGATTACCATGACGGTCAGGGCGATGGCGCACTGGACCTGCTGCCCGATGCCGTGGCGGCCGCGGCCTTCCGCCGTCTCGTCCGCCATCTGCGCCACCGCCATGACGCGCAGAATATTGATCTGATGGGGCTTTCCGGCTTCTGCCGCAATTGCCTTGCCGACTGGATCAACGATGCAGGCGCCGGACTGGACAAGGCCGCCGCGCGTGAGGTGATCCACGGCATGCCTGCAGCCGAGTGGAAGACCCGCTTCCAGAGCGAAGCCACGCCGGAGCAGATCGCGCGCATGGACGCGAGCGTGAAGAAGAACGCACCGGGTCACTGATCGCACCATAGCGGCCAAGATTTCCACAAGCACGGCTTTGCCGATGGGCGGCGGCGCGTCTATCAGCGCCGCCAACCGATTCACCCGTTACCCGGAGATTTCCCGATGGCCGATTCCGCCGACGCCAAGAGTGCTGACGACCGCCTGCGCCTTCTGATCGAGCGCATCGAACGCCTCGAAGAAGAAAAGAAGGGCATCGGCGACGACATCAAGGATGTTTACAGCGAAGCCAAGTCCGCCGGATACGACGCCAAGATCATGCGCCAGATCGTGCGCATCCGCAAAATGAAGCCGGACGACCGCCGCGAAATGGAAGCCGTTCTGGAAGTCTACAAGACCGCGCTCGGCATCGATTGAAGCCTTGTGCCGGGTACCACAACGCCCTCGGCAATACGCGGCAATCAGGCTAGGCTCTCCGCCAGACCAGCGGAGAGCCTGCCATGATCCTCACCACCACCAGCCATATCGAGGGCCGCCCGGTCCAGCGCCATCTCGGCATCGTCACCGGCGAGGTCATCCTCGGCGCAAACATCGTGCGCGACATTTTCGCCTCGATTACCGACATTTTCGGCGGACGCTCGGGCAAGTACGAGGAAGTGCTCGCACGTGGCCGGGAACAGGCCCTGCGCGAGCTTGAAGACAAGGCTCTGTCGCTTGGCGCCAACGCTGTGATCGGCGTGGACATCGATTACGAAACCATCGGCGCACGCGGCTCGATGCTGATGGTCAGCGTCAGCGGCACGGCAGTCGTGATCTGAGCGCAGTCATTGCCCGCAAGCCCGCTGTCGGCTAGGGGCAGGCCAGAATCCCGCATTCAGCACGGACCAGCAAGAAGCACGGACGATGGCAGGCCATTCCAAATTCAAGAATATCATGCACCGCAAGGGCGCGCAGGACAAGAAGCGCTCGGCGCAGTTCTCCAAGCTTTCCCGCGAAATTACCGTCGCGGCCAAGATGGGCATCCCCGATCCGGACATGAACCCGCGCCTGCGCGCCGCCGTCAACGCGGCCAAGGCGCAGTCCATGCCCAAGGACAATATCGCCCGCGCCATCGACAAGGCGACCAAGGGCGAAGGCGATAACTACGAGGAAGTGCGCTACGAAGGCTATGGCCCCGGCGGCGTGGCGATCATCGTCGAAGCGCTGACCGACAACCGCAATCGCACCGCCACCAACGTGCGCACCGCGTTCTCGAAGAACGGCGGCAACCTTGGCGCATCGGGCGCGGTCAGCCACGGCTTCGAACGGCTCGGCCTGATCGAATATCCGGGCAAGGCGGGCGACGAGGAAAAGGTTCTCGAAGCCGCGATCGAAGCTGGTGCCGACGACGTGGAATCCGATGCAGGTGACGGTGATGAAAACCCCGGCAGCCACCAGATCTGGGTAGCGGTCGAAAACCTCCACGAAGTCGCGCGCGAACTCGAAAAGACGCTGGGCGAAGCCGAAGGCGTGAAACTGGCTTGGAAGCCCAGCCTCAAGACCGAAGTCTCGGCAGACGACGCGGCGACCCTGCTCAAGCTGATCGACGTGCTGGATGACGATGACGATGTCCAGACCGTCTGGGGGAACTACGAGATCCCGGACGAGGTGATGGAGAAGCTGGGCTGATATGCTCACGCTGGCCGCCAAGGCGCTGCTGTCGGGCCTGCTGATCGCGCTGATCGCCGAGATCGGTCGGAAGCTTCCGACAGTCGGCGCGCTGGTGGCTTCTCTGCCGCTGGTTTCAGTGCTCGGCATGATCCTGCTGTGGCGGGACCGGCCCGACGCGGAAAACATGGCGATCCATGCCGAGGCCACCTTCTGGTACGTGTTGCCCTCGCTGCCGATGTTCCTCGTGATCCCGCGCCTGCTGCGTTCTGGCCTGCCGTTTTGGGCGGCGCTCACGGCAGGCTGCGCACTGACGGTAGCGCTCTATCTTGCAATGATGCAGGTCGGCCCGCGACTTGGCCTGAAGCTCTAGCCGATGATCATGCGCCGATGATAATACTGGGCATCGACCCCGGCCTGACCTGCACCGGCTGGGGCGTCGTCTCCAAATCGGGCAGCAGCTTGCGCCATGTTGCCAATGGCCAGATCCGTACAGACGCCAAGGCCAGCATGGCAGAACGGCTGGTGGAACTCGATGCCGCACTCGGCACCGTGATCGACCTCTACAAGCCCGATACCGGGGCGGTAGAGGAAGTGTTCGTCAACGTTAACCCGCAGTCGACGCTCAAGCTGGGGCAGGCGCGCGGCGTTGCGATGCTCTCGGTTGCTCGCGCCGGCATTCCGGTGGCGGAATATCCAACCAAGGTCATCAAGAAGGCGCTGGTCGGCACCGGCGGCGCGGAAAAGCAGCAGGTCCAGCACATGCTCAAGATCCTGCTCCCCGGCGTGAAGCTGGCGGGCGAGGACGCCGCCGATGCGCTCGCCGTGGCGATAACCCATGCAAACATGCTGGGCAGCCACCGCTAGTGCGCCTGTTCAGGTGAACACATCCGCGTCACCATCGGCATAGCCGACCTCGTGCTTGAGCGCGCGCAGACCGCGAATTCCGTTGACCAGATAGGTCAGCACGACGCCCGAGATAATCGCGCCACCCGGCGAGAGCAT
The DNA here is from genome assembly GCF_031846015.1 of Novosphingobium sp. MMS21-SN21R. GTDB lineage: Bacteria > Pseudomonadota > Alphaproteobacteria > Sphingomonadales > Sphingomonadaceae > Novosphingobium. The sequence continues at coordinate 362,795 of NZ_JAVRDU010000001.1, read as the reverse complement.
GACCGCTTTTCCGATGAGTTCGAGAGTCAGCAGCGCGGCTGCCGCAATGGCCCAGTAAAAGCCCTTCTCGGCGCGCATGCGCAGACCGGCGACAAGGCCGACCACGGCTTCGAGCAGCCCGCCAGCAATGAAGCCAATGCCTTCATCCGTGCCAGACCCGGCCATGCCTCCGAGCAATGCCGCGCCGAGCACGCCCATGCCCGCAAACACGAAAGCTGCGGTTGATCCGCTGCGCACTGCCCCTTGCACGCCATCGCGCGTCGTCAGATCCACGTTCCAGAATGCCATTGGCCTCTCCCCCCTCGAGCGACACAAGGCTTGCATGCGATCGCGCGCGTTGCAACCGCGCGCAGGCACCTTGCCGCACGCCGAGTTCCCTGCCATAGGAACAAACCATGATCGCCAAGCTCACCGGAATTCTTGACGACACCGGCCCCGACTGGGCCGTGATCGACGTGAACGGCGTCGGCTACCTCGTGCAATGCTCGGCCAAGACGCTCACTCATCTTGGCATCCGCGGCGACAAGGTCGTGGTCCACACAGAAATGCAGGTGAGCGAAACCGACCAGCGCCTGATCGGCTTCACCAGCGCAGGCGAACGCGCGTGGTTCCGCCTGCTGACCGCCGTGCAGGGTGTAGGCAGCAAGGTCGCGCTGGCGATCCTCTCGGCCCTGGCGATAGAGGAACTGCAACGCGCCTGCGCCCACGGCGATGCTGCGATGGTGGCGCGGGCGAACGGCGTGGGGCCGAAGCTGGCGAGCCGGATCGTGAACGAGTTGAAGGACAAGGCGGGCGGCTTGGCGGGGTATGCTTCGCCGGTAGGTCTTGGCGGAGAGGTGGCCTATTCGCCACCCGGCTCCGCCAGCGCGGATGCGATCTCAGCGCTGCAGAATTTGGGCTTCAAGCCTGTCGTAGCGAGCAGCGCGGTCGTCAAGGCGGTCGATGAACTAGGCGAGGATGCCGGGTTGAATGATCTGGTGCGGGTGGCGCTGAAGAGGGCTGCGGGGTGAAGCGTGGGCATTAATCCAGTCTTTGCAATCGTGTTGAGCTCAATAGGTGGCTTTATCGTTCTTGGCCCCCTCATGTTATTGTTGCGCGTGACAAGCATCTCTCGATTTCTGTCAGAGTCGTATATGGCAGGAAAAGCTCCGCTTTACTCCTTTGCAGCATTTTGGCTTGGCGGAACTGAGCGTGCGATTGCGACGACGCTCATGATATTCGCGCCAGAGCAACTGGCACTCTTTATCGGTGGTTGGACAGCAGCAAAAATCGCCGCTGGATGGTCGAGACTGCAAGGTGCGGAATATACTGTCGGTCACCTAACTGCACTTATTGGATCAGCTTGGTCGTTTGCCATAGCCATCGGCATCGGTGCTTGGGCCAATCCAGATTCCGTCCGAGTGTTCTTGGCAACTACGAAATGACCGATAACCCCATCCTCTCCCCTGATCGCCAGCACGAAGATCCGGACGCGGCGCTGCGGCCCAAGACGTTGCACGAGTTCGTCGGGCAGGAAGCCGCGCGCGATAACCTGCGGGTGTTCATCGAAAGCGCCAAGATGCGGCGCGAGGCGATGGATCATGTGCTGTTCTTCGGGCCGCCGGGGCTGGGCAAGACCACGCTGGCGCAGATCATCGCGCGCGAACTGGGCGTCAATTTCCGCGCCACGTCCGGCCCGGTCATCGCCAAGGCGGGTGATCTGGCGGCGCTGCTGACCAATCTCGAATCGGGCGATGTGCTGTTCATCGACGAGATTCACCGGCTCAATCCGGTGGTCGAGGAAGTGCTCTATCCGGCGATGGAGGACCGCGCGCTCGACCTGATCATCGGCGAAGGGCCATCGGCACGCTCGGTGCGCATCGATCTGCCACCATTCACCCTGATCGGCGCGACGACGCGGCAGGGCCTGCTGCAAACGCCGCTACGTGACCGCTTCGGCATTCCGGTGCGCCTGCAGTTCTATTCGGTGGCCGAGCTTGAGCGCGTGGTGGCGCGCGGGGCATCGCTGATGGGCGTCGGCATCGATCACGGCGGCGCCAACGAGATCGCACGGCGGGCACGTGGCACCCCGCGCGTGGCCGGACGTCTGCTGCGCCGCGTGCGCGATTTCGCACAGGTCGATGGCGCGGAGAAGATCACCCAGAGCGTGGCCGACGGTGCGCTGACTCGTCTGGAAGTCGACAAGATCGGGCTGGACCTGCAGGACAGGCGCTACCTGATGATGATCGCGGATATCTACAAGGGCGGGCCTGTCGGTGTCGAAACGCTGGCGGCGGGCCTTTCGGAACCGCGCGACACGATCGAGGAAGTGATCGAACCCTACCTGATCCAGCTTGGCCTGGTTGCCCGCACCGCGCGCGGGCGCTGCCTCAACGATCGCGGGTGGCAGCATCTGGGCCTGACCCCGCCGACCGGCTCCACGCCTTCACTCTTCGACGAGCCGGAATAGCGCTTCTACAGGTTGGCCGAGCGCCTGCGCCAGTTTGATCGCAATCACCGTCGAGGGAACGAACACGCCGTTCTCCACCGTGTTCACCGTCTTGCGGCTGACGCCGATGGCATCGGCCAATTGCGCCTGCGTCCAGCCGCGCGCCTCACGCGCCACGCGCAGCGAATTTTCCAGCCTTTCAGGCAAGCGCCGCGCGCTCCAGCTTGATGAAGCGGAAGGTGGCCACGAACAGGCCGATCAGAATCACCAGCTTGAACGCGAAGACCGAGGGCATCGCGGTAAGCGAGGCGACCACGCAACCGATGATCGCGGTAATGATAGCGGCGGTGAACCCCCATTCCATTGCGTCCGCGCGATTGGCGCGGGTCACCTCATCATTCGCAAGCGCGCGCAAGGCCGGATCGCGCAGCCAGAACCCGCCGGTGCGCAGGATCAGGAACAGTACGAGTGCCAGGGCGAGCCATGCGAAATGCCCGACGAATTCAACCGTCCGCTGCGGCATGTCCACTTGCGGCCGCCCCGCCTGCACCGCGAACAGGATCATTACCGCCTGCAAGACTCGCACACGGCGTTGGCTGAGACGGTCGGCGGCTTCGGCAGAATCGGTTGGCATGGAAAATCCCTCCGGCGGCGATGTAACTCATAGGTTACTTGTAACCTTGGGGTTACCTTTCGTCAACTCGAAGCTTCACGCCCTCGTCCGGTTCGGTCCCATATTGGCACAGAGTTACCGCGACGCCCCCTTCGGTCCCGTTTTCGGGCAGATTCCGGCCTTTCAAATGGGTTAACGGCATTGCCCGACGCCACCCGTTCTGCGTTCTTGGATGTGTCAGGAAAGGCAAGCGGGGTGTTAACCCATCTTTGCTAGGGCGCTTTCCCAGGGAAGAACGAGAGCACAGATCATGTCGGTTCGGATGGCTTTGGCAAAACTGGCGGCAGCAGCGGCAGGCGGAGCAATGCTCGGCGGCGGCGCAGTCCACGTATCTGAAGCGCCCGCCAAGGGCGAAATCCACCATGTCAAACCGGTCAAGGTGAAGATGGCGAAGCCTGCCAAGCGGGTGATCGCCCGCCGCGCTGCGCCGCGTGAAGTCCACCGTTCCCGCCGCATCGTGACCACGACGACGACCAAATCGTGTGAGCCTGCCCAGCAGATGGCGATGGTTCCCGTCCCTTACATGCCCCCCATGCCGCCTCAGCAGATGGGTGGCAGCAGTGGTGGCGGCGTGCCCGTGGTGATCGGCGGCGGCGGCATTGGCGGCTTTGGCGGCGGGTTCTTCGGCGGATTCTTCGGCGGTGGCGGCGGCGGTGGCAGCGGCGGCAGCGTGGTCATCTCCTCGACCAGCACTGGCTCCACCTCCACTTCTGGCGGTTCCACGTCCGGCGGTTCGACTTCGACATCGGGCGGATCGACCTCTAGCAGCTCGGGCGGCATCACCAGTTCGACGACGACCGGCGGGGTTTCAACCTCGACGGGCGGCGTCTCGACATCGACCTCAACTTCGTCGGGCAATGTCTCGACCAGCTCGGGCAACGTCTCCTCGTCCAGCGGGAATGTCTCGACTTCGAGCGGCAACGTGAGCACGTCATCGGGCAACGTCAGCACCTCCTCGGGGAACGTGACCTCAAGCACGTCCACGTCGACGTCGTCGGGCAACGTGACGTCGAGTTCGTCGACATCGAGCAGCACCAGCAGCTCGACCTCGACCTCCTCGTCCACCTCAAGCTCGACCTCGTCCAGCTCGAACGGCACAACGACAACAACCTCGTCGACCACCGGCGGCACCGAAGTGCCCGAGCCTTCGATGATCATCCTGTTCGGCGCTGCTGCGGCCGGCCTTGTTGCCCGTCGCCGCCTAGCCAAGCCTGCCAAGGCCTGAACGTACTAAAGCCCCGGCTTGCCGCCGGGCAAAAAGAAGGGCGGTCTCCGGGGGGAGCCGCCCTTTTTCATTTCCAGGTTACCCATGCACTCCTCAGACAAAAAAGCCCGCCAGGTTTCCCCGGCGGGCCTTGTTGTCGGCAATGCCGCTCGCGTCTTACGAAGCGAGCTTGCGCAGCACATATTGCAGGATGCCGCCGTTCATGAAGTATTCGACTTCATTGGCGGTATCGATGCGGCAGAGCGCGGTGAAGGTCAGCTTGGTGCCGTCCTTGCGGAGCACTTCGACTTCGACGTCCTGGCGCGGCTGAAGGTCGGCGACGCCCCGAATCGTGAAAGTATCGTCACCCGACAGCGCGAGCGCGGTGCGGTTCTGGCCCTCCTTGAACTGCAACGGGAGCACACCCATGCCGACGAGGTTCGAGCGATGGATACGCTCGAAGCTTTCGACGATGACAGCGCGCACGCCGAGCAGATTGGTGCCCTTTGCCGCCCAGTCGCGCGACGAACCGGTGCCGTATTCCTTGCCCGCGATCACGACCGTTGGCGTGCCATCGGCCTTGTGCTTCATCGCCACGTCGAAGACCGAGCCGACTTCCTCGCCATAGCGCGAGAAGCCGCCTTCGGTGCCGGGGACCATTTCATTCTTGATGCGGATGTTGGCAAACGTGCCGCGCATCATCACTTCATGGTGTCCGCGGCGTGCGCCGTAGGAATTGAAGTCGGCCTTGGCGACCTGATGCTCGAGCAGCCATTCGCCTGCCGGGCTGTCCGCCTTGATCGAGCCTGCCGGGCTGATGTGATCGGTGGTGATCGAATCACCGAGGATCAATAGCGGCTTGGCTTCAATGATGTCGCTCACCGGCGCCGGCGTCATGCTCATGCCATCGAAGTACGGCGGGTTGGCGACATAGGTCGACCCGGCGCGCCACTGGTAGGTGTCCGATCCGGTGACGTTGATCGCCTGCCAGTGCGCGTCGCCCTTGTAGACGTCGGCATAGCGCGCCTGGAACATGGCGCGGTCCATGCAGCCGGCCATCGTGGTAGCGACTTCGCTGTTCGAGGGCCAGATGTCCTTGAGGTAGACGTCCTGACCCTTGCTGCCCACGCCGATCGGGGTGGTGGTGAAGTCTTCGATCACCGTGCCTTTGAGCGCATAGGCGACCACGAGCGGCGGCGAGGCGAGGAAGTTCGCGCGCACATCCGGCGAGACGCGGCCTTCGAAGTTGCGGTTGCCGGAGATCACCGCGCTGGCGACGAGGCCGTTGTCGTTGATCGCCTTGCTGATCGGTTCAGCGAGCGGGCCGGAGTTGCCGATGCAGGTGGTGCAGCCATAACCGACGAGGTTGAAGCCAACCGCGTCGAGATGCTCCTGCAGACCAGCACGGATCAGGTAGTCGGTGACGACCTGGCTACCGGGAGCCAGCGAGGTCTTGACCCAGGGCTTGGGCTTGAGACCGAGTTCGTTGGCCTTCTTGGCAACGAGGCCAGCAGCAACCAGCACACCGGGGTTCGAGGTGTTGGTGCACGAGGTGATTGCCGCAATCACGACGTCGCCATCACCCAGATCGAAGTCCTTGCCAGCCACGGGAACGCGGGTGGGGGCCTTCTTGTAGGTGTTTGCCATGTCGGCGTTGAACACGTCGTCTACTTCGGGAAGCGAGACGCGGTCCTGCGGGCGCTTGGGGCCGGCGAGCGAGGGCACGACGGTCGACAGGTCGAGTTCGAGCGTCGAGGAGAAGATCGGCTCCACCGAAGGATCGATCCAGAAACCCTGCGCCTTGGCATAGGCTTCGACGAGTGCGATCTGGTCTTCTTCACGGCCGGTCAGGCGCATGTAGTCGAGGGTCTTGTCGTCGATGCCGAAGAAGCCACAGGTCGCGCCATATTCAGGCGCCATGTTGGCCAGCGTCGCACGGTCGGCAAGCGTCAGCGAAGCAAGACCCGGGCCGTAGTATTCGACGAAGCGGCCAACCACGCCATGCTTGCGCAGCATGTTGGTGGCGGTGAGCACGAGGTCGGTGGCAGTGACGCCTTCCTTCATCTCGCCGACCATCTTGAAGCCGACGACTTCGGGAATGAGCATCGAAACGGGCTGGCCGAGCATCGCGGCTTCAGCCTCGATCCCGCCAACGCCCCAGCCAAGCACCCCCAGGCCATTGATCATGGTGGTGTGGCTGTCAGTGCCGACGCAAGTATCAGGATAAGCGACGGTTACGCCGTTCTGGTCGGTGCTGGTCCACACCGCCTGCGCGATGTTTTCGAGATTCACCTGATGGCAGATGCCGGTGCCGGGAGGGACGGCGTAGAAGTTGTTGAGGCTCTTGGAACCCCACTTGAGGAAATCGTAGCGCTCCATGTTGCGCTGGTATTCGATTTCCATATTCTCTTCGAAGGCCTTGGGGTGGCCGAATTCATCGACCATGACCGAGTGGTCGATCACCAGATTGACCGGCACCAGCGGGTTGATCTTGGTGGTATCGCCGCCGAGCGTGGCGATGGCATCGCGCATCGCGGCCAGATCGACCACGCAAGGAACGCCGGTGAAGTCCTGCAACAGCACGCGCGCCGGGCGGTACTGGATCTCGTTGTTCGATTCGCTGGGGTTCTTCTGCCAGTCGACGATCGCCTGAACGTCGCCGGTCGAGACCGTGAAGCCGCCGTCTTCGAAGCGTAGGAGGTTTTCCAGCAGGACCTTCATCGAGAAGGGCAGGCGCGAGATGTCGCCAAACTTCTCGGAGGCCTTGCTGAGCGAGTAGTATGCGTACTCCTTGCCGCCGACGTTCATCGTGCTGCGGGCGCCGAGTGTATCCTGTCCGACCTGGGTCATGGCTGTGCTTCTTCCCTCCTGTCGCGGCCGTTGCTGCAAAGAGCCGCGCGGGGAATCGCGATAGGAAAACCCACGCGGCGCGGCGGAATACGGCCAGAAAGCGAGAGCGCGATGCGCGCAAACCCGCCCCTCGTCAAGGGCGGCAGGGCACCATTCCAGACCGCAAGCGAACAAATTTTCGCTTATTGATTTTCAGTAGCAACAAGCACTCAATTCGGCATCTCGGGGCGCGGCGGATCGGCATTGCGCCGGGTGGCATAGAGACACCCGGCGACGATCAGCACCACGCCTGCCAGCGTGGCCAGTGTGACTGGCTCGGCAAAGGCAATCCACCCCACGATCGCAGCCCAGATGAAAGCGGTATATTCCAGCGGCACAAGCACTTGCGCCTCGGCCCGGGCATAGGCCCAACTGAGCAGCATCAGTGATCCGGTGGACAGTGCGGCAGAGATGACGATGAGGCCCCACGCAGTCGCGCTGGGCCAGGGCGCGAACCACCACGCGCCAAGCCCAAGAAACAGGAATGATACCAGCGTCTGGAAGAACGCCACTTCCTCAGGCCCGGCAATCTGCGCCTGACGCCGCTGCAGGACAAGATTCCATGCATAGAGCACTGCCGAGACGAGGATGGCGATAAGGCCCTTGATCGCCTCCGCATCCGCGTGACCGTCAAACTTGCCCGACGCGATCACGACCACACCCACCAACGCCAGCACCGAGCCGGCAATGGCCGACCGCTGGATCTTTTCGCCCAGCATCACGGCGGCCAGATAGAGCGCGATGAGCGGCGCGATGAACGACAGGGCGATCCCTTCGGCCAGAGGTGTGCGGACGATACCATAGAAGAACAATGTGGCCATGCAGGCCGCTACCACGCCGCGCAGGACATGGACTTTCAGCGTTTCGCGCGCAGGCCAGCCATTTCCCCGGCGCAGCCACAGCGGCAGCATCATGGTGGACCCGGCAAGCCCGCGCCAGAACATCGCGGCATAGGCGCCCGAGAGAATCGAGGCGGCTTTCATCACCCCGTCCATCACCGAAAACAGGGCAAGGCCGGTGATGACCGCAAGGATGGGAAGAAGGTGGGCACGCGGCTTGTTCATCGCCGGGGCATAGGGAAATTGGTTGCGCGATGAAACCATCTTCTCCCCTGCCCCGTTAGTGATTCAGGCCCCAGTCAGGCGCAATGCTTGATCGACGTCCGGGCTTGGGGCAGGACACTGTAACAATGGCACGTTTCGCGCCGTCAGTTTTGCGGCGCGCGAAGACAGGGATCTGAATGTGAAGCGAGTGATCGACGAAACCGGCCTTACCGGGAAGCTTGGCCTTGCCATCGCCGGTCTCATGCTGGCGGCGCAACCCGTGTCGGCGCAGAACACCGTTCCGCCCACTGCCAAGGCAGGGCCGGTCGATCTGACCAAGCAAGCCATGCCAGCGCCGCAGGTCGCAGCCCCGGCCATTCCTGCTGTCGCTGCCCAGCCGCTTCCGCCCGTGCCCACCCCGCACTGGTCGCAGACCGATGCGCAAAGCCTGCTGGCCACGATCAAGGGCATCGGCAGTGAAGGCCTGTTCGCCAGGGATTACGAGCCCGAGGCGCTGTCTGCCGCCATCGTGAAGGGCGAAGGCCCGGAACTGGACGCGATCGCCACGCGCTTGTTCACCTGGCTCGCCGAAGACCTGCGCGATGGGCGCACGCCGATGCCCGCGCGCGTCCAGTGGTTCGCGGTCGATCCCGATCAGGATACCAACCCGACCGCGCTGATCCTCGCTGACGCACTCGTCCGCCGCGACGTGAAGGGGGCGCTGATGGCGCTGGCCCCCACCGTGCCCGACTACGCCGCGCTCAAGGCGTCCTTGCCCAAGGCGCAGACGCCCAAGCAGGCCGCACTGATCCGCGCCAACATGGACCGCTGGCGCTGGCTCTCGCGCGACCTGGGCACGCAGTACCTGCTCGCCAATGTGCCCGAACAGATGCTCCGCCTGACCGTACGCAACAAGATCATCAGCACGTACAAGGTCATCGTCGGCAAGCCGGGCAAGACCGCCACGCCGCAGCTGGCCGAGACAGTCGAGGGCGTGATCTTCAACCCCACATGGACGGTGCCGCAGTCGATCGTCGTCGGCGAAGGGCTTGGCGCGCGCCTCGTGAACAGCCCGGCCAAGGCCGCAGCAGAAGGCTACAAGGTGACCAAGGCCGCAGACGGCACGATCTATGTCGTGCAGCAGCCGGGTGACGGAAATTCGCTGGGCCGGATGAAGCTCGACATGCCAAACGAGCATGCGATCTTCCTGCACGACACGCCCAACCGCAACCTGTTCAACCTGCCCGCCCGCGCGCTCAGCCACGGTTGCGTCCGCGTGGAGCGCGCGACTGAACTGGCGATGACCATGGCGATCCTTGGCGCGGGGATGACGCCCGAGGATGCGGTAACCGCGCATACCTCGAAGGCCTATACCAAGGTGCCGATGACCAAGACTTTCCCGGTCTATCTCACCTACTTCACCGTCGCGCGCGACGTGACCGGCATGCTGCGCTCGTTCGCCGACATATATGGCCGCGACACGCCGGTTCTCGCCAGCTTTGCGCAGCCCCGGCAATTGCATACGACCCAGCGCAAGAGCACCGAAGAAGTGATCAAGCTCGACAATCCGTTGTAAGATGAAAACAAGGCTCAGCGTCTGCGAGCGCAAGATGCGCTACGCGAGCCGCGAGGATGCATCGGAGGCCGCGATCAAAAGCGGCCTCGTCCTCCATCCCTACAAGTGTGACCGCTGCTGGCGCTGGCACCTGACCAGCCGCACAAAGGGAAGGCTTCAGCCCAGGCCGAGCCTGTCGGCATAAATCAGACGCCCGCCCGACAGGTGCCACAGCGCCTCGTTGAAGTCACCCTCGCCCATAGCGAAGCATCCGTCAGAGCGGCCGAGTTTGCCCCATTTGTCGAGCATCTCGGGGTTGGCGTACCACGCCGGATGCAGAACTATCGCACGGTCGAGCACGTTGGTGTTCTCGGGCGACAGGCCACCGAGGCGGATCGAGGTGCCGTATTTGCCCTTGTACCATTCGTAGGTGACATAGGCCCCGCGCGACGTGGCAAGACTGCCGACCTCGTTCGAAAAATTCTTGAGGAAGCCGTCGTGTTCGGGGTCAGACCCCCGCCCATGCGCGACGAGGAACGAGCGCACCTCACCCTTTTCCAGATTGGCGAAGTGAAAGCGCGGGAGCGACGACGGCATCGCGAAATCGGCTATGCCCACCATGTCGGTCCGCCACAGCGCAGGGCGATGGCGCTCGACCAGGTCCTTGGCGAGGTCCAGCACACGGCGATGCTGTTCGCTGGGATAGTACGTCGCGGCCGCAACGCGCGGCGGGAACACGGCGGCCGCAGCGCTTGCCGCAACCCCTGCGAGAACCGTGCGCCTGTTTACCTCGATGCTCATGACCCAGTCCCTACCACGCCGACCCCTTATCCAGCGTGAACGACGCACATACTACGTATTTTCGACCAGATTTCCAGCATTCGCGCCAAGCTGAAGCAAAGCCGCGTCATCGACGCGCATGACCGTCCACCCATCCATGAACCGCGCGCCGAGCGACTTGTAGAAACCGATGGCCGGTTCGTTCCAGTCAAGCACCGACCATTCGAGCCGCGCACAATCGCGTTCCACGGCCAGCGCCGCCAGATGCGCAAGCAAGGCCTTGCCCAGCCCCGATCCGCGCGCCTCGGGCCGCACGAACAGATCTTCGAGATAGATCCCCGGCTTGCCTTCGAACGTCGAGAAGTTGTGAAAAAACAGCGCGAACCCTTGCGCCACACCATCCACTTCGCCGATCACGACTTCGGCATAAGGGCGCGGCCCGAACAGTTTTGCGGCGAGCGTCGCTTCGTCAAAGCGCACTTCGTGGGCAAGCTTTTCGTACTCTGCCAGCGCGCGGATGAGTTCCGCTATCAAAGGTGTGTCAGCCTGCAGAGCCGGGCGGATGGAGAGAGGCATCAGGTCAATAACTTTCCTACATCGCTGCGACCATCGACAACACGGAGGACATCAACGATTTGCGAAGCTTCATCAAGGCGATAGATGACAAGATAGGGCGGAACAGGCCAGACCCTGAGGTCGTCAGCAAGGAGGGTGCGTCCACTTCCGGCCTTTGGATATTCGGCCAACCTTGAAACGCCCTCATCGATCCGGTCAATCCAGCGATCCGCAAAATCCTCGCCTTCATCCGCAAGATAGAGCCAGATTTGAAAAAGATCGTCGATGGCTTTGGGCTTGCGAATGATAGTCCAGACCAGTTGCCCGCTATTCGTCATCACCGTCCCGCATATTGCGAAACCGCTGCTTCAGAGCCTCTCCACCTTCCCACGGATGCGACGCCCCGCTGGCGTCGGCTTCGGCAACCAGGTGTCTCAACGCCGCTGCCGCCTGCTCATCGTGAGTCCGCCGAGTCTTCCACTGCCGAAGCGCCTCGCGGATCACCTCACTGGATGAGGCATAATCGCCCGATTTGACCGCGCCATGCACTGAAGCCAGCAACTCGTCAGTCAATGCGACCGAGATTTTCTCAACTTTACCCATGACCAAATGGTAGCAAATATTGCTACCAACAGCAACTCGCTCCTACTCCGCCGCCTCGGTAGCATTGCCAGCGTCGGTGGTATCCGCTTCCATCTCCGCAGCCTTCGCCTCCACCAGTGCGACGATGTGGTCGAGCATATCCTCGGATTGCACGGTATGGTCGGTCACGCCCGAAAGGTAGACCATGTGCTTGCCGTTGCCGCCGCCGGTCAGGCCGATGTCGGTCTCGCGCGCTTCGCCCGGACCATTGACGACGCAGCCGAGCACTGAAAGCGAGAGCGGGGTCTTGATGTGGCTGAGGCGGCTTTCCAGCGCCTCGACCGTGCGAATCACGTCAAAGCCCTGCCGCGCGCAGCTGGGGCATGAGACGACGCGGACGCCGCGCGTGCGCAGGCCGAGGCTCTTGAGGATTTCGAAGCCGACGCGGACTTCCTCTTCCGGCTCGGCCGACAGCGAGACGCGCACGGTATCGCCGATGCCTGCCCAGAGCAGGTTGCCGATGCCGATCGAGGACTTGACCGTCCCGCCGATCAGCCCGCCCGCTTCGGTGATGCCCAAGTGCAGCGGGCAATCGACCGCATCGGCGAGGCCCATATAGGCCGCGACAGCGAGAAACACGTCGGAGGCTTTGACCGCCACCTTGTATTCGTGGAAATCGTGATCCTGCAGCAGCTTGATGTGATCGAGCGCGGATTCAACCAGCGCTTCCGGGCACGGCTCGCCGTACTTTTCAAGCAGGTCCTTCTCGAGGCTGCCCGCGTTCACGCCAATACGGATCGCGCAACCGTTGGCCTTGGCAGCACGCACCACTTCGGCCACGCGTTCGCTGCTGCCGATGTTGCCGGGATTGATGCGCAGGCATGCCGCGCCCGCATCTGCCGCTTCCAACGCGCGCTTGTAGTGGAAATGGATGTCCGCAATCAGCGGCACGCGCGCGGCGCGCACGATCTGGCGCAGCGCCGCGGTGCTTTCGACATCGGGGCAGGATACGCGAATCAGGTCAGCACCCGCTTCCTCGCAGCGGCGGATCTGGTTGATCGTGGCGACCGGGTCAGACGTGAGAGTATTGGTCATCGTCTGCACGGTAATCGGCGCGTCTCCGCCAACGGGGACCGCGCCAACCATGATCTGGCGGCTCTTGCGACGCGCGATATCGCGCCATGGACGGATCGAGGACATGAAGTCCCTATAGGGACTAGAGTGGCGGACTGAAAGGCATCTGCAACGCTGTCAGAGCTTGCGTGCAAACATGAACTCGGGATCGCAGTGATTGCCCACCCAGAATTCGATGTCGGCCACCTTTTCAAACCCGTAGCGCCTGTAGAACTTCTGCGCTTGCGGGTTGTCGGCATAGACCGAAAGCTGCATTTCGTCCGCGCCCCAGCCGCGCGCCTCGTCCAGCGCCCAATCCATCAGCGCCGCACCATGGCCGCGCCCGATCAGGTCCGGGTCAGTGTAAAGTTGCTTCAGTTCCATCGGTGCCGCGGCATCGGTATGGCTGGGCAGCCCGCTGGTGCGGACAAGCTTGCAGAACGATGTGAGCGCACCGTCCTGGTCGATCACCGCAACCTTCATCGCAGGATCAATGATTTCCCTGGCCACCTTGCCCTCGGAATGCGAGTCTTCCAGAAACCGGGCAAGATTTTCTGGGCTGTAGAGAAATCCGAACTTGGCGACAAAGGCACGGCGACCAAGATCGGCAATGGCGGCAACATCGGCGGGCGTGGCAATACGGAGCGTCATAGGCGCTCCATATCGCGGCACGGTCCGACAATCTACCGGCGCATTGCGGCCTTTATCCGGCGATCAGTTAGCCTCAGCCACCTTGACCTTCTTGTAAGGCACGAACTGACCGAGGCCGACCGATCCGCGCCAGAAACCAGCGCCGCGGTCAACCATGCGCACGATGTCGACGCTGCACAGTTGCGAGCCGGTGGGGTAAGTGACCAGAATGTCGTTGTCATTCAGCGACGACGCGCCGGAATCGGGACGGTTCACCCAGATCGTGCTGCCTGCGTCGTAAACGATGGCGGTCTTGTCATAGATCCGGGTCGAGTTGACGAGCGGCGTGTAGATGCAATTTACCGGCTCCCCGGCCACGCGCCCTTCGAGAGCCTTGGCAAGCTGCTGTTCGGGCGTGAGACGCGGTTTGGCGTCGGCGGCTGCTCCGGCAAGAAGCAGCGATCCGGCGGCCAGGCCTGCAGCGATCTTGGTCGCAAAAGTTTTCATGGCTGGCACTTCCTTTCAGGTCGATCTGTGATCGCTAAGCCGATTCGGCTGAACGGACGCTGAAGCTCAGCCCGTCCCGCCAACGGTCAGACCGTCCACCAGCAAGGTCGGTTGACCGACGCCTGCAGGCACGCTCTGCCCGCCCTTGCCGCAGACGCCCACGCCTTCGTCAAGCGCCAGGTCGTTGCCGATGCCGGTGACGCGGGTCAGCACGGTCGGACCATCGCCGATCAGCGTCGCGCCCTTGATCGGAGCGCCGAGCTTGCCGTTTTCGATCAGATAGGCCTCGGTGCACGAGAACACGAACTTGCCGCTGGTGATGTCCACCTGCCCGCCGCCGAACGACTTGGCGAAGATGCCATTCTTTACGCGGGAAAACAGTTCGGCAGGGTTGTCGTTGCCAGCGCGCATGAACGTATTGGTCATGCGCGGCATCGGGGCATGTGCATAGCTTTCGCGCCTGCCATTGCCGGTCGGCGCTACGCCCATCAGCCGCGCGTTGAGCCGGTCGTGGATATAGCCCTTGAGGATGCCGTCCTCGATCAGCACGTTCTCCTGCGTCGGCGTGCCCTCGTCGTCGATGGAAAGCGAACCGCGCCTCCCGGCGATGGAACCATCGTCGACCACGGTCACGCCATCTGCCGCGACGCGCTGGCCGATCCGGCCCGAAAACGCGCTGGTGCCCTTACGGTTGAAATCGCCTTCAAGTCCGTGGCCGATCGCTTCGTGCAGCAGCACGCCGGGCCAGCCGGGGCCAAGCAGCACTGTCATCTCGCCCGCAGGCGCGGCAACCGAATCCAGATTGACCAGCGCCTGCGCCAGCGCTTCATCAATCGCGCGGTTCCAGGTTTCCGGTGCGAACAGGTCATCATAAAGGCGGCGGCCACCGATTCCGAACGAACCGGTTTCACGCCGCCCGTCCCTTTCCGCCACGATCGAGACGTTGAGCCGTACCAGTGGCCGCACATCGTGGCCGACGAAGCCATCGGCCCGGACGATCTCGACCACCGACCACGAACCCGACAACGAGGCCGACACTTGCGCAACGCGCGGATCGCGCGCGCGCGCAGCGGCGTCGATGGTCTCGAGCAGCTTGACCTTGGCTTCGAACGGCACCGCATCGAGCGGCGAGGCATCGGTATAGAGATGACGGTTGTTCTGGCGCGGTGGCGGGGCCGCTTGCCCCTTGGCCGGATCGAGCAGCTTCAGCGTCTCGCCGGCCCGCGCAATCGCGACGGCGGAAATCTCGTTGGCATGGGCAAAGCCGGTCATCTCGCCCGAGATGCCGCGCAAGCCGAAGCCTGCATCGCGCGAATAATCGGCCGTCTTCAACCGGCCATCATCGAAGCCGAAGCTCTCGGACGCGATGAACTGGAGGTAAAGCTCGCCGTCGTCGCAGTTGCTGAGCGCCGAACGGGTGAGCCGCTGGGCATCATCGGGGGTGAGCAAACCGGAGCGGTAAAGCAGCGAACGAGTGTCGATCTGGGTCATCCCACCCGATATAGGCACTCCAACGCCAAAGCCAATGCGCGGTTTGCGTCCGCGCGCTTCTTCAGGCGGCGGCTGCGTTATCCGCCGGGCCGCCCCTGAGCACGAAGCGCTTGTCGCAATAGCCGCATTCGACATAGCCGCGCTCGTCAATTTCGAGCCAGACGCGCGGGTGGCCGAGGGCGGAACCGCCCCGGATATCGGAAGCGCCATCGCACTTGACGCGGGCATGATCGGTGAAGGCGGTTTCTGGCGGCTGAATCATGGCGGTGCGCTAGCAAATGCGAAGGGCACAGACAATTGCGTTTTGGCACGGGTTCGGGCAGGCACCGCCCCATGCAGACCAGTTCCGAACTCGCTCCCGCCATCCGCATCCGCGATCTTGTCAAACGCTATGCCCCGACCGGCAAGTCGGCGGGCAAGCTTGCGCTGGACGGGGTGAGCTTCGACGTTCCGCAAGGACAGATCTTCGGACTGCTCGGGCCGAACGGCGCGGGCAAGTCGACACTGATCAACACGCTCGCGGGCCTGGTGATGAAAACCTCCGGCTCGGTCGAGATCTGGGGCCACGACATTGATCGCGACGTGCGCAATGCGAAGGCCTCTATCGGGATCGTGCCGCAGGAAATCGTGTTCGATCCGTTCTTCACGCCCGCAGAAGTGCTCGACAATCAGGCAGGGCTCTATGGCGTGCCCAAGGCGATGCGCCGCACGATGGAGCTGCTGCGCGCGGTGCATCTGGCCGACAAGGCCGACGCTTATGCCCGTTCACTTTCGGGCGGGATGAAGCGCCGCCTGCTGATCGCCAAGGCGATGGTCCACCGCCCGCCGGTGCTCGTTCTGGATGAGCCGACCGCAGGCGTCGACGTGGAACTGCGCCGCCAGTTGTGGGAACTGGTCAGCGAAATGAACCACGAGGGTGTGACCGTGGTCCTGACCACACATTATCTGGAAGAAGCCGAGGAGTTGTGTGACCGCATTGCGATCATCAATCACGGCAAGCTGATCGCCAACAAGCCGACCCGCGAACTGGTGGACATGGCACGCGAAAAAATCGTCGTGCTGACCTTGGACCGTCAAATCGATGCTGCACCGCAACACCCCGCCTTCAGCAAGAGCGTAATTTCAGGCGAACGGCAGGTTGAAATCGGTTACGACAAGGATCGCATGACTGCAGGAGAAATCATGTCGATAGTTCAGGGACTGGGCTATGCGATCGTCGACGTGTCGACACGAGAGGCAGACCTCGAAGACGTGTTCGTCACTCTGACCAGCCGACCGCGCGAAGATGCCTGAGAGCTACTAAGACGTTTGTGTATCCTGTTTCCGGCGGCGCCATCCGCCAGTTTCGAGGCGCCGGACGGGGGTGCCGCAGTGCTTGCAGGTGCTGGTATAGGTCAAACCGTTCCAGTGCACTTCTTCCCGCACGGGACGGTGCCGGTTAAACAGGCAAAGAAGGCGGGATCCCGACACTGCAAACCCTTCGTCGCAAGCAAAATATGCGTATAACTACCTACCATGCTGCATGTGCGAGACAAGTGTCATACGCAGTTAACAACATTAACACGCCAAAAAGGGTTTTGCAGCCTGCTCGATCCAGTGGCCCTTTTATCTTCCGCTGCCGCAAGCTACGGCCGTCACTTGACCCGCAAACTGCGGAAAAACAGTTGGAGTTCCGCCCGTGAGCGGTGATCACGATAATGGCCATGACGTCCTGATCATCGGCTCAGGCGCCGCAGGACTTACCGCCGCGCTGGTGCTCGCGGAAACGTGCCGCGTGCTGGTGCTGGCCAAGGGCGCGCTGGATGGCGGCTCTACCAACTGGGCGCAGGGCGGTATCGCCGCAGTGCTCGATGCCGGTGACACCTTCGACGATCACATCCGCGATACGATGATCGCAGGTGCAGGATTGAACCGGCGGGAAACTGTCGAGTTCGTCGTCGAGCATGCACCCGCAGCGATTGCGCGGCTGGCCGATCTCGGTGTGCCTTTCAATGCCGAAGCGGGCTCGCTCCACCTCACGCGCGAAGGCGGCCATTCGCACCGCCGGATCGTCCATGTCGACGATGCGACCGGAGCGGCGGTGCAGAAGGCCCTGCTCAAGGCCGCGCGCGAGCATCCTAACATCACGATGTTGCCCGGCCGCACATGCGTCGATCTGATCACCGGGCACCACGAAGCCGCACGCTATTCTGGCTCGGGCCGGGTCTGGGGCGTCTATGCGCTGGATGAGGCGACCGGCAAGGTCGAGGCCCATACCGCGCGCGCCACGATTCTGGCGACGGGCGGCGCTGGCCGCGTCTACCAGTTCTCCACCGCGCCGCGCGGCGCAACGGGTGACGGCATTGCCATGGCCTGGCGTGCGGGCGCGCGCGTATCCAACATGGAGATGATGCAGTTTCACCCGACCTGCCTCTATAACCTGGAGGTCAAGAACTTCCTGATCACCGAGGCGGTGCGCGGCGAAGGCGGGAAGCTGATCAATCCGCGAACCGGCAAGCGTTTCATGGAGTTCTACGATCCCGCCCGGCTTGAACTCGCGCCGCGCGATGTCGTCGCCCGCGCGATCGACGCCGAGATCAAGAAATTCGGGCTCGACTACGTCCACCTCGACATCAGCCATATGCCGGCTGACTTCGTGCGCGGCCACTTCCCCAACATCTATGAGAAGCTGATCGGCCTTGGCATCGACATGACCTGCCAGCCGATCCCGGTGGTCCCTGCCCAGCATTACACCTGCGGCGGCGTGCTGATCGACCTCGACGGGCGCACCGACCTGCCAGGCCTTTATGCTGCCGGCGAATGCACCGAAAGCGGACTGCACGGAGCCAATCGCCTTGCGTCGAACTCACTGCTCGAATGCTTCGTGTTTGGCGATGCCGCCGCGCGCGATATCCTGCGCCGCTGGGGCAGTTTCGATGCGCCACCCGAAGTGCGGGCGTGGGACGAAAGCCGGGTCACCGATTCCGACGAGGAAGTGGTGATCAAGCAGAACTGGACCGAAATTCGCAGGTTCATGTGGAACTATGTCGGCATTGTGCGCACCAACAAGCGGCTGGAGCGCGCTGCGCACCGCATCCAGATGCTGTCGGGCGAGGTTAACGACTACTACGGCCACTTCCGCGTGACGACCGACCTGATCGAACTGCGCAACCTGCTACAGAGCGCGGAGTTGATCGTGCGGTCTGCCCGCGCCCGGCACGAGAGCCGCGGCCTGCACTACACCCTCGATTATCCGCAGACCGATGATGTGGCCCGTGACACGGTGCTTGTGCCCTAAGCCGCTTCGGCTTCGACGAATTCAGGATAGAATGATGGCGCGCGGGTGGACCAGCCTTGCGCGGTGGCGGCGGCCTCGCTGATCGACTGCAAAAGGTCACGGCGGCGCTGCGGGCGGATCAGCGGCAGCGCGGCTGCGGCGCAGAACGCCGACGGCAGCCACGGACGTGCCTCGGCGCCGAGCAACCGCTCGTACAGGAAGCGATAGGCAGAGAAGCCCGCGATTCGCGCCTGCGCCAAATCGAATGCGGAGATCCGCATCAGTCTGCCCATGAACGGTTCGACGCCGTCGAGGTCTTCGGCTTCCGGCAGGATGCGGCGCAGCGGGATCAGGTCCTGATAGAGCGCTTTTTGCTGGCGGATCGACGCGGCTTCGTCCTCGTCGCGTGCCCAGCGCGCGACTGCGTCACCCCGGCCCAGCGCAATATCGAGGCTCCGGCGAATGTAGCGTTGTTCGCAAGGTGCGAAGCTGGCGAATTCGCGCAATTCGGAAATCGTCATCCCGCTCGCATCATACCGCGCCATGATCGTACCCTCCTGCCGCAACGGGAATCGCTTCGCGCGGCGCGGGACAAGAGTGGCAAAACCTGGTTAATTTTGCGTAACCATGACGCGCGGATGAGGCTGCGGAACATGCCTCATCCGCCGGGAAGGATTCAGGAAAAGGCCTTGTAGGCGCCGTAAGCGCTCGTCAGCGTGAGGACGACGCCGACCATGATCAGCATGGTTTTGGCCGGGATGTGCTTCGCTGCCCAGGCACCGAATGGCGCGGCTGCGATGCCGCCGATCAGGAAGCCCAGCGTAGCGCCCGCAACATCGGCAAAGCCCAGATGCCAGACGAACGCTGCGGAGACCGTCAAGGTCAGGAAGAACTCGACGGTGTTGACCGTGCCCACGACCTTGCGCGGGTCTGCACCCTGGATCAGCAGGTTGGATGTGACCACCGGCCCCCAGCCGCCGCCGCCTGCCGCATCGAGGAAACCGCCGACCAGACCGAGCGGCGCCACCCAGCCCGCCTCCCTGATCTTGGGCGGATAGAAAATACCGCGCACCAACAGATAGACGCCGATCCCCGCAAGGTAGAGCAGCACCCACGGCTTCACCAGCGAAGCGTCGAGCGAGGACAGCACATAGGCTCCGAGAATGCCGCCCGCCATGCCCGGAACAAGCAAGCGGAAGAACAGCTTCTTGTCGACATTGCCGTGGATCAGATGACTGATGCCCGAGGTCGCAGTGGTGAAGCATTCAACGATGTGCACGCGCTGCGACGCGAGCGCGGGGGGAATGCCCAGAACGCCCACCATCAGCGTGTTGGAGATGACGCCGAACGCCATACCCAAGGCGCCGTCAATCATCTGCGCGGCGAAACCTACGGCGATGAACGGCAGCAGCGCCGTCCAATCGAGCCCGGCCAGAAATTCCATGCGATTCCACCCCTGTTTTAGCGTGGCTGCGCTACAGGGGATCGGTGACAGCCAGAACAGAGAATTTATACTCTACCATAAAGGGAGAGTTTTTTGCGACGAACCGAATGATTCAGCGCCTGCGATACCGAAAGTACCACACTTCATGCCCGTAAACCGTGCGCGCCTTGTGCTCGTAGCGTGTCTCGGGCCAACCACCGGGACGATTCTGGAAATCGGTGCAATCCTCCGCCAGCCATTCGAACTGGTGCTTGTGGCGACGCATGACCATCAGCGCGTGGCGCAGATAGATGTCGTGATCGGTGCCGAAGCGGAACTCTCCGCCGGGGCGCAGCTTGGCGGCAATCAGGTCCAGCGGCCCGTCGTTCATCATCCGCCGCTTGGCATGGCGCGCCTTGGGCCAGGGATCGGGATGGAGCAGGTAAAGGTACGAAAGCGCGCCGTCGGGAATCCGGTCAAGCACTTCCAGCGCGTCGCCATGGTGGATGCGCACATTGCCGAGCGGCGGGTGGGCACCATTGTCCCCCGCCACATGCGTCAGCGCCTGCGCCACGCCGTTTAGAAACGGTTCTGCACCGATAAATCCGTGATCAGGCAGCATGTCGGCGCGAAATGCCATGTGCTCGCCGCCGCCAAAGCCGATCTCGAAATGCATCTGGCGGTCATCGCCAAACAGCCTTTCGGATGTGATCGGTCCTTCGGCCGGCATCGCGATCCGAGGCAGCAGCGTATCGACCAGCCCCTGCTGACCCTGCCGCAAGGGCTTGCCCTTGGCGCGGCCATAGAGACGGTTGAGCGTGGTAGGATCGCCGGTTTTGTGCGCAGTCATGGCCTGTTCCTGAATTTTCGGTGCGGATGACAGGCTCAAACGCAACGGTCAATCAGGGCTGGCAGATGAACGAGGCTGGAAACTGCACCGGCGCCTTTTCTACTTGGCGGTTTCGGCGCAGACTTGACCAAGCCGACAGCGACCTAGCGGGAAGTTGCTACTGCGAGAGGTCCGTGTCGCCACCTTGCCCGGCCTCGGCGACGGGATCATTGACCATGGGTTCGCCATAGGAATCACTGCCGGTATCGGAATTCTGGAAGGTTTCGCCTGAACCATCTCCGGAAACGTTGGCGCCCTCGGGCTTATCCTTCAGTATTCCAAATGGATCGGTTGCAGACGAGCCGGGAATTCTGTCAGGTCCGCCACAAGCCTGAACTTTCTTCAGATAGGAATCCTCATATGCGGCGGTGCGTTCACCGGCATACTGACGATCTTCCTGCATTGCGTCGGACGTGCACTCACAAGTTTCCTGACGCTTCGCTGCATCGGGTATCAGCCCGGACAACCCCGCAATGCACTGGTCGATCTCTTTCTGGATCATCGGGTGGCGTTTGCCAGATCCGCAGGAGGACAGCGCGATTAGCGCACACGCCGAAAAGATCAGGATCAAAGGGCGCGAGATGGTCATCGGCCGGCTCCGTAAAAGGAAGCAGTTTCCGTACCTGTAAAAACGGCCCGCCGTATGGGCGAGCCGTTTCTAGGGATGGCGTGAGATGATCCGGCAATCAGGCCGCTTCGGTTTCCGCGATTTCATCGGGATCGCGCAGGACATATCCGCGGCCCCAGACGGTTTCGATGTAGTTGTCACCGCCGCAGGCATGCGCAAGCTTCTTGCGCAGCTTGCAGATGAACACGTCGATGATCTTGAGTTCGGGTTCGTCCATCCCGCCATAAAGGTGGTTGAGGAACATTTCCTTGGTCAGCGTGGTGCCCTTGCGCAGCGAAAGCAGCTCGAGCATCGCGTATTCCTTGCCGGTCAGATGCACGCGGGCACCATCGACTTCGACGGTCTTGGCGTCGAGATTGACCGAAAGCTTGCCAGTACGGATGACCGACTGCGAATGGCCCTTCGAACGGCGCACAACGGCGTGGATGCGGGCAATCAGTTCTTCGCGGTGGAAAGGCTTGGTCACGTAATCGTCGGCACCGAAGCCGAACGAGCGCACCTTGCTGTCCATTTCCGAAATGCCTGAAAGGATCAGGACCGGGGTCTGGACTTTGGCGACGCGCAGCTTCTTGAGCACATCGTAGCCGTGCATGTCCGGCAGGTTCAGGTCGAGCAGAATGATATCGTAATCATAGAGCTTGCCAAGATCGAGGCCCTCTTCGCCCAAGTCGGTCGAATAGACATTGAAGCCCTCAGTCGTCAGCATCAGTTCGATCGCCTTGGCGGTCGTCGGTTCGTCTTCGATCAGCAGTACGCGCATTGATCCGCCCCTTACTTGCCATGTCCCCGTGGCAATTAACCCGGACTAAACCCGTGTTGACCGCCATTAACCATAGGAGGAATGAACATGAAAGGTTAATTTGCTGTAAACGAAGGCCATGAGAATCATCGCGTTAACCACCGAGTGGCGCGGTAATGACTCATCCCCAGACCGGACTGATTCAGATCGGGACGGTTTTGCCCGGAAATTCAGGTGTCCCAGAATGAATCACGCACTTGCGATGTAAAGCGGCCATAACGGATCAAGGTTAACACAATGGGCGCGCACCGGGCCTTCTTGTGCCGCAAAACCGCGAATCAGGCCCCGGCTATACCAAGGCTCGAAGCTGCCTCGCGCAATTTCCGGGCCGCCGCGCCATCGTTGCGGAACGCAGCCAGGCCCTTTTGCAAGGCTTCTGCGGCCTTCTTCGGCTCACCCAATTGCATGCGGCTGCGCATCAGCATGATCCAACCGTCGGCGTTGATCGGGTCTTTGACCAGCTTGGCCTCAAGGCCGTCGACCATGCCCCGGATCATCGCTTCCTGTTGGCCCTTGGGCATGCCGGCCGCGGCTTTCATTTCCTCGGAAGTCGGCCCCGGAATGCCAGCAGCCGCCTTGTGCGGCCCGTCGGTGATCACGCCGCCCGCAGGCGCTGCAAATCGCGCTTCGGCCAGACGCTTTTCGACGTCGATCTTGCGCCGCTCACCCACGTTGCGGATCACCTCGCGGATATCCTCGGCATAGGGCGCATCGGCAGGGGTATCCTCGAGCAGGTCAAACCAGGCGTTGATTGCCTGGCGGTGACGCCCGCCGAGGTCCATCGCCACGGCCTGGAAATAGCGCGCGCGGGCATCCTTCGGGTCAAGCTTGATCGCCTTGTCGAACGCCGACTTGGCATCGCGCGGCATCCGGCCTTCTTCCTTGCTGGCAAGGACCAGCGCCTCGCCCAGGAACGACCACGTCTCGGCATGTTCGGGATCGAGTTTGGTCGCCTGCTTGAGCGCGGTGGCGGATTCGGCATAGCGTTCGGTCTGGAAATAGGACCAGCCGAGCATGCGCCAGCCCTCGGCATCCTCGGGATTTTCCGCGAGCTTCTTTTCCAGCTTGGCGATCACATCGTCGACCGATGGCTGCTGGCTGGGCAAGGCAGCGGGAGGCTGCGCCTGTGGCGGCGGATTCTCAGGCCCGCGCATCATCGCCACGCCGCCCGCGCCCAGCGCGATCACGCCCGCCGCAATCAGCGCGACCCTGCCGAATCGCGAGTGTCCCTGCGCTTCGTCGCTTTTCGCTGGCACGGGATCGGGCTCGGTCATCGGTTACTCCCTGTCGGACACCTCATGCGGCATCCGTCACTGTGCCCATGCGCATATCGCGCCGGGCGGTCTGTGCGCAAGCGGCTCACGCACGCCATGACAGCTCCGCGCAAATTGCGGCTGGCTTTGCGCGGAGCATAAGCTAATGTCTGCCACGATAGGGGTCGCAATCGGTTTTCGGCTAAGAACAGGCGCAGGCACATGCGTCGTTCTGGCGCGTGGTGCGGGGGACGCATACCGGTGGGCGAGGTTTTCAAGGTTGCGATTATCGGGTCCGGCCCCGCAGGCATGAGCGCTGCGGGACGCGCGGCGCAGCTTGGCCTGAGCCACGTGCTGCTCGAAAAGACCGATCACCTTTCCGATACGATCTACAAATACCAGAAGGGCAAGCATGTGATGGCCACGCCATCGCAGCTGATCCTGCGCTCCGATCAGGAATTCGACGCCGGCAAGAAAGAGGACATCCTCGACAAGTGGAACCGGCGCACTGCCGAGCTTGCGGTCAACGTGATGTACAATGCCGAGGTCAAGTCGATCAAAGGCACGGGTCCGGCCATCGAAGGCTCGGTCCAGAAGATCGTTTCCCGCGCGCGTGATGGATCGAGCACCACCACCGAACTGCAGCGCTACGCCGCGCCCTATGCGATCGAACTGACCAATGGCGAAACGGTCATGGCCGAGAACGTCGTGCTGGCCATCGGCACGCAGGGCAATCCCAATCTGATGCGCTGCCCCGGCGGCGATCTGCCGCACGTCACCTACCAGCTCGACGATCCTTACGCCGTGCTCGACCAGCACATCATCGTGGTCGGCACAGGCGACGCCGGGATCGAGAACGCGCGCGGTCTGGTCGAGGATTCGGCGCAGGGCAATGTCGTCACCGTGCTGAACCGCGCGCCGAAATCGACCAACGTCCGCGAAAGCTTCGCCACCGCCAAGGAACCGAACGCCAAGGCGCTGGTCGAGGACGACGCGGCAGGCAAGCTGACTATCCGCTACGAGACCGAGACAAAGTCGGTCGAGCCCGGCTGGATTACGCTCGCCACCCGCGATGGTGAAGAGCGCATCCGCTGTGACCGGATCATCGCCCGCATCGGCTCGGCCCCGCCGCGCGCCTTCGTCGAAGGCTGCGGCATCGAATTCGCCAGCGCCGACCGCCTCGCCTTCCCGACGCTTTCGCCGCAGTTCGAATCGACCGCGCCCGGCATCTTCGTGATCGGCGCGCTGGCGGGCTATCCACTGATCAAGCACTGCATGAATCAGGGCTATGACGTCGTCGAATTCATCAACGGCAACACCGGCCTGAAGCCCGCGGACGAACCGCTGCTCGAAGCCAAATTCGCCGGCCTGCCGGGCAATCGCTCGGTGAACGAATGGCTGGAATTCCTGCGCACGAATGTCTCCATCCTCGATGGCATGACCACTCTTCAGCTTCGCGAATTCATGCTCGATTCCTCTGCCCGCGCCTATGCCAAGGGCCAGACGGTGTTCGAGAAGAACGATCCGGGGTCCTCGCTCTTCGCCATCGCCTCGGGCTCGGTCAACGTCCAGCTCGATGCCAAGGACCCGTCCAAGGTCATCCCGATTCCTTCGGGCACGATCTTCGGCGAAGTCGGCCTCATTTCCGGACGGCGACGCGGCGCTACCATCGTGGCCGCAGAAGACACGATCTGCGTCGAGATCAGCCGCAACGCCGCGCTCAAGCTGCAAAGCCAGGTGCCGACCGCCCGCCGTGCGATTGAGCGTATTTCGACCGAGCGCCAGATCCTGCAGATGTTCGGATCGGGCCTGACCAGCGCCGATATCGCCGAAGTGGTCGAGACCGCCAAGATCGTGCAGGTCCGCGCTGGCGAGGCGGTGATCACCGAAGGTGGCGAGGACAACGACATCTATGTCATCCGCGTCGGCTCGATGATCGTCGAGAAGGAAGTCGGCGGAAAACCGGTGTTCCTGTCGTACCTGCCCGCAGGTTCCTACGTCGGCGAAATGGCCCTGATCGACGGCGGCCGCCGCACCGCCACGGTCCGCGCCGCGATCAAGAGCGAGGTCATCAAGATCGATGGCGAAGCGTTCGGTCGCGTGCTCGCCGCCAAGCCCGCGCTGCTCGACCGCGCGCGCAAGGACATGGAAGTCCGCCGCGCGACCAACGCCTTCATCGAATCGAAGAAGGACAGCTTTTCGGGCGTCGTCGACCTCTATTCCGAACAGGCCAAGTTCCTCGTCAGCCAAGGCCTTGGCGAAGCGACCGACGTCCTGCTGATCGACGAGCGGCTCTGCGTTGGCTGCGACAATTGCGAAAAGGCCTGCGCCGACAGCCACGATGGCCTCTCAAGGCTTGACCGTGAGGCTGGCAAGAGCTTCGCGCACCTCCACGTGCCGACATCGTGCCGCCACTGCGAGCATCCGCACTGCATGGCCGATTGCCCGCCCAATGCGATCCATCGCGGGCCGGACGGCGAAGTGTTCATCAACGATACGTGCATCGGCTGCGGCAACTGCCAGCGCAATTGCCCCTATGGCGTGATCCGCATGGACAAGGTTCCGCCGAAAAAACCTTCCTTGCTGAACTGGCTGTTCTTCGGCTCCGGGCCGGGACCGGGCGAGCCACCGTACAAATGGTCGAAGAAGAACACCAAATACACCGGCGACCCGGCGGTAGACGAGTTGCTTGACCGCAAGAAGGCGATCAAATGCGACATGTGCGCCGGGATCGAAGGCGGCCCAAGCTGCGTCCGCGCCTGCCCGACGGGCGCGGCCATCCGCGTCTCGCCCGACGAGTTCCTGACCGTCGCCCGCCTCGAAAACGAGGGAGCCTGAGCCGATGGCCACGATAGCCCCCAAGAAGCGCACCGGCGCCAGCCGCGAACGGACCGCCACGCACGAAGGTTTCCTGCGGCATAACAACTTGTTCTGGGGCAAGCTCTCCGCCGCGCTCGCGCTCGGCCTGCTGGCGCTCTACATCTGGGTGCCGCTGCCTGGGACACATTTCGGGTCGAGCTGGCTCGGCTATGCGCTCGGCACAGTCGGTGCGCTGCTGATCCTGTGGCTGACCATGCTCGGCATGCGCAAGCGCGCGATCACACCGGGGCGGTGGAGCCTCAAGGCCTGGACCAGCGCGCACGTCTATCTCGGCCTGTGCCTGACGGTGATCGGCACGCTCCATTCGGGCTTCCACTTCGGCTGGAACGTCCACACGCTGGCGTGGGGCCTGATGCTGCTGGTCATCGCCTCGGGCATTTTCGGCATCTGGATCTATGCCACGGCGCCGCGCGCGCTTTCAGCCAACCGCTTCGACGATGAAGGCGCGATCACTGAAAAGCAGATGATCGAGGCGCTACGTTCGCTCGACCGGCAGATCCATGATGCGGCCCAGCCGCTCGATCCGCAAAGCGCGGCACTCGTGAACATGAGCCTTGAGCAGGACCCTTTCGCGGGATCGTTCTGGAACCGCATTACCGGCAACTATCCCAA
Organism: Novosphingobium sp. MMS21-SN21R; assembly: GCF_031846015.1. GTDB lineage: Bacteria > Pseudomonadota > Alphaproteobacteria > Sphingomonadales > Sphingomonadaceae > Novosphingobium. The sequence goes on along the minus strand of NZ_JAVRDU010000001.1, from coordinate 335,605 downwards.
GTGCGCAACGCGCCATGCCGCTGCGGAACTGCGCCGCATGCGCGCCTACAAACCGCGCGTGGCCGACGATCCGGTCGACAAGGTCGATGCGCTGCTGACGCGCAAGGAAGCCATGCTTGGCCGAATGCGACGACACCTCAAAATCAAGTCCTGGTTGCAGGCCTGGCTCTATGTCCACGTGCCCGTGACCTTTGCGCTGATTGCGGCGCTATCCGCCCATATCGTCAGCGTCTTCTTCTACTGGTGAGCGAACGATGAGCTTTCTTGTCCGCCAGATCGCGCTCAAATCCAGTGGTGAGGAGATCGTGCGTCCCTCGACCATCGAGGGCGACGAACTGACCATTGGCCGCGACGCGGCAAACGGCATCCACCTCCCCGACCTTGCGGTCGATCCGCGCCATGCACGAGTGGTGCAAGGGGCCGATGGCAACCTGACGATCGGTTCGGTCGGCACCCAGCCGTTCGAGGTCAACGGGCGTTCGGTCACCGAGGCCGTGCTCGATCCTGCGGTCGGCGCGGAACTGATGTTCGGCGGCCACCGCATCGTGATTTCGCGCGATACCGAAAGCGGCATGCTCGCTTTCACCGTGCGCCGGGTGGAGGCCGTCTCGGACTCCGCCGAGGACAAGGACATCACCACGGTCTACACGCTCAAGGGCCTCCTGCCCGGCAAGCGCATGTCGGCGTGGACGTTCGCGGTGCTGGTGCTGATCTCGTTCCTTGCCTTCCCGATCTACAGCTACATGACCTACAAACCGCTGGCGATGCAGGAAAAAGCGCGGCGTCCGGACAGTTTCCATGCCGACCAGACGTGGTCGTCAGGCCCCTTGAGCCTTGCCCACAAGAATCTCGGTGGCGATTGCCAGGCCTGCCATACCGAGGCGTTCGTGGCCGTCACCGACAAGGCCTGCCTGACGTGCCACACCAAGGACGCGCACGACCATATTTCGGACAAGGCGCGATTGCTGAAAGCGCGCGGCGAGCCCACCGGCTTGGCCGCGCTGCAGCGTGCGGTCGCTACCGCGTTCAACCGCCCGGCGGGCAGGTGTGTCGATTGTCACACCGAACACGAGGGGGCAGGCGCTATGCCAGCCACCCAGCAGAAATTCTGCGCCGATTGCCATAACGGGATGAAAGGTCGCTTGACCGATACCAAACTCGCCGATGCCGCCGACTTCGGGATGGCTCACCCTCAGTTCAAGCCGATGGTGATCAGCGGCATGGACGGGGACAAGCCGTTATTCCAGCGCGCCATGTGGACGCCTGCGCTGCAGGAAAACAACGGGCTCAAGTTCACCCACGGCCAGCATCTGTCGAAGACCAACGGCATCGCCCAGATGGTCCGGCGCATGCCAGGACGCTTCGCTGCAACCGATGGGCTGGATTGCAAGGATTGCCACAAGGCCGATTCCACCGGTACCCGGTTCAAGCCGGTGGTGATGGAGGACTCCTGCCAGTCCTGCCACTCGCTCAGCTTCGATCAGGTCGGCGGCACCTTCCGCACGCTGCGCCACGGCAAGCCCGAACAGGTCGTGGCCGATCTGCGCGCTTTCTACCGTGGCGGCGCTCCTGCCCGCCCGGCCAACCTCTCGGGCCTTGCACGGCGGGTGCCCGGCGATGCCGCGCTGCGCTCAACCGCTGCCGACTACGCCCGCGCTGTCCGGTTCTACCCGACCCGCGCAGAACAGGCTGTGGCGCAAGTCTTCTCGAACGGCGGCATGTGCTACGATTGCCACACCGTGACGCGCGGCGGCACGATGGCGAGTGCCGGTTTCACCGTCCAGCCGGTCGCCCAGAACGACCGTTATTACCAGAAGGGCTGGTTCGACCACAAGGCGCACGACAAGACCGATTGCGCCGATTGCCACACCGAAACAGGGACATCGAACAAGGCGACCGACCTGCTCGTACCGGGCATCGACGGCAAGGGCGGCTGCCGCACCTGCCACGTCGGCGGCGAGGGCGCAAAACTTGCGTCGGTTTCGGTGAAAGACCCGGTCGATTCCTCCTGCGCGATGTGCCACTCCTATCACATGGATGCTGGCGCCCCGTGGGCACCGGCAAAGGACAGAAAGAAAGACGTCGGGCAGACCGTGGCCGTGGCTGAAAGGCCGCGTTTCCCGGTAAAGCTGCACTAGAACGTCAGCGGGGAACGATGCTGATAGCGCAGGTCACCGATATTCATCTGGGGTTCGAACCCGATTCCCCCGGTGAATTCAACCGGCAGCGGCTTGACCGTGTGCTGGAGGAACTGGCCGCGATGGAACCGCGGCCGGACCTTCTGCTCGCCACCGGTGATCTGATCGACCGGGGTGACCGCGAAAGCTATGAACGGCTGCGCGAGGCTTTCGCCGATATGCCCTTTCCGGTGCACTACGCGCTCGGCAACCACGATGATCGCGCGACTTTCGCCGAAGTCTTCCCCGCCGCCCGCTTCGATGGGGGCTTCCTGCAATATGTGATCGACACCGACCCGTTGCGGCTGATCGTGCTCGACACGCTTGAGGAAGGCCGCCATGGCGGTGCCTTCTGCGAAGCGCGAGCGGCCTGGCTCAACGCCCGGCTGGATGAAGCCTCTGATGTGCGCACGCTGATCGTCCAGCATCACCCACCGGTCGAAGTCGGCATTCCGTGGATGAACACTGACCCGGCAGAGCCTTGGGTCGAACGCCTGGGCGCATGCTTGCGCGGACGGACCAATGTCGTCGGCATCGTCTGCGGCCACATCCACCGCGCGATCACCACAGTGTGGGAAGGCACGATTGTTGCCACCTGCCCGTCAACCGCACCGCAAGTCGCACTCGACTTGCGCGCGATTGATCCCGACGTGCCCGACCAGCGCAGCCTGATCATCGCCGATCCGCCGGGCTATGCCCTGCACTGGTTCAACGGGCGCGAACTGATCACGCACTGGGATACGGCTGAAGACCATCAGGTCCTCGCCCGCTATGACGCCAACCTTCAGGGCATGATCCAGCACATGCTGGCCGAGCGCCCCGGTTCGGACTGACGGGCTACTTCACCATTTCAACCTTTGGCGCAGGCGTGAACGGACGGATGCCCAGCTTCGGATAGATTTCCGCGGGAAAGTAGAACGCCCCGTCCTTCACCACCATGGCGATGGCCTTGATCGCCTTGAGGTCCTCGGTCGGATCGCCCGGGACAAGGAAGAAGTCCGCCAGCTTGCCGCGCTCCAATGACCCCAATTGCTGATCCTGATGGAGGTATTGTGCCATCTCCAGCGTGGCGCGCGACAGGACTTGCGCAGGGGTCATGCCCACTTTGGTGAACAGCTCCAGTTCGCGGTGATAGGTGAACGCACCGCCCATATCGGTGCCCGGAATCAGCAGGATGCCCTTGGCGTTCATCGCGGTCAGCGTTTCCAGCACTTTGGCATAGGCCGCGACATATTCGGCGCGCTGCTGCGGCGTATCGGTACCGAACAGCGCCTGCTTCAACTGACGCTGCTCCTCGGGGGGCATATGGTCGATGTAATCGACCGCACCGGGATTGGGGCGGCCATCGAGCGCGGTAAGACCGAGCTCGTGAATGCCGATGGTCGGCTCATGCGCAACGTGGTGCGCAACCATCGAATCCAGCGTCGCCTGCACTTTGGCCGAGTTCACGTCGAGCGAAGGGAAGCGCCGCATCGCGGTGAAGCGGAACAGCGTGCGTGTGTCCTCATCGGGATTGAGCACCCAGCCGAGCATCAACTGGTTGACATGAGTGATCTCGTCGAAGCCGGCCGCGATCATCGCATCGGCATTGGAAAAGGCAGGCACGTGCCCCGCCACGCGCATCCCCAGCCGGTGCGCCTCGGACACGACGACGGGCGCCCACGCCGGGCTCATCGAGTTGTAGAGCTTGGCCTGCCAGAACCCCCGCGCGGCATACTTGCGAACGGCGGCGATAGCCTCGTCCTGCGTTGCCACGACGGTGCCGTTGCGCGCCGAGAACTTGCTTTCGCCCTCGATGAAGCCCGAGCGGGTCACGCGCGGTCCGGCGAGCTCGCCTGCATCGATCCGCGCGACCAGCTTGTCGAGAACCTCGTCATTGTTGCCCATATCACGGACCGAGGTGATCCCGGCCAGCACGTTGAGCAGTGCGGCGTCCTGTCCGAGATGCGCGTGCATTTCATAAAGACCGGGCACCAGCGTGCCGCCCGCACCGTCGATGTTCGTCTCCCCACGTGTGGCAACACTTCCGGTGGCGGCGATTTCGGTGATTCGGTTGCCGAACACCACCACATCGCGCGGCTCGGTCAGCGCTTTGGCCGCCGGATCGAACAGGCGCACGTTGCGGATGCGCACCGGCCCGGCATAGCGCCTGGCGTTTTCCTTCTGCAGCGTGGTGAACCGCTCCGCTCCCAGCCGTTCGGCCAGGATCCGCAAAGGCTCGGCCGCGACCTTCTCGTATCCCTTGCGCACCAGAACGGAATCGGCAGAGGCCACCGCGAACAGATCGCCCGAGGAATCGAGCGCGATATAATTGGGGTCGAGCGCCAACCCGCTCAATTCATATGTCGTGACGTCCAGCTTGCCATCGGCCCCGTAAAACGCCTGCGTGCCCTTGGCCACCATCGTGGCCGTGCCGCCCGGCGCGACGGGCATCGCCATGCCGGGCGCCTTGAGCAGGGCCTTGGCGAGCAGCGAAATGTCGATCACCGAGCCGTTCTGCGCGATGTAATAGCGCGGCGCTTCCTTGCCCTTGATGGTGCCCTTGCCCGCCAGATCCGTCCAGCTTGCCCCGCTAGACGTCCGGGAAAACCGCTCGGCCACAGCATTGCCGAACGTGGTGCGCCCGGTGATCTTCCAGTCCGCAGGCGCACCGTCATTGCCCAGCGTAACCGTCTCGCGGATGGTCGGACCGCGCCCGTTCTGCTTGATGTCGTAATCGACCGAGATCGTGCTGCCCTGCTGGTCGACGATGTAATGGCCGATGTCCGCCTCATCCGAGATCATGCGGTATTCGACCGGCTTGGCGCACAGCGGGGTGGCGGCGGTGGCAAGTGCCGCCGCAACGATCAGTCGAAATCTCATGTACGCATTTCCTCGAAGCAGTTGCATTTGCGACCACCCTAACGCGGTCAGCGCACCCCGGCGAGTGTCTTCTGGCGGCGGCGCTGGACCGAACTGCCAAGCCCGATCGCCTCGCGGTATTTGGCCACGGTGCGCCGGGCCAGATCGAAGCCCCGGGCCTTGAGCAGATCAACCAGCGCATCATCCGAAAGGACCGCCTTGGGCTCCTCGGCATCGATCAACTGGCGGATCGCGGCCTTCACCGCTTCGGCGGAAGCGCCTTCCCCATCGGACGAACCGACCCCTGAAGTGAAGAAGAACTTCAGCTCGAAAGTACCGCGATCACAATGCAAGTACTTGTTCGACGTGACGCGGCTGACGGTGGATTCGTGCATCGAAATCACTTCGGCCACGGTCTTGAGCGTTAGCGGGCGCAAGTGCGCGACGCCGTGGCGGAAGAAGCCGTCCTGCTGCTTCACGATTTCGGCGGCGACTTTGAGGATCGTCTTCTGCCGCTGGTCGAGCGCCTTCAAGAGCCAGTTGGCGTCTGCCAGCCGCTCGCCCAGCCAGGCCTTGGCATCCTTGGTCATGCAGGCGCCGCGCATTTCAACGTAATAGCTGCGGTTGACGATCAGGCGAGGCAGCGTCGCCTGATTGAGCGCGATGTTCCAGCCGCCATCACTTGCCGCACGGATCAGGATGTCGGGCACGACCGCCTCGGTAACCCCGCCGCCAAAGCGCAGGCCGGGGCGCGGATCGTAGCTGCGCAGCTCTGCCAGCATTTCGGCGAAATCTTCGTCATCGACCTGGCACAGCCGCTTGAGCCGGGCCACTTCGCCGCGTGCCACCAGGTCCAGATTGTCGATCAGCCGCGCCATGCACGGATCGTAGCGGTCGGCCTCTCTGGCCTGCAGCGCGATGCACTCGGCAAGGTTGCGCGCGCCGACGCCAGTAGGGTCGAGCGACTGGATCAGCCCGAGCGCCCGTTCGACGACCATTGCCGAAAGTCCCAGCGCATCGCAGGCTTCGCTCAGCGGGATGGTCAGGTAGCCCGCCTCATCGAGCTGGTCGATCAGCCAGCGCGACACGAACAGCAGTTGCTGGTCGGACGTGGTTGCACCGATCTGGGCGTGCAGGTGTGCGGCGAGCGTTTCCTCCGCCTCCCCGCGCTCGTCGATATCGGGGCCTTCGCCGCCGCCGCTTCCCCGATCGTCCCGCGCTGACGAGAGTTCGAGCCTGCCCGCGCCGTCTCCGGTATCTCGGTCGCTGTCGAGCGCGCTGACGTCGATGTCGAGCGGACGGTCCTCGGCCACGCGGCCCTCGGCCAGAAGCTGATCGACCGGCGAACTTTCAAGATGGGTGCGGCGCAGATCCTCGGGCAGGGCCTCCAGCACCTCGGGTGCCGCGCTATCACCGATTTCGAGCAGCGGGTTGGCCTCCACCGCCTCACCGATGAACGTCTCGACCTCAAGGTTAGACAGCGCCAGCAGCTTGATCGCCTGCTGCAACTGCGGCGTCATCACCAGCGACTGGGATTGCCGAAGATCGAGCCTCGGGCCGAGCGCCATGGCCTAGATCCCCCCCGATCCGACCATCAGAGTGTGAAGCCCTCGCCAAGATAGAGCCGCCGCACGTTGGCATCGGCCACCAGCGCCTCGGGACTGCCCGAGAACAGCACCTGACCGCCATAGATGATGCAGGCGCGGTCGACGATGTCGAGTGTTTCGCGCACATTATGGTCGGTGATCAGAACGCCGATACCGCGATTGCTGAGATCTTTCACCAAGTGGCGGATGTCGCTGATCGAGAGGGGGTCGATACCCGCGAAAGGTTCGTCGAGCAGGATGATCGAAGGGCGTGCGGCGAGCGCGCGCGCGATTTCGCAGCGGCGGCGCTCACCGCCCGAAAGCGCCATCGCCGGGCTGCTGCGCAGGCGCGCCAAGCCGAATTCGTCGAGCAGGCGTTCCAGTTCGACCTCGCGCGTCGCCTTGTCTGGCTCGATCAATTCGAGCACCGTTGCGATGTTCTGTTCGACCGTCATGCCCCGGAAGATCGACGTTTCCTGCGGCAGATAGCCAAGCCCGAGGACTGAGCGCCGGTACATCGGCAGCTTGGTAATATCGACGCCGTCCAGCAGGATGCGCCCCGAATCCGGACGGACAAGACCCATGATCGAATAGAAGCAGGTGGTCTTGCCCGCGCCATTGGGTCCGAGCAGGCCGAGCACTTCGCCCTTGCCGACCGAAAGCGAAATGTCGGTCAGAACAGCGCGCTTGTCATAGGACTTGGCGATCGACACCACTTCAAGCCCGCCCTGCGGGATGGGCGGTGATGCGTTGGCAACCGGGGCAGTCTCGTCGATCACAGTCATTGCTATGGCTCTGTCCAATATCTGGCACATCGAAATTCAGGCACTTGAACCCTGCAATAGCGGCTCGTTCGAATCCGGCAAACCCTCCGCCTGCAATCTGGCAGGATTTATGCATGGTGATCTGCGTTTCGCGATCTTGCGCTAATCCGGGATGGTCAGTACCGAATTTGCCTTGCAGTCGTTTGCGGCGCGTGATCTATTCATTTTGGAGCAGGATTAAACAGGGGAAGTGCCGTGAACAAGGCCCTCCAGCCACCGGGTGCAAAGGCCAAGTCGGTAACCGATTGGCGCAAGAAGATGAGCGACAATGTCGCGTATGGGCTGCTGGTCTATACCGGCCTCCAGATCTTCGTGACCATGCATGAAATCCAGGGGGCGAGCACATCGCTCCTGCCGGTGTTCGTCCTGGTCCTGCTTGTGGCCGCGATCATTCCGCTGTTCCGCAACTTCGAACGCAGGTGGGAACACCTCAGCGACGAACAGGCCGCTGACATGGCCTACAAGGCGGCATTCCGGCGCGATCAGGTCAAGATCTGGGCACTGGCGGCTCTGTTGCCGTTCCTGATCACCGGCGGCTTCAAGTTGCTCAACGCAGTCTTCTGAGCAAACCCGCCTACTGAACTGGCCGATTGCCCCGGCGGGACGCGCCCGCTAGACCCCGCAGCCTTGCTGCTGCGAAAGGCCGTTCCTGATGCTTTCTCCCGCCGACGCCCGTGAACGCTGCGAAGCGCTGGTCGAGCGCGCGCGCCGCGCCGGTGCAGATGCAAGCGATGCGGTCTATGTCGCCAACGCTTCCGAATCGGTGCAGGTTCGCCTGGGTGCGCTGGAAGATGTCGAGCGCTCCGAATCCGAGCATGTCGGCCTGCGCGTGTTTGTCGGCGGTGCGTCGGCCTCGATCGGGTCGACCGATCTTGGTGACGAGGCCCTCGATGAACTGGCCAGCCGCGCCGTGGCGATGGCCCGGCTTGCACCGGCAGACAAGTTTGCCGGGCTTGCGCCGGAGGAATTGCTCCTGCGCGAAGGCGTGCCCGATCTCGACCTCCACGATCCCGCCGAACGCAGCCCGCTCGACTTGCGCCAACTGGCGGAAGAGGCCGAAGACGCCGCGCGCAGCGTAAGCGGCGTGACCAACAGCGAAGGCGCAGGTGCCAGTGCAGGCTTGGGCCTGTTCGCGCTCGCCACCAGCCACGGGTTTGCGGGCGCCTACGCTGCTTCCAGCCACAGCCTGTCGGCCAGCGTCGTCGCGGGCGAAGGTGGTTCGATGCAGCGCGATTATTCGTGGCGCAGCACCCGCCACGCCGCCGACCTGATGGCGCCCGCCGAGATTGGCCGCGAGGCTGGCGAACGTGCGACCTCGCGCCTCAATCCCGGTCGCGTGAAGAGCGGACAGGTCCCTGTCGTGTTCGACCCGCGCGTGGGCAATTCCCTGATCGGCCACCTGCTAGGCGCGATGTCGGGCGCGAGCATCGCAAGGCGCGCGAGCTTCCTGCTCGACCGTGACGGCGCGCAACTGTTTGGCAGCGGCATCACGATTACCGACGATCCGCACACGCGGCGCGGCATCCGCTCGCGCCCGTTCGATGGTGAAGGCTTGCCAACTTCCCCGCGCAACCTGGTTGAGGACGGTCGCATCACCGGCTGGCTGATGGACGCCGCTGCTGCGCGGCAGCTTGGTCATCAGCCCACTGGTCACGCCTCGCGCGGATCATCCGGCCCGCCCCACGTCACCGCCAGCAACGTCATATTGCAGGCAGGATCGGTCACGCCTGCCGAACTGATGGCGGACATTGCCGATGGCGTCTATGTGACCGAACTTATCGGCCACGGCGTCAACGGCGTGACAGGCGATTACAGCCGCGGCGCATCGGGGTTCCGTATCGTCAACGGCGAGATCGCGGGGCCGATTGCAGAGTTCACCGTGGCAGGCAACCTGATCGACATGTTCGCCGCGCTCGTCGCCGCAAGCGACCTTGAGGTCTATCGCGGTATCGACGTGCCGACCCTGCGCGTGGACGGGATGAGCATCGCCGGCGACTGATCGGAAGCTGGCCGGGAACTCCGCGCACGGGCGGGGCATTCCTGCTGGATGCCTATCTTCCAGCGCGCAACCCGTTCCGTACTTTCACTGATGGCGGCATTCGCCCTGCTGCTCCCTGCCGCGCTTTACGCGCAGGCCAGTCCGGCCCCGTCAGCAACGCCTGCCAATATCGAAGCCGCACCCAGCGACGATGCTGTCATCGCGGCGCGGATCAAGGGCATCTTCTCCGAGATCGGCAACCTTCAGGGCGTCAGCGTAAGGGTCGCGTCAGGCGTGGTCACGCTCAGCGGGGAAGTGCCCAGCCAAAACGCGATCGATCAGGCGGTGGGCGTGGCCGGGCGCGTTTCGGGCGTGGTCACCGTGCAGGACAAGCTCAAGCGCAGCCTGAACGTCGATAACAATCTCAACCCCGCCATCGGGGGCCTTGCGGGCAAGGCAGATGCCATCGTCGCGGCCATACCGCTGATTCTCGTGGCGATTGCAGTGGCCGCACTGGTCGGGTTCGCGGGCTATTGGCTGGCCGCGCGCAAGGCGTTGTGGCACCGCATCGCGCCCAACCCGTTCCTCGGCGACCTGATGAGCACCTTCATCCGCTTTGCCTTCGTGGTCGGCGGGATCGTGCTGGGCCTCGAAATCATCGGCGCAACGGCGCTGCTCGGCGCAGTACTTGGGGGGGCAGGCGTGATCGGTATCGCCATCGGCTTTGCCGTGCGCGATTCGATCGACAACTACGTCTCGTCGCTGATGCTATCGATCCGCCAGCCGTTCCGCGGCAACGACCATATCAAGATCGACGAATTCGAGGGCCGTGTGGTGCGCCTGACCAGCCGCGCGACCGTGCTGATGACGCTCGACGGCAATCACTTGCGCATTCCAAATTCGACCGTGTTCAAGGCGGTGATTCTCAACTTCACCACCAACCCTCACCGACGCTTCAGCATCGATTTTACGCTCGATCATGCGGATGACCCCTGCCTCGCCCGCGCAAAGGGGCTGGAAGCACTATCTGCGCTGGCGTTCGTGCTGGACAAGCCTGAACCCTCTGCGGAAATTACCGACATGCCCGGCACGACGCAGACCCTGCGCTTTACCGGCTGGGTGGACCAGACGAAGACAGGGTTCGGCAAGGCGCGGAGCCTTGCTTACGAGGCGGTGCGAAAGGCGCTGCGCGATGCCAGTTTCGTGCTGCCGGATGCTACATATCATGTGAAGCTGGAGCAGATCGAAGCCCCGGCGACCCCCTCCCCGGAAGCGCAGGCCATCGCTCTACCCCCGGTTGCCGCGCCCGATACCGCGCCCGACAGCACCTCGCCCGAGTTGCAGATCCGCAAGATGGTCGCCAGCGAACGCGCGACGGACGACGGCAACGACCTGCTCGATTCCAGCCGCCCGGTGGAATAGCGGATACGAAGAAGGCCGCTCCGCGCTGGCGGAACGGCCCTTTTCTGTTTCGCAAATCCCGAAGGATCAGGCGGACTTTTCAGCCTTGGCGCGCTCGATCGCTTCGATCGTGACGCGGCGGGCTTCGTCGGCGCCGCCCCACTTGCCAACGCGCACCCACTTGTCCTTCTCGAGGTCCTTGTAGTGGGTGAAGAAGTGCTCGATCTGCTGCAGCACGATCTCGGGGATGTCTTCCTTTTCCTTCACGTCCGAATAGTACGGGAAGGTGGAATCGACCGGCACGCAGACCAGCTTTTCATCGCCGCCATGCTCGTCTTCGAGGTTCAGAACCGCAATCGGCCGCGCACGCACGACCGAGCCGGGTACAAACGGCGAGCGCGCGATGACCAGCGCGTCGAGCGGGTCGCCATCGGGCGAAAGGGTGTGCGGCACGAAACCGTAGTTTGCAGGGTAACGCATCGGCGTATGCAGGATGCGGTCAACGAACAGCGCGCCCGAGGCCTTGTCGAATTCGTACTTCACCGGCTCACCGCCGACGGGAACTTCGATGACTACGTTGAGGCTTTCCGGCGGATTGTCGCCAGTGGGAATCATGTCGATGCGCATGGGTTTGCCCTGTTCAATGGGTGTGGAGAGGATCGCCTGCCCCTAGCGAAGCCGCTTGTGCACCGCAACAAGACTTATGGCCGAGTCACTTCCCGCCAAGCGCGTTTATGGTGAAGGCGATCACGCCGATGTTGAAAATGAAAGCAGCAAAGGAATGCAGCGTTGCGATCCGGCGAATCGGGCGGTCGCTGATTTGGGTGTCGGAGGTTTGGAACGTCATGCCCAGGGTGAAGCTGAAATAGACGAAATCGAGGTAGTCGGGATCGTTCTCGCCGGGGAAATCGATGCCCTTCGAATCCCCACCCCCGCTCTCCGAATAATAGAGGTGCGCATAATGGAGGGCATAGACGGTGTTGGCAAATAGCCAGGTCAGCGCCAGCGTGCCGACCAGCTTGGCCATGGCGATCTTGTCCCCGCCTGTCGCTTTGGGCAGTTCGCCCGCGATGGCCGCCATGACGACCATCGTCACCACCGTGGTGATGACAAGCACCAGCAACCGGTTCGCGTCATTGTCCGCCGCGTGTTGGCGGATCGCCGGGACGGAAGTATCGCGCAGAACCGGGAGCAGCGACAGCAGGAACACGAAGGCCGCCAGATCGAACGCCATCGCCACGGCATCGGTCGGACTCGAAGCGCCGAGCACTCGCCAATCGATGAAAAACCCGCTCACCAGCAGCATCAGGAACAGCACAAAGCGCGGCGGGGCGATCTTCTTGCCAATCCCCGCCACGCTTCCCGCCATGAACCTTACTTCTTCTTCGCCGCAGCGACCGCGCCACCGGGACGCTTGGGCGTGAGCAGCAGTTCAAGCCCGGTCGGCGCCTTGCCCGTGGCGACACGTTCCAGCCAAGGATAGCGCAGGCCGTCCTTGTAATCGACCTTCACCGTCTCGAACCGGCTGCCACGCTTGACCAGAAGTTCGAGCGGAACACCCTTTTCACCCTTGGCCGCCGTGATCGCCTTCTTCATGTCGTCGGCGCTATAGGCCATGCCGTTCACCGCCATGACCTGCATGCCGGTGACGATTCCCGCATTGAACGCCGCACTGTCCCAGCGAGTGCCGGTGACCTTGCCGTCTTTGTCGAGCGAAATGCCGATGGAATTGCCGAGGCTGAGACCCTTGCCGAAGTCCATTGCCGCCTTTGTATAGGGGTTGGGCTCTTCCTTCCAGACGAGCTTGTAGCCGCCCTTCTCGATCCCGCCCAGCGGCACCGGCTGGCCCGGCTGGTTGATCCGCGTGTCGATCAGCTTGGCCCAGTCGTAGGGATAGAGCGCGTTCAGCTTGGTCACGATCTCATCGACCTCGAACGGCAGCTGGCCCCAGTCGCCCGGATTCATGCCGAAAAAGGCCTTGGCGAAATCATCGATGGACTTCTTGCCACCGGTGCCTTCGCGCAGGATCTGGTCGATCTCGAGCCAGACCAGCGCGCCTTCGGTATAATAGTCCTCGTTGCGGGCAAGCGACGAATAGGGCTTGGGCTTGCGCGAGGCGAAGACCGGATCGAACCCTGTGTCCTCGACCGAACGCCATTCGCGTCCCGGTGCCTGAGTGAATCCGCCAGCCCATGCCGCCAGCATGCCCAGCACCATGTCCTTGCCCTGCAGGCCGGAACGCGCGCCCAGCACGGCGCCCCAGAACTGGTCCTGCCCTTCATAGGTCCACAGCAGATCGCCCTGCATCGGCTGGCGATAATCGGGCGTCCACAGCCGCGCGGGTCGGCGGAACTTGCCCGACCATGAGTGCGAATATTCGTGTGGCAGCAGGTTGCGGTCCCACTCCTGCTTGTCCCATTCGGTAAAGGCTTCCGGCTCAAGCTGGTTCTCGCTCGACCGGTGGTGCTCCAGCCCGATGCCGCCGATCTTGTCGGACAGCGCCAGCAGCAGGTCATAATGGTCGAAGTGGTTCGCGCCGAACGCCAGCTTCGCTTCTTCGACCAGCGCCTTGTGCGCGGCGATGTGCTCAGGCTTGGCTGCCAATTGCTCGGGCTTGTCCGCCACCACGTTCAGCGTGACGTTTTGGCCCAGATCCCACTTCTTGAAGTTCTTGCCTGCGAAAATCGGCGAATCGACCAGCGTTTCGTAATCCGTCTCGGCCCAGGTGGCGCGGTTGCCGCTCATGGTCATGCCATCAAGCGCGCTCGCAGCAGTCCAGCCCTGGGGGAAAGTAACGCTCGGCTTCACCCTGATCCGGCGCACATAATGGCCTGCGGGATAGAGGCTCATCTTCTCCCATTGCAGGTTGAGCATTTCGGGCGTCATCGTGATGCGTCCCTCGGCCGAGGCCAGCGGAGAGGTATGGATGAACTTGGCGATGACTTCCTTTGCGCCTGCAGGCAGCATTACGTGGAACGCGAAGACCTCTACCCGGTCACGCTTCCATTCCACAGGCTTGCCATCGACGAAGAACTGCAACGCCACCAGTTCGGACAACGTGCCGCGCGGGCCGTGGTTGCCGGGCAGCCATTGCGGAAGCTGCACGATCAGTTCCTTGGTGCCAGCCGCCACCGGGATCGTCTGAGTCACGCGATAGTCGCCGCGCGTGATGTCCGACGCATCGATGTCGAGCGTCATCGTGCCGGGATAGGCGACGTCCTGCGCATCGGGCACGGTCTGGCTGATCGGCACGGCCATCGGCGCGGAGCGGTTCGCGGTGCCTTGGGCAAGAGCCTGGGTGGATACGGAAAGGGCGAGAAGGAGCGGTGCGGCCGCGAGTTTCTTGATCATGGGGCATTTCATGGCCTGAAGCAGTCGCAATCGCAACCATCTGCGCGCACCTTTTTGCAGCCCTTTCCGTTTGCGTCCATTCCGGCTAATCGCGCAGCCACCATGAGCCAACAAACCCCACAAGCTATTCGCGGCACCCAGGACATCTTCGGTGCGGATGCCGAGGCCTTCGCCTTCGTCGTCGAGACCTTCGAGCGCGTACGCAAGCTTTACCGCTTCCGCCGCGTGGAAATGCCGGTGTTCGAAAAGACCGCCGTGTTCAGCCGCTCGCTGGGTGAGACGACCGACGTCGTCTCGAAGGAAATGTACAGCTTCGACGATCGCGGCGGGGAATCGCTCACCCTGCGCCCCGAATTCACCGCAGGCATCGCGCGCGCCTACCTCACCGACGGCTGGCAGCAGTACGCGCCGCTCAAGGTTGCCACCCACGGCCCGCTGTTCCGCTATGAGCGCCCGCAAAAGGGCCGCTACCGCCAGTTCCACCAGATTGACGCCGAGATCATCGGCGCGGGCGAGCCGCAGGCCGACGTCGAACTGCTGGTCATGGCCGACCAGTTGCTCAAGGAACTGGGCATTCAGGACGGCGTGACGCTGCAACTCAACACGCTGGGCGACGGCGCCAGCCGCGACGCCTGGCGCACGGCGCTGATCGACTACTTCCGCGCAGTTAAGGGCGACTTGAGCGAGGATTCGCAGGACCGGCTGGAGCGCAACCCGCTGCGTATCCTCGACAGCAAGGACCCGCGCGACAAGCCGTTCACGGCAGACGCGCCAAAGATCGACGATTACCTGAGCGCCGAAGCGCAGGACTTTTTCGCCAAGGTCACCTCGGGCCTCGACGCAGCAGGCGTGGAATGGACCCGCGCCCCGGCACTGGTGCGCGGCCTCGACTACTACCGCCACACCGCGTTCGAATTCGTCACCGACCGGCTGGGCGCACAGGGCACCGTGCTCGGCGGCGGGCGTTATGACGGGCTGATGGAAGCACTCGGCGGCGCGGCTACGCCAGCCGTCGGCTGGGCTGCGGGGATCGAGCGGCTGGCGATGCTGGTCATCGAAATGCGCAAGTCGAATCCGCGCTCGCCCGCAGGGGGATGGACTTTCGCACATGAGGTCCCCGAAGTGGAAATTGTGCCGCTCACGCGAGACGATGAAGACAGGACGCTTGTTCTGGCGAATCAGCTTCGAGCACTTGGTGTCTCTGTTTCCACCGCATTTTCCGGGAATCCGCAAAAGCGTTTCGACAGGGCGATGAAGAGAAGCCAAGCGTATTGCATCGGACAATTCGGAGCACGCGGGAACGCGAATGAATTCAAGCTCGTCAACCTGATGTACGATGATGAAGAGTTCACTCGATTGCGCCTGAAGATTGAAAAGAGCGGGCGATTCAAGCAATGTGAGGTCCGAATGACGGGCGGGAGTATCGGTGCATTCGTCTGGAATATCGATTGATCGCAGTTTTATGTCGGTAAGCGACACCCGCCTAGGCCACCTCACGCACCGCTTCGCCGAACTCGAAGCGCGACTTGCGTCGGGCACGCTTGAAGGCGCTGACTTCATTGCTGCCAGCCGCGACTATGCGGAGCTCGAACCCATTGCTCGCGTCGCGCAGGAAATCGCTGCGATGCGCGGCGAATTGGTCAGCCTCGCGGCGCTCGACGATCCCGAGATGCGCGAGATGGCGGATGAGGAACTCAGCCGCATCCGCACCGAACTGCCCGAGGCCGAACACCGCCTCGCCATTGCTATGCTGCCGCGCGATGCGGCGGACGTGCGCCCGGCCATGCTCGAAATCCGCGCGGGCACTGGGGGGGACGAGGCCGCGCTGTTCGCGGCCGATCTGTTCCGCATGTACGAGAAGTACGCCGCCGAACAGGGCTGGCGGGTCGAGGTCGTGTCGGTCAACGCCAACGACATCGGCGGCTACAAGGAAGTGGTCGCCAACGTCACCGGCAATGGCGTGTTCGCCAAACTCAAGTTCGAGAGCGGCGTCCACCGCGTTCAGCGCGTGCCGGTCACCGAATCCGGCGGCCGCATCCATACCTCTGCCGCGACCGTCGCCGTCCTGCCCGAGCCTGACGAAGTGGACATTGGCATCGAGGACAAGGATCTCAAGATCGACGTCTACCGGGCCAGCGGCGCGGGCGGACAGCATGTGAACACCACCGATTCGGCGGTGCGCATCACCCACTTGCCCACCGGCACGGTCGTCACCTGCCAGGACGGACGCAGCCAGCACAAGAACAAGGACAAGGCAATGCAGGTCCTGCGCGCCCGCCTGTTCGAAGCGCAGCGCGATGCCGCGCAGGGCGAAGAGGCCGAAGCGCGCAAGGCGATGGTCGGATCGGGCGACCGCTCCGAACGCATCCGCACCTACAACTTCCCGCAAGGCCGGGTGACCGACCACCGCATCAACCTGACACTTCACCGCCTGCCCGAAGTGCTCGAAGGCACCGGGCTTGGCGAGATGATCGACGCGCTGATCGCCGAGGACCAGGCCAAGCGGCTGGCTTCGATGGATGGGTGAGGTGGTGCGCGTGGCCTTCGACAAGCTCAGGCTGAACGGGTGTGGGTACGTTGGTAAAGTTCCGTTCGTGCTGAGCCCGTCGAAGCACGCGCGCCACAGATGACCGTCGCCGAGGCCATCCGCAAGGCCGCAACCCGCCTCGCCCAAACCAGCGACACCGCGCGGCTCGATGCCGAAGTGCTGATGGCCCACGCGCTGGGCTGTTCGCGCTCGGATGTGTTGCTGCGACACATGCAGGCAGATGTGCCCGGCACCTTCGACGCACTGGTCGAACGCAGGCTGGCGCATGAACCAGTCGCCTACATCACGGGCACACAGGAGTTCTACGGCCTCGACCTGATCGTCAGCCCCGCCGTGCTGATACCGCGCAGTGACAGCGAGACGCTGATCGAGGCAGCGCGCGAGGCTTTCATGGACCATACACCGCGCCGCATTCTCGATCTCGGCACCGGCTCGGGCGCCCTGTTGCTGGCCGCGCTGTCGATCTGGCCGGACGCGGAAAGCATCGGCATCGACAGGTCTGTCGAAGCGTTGGCCATCGCTTCGGCCAACGGCGCGCACCATGCGCCATCCGCGCGGTTCGTCCCAGCCGACTGGACGAAGGACGGATGGAGCGAGGGCCTTGGCACGTTCGACCTCATCCTCGCCAACCCGCCCTATGTCGAGTTGGCGGCTGAACTCAGCCCCTCGGTGCGCGCGCATGAACCGGCTGGCGCGCTGTTTGCAGGCGCCGATGGCATGGACGACTACCGCCTGCTGGTCCCACAATTGCCCGGCCTTCTCTCCCCCGATGGCATCGCCATGGTCGAGATCGGCTGGACGCAAGGTCCCGCCGTAATGGCTCTGGTCGAAGCCGCCGGGATGACAGCAAGGCTCCACCGCGATCTCGGTTCACGCCCCCGCGCTGTGGAAATGGCAAAAAGGCGCAATATTCCTCTTGGCAAGGCCGGGACTGGCGACTAATCATGATCGCAGGCAAGGAACGGATGAAGGCTTCCCGTCCATGCCAACCCCACCATTTGCAGGGATGAACGGCCAAAGGGGCCGGGACGAGAGCAGATGCTGGGAACCCCGATTCGCCCACCCGCAAGCGTGGGGAGAGCCGGTGGCGGAGATGGCGCGGCTTACGGGCAGCACGGCATACGGGTCGAACCTGCATTCCTGATGCCAGATGGGCCTGCATTCCAGTTGGGCCGCCCCCAAACAAGGAAGTGCCTGAGTTGAATAACAACAATCGTGGTAACAACCGCCGTCGCGGGCGCAGCAATAACGGTCGCCCGCAAAATGGTGGACAGCAGCTCAACCGGATCGACAGCCGCGCCCGGGGTAATGCGCCCCAGATGCTGGAGAAGTATCGCAAGCTCGCGCAGGACGCCCACCTCAATGGCGACCGCGTGCAGGCCGAATACTACCTGCAGTTTGCCGACCACTACTTCCGCGTGATCGCCGACAGCCGCGTCCGCCTCGAAGATCAGCGCACCCGCCCGAACGGCGAGCGTTATCAGGAACAGGAAGGCGAGGACGACAGCAACGATTTCAGCGTCGAAGGCGATTTCCCCGCATTCGACCGCGCGCCATCGCGTCAGGAACGCGAACCGCGCGAAGAGCGTGCCCGTGATGACCGTGAGGACCGTCCGCGTCAGGATCGCCAGCGCGATGACCGGCCCCGTGATGACAGGCCACGTGAAGACCGCGAAGATCGTCCGCGCCAGGATCGCCAGCGCGATGATCGGCCCCGTGAAGACCGTCCTCGTGACGACCGTCCCCGCGAAGATCGGCCCCGCCGTTTCGACCGCAATCGCGACCGTGATGCAGAAAGCGTTGCCCCTGCAGCGGAAATCGTGCCCGGAGAAGGCCTCCCCGCCATCGAGGGCGAACCCATCGTCGATGCTGGCGACAATCCGTTCGTGCGCGAAAACCGCGGATCGCGCGGCCTTCGTCCCCGCACCGAGCGCCGTCCGCGCCGCGATGCAAGCCACGACGACGCACCTGCGATCTTCGATCCTTCCAGCCTGCCTCCCGCGATCAATGTGCGCAGCGAGCCTGAACCGGCGCCAGTTGCAACTCCGGTAGCCGCGCCTGCCGCAGAAGAGGGCGCGCCCGCACCCAAGAAGCGTGGCCGTCCGCGCAAGAACCCGCTGCCCGAAGCAAGTGAGCCCGCCGAAGGCTGATACGAGGGCTGATGTGCCATAAGGGGCTGGCCGCTTGCGGTCGGCCCCGGCACACCCCATAGCAGGCGGGCATGCTGCGACTACGCCCGATCCCCCGCCCGCACCTCTACACCATCGCTGCAGGTGGCCTGGCCGCCACCGGCTTCCAGCCGCTGGGCCTCTGGCCATTGACGCTGGCTGCGCTGGCGTACCTTCTTCACCGCATCGACGTAACGAAGACATGGCGGCAGGCGCTGCTGAGCGGCTGGCTGTTCGGTCTGGGCATGTTCACCGTCGGCAACGGCTGGATCGCCACGGCCTTCACCTATCAGGCTGAAATGCCGGTCTGGCTCGGCTGGATCGCGGTTGTCGCGCTCGCGGTCTACCTCGCCGTCTATCCCGCGCTGGCTGTGCTCGCAGGATGGTGGCTTACCCGCACCCGCCGCGCCGCGCTGCTGCCATCTTTCGCGGCGTGCTGGATCGTTGCCGAGTGGCTGCGGTCGTGGGTCTTCACCGGCTTTGCCTGGAATCCGCTTGCAATGGTCACACTGGGCGGGTTCGACCGCCCCGGCCTTGCATTGGTCGCGCAATGGACCGGCACATATGCATTGTCGGGCCTCGTGATCCTTCTCGGCGGATACTGGCTGTTCGCGCTGCGCGCATGGAACAAGCGCCAGTTCCGGGCGGCCGCAGCCTATGCGCTCGGCCCCGCGATCCTGTTCGTCCTGCCGCTTCATGGTGAGCGCCGCGAAGGCACGGTGCCATTCACGCTGGTCCAGCCCGATGTGCGGCAGGAACTGCTCAACGACCCCGCCAACTACGAGAACCAGTTCCGCAAAACCGCCGCGCTGTCGCTGGCGCGCAATCCGGGTGAGCGGCGGCTTGTGCTCTGGCCGGAAAGCGGCGTCCCCGATTTCCTGCGCCCCGGCTACCCCAGTTTCTGGTACGAGGAGACGACCTTCGCCGCGGATCCCGTCCTGGCGCGCGAACGCATCGGCAGGGTCGCCGGGCCGGGCGCACTGCTGCTGACGGGTACGACCGACCTCGCCATGCATGGGCCGAAAGTCGCAGGCGCCTACAACGTGGTCACCGCCATCGACAGCACAGGGGCCATCCGCGGCTCCTATGCCAAGGCCCATCTCGTGCCCTATGGCGAATACCTGCCGATGCGCGCGCTGCTCGAACCGCTCGGCCTGTCGCGGCTTGTTGCCGGAAGCATCGACTTCCTTGCCGGACCCGGCGCGCGGACAATCGATTTCGGCCCTTATGGCAAAGCCGGATTCCAGATCTGCTACGAGATCGTCTTCTCAGGGCAAGTGGCCGACCGCGCCCACCGCCCGGACTACATCTTCAACCCGACGAACGACGGCTGGTTCGGCGCCTGGGGTCCACCGCAGCATCTGGCGCAAGCCCGCATGCGTGCGATCGAAGAAGGCCTGCCCGTACTGCGCGCCACGACCACCGGGATCAGCGCGGTGGTCGATGCAGATGGGGCAGTGCGCCAGTTCCTGCCACTTCATCGTGCCGGACGGATCGACGGAAAGGTGCCGCCGCCCCACGCCCCAACGCTGTTCGCGCAGACCGGCAATGCGCTTGCGCTTGTCTGGGCGACAGTTCTTCTTTTGATTGCGCTTGTTGCCACCGCAGCGCGGAGACGCTAAACGCGGGGCAACATAAAGGTTTCTTTATATAGGCCTGACCCTCCAGATAGGATCGCCAATGCGTACCGATTACCTGTTCACGTCCGAAAGCGTTTCCGAAGGCCATCCCGACAAGGTTTCCGACCAGATCAGCGACGCGATCGTCGATCTTTTCCTGTCGAAAGATGCTGAAGCGCGAATCGCATGCGAGACGCTGACCACAACCCAGCTTGTTGTTCTTGCAGGGGAAATCCGCTGCAAGGGCGTCTATGAAAATGGCGCATGGGCGCCGGGCGCGCAGGAAGAGATCGAACAAGCGGTGCGTGCTACGGTCAAGCGCATCGGCTATGAACAGGACGGCTTCCACCACGAGAAGCTCGAATTCATCAACCGCCTTCACGGCCAGTCGGCCCACATCGCGCAAGGCGTCGATGCAGGCGACAACAAGGACGAAGGCGCAGGCGATCAGGGCATAATGTTCGGTTACGCGACCGACGAGACGCCCGACCTGATGCCGGCCACGCTCTACTACAGCCACAAGATCCTCGAGCGCATGGCCGCTGACCGCCACTCGGGCGTGGCCCCTTTCCTCGAGCCTGACGCCAAGAGCCAGGTGACCTTGCGCTACGAAGGTTCGCTACCCGTCGCCGCGACTGCCGTCGTCGTCTCCACCCAGCACGCGCCGGGCTATGACGAAGGCGCGAAGGAAGCCGAACTCCACGCCTATGTGAAGCGCGTGATCGCCGACGTCATCCCGCCGGTTCTGCTGCGCGATACCACCTACTACATCAACCCGACGGGCTCGTTCGAGATCGGCGGCCCCGATGGCGATGCAGGCCTGACCGGGCGCAAGATCATCGTCGACACTTACGGCGGGGCGGCGCCGCACGGGGGCGGCGCGTTCTCGGGCAAGGACCCCACCAAGGTTGACCGTTCAGCGGCCTACATCACCCGCTACCTCGCCAAGAACGTCGTGGCGGCAGGTCTGGCCACGCGCTGCACCATTCAGATCGCCTATGCCATCGGGGTGTCCGAGCCGCTGTCGCTCTATGTCGATACGCACGACACCGGCACCATCGGCGACGACAGGATCGAATTGGCCATCAAGGGCATTGCCAAGCTTGGCGGGCTGACCCCGCGAGCGATCCGCACCCACCTCGGCCTCAACAAGCCGATCTACCAGCCAACCGCCGCCTATGGCCACTTCGGCCGCAAGCCGACCGGTGATTTCTTCCCGTGGGAGCGCGTCGACCTCGTGGACGATCTCAAGGCCGCTCTCGCCTGATCAGACGCACATTGCTGAAATTGACGGCCTGCTTCCGATCGGAGGCGGGCCGTTTTCGTGATGGGTTTCATCTCCGCTTTCCTACCGAACCGCCGATCCGCCACCACTCAAGCTTTGGCGGAGCGAAGCGATGCGCGAGATTACCCCCCGGATTGCCCTTGAACTGATCGCCCACGAAGGCATCGTGACCGAGGCTTACAGGGACAGCGTCGGCGTATGGACCTGGAGCGTCGGCGTGACCAATGCCTCGGGCCACAAGGTTTTCCCGCGGTACAAGGACAAGTCCCAACCGCTCGAACACTGCATCGGCGTATACCTTTGGCTTCTGCGCGAGAAGTACCTGCCGCCTGTGCTGGCAGCATTCGGGCCACATGACCCTACCGAGGCCGAGCTGGGCGCGGCGCTGTCGTTCCACTGGAACACTGGCGCAATCGCGCGGGCCAATTGGATCGGCCGTTTCGTGGCGGGTGATGTGGCAGGCGCGCGCAAGGGGATGCTGGGTTGGGCGCGCCCAGCCTCGCTGCTGCACCGCCGCCGCAAGGAACAGTCCCTGTTCTTCGACGGCACCTGGAGTTCGGACGGCACTGCGCTGGTCTATGGCGTGGCCAAACCGTCCTACCAGCCAGCATGCGGGAAGCGAATCGATGTTCGGGCTTTGACCGAAAGCCTGTTCGAAACCGTCATGCCCCGCAAGCAGAGCTGGTTTGATCTTCTGTTCGAATGATCTCACCACTGATGCGCGGGGGACAAATCATCGTTCTGGCGTGAAGTGGGTTCCCAAACATTCGCCAAACCGGACCGAACGCGCGCCAGAGCGTTGCGAGCCGCACTTTTCACCGGAATCGCAATGCGTTACTTTTGTTAAAGACACATAAACCGGGTTCGGGGTAATCAGTGGGCATGAAGTTTCGCACCGCAAGGATGATCGCCGCACTTTTGACGGCGGCACCGGCACTCGTTGCCACCGTTCCCGCCGTCCAGAGCCGCGCCCAGATTTCGGTGCAGGACCAGCGCGACCAGATCATCCAGCAGCAGGTAGCAGCCATTGCCGCCGAAAGCGCGGGCCGGATCGGCGTGGCCGCGATGGATCTCGATGGTGGCGGGCAGATCTTCGTCAACGGTGACATGCCCTTCCCGATGGCAAGCACGGCCAAGGTCGCGGTGGCGGCCACGTTCCTTGAACAGGTTGAAAAGGGCACATACCGGCTCGATCAGCAGTTCCCGATGATGATTCCGGTGCGCGAAACCGGCACCCGCAGCGCCGAAGCGCCACTGCGGGCTGGCGAAGTGATGACCGCACAGAGCCTGATGGAATTGATGATCACCCGCAGCCATAACGAGGCGACCGACGGGTTGATCCGCGCCGTTGGCGGGTTCGAGCATGTCAACAACTGGCTTTCGCGCAACGGCATCAGCGGCCAGCGGCTCGATCACACGATGGCAACGCTGGTCCGCGATGACGGCAAGGTCGATCCCGCCCGCGTTATCGACGTGCGCACATCCAGCACGCCGCGTGCGATGGTCGCGCTGCTGGCCTCAATCGATCGCGGGAACGTGCTCAGCCCTGAAAGCCGCGCGGTGCTGCTCGATACGATGACCCGCACCAGCACCGGCAAGACGCGCATCCGCGCTGGCCTGCCCGAGGGCACGTTGGTCGCACACAAGACCGGCACGCTGGCAGGCGTTACCGACGATGTCGGGATTGTGCGGCTGCCCGATGGCCGCCATCTTGCGGTTGCATTTTTCGTGACAGGTCCGGAAGGACATGCTTCGCACGCACGCCTGATCGCACGCATGATGCGCACGATCTACGATGGCTACAGCGTGCCGCTCGTGAAGAGCACTCAGGACCTCGTCCGCCGCTGACACCGAAGTTTTGAGCGTTACGCCGCGTAGCCATGCTGCGCGGCGTTTGGCGTGGGTTATACCGACATTTGCACCATTGGCGCACAGGCACACCAACACGTCCTGAGACCAGCCAGTTCTCGAACCCAGCCTGCTCTTGGACATCGTCCGAAAAAGAGAAAGGGGCGCAGCCCGAAGACCACGCCCCTTCTATCTCATGTAATCTGCCTGAAAGGCAGAAATTACATAGCAGCAGCCGAAGCGTCTGCAGCAGCTTCCGAAGCGGCGCCCGAAGCGTCAGCAGCGGCGCCCGAGGCGTCAGCAGCAGCTTCAGTGGCTTCCATAGCAGCTTCGGTGGCTTCTTCAGCCGGCTTTTCCGAGCAGCCAGCGAGAGCAAAGGCGGTGCCGGCGACAGCGGCGAGGATGAGCTTGCGCATGCGTTACAATCCCTGGATTGAAGTGAACCGCGGTGGGCAAGCAGCCCGCCGCAAAGCCTACTCAGCCGGTAGACTTCCCGACCCAATTAATCGGCAATTCATCGCCTTGCAAGCAGAAGACGAATGCATCTTGTGCAGGCCGACCTATCGCACGGGCCGGAATGCCTTTTTTTTGCCTGATTTGCGGGCGTTCAAGCGTTCTTTGGACGCGCCGAATTGTTGCAATAAAAGTGCCGCGCAAGCCCGATGACGCGGCCATCAGGCCCTGCTAACACCCCCCGATGGACGAAAAACAGCATCTCTATCTGGTCGATGGCTCGGCTTACATCTTCCGTGCCTACCACCGCCTGCCCCCCCTGACGAACCCGCAAGGTGTGCCCGTCGGAGCGGTCTATGGTTACACCACGATGTTGTGGAAGCTCGCCGAGGACCTGCACAAGGCCGATGGGCCGACCCACCTTGCAGTCATTCTCGACAAGGCGGGCACATCGTTCCGCAACGACCTTTACGATCAGTACAAGGCCAACCGCCCGCCCGCGCCCGAGGACCTTGTCCCGCAGTTCCCGCTGATCCGCGACGCGACCCGCGCTTTCAGTCTCGCCTGCATCGAGGAAGAGGCGGTCGAGGCCGACGACATTATCGCCTCCTACGCCCGTGCCGCAGCCTTGCGCGGCTGGGACGTGACGATCGTATCGTCCGACAAGGACCTGATGCAGCTTGTCGGCAAGTGCGTTGAAGGCGGCGGCTGCATCGACATGCTCGACACGATGAAGAACGCGCGCATCGACATTCCCGAAGTGGTCGAGAAGTTCGGCGTGCCGCCAGAGAAAGTCGGCGACGTGCTCGCACTGATGGGTGATTCGGTCGACAACGTCCCCGGCATTCGCGGAATCGGCCCCAAGACCGCGACCAAGCTGATCCAGGAACACGGCGATCTCGAATCGGTGCTGGCCGCCGCCCCTGCGA
The DNA here is from genome assembly GCF_031846015.1 of Novosphingobium sp. MMS21-SN21R. Taxonomy (GTDB): domain Bacteria; phylum Pseudomonadota; class Alphaproteobacteria; order Sphingomonadales; family Sphingomonadaceae; genus Novosphingobium. Next base: position 310,597 of record NZ_JAVRDU010000001.1, on the reverse strand, counting down.
TGAAAGCCGGCAAGCTGCGCGACAGCCTGATCGAGCAGGCCGACATGGCCCGCCTCTCGCGCGTGCTCGTCCAGCTCAAGGAAGACTGCCCGCTGCCAGTGGCGCTCGAAGACTTCAAGCTGGGCCAGATCCCGCGCGATCCGCTGGCGAGCTTTCTCGAAGTCCACGGGTTCACCAGCCTGCTGCGCCGTCTGGACGGCGGACAGGGCAGCCCCGGCCCCAAGACCCAGCTCAACCCTGCCAAGCCCGACAACAAGGCCGCAGAGGCCTACAGCGAGGGCGAGGCCCGTCCGCTGCCATCATGGCCCGCGCCCGACCTCTCCGCCTATGCCTGCGTGCAATCAGTGGGTGAGCTTGAGCAGTGGATCGCCGGCGCGTTCGAAGCCCGCGTCGTCGCGGTCGATACCGAAACGAGCGCGCTCGATTCGATGCGCGCCGATCTCGTCGGCGTGAGCCTCGCGCTCGGGCCGAATCAGGCCTGCTACATCCCGCTGGGCCATGGCGGCACCGACATGTTCGCCGAAAAGCCGGTGCAGGTGGACAAGGCCACCGCGCTGGCCCTTCTGAAACCGCTGCTAGAAAGCGACGCGGTGCTGAAGGTGGGCCAGAACATCAAGTACGACCTCAATGTCCTCGCCCGCCATGGCGTGAACGTCAGCCCCATCGACGACACCATGGTGATGAGCTTCTGCCTTGATGCCGGACGCGGCGAGGTCGGCATTGCCGGGCACGGCATGGACGAATTGTCCGACCGCCACCTCGGCCACACCACAATGACCTTCAAGGACCTGTGCGGCAGCGGCAAGAAGGCGATCTCGTTCTCCGAAGTGCCGCTGGCCGACGCCACGCGCTATGCCGCCGAGGACGCCGACGTCACCTGGCGCCTGCACCGCCTGTTCAGCCCCCGCCTTGCCGAAGAGGGCGGCACACGCGTGTACCAGCGCGTCGACCGCCCGCTGGTGCCTGTGGTGGCGATGATGGAACGGAACGGCATCAAGGTCGACCGCGAGCGGCTGGCAGGCCTCTCAGCCGAATTTGCGGTGCAGATAGCGCGGCTCGAAGGCGTGATCCATGAGGCCGCGGGCATGGCCTTCACCATCGGCAGCCCCAAGCAATTGGGCGAGGTCCTGTTCGACAAGCTTGGCTACAAGGGCGGAAAGAAGGGCAAGACTGGGCAGTATTCCACCGACCAGTCGGTGCTCGAGGGCCTTGCCGCACAAGGCGCGGACGTCGCCACGCTGGTGCTCGAATGGCGCCAGCTGTCGAAGCTCAAGTCCACTTATACCGACGCGCTGCAGGCCGCGATCAACCCCGATACGGGCCGCGTCCACACCAGCTACAGCCTTGTCGGCGCGCAGACCGGGCGCTTGTCGTCCAACGATCCCAACCTGCAGAACATACCGATCCGCACCGAGATCGGCCGTCAGATCCGCGATGCTTTCGTGGCGGAACCGGGCAACGTCCTGCTCGCGGCCGACTACAGCCAGATCGAACTGCGTCTGGCCGCGCACATGGCCGATGTACCCGCGCTAAAAGAAGCCTTCGCGGCGGGCGAGGATATCCACGCGCGCACCGCGATGGAAATGTTTGGCACGGTTGACCGCGACACGCGCGGCCGCGCCAAGACGATCAATTTCGCCATCCTCTACGGGATCAGCCGCTGGGGGCTGGCCGGGCGTCTGGGCGTTGGCGCGGACGAGGCGCAGGCGATGATCGACCGCTATTTCGAACGCTTCCCCGGCATCCAGCGCTATATCCACGATACCTTGGAGAGCGTGCGCGAGCGCGGCTATTCCGAAACGCTGTACGGCCGCAAGACGTGGTTTCCGCGCATCGGCTCGAAGAATCAGGCCGAGCGCCAGGGCAGCGAGCGCGCCGCGATCAACGCCCCGATCCAGGGCACCAGCGCCGACATCATCAAGCGCGCCATGGCCCGGATGATGCCTGCGCTGGCCGAAGCGGGCCTGCCGCACGTCAAGATGCTGCTGCAAGTCCACGACGAACTGGTGTTCGAACTGCCCGAGGGTGACGTGGCAGCAGCAAGGCCGGTGATCGAGCGCGTCATGGCGACAGCGGCGGAGCCATCGGTAGTGCTCACCGTACCGCTGGGCGTGGAAATCGGCACCGGACTGTCATGGGGCGCGGCGCATTAGGGTCAGGACCTACTACCTGCGCCTTCGAAGCGCCGGGATGGCGAACATATCGGGCGGATAGTCGCGCCGGGAAGACTGGTTGCCTTTCCAAGCGGGTATCTGGCCGGGATGGAAGCCATTCCGGCGTCCCGCAGGGATTTGACCAAAATGGCCAGCTGCTGCGTTGGATTTCGCCTTGCATCAGGCCATTTTGCTTCAAACCTCGAAGGCGCAGGTAATAGGTCCTGACCCTAGGGCTGGGTCATTTCACCTTCCCCGTTCGTGTCGAGCGAAGTCGAGACACCGCGCACAAGTGTCTCGACTGCGCTCGACACGAACGATTGTTGGCTAAATCCTGCAATCTTGCGAGGATGGACCCGCTGAACGCGGATCAATCCAGCGCCGCAAACCTCGCCATGTCTGCCCTGCCCAGCATCAGCACAGCCTCATTGGGCACCGAATTGGTCAGCGCGTAGAAGGCCGCAGCCTTGTCATCCGCCAACCCCATTTCGCGGTAGTAGCTGACGTAAGCCCTGTTGACCGAGGCGTCGGCGGCAAAGTCGTCCGGCTCGCGCCCGTCTTCGTCGATCCACGCATGGACGACGAATGACGCGTCGGGCGCGGCACTGCGGCTGGCACCTGCAAGAAACAGTTCGACCGCGCCAGAGCGTACAGAGCCGTGATCGGGCACATGCGTGGCGATACCCTGCGCCCTGATCATCCGCCCGAGCCGCAAGTTGGCGAAATCGTCGACCGTGCCGGGGCAATCGGCCATCTCCAACACACGAATGCCGGGATAGGCGCGCAGCATCTTGCTGAAGTCTGCGGGCGAATAGGAGTCGGTCTCGGCCACCAGCGCGGCGCGTGTGCCGTCAAGCACCTCGAACGGCCCGAAACTGGCCAAGCCGTTGCGCTCTGGGCCATCATGCAGCCCGACAAGCCGCTCTGAACCCGGCTCTTCCACCTCGACCACGGTGGTCTCGGTCCAGGTGACGCCGTCTTCTACCCAAGTCCGGGTGGAGACCTCGCGCGCGCAAACCGGCTGACACAGCAACAGCGCGGACAGGGCAGGCAGGAGAACGCGGCGGATCATGCTTCACCCTTCCGCGCGTGCGCCTTGCCGAATTGCCAAGGAACGGGGTTAAATCCGGTTCACCATCAATTCCGCGAATGGTCCAGATGCCTCCGGAATGGCAGCATCGTGCCCCCGCCGGGGCGGCCCGCGCGCTACCCTGAGGATTATCCCTTAGCGGGCAGGAGCATGCATGGTCGCGCTGGTATCGACGGTCGCCTATCTCGGGCTTGAGGCGCGCGCGGTGGAAGTGCAGTGTCAGGTCGCGCCCGGCATGCCCGCGTTCAAGCTGGTCGGCCTGCCCGACAAGGCGGTGGGCGAAAGCCGCGAACGGGTGCAGTCGGCGCTCTCCGCATTGGGCCTCGCGCTTCCGCCCAAGCGGATCACCGTGAATCTTTCACCTGCCGACCTGCCGAAGGAAGGCTCGCACTACGATCTGCCCATCGCGCTCGCGCTGTTGGCGGCGATGGGCGTGGTCGATCTCGAGCAGATTGCCGACTACGTGGCGGTCGGCGAACTGGCGCTCGATGGCCGCGTCCTGCCCTCGCCGGGCGTGTTGCTGGCAGCGCTCCATGCCAGCGGTCAGGACAAGGGATTGATCTGCCCCGCCGCACAAGGGCCGGAGGCACGCTGGGCCAGCGGGATTGACGTGATCGCCGCACCCGACCTTGTCGGCCTGCTGAACCACCTCAAGGGCACGCACCGCCTGCCTGCGCCGCGACAGGGCGAGGCCGAGCCGCCGCGCCGCATGGCCGATCTCAAACAGGTCAAGGGACAGGAAACCGCCAAACGCGCGCTCGAAATCGCCGCAGCCGGATCGCACAACCTGCTGATGAGCGGGCCGCCCGGTGCGGGCAAATCGCTGCTCGCCTCATGCCTGCCCGGCATCCTGCCTGAACTGACCCCGGCTGAGGCGCTGGAAGTGTCGATGGTCGCTTCGGTGGCTGGCACGCTGGAGGATGGCCGGATCAGCCGCGCGCGGCCGTTCCGCGCTCCCCACCATTCCGCTTCTATGGCGGCGCTCACCGGCGGCGGTTTGAAAGTGCGCCCCGGCGAGGTCAGCCTCGCGCATCTTGGCGTGCTGTTCCTCGACGAACTGCCCGAATTCCAGCGCGCGGTGCTCGATTCGCTGCGCCAGCCGCTGGAGACGGGCGAAGTGACCGTCGCGCGCGCCAATGCCCACGTTACCTTCCCCGCGCGGGTCCAGTTGATCGCGGCGATGAACCCGTGCCGCTGCGGCCACCTTGGTGATCCAGCGCTCGGCTGCAGCCGCGCCCCGCGCTGCGCCGCCGATTACCAGTCGAAAGTCTCAGGCCCGCTACTCGACCGGATCGATCTGCATGTCGATGTCGATCCCGTCTCAGCCGCCGATCTTGCCCTGCCCCCGCCCGCCGAAGGCTCTGACCAGGTCGCTGCCCGCGTCGCCCGCGCGCGCGGCGTCCAGACCGCGCGATTGGAAGGCACCGGCAAACGCAGCAATGCCGAACTCGATGCCGATCTGCTGGATCTCCATGCCACACCAGACGAACCGGGGCGCAAACTCCTCGCCCAGGCCGCCGAAGCGATGCGCCTCTCGGCGCGCGGCTACACCCGCATGTTGCGCGTAGCGCGCACCATCGCCGACTTGGCTGGCGTGGAAACCATAAGCCGCGTCCACATCGCGGAAGCGCTCAGCTACCGCAGGGTCGCGCCGAGGGCGTAGTTTCCTTCCTCCGTTCGTTCCGAACGAAGGATGGGGTATGCTTCGACCCTTACAAGCTACGCCCGATGAAGATCAGCAGCATCGCGCCCAGTACTGACGCCAGACAGCCCGCACGGTTCACGCCCTCGCCGAACGTGCTGCGCGAGCGCCAGCTTGCCAGCAGCCCGGCCACCAGTGCGCCGCCCACACCAAGCAGGATCGTGCGCAGCAAACCGATGTCCACATCGCCGGGATAGAAGAACCGCGCCAGCACGCCCACGACAAGGCCGGTGAAGACGATCGAGATCAGATTCAGCACGTTCAGGCTCCATTCCTGTGGACACCTTATATGGTGCCGGTTGACCCGGTCTTGTCCACAATTTGCTGACCGGCGCCAAAAAAATTCCGTCCAGCGTCATTTGCCTCTTGAACTGCCGCTCGCACCGCGCGTCGCTGCACTGCAGCATGACTTTTTGAGCGACGAAACGAATCGGGCTTGCGACGAATCGAGTCCGCATCAGCACCTTTACCCTCTTGTGTCTTATCGGGGTTGAGGCACTATGGGTTGTGGTCGGGCTTCAGGGGGACCTCTAAACCTAGTTTGGAGTGCTTGGGCGTGTTTGTCGCGCATTGGCATGACCTGCCTGCGCGAGGAGCGCGGACCGACTGGATTACGAATTTCGCATGAAGTCAGGGATCGGGGGAATAATGTTCCCCATGTGTTCCAACTTCGCTATGGTCGGGAGGTGCTCCCGATTCGATGATGAAGACATGCCGGTCGCTGTGGCGACAGGCGCTCAGACGGGGGTTGCGACGTGGATTTCAGAACTGGAGACGGCTCGGTGGCTGCACAGGATGAACTGGCCCTCAACACGTTGAGCGCTGGTGAGACAAAGGCGATGGACATGAACACCAAGGATGCAGGCAGCGATGCGCTGGTTGCCGGAATGGCGGCAACTGTTGCTGCTGCAGCCGTCGCGGCAGCTGAACCCGTCAGCGATTCCAAGAAGGTCAATCCGCGCCGCTTCACCATCGTCACCGATGACAGCCGCGATGCGCGCCTGACCGACTTCGGCAAGGACACGCTCGACGACCGCTATCTGCTGCCGGGCGAGAAGTATCAGGACCTGTTCGCGCGCGTGGCCGATGCCTATGCCGACGATCAGGACCATGCTCAGCGTCTCTACGATTACATCTCCAAGCTGTGGTTCATGCCGGCAACGCCCGTGCTGTCGAATGGCGGCACCGGACGGGGCTTGCCGATCTCATGCTACCTGAACTCGGTGGATGACAGCCTCGAAGGCATCGTCGCCACCTGGAACGAGAACGTCTGGCTCGCCTCGCGCGGCGGCGGCATCGGCACCTATTGGGGCAAGGTGCGCGGCATTGGCGAGAGCGTCGGCCTCAACGGCAAGACCAGCGGCATCATCCCATTCGTGCGCGTGATGGATTCGCTGACGCTCGCGATCAGCCAGGGCTCGCTGCGCCGTGGTTCGGCGGCGTGCTACCTCGACGTCAGCCACCCGGAAATCGAGGAGTTCCTCGAAATCCGCAAGCCATCGGGCGATTTCAACCGCAAGGCGCTGAACCTGCACCACGGCGTGCTGCTGACCGACGATTTCATGGAAGCCGTGCGCGATGGCGCCGAATTCCACTTGCGCAGCCCGAAGGACGGTTCGGTCCGTGCCACGGTCGATGCACGTTCGCTGTTCCAGAAGCTGGTCGAAACCCGCCTCGCCACGGGCGAACCCTACATCGTCTTCTCCGACACCGTGAACCGCATGATGCCCAAGCATCACCGCGATCTCGGCCTCAAGGTTTCGACCTCGAACCTGTGTTCGGAAATCACCCTGCCCACAGGCCGCGACCATCTCGGCAACGATCGCACGGCGGTGTGCTGCCTGTCCTCGCTCAACCTTGAAACCTGGGACGAGTGGAACGGCGACAAGCTGTTCATCGAAGACGTTCTGCGCTTCCTCGACAACGTGCTGCAGGACTATATCGACCGCGCGCCCAGCGAAATGGCCCGCGCCAAGTACTCCGCCGCGCGCGAACGCTCGGTCGGCATGGGCGTGATGGGTTTCCATTCGTTCCTGCAAATGAAGGGCATCGCCTTTGAATCGGCGATGGCCAAGGCGTGGAACCTCAAGATGTTCAAGCACGTCGCCGCCAAGGCCGACGAAGCTTCGCTGATGCTGGCGCAGGAACGCGGGCCGTGCCCCGATGCCGCCGACATGGGCGTGATGCAGCGCTTCTCGTGCAAGATGGCGATTGCGCCGACCGCATCCATCTCGATCATCTGCGGCGGCACGTCCGCGTGCATCGAACCGATCCCGGCGAACATCTACACGCACAAGACGCTGTCGGGCTCGTTCGTGGTCAAGAACCCCTACCTGCAGAGGCTGCTGGCCGACAAGTCCAAGGATTCCACCAATGTGTGGAACACGATCCTCGAGAACGGCGGCTCGATCCAGCACCTCGATTTCCTCAGCCCTGAGGAAAAGGCGGTCTACAAGACCAGCTTCGAGATCGACCAGCGCTGGCTGCTCGAATTCGCGGCCGACCGCACGCCCTATATCGATCAGGCCCAGTCGCTGAACCTCTACATCCCGGCAGACGTGGACAAGTGGGACCTGATGATGCTGCACTTCCAGGCATGGGAAAAGGGCATCAAGTCGCTCTATTACCTGCGCTCGAAGTCGGTGCAGCGCGCAGGCTTTGCCGGCGGCGTCGAGGCAGACAACACCGCCATCGCCCCGGTCATGGAACTCGCCGGCCCGACCGACTACGAGGAATGCCTCGCCTGTCAGTGATGGTCATTTGTTGAGGTAATCTTCATGCCCACCCCGGCAGTCCCAGAACGTCCCGAGACGTCCGACCGGCTGCCGGGAGGCGCAATCCCGTTACACCCCGCGACACTTCGCGGCTTGCGCGCATGTGCGACAATCCGCGACAAGACTCCTGCTTGCGCGATCCCGGCCAAGCCCGCTAAGGCGGCTTTGTCTATTGTTGCGATCAATTCGCATTATCAAAGGGGTTCGTTACATGCGCAAGTGGCACCGCTGGATCACGGTGTTTTTCGGGGTGTTCATGGTGTGGATGGCCTTCACCGGCGTCGCCAGCCATGTGACCGCTCTCTGGCCGGAGGGTCAACAGGCCGGGCCGCCGCCTGTGCCACAGGGCTTCGTCTGCCCCGAAACGATGATGTGCCGGCCCAAGGCCGCGCCGGGCGGGATGAAGTCGCTCGTCGGCTGGTTCCACCACCTGCATTCGGGCGAGGAATTCGGTCCGGTCGGCACGGCGATTTCGCTGATGACGGGCCTTGCGCTGCTGTTCTTCAGCATTTCCGGCCTGTGGATGTATTATACCATGTGGAAGAACCGCAAGGATCGCGGGATCAAGCCCGGCATGTTCTGGAAGTAGGGTTTTTGATTGGAACGGAAGGGCCATCCGGCCCTTCCTTTGCTGCACCAGCAAGCCTTTGGCGAACGCCAAAGGCGCACCCCTCAAAAAAGAAAAACGCCCCGCGTTTCCGCGAGGCGCTTTCCAGCCGCGTTACGCGACCTGGTCCCGAAGGGGGCGGGACGTATCTGCAGCCCCGCAAGGGGCCGCAGAAGCGCCGCGCCATCCGGCAGGACTTATTTCTCTTCGAGCATGCCCCACGCCACGTCGCCGTTGGCCGAAAGCCGCACCCTGTCGCCTTCCACTTCGGCAACCAGCCCGACAGGCAGGTAATGATGGTGGCCCGAATGGGTTCCGCCCTCAAAGCCCGCGTCCGAATCCTTCTTGGTCAACTTGATCCGGTGGCTTTCGACCGAATCGACCGTGCCGATGTGAACGCCATCGGCGCCGATCACTTCCATGTGCTCGCGAATGTCGTGGTCACTCATGGCACTTCTCCTGCAAAATCGGGGACATGCGGCAGTGCAGAGAGCCTGCGCCGCCTTGCCCTGAGAACGCCGCCGCGCCGCGCCCGTTCCCTCAGGCCGCACCTGCCCCTCCGTGCAGTGGAAAACCCCGAATCAATCCCCCGCGATCACGGCCCCGGCGCTTTCGCCAAGCCCCGCCAATCCCTACATTCGCAGAATCAGTACAGGACCGCAGCCCATGTCTCTTCTTGAAGCCCGCAAGACCTACAAGCCCTTCGAATATCCTTGGGCCTATGAATTCTGGAAGCGCCAGCAGCAGATCCACTGGATGCCCGAAGAGGTGCCCTTGGGCGAGGATTGCCGCGATTGGGCGCAGAAGATTTCAGAGCATGAGCGCAACCTGCTGACGCAGATCTTCCGCTTCTTCACCCAGGCCGACGTGGAAGTGCAGAACTGCTACCACGAACAATATGGCCGCGTGTTCAAGCCGACCGAGGTCAAGATGATGCTCGCTGCCTTCTCCAACATGGAGACGGTGCACATCGCCGCCTACAGCCACCTGCTTGACACCATCGGCATGCCCGAAAGCGAATACGGCATGTTCCTCGAATACGAGGAACTGAAGGCCAAGCACGACTATCTGCAGACCTTCGGCGTGGACACGGACGAGGATATCGCCCGCACGCTCGCCATGTTCGGCGGCTTCACCGAAGGGCTGCAACTGTTCGCCAGCTTCGCCATGCTGATGAACTTCCCGCGCTTCAACAAGATGAAGGGCATGGGCCAGATCGTCACCTGGTCGATCCGCGATGAATCGCTGCACTGCGAAGGCATCACCAAGCTGTTCCACGCTTTCGTGGCGGAGCGCGGCTGTCTGACCAAGGCGGTGAAGGAAGACATCATCGACTGCTGCCAGAAGACGGTGCGCCTCGAAGACGCCTTCATTGATCTCGCCTTCGAACAAGGCCCGGTTCCCGGCATGAGCGCCAAGGAAATCAAGCGCTACATCCGCTACATCGCCGATTGGCGCCTCGGCCAGCTCGGCTTCCAGCCGATCTACATGATCGAAGACCACCCCCTCCCATGGCTCGCCCCGCTGCTCAACGGCGTGGAACACGCCAACTTCTTCGAAACCCGCGCCACGGAATACTCCAAAGCCGCCACCCGCGGTGACTGGAACACCGTCTGGTCCAGCTTCGACAGCCGCCGCAAGGCGAAGTCGGTGGCGAACGAGGAGGTTACGACGGAAGTTGAGGTGGATATGTTTGGCGCGGCGGGGATCGCGGCGGAGTGATGTGAATGCAATGCCCACATTGCCTCAAGGGGATACACCCAAGCACAACTGACACGCAGTTGTTCGTCCAGACGCAACCAAAATTTGTGTATGGTGCATGGAAAGGCGATTCAATACGAATTTCGGCGACTTGCCACGTATGTCCTTTTTGCGCCGGACCGACGATTGATCTGAATTTTTCCAATCTTCAGGGCACTACCCTTATTGAGACGGTTCGGGCGTTTCCTCGTAGCGGAGCATTTGAACCGCCGCCGCCAGAAGTACCTGTTATTCTTGCGAAAGATTATAGCGAAGCTAATCAAGTTCTATCGATCAGTCCCAAGGCTTCTGCCGCACTTGCTAGACGTTGCCTGCAATTCATGCTGCAAGAGGCTGGCTATAAAAGTGACAATTTAGCAAAGCAAGTTCAGGCTGCTATTGATGAGCAAGCTGCGTCTAAAGCCTTACCGGCCGATCTAAGAGATAGCCTCGACGCCATTAGGAACTTTGGTAACTTTTCTGCTCATCCGGTAGATGATAAAACTACTCTACAAGTCATAGACGTGGAAGTTGGTGAAGCAGAGTGGAGTCTCCAGCTGATATTTGATCTATTTCAGCATTATTATGTACGCCCTGCTCGATCAGCTCATCGTCGAGCTATGCTAAATGAGAAGTTAGCCTCGGCAGGAAAGCCTCCAATTAAGGCAGGGGCAGCATATTGAACTTTCAGCAGTGCGATTGATAACGCGATAGGATCTGTATTTACCCGGTCGGTTGCGCGAGCGCGGGCAGTGATTTTTCCACTGCATGCTGCGGCATATATTTGCTCCAATCGACTGCCATTCCCGCAAATATCGCCGCTGCAATCGTGACAAGCAAACTTATCGCGCCAACAACGCCGCCCAACTTGCGCTGCACTGCTGCACGCTTTGCCATAGGAAGGACGGCTTTCAGGTTTGAATAGGAATCAATGATCCTTGGCATATCGATCGCAGTGAGCGCATCGTAAATTCCGTTGCGATCTTCGCGATTTTCACGCGATTCCGCCACCTTCTGCCGCGCTTGTACAAAGTCGGTGTAAAGCGTCCTGAAATCAGGATAGGCATGCAGAATAGCATCGAAGCCGAGCTTTGAGGTCATCGAATCAAGATCAATGCCGATCTTGGCCAAGGCAGCGTCAATCGCATCGTGTTGCGCACGGTGGCAGCAAAACCGGGCATCTTCGAGCAGCCCTTGTATCCGCGCCGAATTGCCATCGTGATGCGCCGCATCAAGTGCGTCAATCAGGCGGCGGCCAGCATACCGCAGTTCCGAAATCGCAGGGATCGAAAGATCCCCAACGACTTGTTCCGATCGCTTTATTGCGGATTCAGCCTTGTTCCATTCTTTGGCAATCTCTCTCAGGAAATCGCCGTAGGGAAGAACTTCAGATTTTGGCTCTGTCGGCTCGGGCGGCAAGGCGGGCTGCGGCTCGGTCCCCATCGGCGCACAACCTTTCCATTCTGCTCTTCGTCAAATAGCGGCCAAATTGAATAGAAACATTGCCGCGAGCATAGCGCGCAACGACCTTAGCCGTCGACGTCAGGTCGATTGCCTCGTATCCTCCAAAAAAGATGCGGTCGATAAGCTTGCGAAACACAATATGATCCCAATTAGCGGGCGCCATTATCGGCAATGGAATTACGTGTCAACGCTACGGCAGTTCCGGTCATATCCGCTCGACGAATCGCGGCGTCAAGAGCAATCGCCAAAATCAAGTTCAAAATCGCACAATCCACTTAGTTGTTAATCAGTGCAAAACTCTAAGCGATGGCCCTCGCATAAATCCCTAATCCCAACCAAGCCCCCTCAGCACCACCCACTGCGATAGCCTTTCCAGCGCTCCGCCAGTCCTTCGGCCACCAGCGTTTCGCCAAGGCTCTCGCCGTCGCGCGTGATGACGCGCAGGGTGCGGCCGTATTTGTCGGTTTCGCGCTCTATCGGTTCGAGGGTGAAGGCGCCTTCATTCAGCAGGTCGATCATCCGCGCGGTGGCCGCGTTGCCGAGTTCGCGTTCTGCGGCGCACTGCGCTTCGAATGTCTCGGGCGTGTTGATGTCGGCGATGCGGATTTTCTCGCCGTGATAGCGGATGGTGTCGCCATCGATCACGCAGTTCCAGCCCATGCCCCGGCACTTGCCGAACGATCCGCTCTCGCGGTCGGCACCGCTGGCAGGCGCGGCCAGCGGCTTCAGAAATGATAGCGACAGCGCCTCGGCAGAGGGCGGTCCGTCAAACGTGTAAACCGCGCTCGCGGCGGCGAACGGCAGGGCCACCATCAACAGCTTGAACCACGCCGGGTCCTTCCTGCCAAGCGGACGGCGCCTGGACGGACGGCGTCCCTTGAACGGCAAGAGCCGGGCGGGATAGCGGCGCGGGTTTCGGCGGTTTGTGCTCACAACACAGCGGCTTAGCGCTGGGCGGGTAAACAATTCCAAAATGGCAGGATTGGATTTGTTCGCCGTTGCTTAGCGGAAGCCGAACCGATTTCGCTGTCCTACACGGAAGGGATCGGGCAGCGTCCGGCCTCGCTCCTTGAACCGTCAACAGCAACCGGACGCCCCGGATTTTCCCGCTTGCCGGGGGTTTACACTTTTGCCTCTGGGCTGTGTAAACCCTGTAAACCCCGCCCCCTCAAAAAGGGTGGTCGCTGTCCTATCGCTGTCATGCGAATCATGCTATCTACATCAGTGTGAACAAGCTCCCGCCTCATCTCGTGCCCATTGCCGTGCAGCCCTCGGACATCGATTTCATGGGGCACGTCAACAACGCGTCCTATCTGACCTGGGTGCAGGACGCGGTGATCGATCACTGGCGCGCGCTCGCTCCGGCTGATGCGGTGGCGGCGCACCTGTGGGTCGCGCTCAAGCACGAGATCACCTACCGCCGCCCGACGTTTCTGGACGACACGGTGATCGCCCACGTCATCCTTGAAAAAGTGCAGGGCGCGCGCGCGTTCTATGAAACGATCATCAAGCGCGGCGAAGAGGTGCTGGCGGAAGTGAAGTCCAGCTGGTGCTGCCTCGATGCCGAAACGCTGCGCCCCGCGCGGCTGGCGCGCGATCTGGTCGAGCGGTTCCTGCCTTCGGAAAAGCTGCCCGCCTGACGCCCGGATCTGGCGGCAAATATACCAATCGTTCAGCTTCCGCCGATAGTGCTGCGGCGATGGACACCCCGCCCGCCAGTCTGCTCACGCCCGCCAATGCCGTCACCGCGCTGATCGCCCTGAACTTCCTCGCCTTTGCCGCGTTCGGTCTCGACAAATGGAAAGCCGAGACCGGCCGCTGGCGCACCAGCGAGGCTACGCTGCTGTGGCTGGCCTTCGTCGGCGGTTCGCCCGGTGCCTATCTCGGGCGGCATCTGTTTCGGCACAAGACGCGCAAGCAGCCCTTCGTCAGCAACCTCCACGGCATTGCGTTTCTGCAAGTGGCAGGGCTGTGCGGCTGGGCTGTCTGGAAGCTCGGCTGGATCGACCTCAGCGCAGTTTTGTAATGCCGAGGCTGTCCGCCTTGGCGCGGATTTTCACCGATTCCTCGCTGCGGGTCAGCGCCTTGGCGATGGCTTTGAGCGGCATGCCCTTCTTCGCCAGCGTGTGCAGCTTCTGGATTTCATCGGGGGTCCACGCCTGCTTGTGACGCTCGAAACGCTCAGCCATTCTGGTATTCCTCTCAGCCGCGCTTTGCGGTGACGATGTAGTTGAGCGCGAGGTTATCCGACAGGTGCAGCCCGCGCGATGGCGTCCACGCGATGCCCATCGGGTTGCCCATTGTCAGCCCCGCCGCGCTGAGCAGGTCGTGCAGTTCGACAGGCGTGATGAAATCGTCCCAATGATGCGTGCCCTTCGGCACCATGCCCAGCGCTTCAGCGCCTTCGACCAGCAGCAGCCGCGATTGCGGGGTGCGGTTGGGGGTGGACAGGATCATCAGGCCCCCGTCTGCGAGCGCGGCCTCAAGCGCGGAAACGAAGGCGACCTTGTCGGCCACATGCTCGATCACTTCCATCGAGGTGACGAGATCGTATCCAGTCAGGCCAAGCTCAGCGACATCGCCGCAGCGATAGTCGATGGCAAGGCCCGAGCCTTCGGCGTGAAGGCACGCCGCGGCGATGTTTTCCTGCGCCGCGTCAACCCCGGTCACGTTCCCCCCCAGCCGCGCCAGCGGTTCGCACAGCAGTCCGGCGCCGCAGCCGACATCGAGCGCGCGGCGGCTCGTCAGCGGCTTCAGCCCGCGCGAGTCTGTGGCGAAGTGCGCGTCGAGGGCATCGCGGATGAAGCCCAGCCGCACCGGGTTCAGCTTGTGCAGCATGGCCGACGAGCCCTTGGGGTTCCACCAGTCCGCCGCCAGCTTGCCGAAATGGGCGGCCTCATCAGGGCGAATGGTATGCGCAGAGGTTGCATTGCTCATATGACGTCCCTAAAGCGCCCGCGCCGCAGGGTCCATGGCTCATGCGGGAAAGATTCTTTCGTTTGGACAGGTTGGGAGCAAGCCCTTGGCTCGCATCGTGATGAAATTCGGCGGCACGTCTATGGCGGGAACCGAGCGCATCCGCCGCGTGGCGCGCATCGTTCAGCGTCAGCAGGCTGCGGGGCATGAAGTCGCGGTCGTAGTATCGGCCATGGCGGGCGAGACCGACCGGCTGGTGAACTTCGCGCGCGAAGCCAATCCGCTCTACGATCCGGCCGAATACGATGTGGTCGTAGCCAGCGGCGAGCAGGTGACCTCGGGCCTTCTGGCGATGCACTTGCAGGCGCTGGGCTGCAAGGCGCGGTCATGGCTCGGCTGGCAAGTGCCGATCAAGACCGACGACGCCCACGCCAAGGCACGCATCGAAGATATCGACGCCGGGGCGCTGATGGCCTCGATGGCATCGGGTGAGATCGCAGTCATTCCGGGCTTCCAGGGCGTTTCGCCCGCAGGCCGCGTCACTACGCTCGGGCGCGGCGGGTCGGACACGTCTGCCGTGGCAGTGGCCGCCGCCGTGAAGGCCGACCGCTGCGACATCTACACCGACGTCGACGGGGTCTATACCACCGACCCGCGCATCGTCGCCAAGGCGCGCAAGCTGAAGAACGTGACCTACGAGGAAATGCTTGAACTGGCCTCGGTCGGCTCGAAAGTGTTGCAGACCCGTTCGGTCAGCCTCGCCATGAAGGAAGGCGTGCGGGTGCAGGTGCTATCCTCGTTCATCGACGACGATGCGCCCGCTGCAGACACGATTCCCGGCACAATGATCGTTTCCGACGAGGAACTTGAAGGACTTGATATGGAACGCCAGCTGATCACCGGCATCGCTGCCGACAAGAACGAAGCCAAGATCACCCTGACGCGCATCGCCGACCGCCCCGGCGCGGTGGCCGCGATCTTCGGGCCGCTGGCGGCTGCGAACATCAACGTCGACATGATCATCCAGAACATCGCCAAGGACCGCGGCGAGACTGACGTGACCTTCACCGTCCCGCTGGCCGACCTTGCCCGCACGCAGGCCCTGCTCGAAGAGCGCAAGGACACGATCGGCTACTACCGCATGCTGGCCAACAGCAAGGTCGCCAAGATCAGCGTCGTCGGGGTCGGCATGCGCAGCCACGCAGGCGTTGCCGCCACGATGTTCCGCGCCCTGGCCGATCGCGGCATCAACATCCAGGCGATCACCACCAGCGAGATCAAGGTCTCGGTGCTGATCGACGAGGACGAGACCGAACTGGCCGTGCGCGTGCTGCACACGGCGTATGAAATGGACGGCGAGTAAGAGTTGCGGGGCAGGCTTCGGCCTGCCCCTGTCGGTTCAACGAATCAGCAGCCCCCAGCCGGACAAGAGCTGTTCGGCCTGTTCGCGCGAGATCGTCGCCCCCCGGAACAGCCGCGCATCTTCCAGCCGCAAGCCGCCAAGGTCTGCGCCGCGCAAGTCGGCCCCGGCGAACAGCGCGCCGTCCATGTTGGCTTCGCGCAGGGCGCAGCCTTCGAACACGGCGCCCCGGAAATCGCACTTGGCAAGATCCGCCTGCGCCATGTCGACACGGCGCAAGGTCTCCTTGCGGAACGACAGGCCGGACAGACGCGCGCCGACCAGCAGCACTTCCTCGAATGTGAAGCCCATGCCGCGCACGCCCTGAAAGTCCGCGCCGGTCATGCGCGTGGCAGTGAACCGGGCCGAGGCGATCTGGGCGCGGCGAAAGGATACGTTGTTGAAATCGCTCGCAGTGATGACGGCTTCGGAGAGATCGGTGCCGGTCAGGTCGGCGAAAGCGGCGCGGCAGGACTGCCATGTCGTGCCCGCCAGTTTAGCACCGGTGAGGTCTGCGTGGCGCAAGCTGCAGCGCTCGAAGGTCCAGCCTGTAAGGTCCAGTCCGGAAAGACCCGCCTCATCCATGTCGCATTCGGTCAGGTGGACCAGCTCTTCGCCGCAAAGGGCTGCAAGGGCGGTACGGTCGAGGGTCTGTCCGGAAACGGTTGGCTTGCTCATTTCGGCCGCATAGGCGCGACATGCATGCACCACCATAGCCGATGCGCAGCAACCGGGTGAAATCCGGCAGGTAAACTCCGGCCTTGTTGCGGGAACCAAGGCACCGTAAAGCCCGCGCCAGTTTACCGGACGGGATTTCACGCGACATGACTGCCAGCCCCAAGACCACTGCCCTCATGCGCCGCGGCGCCGAATTCCTCGGTACCGAACATGCGATCCTGTGCGGTGCGATGAGCTGGGTGTCCGAACGCAATCTCGTTTCGGCGATCAGCAATGCGGGCGGCTTTGGCGTGATCGCCTGTGGCGCGATGACGCCCGAACTGCTCGACACCGAAATTGGGGCAACCAAGGCCCTGACCGACAAGCCCTTCGGCGTGAACCTGATCACCATGCACCCGATGCTGTTCGACCTGATCGCGGTCTGCGCCAAGCACAAGGTCGGCCATGTCGTGCTCGCGGGCGGCATCCCGCCCAAGGGCAGCGTGGAGGCGATCAAGGCATTCGGCGCCAAGGTGCTGGTGTTTGCCCCCACACTGGCGCTGGCCAAGAAGCTGCTCCGCTCTGGCGCAGACGCGCTGGTGATTGAGGGTTCGGAAGCGGGCGGGCACATCGGCCCGGTCTCCACCTCGGTGCTGGCGCAGGAATTCCTGCCTGCTTTGGCCGAAGAGCACGTGGTGTTCGTGGCGGGCGGCATCGGACGGGGCGAGATGATCGCCAGCTATCTGGAAATGGGTGCGAGCGGGGTCCAGCTTGGTACCCGCTTCGCCTGCGCGACTGAATCCATCGCCCACCCGGCGTTCAAAGCCGCGTTCTTCCGTGGCAATGCCCGAGACGCAGTTGCCAGCGTGCAGGTCGATCCGCGCCTGCCGGTGATCCCGGTACGCGCGCTCAAGAACAAGGGTTCGGAAGAGTTCACTGCCAAGCAGATCGAAGTCGCCAAGCGGCTCGACGAAGGCCTTGTCGACATGGGCGAAGCGCAGCTTGAGATCGAGCATTTCTGGGCGGGCGCGCTCCGCCGCGCGGTGATCGAGGGCGATGTCGAGCGCGGTTCGGTCATGGCCGGACAGTCGGTCGGCATGGTGACAAGGGAAGAGCCGGTGGCCGAGATCATTACGCAACTTATGGCGCAGAGTGACGAAGCGCTGAGCCGCCGCTGACGCTTCGATCAACTACCGCCGGAGCCTGAAACAATGCCTGACATCAAGCCGCACCGGGCATCGTTCGGCATCGTCTTCGCGATCGTGATGATCGACATGCTCGGCTTCGGCATCATCACACCGGTACTGCCGGGGCTGATCATCGACTTGACCCATGTCGATATCGGCACGGCTGCGGAATATGCAGGCTGGCTCGGTGCCGGCTATGCGGCAATGCAGTTCGTGTTCGCGCCGGTGATCGGCAACTTGTCGGACCGCTTCGGGCGCAGGCCGGTGCTGCTGGCCGCCGTGTTTCTGCTCGGGCTGGATTACCTGCTTCAGGCAATGGCGCCGCACTTCTGGTGGCTGGTTGCCGGTCGGCTGATTGCTGGCATAACCGGCGCCAGCTTCTCTGCCGCCTATGCCTATATCGCGGACGTGACCCCGCCAGAAAAGCGCGCGGCAAGCTTCGGCCTGATGGGACTGGCGTTCGGGTTCGGGTTCGTTGTCGGACCGGCGCTCGGCGGCTTGCTCGGCTCGGTCGATGCGCGCCTGCCGTTCTATGCAGCCGCAGGCCTTGCGCTGACAAACTTCACGTTCGGGCTGATCTTCCTCAAGGAATCGCTCAGCCTCGAAAACCGCCGCCCGTTCAATTGGCGCAAGGCCAATGCGATCTCGTCGCTGCGCGCGCTGCGTGGACAGAGCCCGACGGTGCTGTGGTTCGTCGCAGCGCTGGGCACATGGCAACTGGCCCATGTCGTCTATCCGTCGGTCTGGCCTTATTTTGCAATTGCCGCCTACGGCTTTTCGGTGCGCGATGTCGGCCTCGCGCTCGCGATGGTCGGCTTTTCGAGCGCGCTGGTGCAAGGGCTGGGCTTACGGATCGCCTTGCCCAAACTGGGCGAACAACGCGCCGTGGTGCTCGGCGTATTCGGGCTGTGCGCTTCGGCCGTCCTCTATACCCTCGCGCGCGAACATTGGCAGGTCTACGTGGCGATCGCCGTGGGCGCGCTTCAAGGCTTCGTGCAGCCACCGATCTCGGCCTACAACAGCCGCGCGGTCGACGCGCGCAGCCAGGGCGAATTGCAGGGCGCGGTGCAATCGATCGGCAGCATCGCCGCGATCATCGGCCCGCCGATGTACACGCAGGCGCTTGCGCGGTTCAGTGGCCCCGATGCGATCATCGACCTGCCGGGAATGCCGATGCTGCTTTCGGCGGGGATTTCGGTGATCACGCTGGTGCTGTTCTGGAAGGGCGCTTCGCTGCTGAAGCAGGAAAAGCCGGATCAGCTTTCCAGCTCTACGTCCCAGTAGAGCCAGTCGCGCCAGGTTTCGTGCAGGTAGTTCGGCGGGAAAGCGCGGCCGCGTTCCTGCAATTGCCACGTGGTCGGGCGGATCGCTCGGCTCATCAGGCGCATGCGGGCCTGCTCGGGCGTGCGTCCGCCCTTGCGCAAGTTGCACGGCGCGCAGGCCGCCGCGACATTCTCCCACGAGGTGCGCCCGCCAAGCCGGCGCGGCACGATATGGTCGAAGGTCAGGTTCTCGTGGCAACCGCAATACTGGCACTGGAAAGCGTCGCGCAGGAACAGGTTGAAGCGGGTAAAGGCGGGATACTCGCTTGGCCGCACATACTGGCGCAGCGCGATAACCGAGGGCAGCTTCATGCCGAAGCCGGGGCTGTGGACCTCGCGATCATAGGTGTCGATGATGTCCACGCGCTCAAGAAACACCGCCTTGATCGCGGTCTGCCAAGGCCACAGGCTGAGCGGATAATAGCTGAGCGGGGTGTAATCGGCGTTGAGGACAAGCGCAGGACAGTTTGAAAGGTGGCGGTCGTTTAGCAAAACGTCGTTGAAGGCGGCGCTATCGCCGCTATTGGGCCTGGCCGAAGCCGCCCTCTCGATCAGCGCCTTATGAAGCACGTCCCGGTCCGGTCCCTGCAGACAAGGGCGTGATGGCCCTCGCAGGGGCAGTCATGGCTGAGCCGCGTGACCGCTGTGTTACGCATGGATGGTAAGGAACACCGCAGCGAGTCCGCCGTCAAGAGGGAAGCTGTGCGTCAGAACGCATAAGCTGTGACTAGATCGGTCAGCAGGTCGCGCCCGGTATAGACCGCGCTGACTGCAATCCGTTCGTTCAGCCCGTGTGTGCCGTTGCCGTCGGGATTGCTGAACAGGCCGGGAGGGCCGTAGCTGGGGATGCCCACCGCCGAAAGGAACACGCCATCGGTCGCGCCGGTGGACATCATCGGCACCATAGGTACGCCGGGATAGTACTTTTCCACCAGCTTTTCCGCAGGACCGAGGATCTTGGGATTGAGCGGCGGCGCCTTGGCATCCGGCCCGCGATTGTCGGTGCGCAACACGGTCATCGTCGGGTCGGCGATGACGGTTTCCAGCGTTTTGCGCACATCTTCCGCCGAAATACCGGGAAAGATGCGGCAATTGACGTTCGCGCCCGCACGCTGAGGCAGGGCGTTGTTGGCATGACCGCCATCGAGCAGCGTGGCGACGCAGGTCGTGCGCAACATCGAATGGAACGTTCGATCGGTATTCACGACGGCCTCTGCTGCCTTGTCCGCCGGATTGGCGACGATCGCCACCATCGCCTTGCCCATGGCATCGCCGCGCGCCGCGCCCGCCTTGATAAAGTAGGCGCGGGTAGTGTCGTTGAGCATCAGCGGAAAGTCGAAATCGCGAAGGCGGGCCAGTGCGTCCGACAAATCGTAGATCGCGTTATCCTTGACCGGGGCCGAGCTGTGCCCGCCCGGATTGGTCGCTTCGATGCGGTAGTTGACCGGGGTCTTCTCACCCACATGCATCGTGTGAACGACCACGCGGCCCCCATCTTCCAGCGGCTTGTCGGTGCGGCCCGCCCCGCCTTCATTGAGCGCGAATTCAGCGTCGATCAACTCGCGGCGATTCTGCGACAGCCACTTTGCGCCGTTGAATGCTGTGCTGGTTTCCTCGCCGCAAGTCAGCGCCAGTTTGAGCGTGCGCTTGGGCACTTTGCCGGCCTTGCGCCAGCGCATGAACATATCGGTCCAGATGGCGTCCATCGCCTTCATGTCGGCCACGCCGCGCCCGTAGAAGTAGCCGCCTTCCTCGATGAAGGTATAGGGATCGCGGGTCCAGTCCTCGCGCTTGGCCACGACGACGTCGAGATGGCCGAGCAGGAGGATCGGCCTGGTCGTCTTCGAACTGCCGGGCAGTATCACGACAATGCCGCCTTCCTTCGGAAATTCGGGCACGGTGAAGCGGTGAATTTCGGCATCGGTAAAGCCTGCCCCCCGCAAGTGGCCCTCGATCTTGTCCGCAAGGGCCGTGCAACTGCCGGTGGTGATCGACGTGTCAGTCTCCACGAACTCCTTGTACAGCGCGCGATAGGCCTGCTGATCGGCGCGCAGCGGGGTTTCTGCGGCCATTGCACCACCCATCGGCAGCACAAGCGGAACGAGCGTGGCGAGCAGTTTGCGCATGGTCTGGCAGTCCCCGGAGAAACGTCGAAGCGAGGCTATCCTGCGCCAGCCCAAAGGCGCGCGCAAACACCTTTTCCCACGCTTTGCCACCTGTGCAAAACAGGGCGGATTCGCTTGGGTTTTTGCACCTTAGTGCCTATGTGCAAACCATGGCCAGTACGAACGAAAACATCCCCAACGCCAATGCTTACGGCGCCGATTCCATCAAGGTGCTGAAAGGTCTCGACGCGGTGCGCAAGCGCCCCGGCATGTACATCGGTGATACCGACGACGGATCGGGCCTGCACCACATGGTGTTCGAGGTTTCGGACAACGCCATCGACGAAGCGCTGGCCGGGCACTGCGACCTCGTGCTGATCGAACTGAACCCGGATGGCTCGGTTTCGGTCGAGGACAACGGGCGCGGCATCCCCACCGGCATCCACGCCGAGGAAGGCGTTTCGGCCGCCGAAGTGATCATGACCCAGCTTCACGCGGGCGGGAAGTTCGAGAACACGTCTGACGACAATGCCTACAAGGTTTCGGGCGGTCTGCACGGCGTCGGCGTCTCGGTGGTCAACGCGCTGTCCGAATGGCTTGAGCTGACGATCTGGCGCGACGGCGAAGAGCACTGGATGAAGTTTGCACACGGCGATGCCGTATCGCCGCTGATCGTGCGTGGCCCTGCGCCGGACAACGGCAAGGGCGGCGTCAAGAAGGGCACCCGCGTGACCTTCGTTGCCAGCACCGACACGTTCAAGAACGTGCTCGAATTCGATTTCGACAAGCTCGAACATCGCTACCGCGAACTCGCGTTCCTCAATTCGGGCGTGCGCATCCTGCTGCGCGACAAGCGTCACGAGGAAGTGAAGGAACACGATCTCTATTACGAAGGCGGGATCGGCGCATTCGTGAAATATCTTGATCGCAACAAGGCCGCGCTGATGCCGGAACCTGTGGCGATCTCGGCGGAACGCGACGGCATCGGCATCGAAGTCGCGCTCGAATGGAACGACAGCTACTACGAAAACGTGTTGTGCTTCACCAACAACATCCCGCAGCGTGATGGCGGCACGCACCTTGCCGCATTCCGCGCGGCGCTGACCCGCACGCTCAACGGCTATGCCGAGCGCTCGGGCATGTTGAAGAAGGAAAAGGTTTCGCTGACCGGCGATGACATGCGCGAAGGCCTCACCGCCATCGTCTCGGTCAAGCTGCCTGACCCGAAGTTCTCGTCGCAGACCAAGGACAAGCTGGTCTCCTCCGAAGTGCGCCAGCCGCTCGAAAGCCTGATGGCCGACAAGATGGTCGAATGGCTGGAAGAAAATCCCGGCCACGCCAAATCGATCATCCAGAAGGTGATCGACGCTGCCGCCGCGCGCGAAGCCGCCAAGCGCGCCCGCGAACTTACCCGCCGCAAGGGTGCGATGGACATCGCCTCGCTGCCGGGCAAGCTCGCCGACTGCCAGGAGCGCGATCCTTCCAAGTGCGAACTGTTCCTGGTCGAGGGTGACTCCGCAGGTGGCAGCGCCAAGCAGGGGCGTGACCGCAAGACGCAGGCGATCCTGCCGCTCAAGGGCAAAATCCTCAACGTGGAACGCGCGCGGTTTGACCGGATCATCGGATCGAAGGAAGTCGGCACGCTGATCCAGGCGATGGGCACCGGCATCCGCGACGAGTTCAATCTCGACAAGCTGCGCTATCACAAGATCGTCATCATGACCGACGCCGACGTTGACGGCGCGCATATCCGCACGCTGCTGCTGACGTTCTTCCACCGCCAGATGCCCGACATCATCCGGAGCGGCCACTTGTTCATCGCCCAGCCGCCGCTTTACAAGGTCGCCAAGGGTCGCAGCGAGGTTTACCTCAAGGACAACGCCGCGCTTGACCGCTATCTGGTGGATGCAGGCCTTTCGGGCCGCGTGCTGGAAACTGCAGGCGGTGCACGCAGCGGGCCGGACCTGGAAAACCTCGTCGAGCATGCCCTGCGAATGCGCAACCTGATGGCCTTCGTGCCCCGCCGGTACAATCCAGCGATCATCGAAGCTCTTGCGCTCGCAGGCGCGCTTGAACCGGAAATGCCCACCGAGGTGCGCGCCGAAGCTTTGGCCCGCACCACTCGCTGGCTCGACCGCGGCGATACCGAAGCGCGCTGGTCGGTCGAACTGGCCGAAGAGGGCGGATACCACATCAAGCGTATCTGGCGCGGCGTCACCGATCATCACGTGATTGAAGCCGGTTTCCTTGTCAGCGCCGAAGCGCGCAAACTGGCCCGCCTCGCTGCCGAGAACGCCGATGTCTATCAGGGCGTTGCCCGGCTGGTGCGCGCTACCGCCGCTGCTGCCGAGCTGGAGCCCGAATCCGACGCGGTCGTCTCGGGCGATGACGCCGATGCTCCTGCCGCTGCACCGACCACGCAGGCCAAGGACGCGATCACGCGGCCTTCCGAACTGCTCGACACGGTGTTCGCGGGCGGGCGCAAGGGCCTGTCGATCCAGCGCTACAAGGGCCTTGGCGAGATGAACGCCGACCAGCTGTGGGAAACCACGCTCGACCCGAACGTGCGCACGCTGCTGCAGGTCAAGGTCGAGGATGCGGACGTGACCGACGAGATCTTCACCCGCCTGATGGGCGACGTGGTCGAACCGCGCCGCGAATTCATTCAGGACAACGCGCTGAACGTTGCGAATTTGGACGTTTGATCTTGGCTTTCACCGACGACATTCCGTGGGACCAGCCCGCGACCATGATCGACCTAGAAGGCCGCGCCCCGATCATCGGCACGGTCCGCGACTGCGCGCTGCATTACGGCCTCTACAAGCCCCACGCGCGCGACAATGCGCGGGTGCTGCTGACCAAGCCGATCCACCGCGAAGGCCGCGCGACGCGCACGTGGCTGCTCGACCCCTCGGAAATCGCGGAACTGGCGGATAGGCTGTCGCGCGAGACGAACTGATCGCGGCAAGTTGCCCTCGCCAACCCGAACCCGCTCGTCCTGAGCCTGTCGAAGGACGCTGGCACAGCGCTTGGGTCTTCACCCTTCGACAGGCTCAGGGCGAACGGGGAGGGTCAAGACTTCAACGCCGCCGCCCACTCAGCCACCTTGAACCCCACAAGCAACCCGCCGGGATACTCGACAATCGGGCGCTTGATCACCGAAGTGTTCTCGGCAAGCACCGCAGGCGCA
Source organism: Novosphingobium sp. MMS21-SN21R (assembly GCF_031846015.1). Taxonomy (GTDB): domain Bacteria; phylum Pseudomonadota; class Alphaproteobacteria; order Sphingomonadales; family Sphingomonadaceae; genus Novosphingobium. Next base: position 286,291 of record NZ_JAVRDU010000001.1, on the reverse strand, counting down.
CCGTCTCCCGCCAGCGCCGCCTTCTGCGCATCATCCAGCTTGCGGTAGGTCGTGCCCGCGCGGTTCATCACCTTGTCCAAGCCGCCTCGCGCGATCCAGTCCGCAATTCGCACCGGATCAGCGCCCTGCTTCTTGTAATCGTGGAACGTGTAGGCAAGACCCTGCGCATCAAGCCATGTGCGGGCCTTCTTGACGGTGTCGCAATTGGGGATGCCGTGGAGGGTGATGGTCATAAATCCTGCCGGTTGAAATGGTGGATGCGCGAGGGCGTTCCCGCAAACAGCGTATAGCTCTCGTAATACCCGCTGCGCCCCTTGCCCTGTATTTCGACATGTTCGGCCACCCGCCGCCAAGCCAGCGCCGCCCCTTCGTCGGCCCATTCGGACAGGGCGATGACTTCGCCGTCATCGGCGGTGTAGCTTTTGAAGCTGAGGAAACCCGGTTGCCTGCGCGCCAAAGTGTCCATCGCCCCAGCGTCGGCTGCATAGGCGACGACGTCTATGTCGGCGCGTTTGCGGTTGCGGAAGACGACGAGGTACATGGGATGGCTTTAGCGCGCGTTCGGCTGCGCCGGAAGGTGGACTTTTCCGCCGCTTTGCGACATTGCGCTGGCCCATGAGCCTGAACAGTTTTGGTCACATGTTCCGTTTCACCACCTGGGGCGAAAGCCACGGGCCGGCGCTGGGCGCCGTGGTTGACGGTTGCCCTCCGGGACTTTCCATCTCCGAAGCGGATATCCAGCCGTTTCTCGACGCGCGCCGCCCCGGCCAGTCGCGCTTCACCACGCAGCGGCAGGAGCCGGATCAAGTCCGCATCCTTTCGGGCGTGTTCGAAGGGCGCACCACCGGCACGCCGATCAGCCTGATGATCGAAAACGTCGATCAGCGCTCCAAGGACTATGGCGATGTCGCCAAGGCCTATCGCCCCGGCCATGCCGACTACGCCTATGACGCGAAGTACGGCTTCCGCGACTATCGCGGCGGCGGGCGCTCGTCGGCGCGCGAGACGGCGGCGCGCGTAGCGGCAGGCGGCGTGGCGCGACTGGCGATCCCTGAGGTGACAATCCTCGCGTGGGTCAGCGCAATTGGCGGCGACGCGATCGACATGGCGAACTTCGACGCCGCCGAAATCGGCAACAACCCTTTCTTCTGCCCCGATGCCAAGGCCGCTGCGCGCTGGGAAGCGCTGGTGGATGACGCGCGCAAGTCCGGTTCGTCACTCGGCGCGGTGGTGGAATGCGCGGCAACCGGCGTTCCGGCAGGCTGGGGCGCGCCGCTCTATGCCAAGCTCGATGCCGAACTCGCTCATGCGATGATGGGCATCAACGCGGTCAAGGGCGTGGAAATCGGCGACGGGTTTGCCGCTGCGGCCAATACCGGCGAAGGCAATGCCGATCCGATGCGGCCGGGTGATGGCGCTCCGCAATTCACTGCCAATCATGCAGGCGGGATCGCGGGCGGCATTTCCACCGGGCAGCCGGTGACCGTGCGCGTGGCGTTCAAGCCGACGTCCTCCATACTTACGCCCATGCCAACGATCACCCGCGAAGGCGAGGCGACCGAGTTGCTGACCAGGGGCCGTCACGATCCTTGCGTCGGCATTCGCGGCGTACCCGTGGTCGAGGCGATGATGGCATTGGTGCTGGCCGACCAGAAGCTGCTGCACAGGGGACAGTGTGGTTGAGGTGACCGCGAAAGGTCGTTAGTCTCTCCTGCAACAATATTGCGGGAGCATTCTTTTGGCCAGGCGCCTGACCCTCTACATCCTGATCGGCATGATGCTCGGCATCGTCGTCGGCTACGCGCTCAACGTGTCCTATGCCAAGGGCGATGAGACGCTTGCGTTCACCGCCGACACACTGAAACTGCTGCCAGACGTGTTCCTGCGCCTGATCAAGATGATCGTCGCGCCGCTCGTGCTGGCCACCATTGTCACCGGCATCGCCAGCATGGGCGACAGTGCCGCGCTGGGCCGGATCGGCGGGCGTTCGCTGGCGTGGTTCGTGACGTTCAGCTTCGTGTCGATCACGCTCGGCCTGATCATGGTCAACCTGCTGAGGCCGGGCGTCGGGCTTGAACTGGTGCCCACCGGCGACCTCGGCGAACTTGCGACCGGCGATTTCACCTTCCGCCACTTCGTGCTCTCGGTGTTCCCTGCCAGCCCGATCGAGGCGATGGCCAAGAACGATATCCTGCAAGTGCTGGTGTTCTCGCTGTTCGCAGGCATCGCGCTTTCGGCCATCGGCGCAAAGGGCGCGCCGCTGGTGCGCGGGGCCGAGGCGCTGGCGGCAGTCATGCTCACCGTCACCGGCTATGTCATGCGCTTTGCCCCGTTCGCGGTGTTCGGCGCGATCTCCTCGGTCATCGCGCTGCGCGGGCTGGGCATCATCGTGACCTATGGCAAGCTGGTCGGGTCGTTCTACCTTGCCATGCTGATCCTGTGGGTAATCCTGCTGAGCGCGGGCGCGATCTTCCTGCGCGGGCGGATTTTCACGCTGATCCGCTATATCCGCGAACCGCTGCTGCTGGCCTATTCGACCGCCAGTTCCGAAGCCGCTCTGCCCAAGCTGTTCGAGCAGCTTGACCGCTTCGGCGTGCCGCGCCGCATCTCGGGCTTCGTCCTGCCGCTGGGCTACAGTTTCAATCTCGACGGATCGATGATCTACACCAGCTTCGCTGCGATCTTCATCGCGCAGGCTTATGGCATCGAATTGCCGGTAACCAGCCAGATCGTGATGCTGCTGACGCTGATGGTCACGTCCAAGGGCATCGCCGGGGTGCCGCGCGCGAGCCTGGTGGTGATCGCCGCCACGCTCAACCAGTTCGGCCTGCCGGTGGAAGGCATCGCGCTGGTGCTGGGCGTCGATCACTTCCTCGACATGGGCCGCAGCGCCACCAACGTGGTCGGCAATGCGGTGGCGACCTCGGTCGTGACCAAGTGGGAAGGCATGCTCCAACCGCCCCTCGATCCCGATGCCGAACCGCCGCACGCGCCTTCACACACTGCGGCGGACGGCCGCGCCGGGCTCAATCTCGACGAGGCGAATTTCGAGGCGTAAGGCCTATTTCGCCAGTTCCACCGGGGTAAACTCGCCCAGCCCGCACGATCCGCGATTGATCGGGCCGGGGCCGCTGCTGCTCGAAATGACGGTGATGATATCGACGTTGCACAGCCGGGTCAGCGAGGTTTCGTAAGCGAAAGCCTGCTCGAAGCCGAGGCCGTTGCAGCGGTGGGGCAGAGTGTTGCGATACCAGCGGTTGCCGTCGGTTCGGAAGTCGATCGTCCAGTCATCGCGCACGCGGCTTTCGCGGATCGACTGGAGCGGGATGCAGCTTTGGCTCTCGCCGAGGATGCGGGCGGCGGGAAGGTCCTTGCCGTGGCCATTGCTGGAAGGTTGGTCTCTGCTGCCCGCAGCGCAGCCAGACAGGACCGCCGTGGCCAGAATCAGGGTCATGCGTGTCATCGCTTGCTCTCCTTTGTCCCGTTTGCGCGCTTCTTCGGCACGGCAACCGATTTGGCCCCCTTCTCCACCACCTTGGACTTGTAAGCACAAAGGTCAACAACCGGGCAGAGCCAGCATTCTGGCGTGCGCGCCTTGCAGATGTAGCGTCCGTGCAGGATCAGCCAGTGATGCGCGCCAACGCGGAATGGCTGGGGCACCTTCTTCTCCAGGCCTTTCTCCACGCTGAGCGGCGTCTTGCCCTTGGCAAGGCCGGTGCGATTGCCGACACGGAAGATGTGCGTATCGACGGCGAACGTCTCCGCCCCGAACGCGCAGTTCATCACCACATTCGCGGTCTTGCGCCCCACGCCGGGCAGTTCGGTGAGTAGATCGCGGTCAGCCGGAACCTCGCCGCCATGTTTCGCCACGAGAATTCCGGCCATGGCGATCACGTTCTTCGCCTTGGCATTGAACAGGCCGATGGTCTTGATGTGCTGCTTGAGGCCGTCTTCGCCCAGATCGAGCATATCCTGCGGGGTCTTGACGCTTGCGAACAGCATCCGCGTCGCCTTGTTCACGCCAACATCGGTCGATTGCGCGGACAGCGTCACCGCGACGAGCAACTGGTAGACGTTGCCGTATTCCAACTCGGTTTCAGGCGACGGATTGGCCTCGGCCAGACGCCGGAAGAATTCGAAGACGTCCGCCCGGTTCATGTCAGAGGCCGAGGACTTCGGGCATCGTGTAGCGCCCCGGCTCCTTGTCGATGATCCACTCCGCCGCGCGTATCGCACCCTTGGCAAAGATGGCGCGGTTTTCGGCAAGGTGCGAGAAGGTCAGGCGCTCGTTGTCTGCAAGGAAATGGACCGAATGGTCGCCCGCCACACTGCCGCCGCGTAAAGACGCAAAGCCGATGGTCCCCGTCTTTCGCGCGCCGGTGATCCCGTCGCGTCCGCGCACGGCCTCATCGGCCAGATGTACGCCGCGCCCCTTGGCCACCCCTTCGCCGAGCAGCAGTGCAGTGCCCGATGGCGCGTCGACTTTCATGCGGTGATGCGTTTCGACGATCTCGATATCCCAGTCCTCACCCAGCCGCGATGCCGCTTCTTGCACCAGGTGCGCGAGCAGAGTGACGCCGAGCGAGGTATTACCGGTCTGCAGCACGGGGATGCTCACCGCGGCGGCATCGACCAGCCAGTGGTGCCGCTCCTCAAGGCCGGTCGTGCCGATCACAATCGGCACGCCTGCATGGATTGCCGCGTCGAGATTGAATTCGAGCGCACCGGGAGCGGAGAAATCGACCAGAACGTCGCTTTGCTTGGCCAGACCAAGCGGATCGCCGCCCTTGTCGATCCCGCCAGCGAAGTCGTGCCCTGCCCCCACGACAGCCGCCTGCAAGGCGTTGCCCATTCGTCCAGCGCTGCCGATAATTCCGATTCTTGCCATTGCTCACCCCATTCGTGGCGTGCTTCATGGTCGCGATGAAACGCCCACGCAATATCGTCATTCTCACCGGAGCCGGAATTTCCGCCGAATCCGGCATCGACACCTTCCGTGGCGGCGGCGGCCTGTGGGAGCAGCACCGGGTGGAAGACGTCGCCACGCCCGAAGCCTTCGCCCGCGACCCCGACCTCGTCCTGCGCTTCTACGACATGCGGCGCGAGGCGATCCAGACCAAGCAGCCCAACCCGGCCCACATCGCGCTGGCGCGGCTCGACCGCGAATGGCCCAAAAGCGAGGGCGGCGAAGTCCTGATCGTGACGCAAAATGTCGACGATCTTCACGAACGCGGCGGCGCATTGAACGTTCTGCACATGCACGGCGAGCATCTGAACGCCTGGTGCACCGCTTGCGACATGCGCCTCCGCTGGACCGACCCGCTGATTCACCGTCCGTCCTGCCCTTTGTGCGGCGAACCGGCCCTGCGCCCCGACATCGTCTGGTTCGGCGAGATCCCCTATCGCATGGACGAAATCCACGAAGCCCTGTCCGCCGCCGACCTGTTTGTCTCGATCGGAACATCGGGTGCGGTCTATCCGGCGGCAGGACTTGTCCGCACCGCGCGCGATCTGGGAATGCAGACGCTGGAGCTCAATCTGGAACGCAGCCAAGGCTCAGCGTGGTTTCACGAGACGCGGTTGGGTCCGGCGAGCGCAATCGTGCCCACATGGGTGGAGGAACTACTGCGCTGAGTTGCAGCCCCGGCATTCCGGGTCCTTGGCAATCCGCATGGTGCGCAAGGACGGTTTAAGTCCGTCGAGCACATGCAACTGGCCCCATTGCGGGTCGCCGAGCGTAGACACGCCCTCCAATAGCACGCGCATCGCCGCCATCGCGCCGAACGCGCCCACCATGCCGACCATCGCGCCCAGCACACCGAGATCGGCGCAGGAATCGCAGTCCTCGGCATCGAAGGCATCGCCGACGAAGCAGCGGTAGCAAGCTTGACCCTCACGGTGCCCGGCGAAGTTGGCGACCTGTCCCTGGAAGCGCCCGAGTGCGGCAGACGTAAGCGGAATTCCCGCCGCAACGCAGGCGTCGGACACGGCCAGCCGCGTGGCAAAGTTGTCGCACCCGTCGAGCACGACATCGGCCCCCGTAATCAACCGCGCGGCATTGGCACGGGTGATGCGGGTGATATGCGGAACAACATTCAAATGCGGATCGAATTGCCCCGCCCAGAGCGCCGCCGCTGTGGCCTTGGGCTGACCGATGTCGCCCTGATCGAAGATCGTCTGGCGCTGGAGGTTAGAGGCTTCGACCAGATCGTCGTCGATCAAGGTCAGCTTGCCCACCCCTGCGCCCGCTAGATACTGCAGTGCAGGGCTGCCGATGCCGCCCATGCCGACCAGCACGACATGGCTCGCTGCCAGCCGCGCCTGCCCTACCGCACCGACTTCTGGCAGGACGATGTGGCGGGCAAAGCGGTCGAGGCGGTCTGGGGTCATGGCCCGCATCTAGGCACAAAAAAGCCGGAATGCGAGCCTGACGCGCATCCCGGCCTGTCTGTGCATATCACCGGCAAAACCAGTGGATAGCCTGTTAGTCTTCCAACTGGCGCAGCAGCGTGCGCACGTCGCCGTCCATGTCGGCGTCGCGCGTGCGCAGTTCCTCGATCAGGCGCACGGCATGGATCACTGTGGAGTGATCGCGGCCGCCGAACTTGCGCCCGATTTCAGGGTAGGAGCGCGGCGTCAGCACCTTGGCGAGGTACATCGCCACTTGGCGTGGGCGCACAACCGCGCGGGCACGGCGCTTGGAGGCCATCTCTGTGCGGTCGACACGGTAGAACTGACAGACCGTGCGCTGGATCTCGTCGATGGTGATGCGGCGGCGGTTGGCCGAAAGAATGTCGGTCAGCTGTTCTTCGGCGAGTTGCAGCGACACTGGCTGGCCGGTCAGCTGGGCATATGCAATCAGCTTGTTGAGGCCGCCGACCAGTTCACGGACATTGCGGTTGATCGTGCGGGCAAGGAACTCGATCACGTCAGACGGCACTTGCGTACTACCAAAGCGGACGAGGCGGTGTTCGAGGATCTTGCGGCGCAATTCGATGTCGGCAGGCTGGATATCAGCGACGAGACCCATCGACAGGCGCGAGAGCAGACGCTGCTCGACACCGTCAAGAGCCTGTGGTGCGCGGTCGGCTGCGACGATCAGGCGCTTGCCCGCGCTCATCAGCGCGTCGATCGTGTGGAGGAACTCCTCCTGCGTGCTCGCCTTGCCGATGATGAACTGGATATCATCGACCAGCAGCATGTCGAAGCCGCGCAGGCGCGACTTGAACTCGATCATCTCGTTCGAGCGCATGGCCTGGACGAATTCGATCATGAAGCGCTCGGCCGAGCAGTAGAAGATCCGCGCGCCGGGCTTGTTGGCCGCAAAGGCGTGGCCGATGGCGTGCAGCAGATGTGTCTTGCCCTGCCCGGTTGAGCCCTTGAGATAGAGCGGCGAGAACTGCGGGGTTTCAATCGCCGCCATTCGCTGCGCGGCATTGACCGCCAGCACGTTGGCCGAGCCCGAGACGAATTCGGCAAAGGTCAGCGAAGGGTCGAGGCCCGAGAGCGCCGAATCGGCCATGACCGGCGAGGCCGACAGATGCGCCGATGACCGCGGCTGGACCACTGCTTCGGCACCGACGCGCAGTTCAGGCAAGGACCGGCGGCGCGGATGCACGGTGATGCGCACCTGCCGCACTTCGGAACGCGCGATCTTCCAGGCGAGGCTCAAACGGTCGGCAAAGCGGTCGGCCACCCAATTGGCGGAGAATTCGGTCGGCAGGAACAGATCGAGCGTGCCCGTATCCTTGCAGAACGCACCGAGCTGGATCGGCTTGATCCACTGGGCGTGAAGCTGCGGCCCAAGGTCCTTCTTCAGGCCCTGGCTGATGTCGGCCCAGTCTGCTGCCAGATCCAGCGCTTCCTGGTCCTCGATCATTGCGTTGTCCCGCCCTTTCCTGTTCGTCGCATTACGGTCGGTGGCGGGTTGTCCGGCGATATCCGCGCTTGCCCCCCGGCTAGCGGATCCACCAGCGAAATCTTCAATCTTCACGCGTGGCTGTCCCGACTACAAAAGCCATGCGCGAACCGATGCGGTCTGCGCAGGCACAAATTACCCCCGCCCGTCCACGCAGGTTGCGCAGCAGGCCCCGATCAAAAGGATTTCAGTGACACCGGATGACAGTGATTCCCGCCCCCGGTTCACACTGTCTATTGGCCGAGCGGCCATTAACGCAAGCGGGGCGACCGCAAAAAAACTGAAATAAATACCCTTGACTCGCCAAGGCCCGCAGGAATGCATCAAGACATTGTTTTATAAGGGTTTTAACTTATTCAAGATGCGAATCGCGTAGTTTCCGTGACTTGTTGCGACTGCACACTGTCACATTGAAACATTCATGCGCGCCCTGCGGATTATTATGCGTCACAAACAAAAACGGCCGGCGGAATGCCGCCGGCCATGTTCTGTTTTTGTGCGCAACTCGGGGCCGACGCGTCGGTTGGCGACGCCCCTACCGAATCGGTGTCAGCGAATCAGAGAGCGGCAACGCGCTTCGTGAGACGCGACATCTTGCGAGCCACGGTGTTCTTGTGGAGCACGCCACGGGCAACACCACGAGCCAGTTCAGGCTGGGCAGCCTTGAGGGCTTCAGCAGCAGCCGTCTTGTCGCCACCGTCGAGCGCCGATTCGACCTTCTTGACGAAGGTGCGGATGCGCGACAGGCGGTTGCCGTTGATTTCGGCGCGGCGGTCATTGCGGCGGATGCGCTTGCGGGCTTGCGGCGTGTTGGCCATGTGTCTCTTTTTCTCGTCCTCTGGCGGGCCGCAAGAAACGGGCCGCTGAATTCCATGATTTGATGGCTACGCACCACCGGAAAGCGGCGCCCTTAACCGGCAGGCATCGAATCGTCAACAGATTCGGCGCAATTCCACGCGAAGACCATCACGCGGCTTGGGGATCGGCCAGGCTTGCCACGAAGGTTCGCTGCCCGGCTGCATGGCGACCTCATAACGGGTGAGGATCTGGCTGACCAGCAGCTTGACCTGCATATAGGCAAAATGCAGCCCGAGGCACATGTGAGCGCCTCCGCCAAACGGCACCCAGGCATATTTATGACGCCCTGCCACGTTCTCCGGCGTGAAGCGCAATGGATCGAACCGTTGAGGGTCGGGCCAGTGCGCCGGATCGGCATGGACCGCAGCGGGGCTGATACCCACCGGCGTGCCGGCAGGAATGGCGTAGCCGCCGAAGCTGAAGTCACGAAGCGCGCGACGCGGCATGTTGGGCACAGGTGGCATGAACCGCAGCGCTTCCTTGAACGCCATCTCGGCCAGGTCCATCCGGCTGAGGTCGTCGTAAGCAACGGAAAGGCCCTCCCCCCCGGTCACTGCGCGCGCTTCGGCACGCAGGCGGTCTTGCCAGCCGGTGTTCTTCGCCAGTTGCCAGAACAGCACCGTGGCCGAACTGGTGATCGTATCGTGCGCAGCCATCATCAGAAAGATCATGTGATCGACCACGACGTCCTCAGGCAGGAGCGAGCCATCCTCGCGCTTAGCGAGCGCGAACTGGCTGAACATGTCCTGCCCTGGATCGGCGCGCCGCTCGCGAAGCAGTTTGCCGAAGTAATCGACCATCAGGCGGCGTCCGGCCACACCCTTGCCCATCTTGGTGAAAGGCAGCGGGCGGCGCACGACACCGACCGAGGCCTGAACCATATCGACAAAGGCCTTGTTGAGCGCGTCCGCCTCTGGACCCAGCGGCAGACCGAGGAAGCTTGCGGCGGCGGTGTCGAGCGTCAGCGCCTTGATCGCATCGTAGAAGCGCATCTGACCGCCCCACTGCTCGATAGCCGTGGCAATTCCGGTGTTGAGCACGCTGCAATAAGCACGCATCGGTTCGGGCTTGAACGCGATCGACAGCGCGCGGCGATCCACCCGGTGCGCTTCGAAATCCATCAGCATCAGCCCGCGCGGGAACAGCAGGTTGAGCATCGGTCCCCACCCCTGCTCGTTCGAGAACAGCTTGTCCCGATCGAACAGCACCAGTTCGTTGGCATCGGCGCCCATCAAGTTGACCCCGCGCCGTCCGAAGCTGCGCGTGCGGTAGACCGGACCATACGTCTCGGTCATGCGATCCTGAAAGCCGAGTGGGTCCGACAGTTGCATCAGCGTGGTGCCGAGCACCGGCCAGCCGTCCTCACCCGGAATATGATCAAGCTTGTGATCGCCGCCCAGCCGCACCCAGTGCGGATTGGCGCTGTCACGGTGCAGATCTGCTCGGTTCAGATCGGCGCGAAGGTCCGGCGCGAGGCTGGCCATTGTCTCTCCTGTAGCGTGTTAATCGCACAATTAACACGCGTGTCAGCAGAGTCAAATCCAGCCGGAAAGTTCCCGTCGAACCAGCGTTTCGAGAAGCGCCATGCCTTCCTCGCCCGCGTTGAGGCAGGCGAGTGACGCGAAATGTGTGCCGCCCGCCGCAATGAAATCATCCCTCCCGCGAATGCTGAGTTCTTCCAGCGTTTCGAGGCAGTCAGCCGAGAACCCCGGCGCGGCAATGGCGATACGTTTGGTGCCCTTCTGCCCTTCAGCAACAAGCACGGTGTCGGTGGCAGGCTCCAGCCACTTGGCCTTGCCGAAGCGCGACTGAAAGGTCGTCTCAATCCGCAAGCCGGGGTGGCTCTGCGCAAAGCGTTCGGCCACGAGGCGTGAGGTCTTGCGGCAGTGGCAGTGGTAAGGATCGCCCAGATGCAGTGTGCGCTCGGGCATGCCGTGATAGCTCAGCATCAGCAGTTCGGGCACGAAATCGAGGCCCGCAAGCTGCCGCACCAGATCGGCGTGAAGCGCGCCGATATAGGCCGCATCGTCGTGATAGGGCGGCAGCGTGCGCAGCGCGGGCAAGCGGCGGCGCGCCTTGATCCAGTCGGCCACGGCATCGAGCGCCGAGGCGGTCGTCGCTCCCGAATAGTGCGGATAGAGCGGAGCTATGAGGATGCGCTCGCATCCGGCTTCGAGCAGCGCGTCGAGTTCCTTGTCCATCGCAGGCGACTGGTAGCGCATGGCGTGACGCACGATTGCGGAATCGCCCAGCCGCGCCTGCAGCGCGCGGGCCTGCGCCTTGGTGATCGCGGCCAGCGGCGAGCCGTCCTCGCTCCATACTTGCGCGTAAGCGTGGGCAGACTTCTTCGGGCGGGTATTGAGGATGATCCCTCGCAGGATCGGCTGCCACACCAGCGCCGGAATCTCGACCACGCGCTTGTCGGAAAGGAACTGCTTCAGATAGCGCTTCACCGCACCGGCATCGGGCGCATCGGGCGTGCCGAGGTTGACGAGCAGGACGCCGACCTTGCCGGTGAGAATGGTCGGATGATCAGACGGACGTTCCATCAAAGTCCTTCGGAAATCAGCGGCAGACGGCGGAAACGCGCGCCCGTGGCGGAGAACAGTGCATTCGCGACGGCGGGAGCCACCGCGACCATGCCGATCTCGCCGGGATCGAACGGCTGTTCGTTGCTGTCGGCAAAGGCAATATCGACCTTGGGGCAATCGGCGAGAAGCGGCAGCCCCAGCTGCGAAAAACGGCCCGCCACCGGACGCCCGCTCACATAGCCGCTCGACCCGCCGACCGCGTGGGCAAGGCCGAACATGAGCCCGCCCTCGATCTGCTGGCGCGCGATGTCCATGTTCACGATCCGGCCGATGTCGACATAGGCGCTGAGACGGTCGACCCGCACCACGCCTGCCTCCGACCGCGCCGTTGCGACGACCGCGATCTGGCCCGAGCGCGTCTCGCCAGCGCCCGTAACAACGTCCATGCGGTGGCAGGCAATGCCCTGGCCCGATGCCTCGATGCCGCCGCCCCATTGCGCCAACCTGGCAACCCCAGTCAGGCAGGCGACGAGGCGCGGCTCGCCTTCGAGCATGCCCACACGGAACGACAGCGGCTCACGGCCCGCCAGATGCGCGAGCTCATCAACGAAACTCTCGGTGAAGAACGCTGTGTAACCATGCGCCTGACCGCGAAACCGCGCAGTCGGCAGGCCAAGCGCCACGGGCACATGATCGACCGCCTTTTCGGGAATGCGGTAAAGCGGCATCGCGCCGGCGCAGGCCATCGGATCGCTTCCGTCCTGCAAGTCCAGCGCATCGCGAATGCCCCAGCCATCGAGCAGGCGAGCGCCCGATTCACGCGCCGTCGCAGGCACCGCCAGCCGCGCGCGCCAGCCCAGCACCCGCGTCTTGTCCGGGCTTAGCGCACCATCCAGCTGCGCCGAAAGCGGGGTGCGGGGCATGCCTGCCAGCGATTCCTGCCACCGCGAGTACGTCAGTTGCACCGGCTTGCCGAGCGTTGTCGCAATCGCGGTCACTTCAGCCGCGATCCGCACATCGAGCCGCGCATCAAAGCTGCCGCCTGCGTGAAGCGGATAAACAATCACATCATGTCGCGAGAGTCGTGCCACTTTCGCCGCCGCGCGCCTCGCCCGCTCAGGCGCCTGCGTGGCGATCCACAATTCCAGCTTGCCCTGCCGCATCCGCGCCGTGGCGCTCGCGGTTTCGAGCGGGGCATGGAAGGCAGGCTCCACATCGTAGCGCGCGGACAGGCCGGGTTTGGCGAGCAAGGCATCGGGATCGCCTTCAGCCACACGCCTGACCGGCACGCCCTTGGTCAGCGCCTTGTCGAGCGCGACGATCACGTTCTCGCTGTCGGCAATCGGGCCATCGGCCTTGAAGCGCGGCTCCATCGCGCGGACCGCCTTGTCGGCAGCGTGCCATGTCGTCGCCGCAGCGGCGAGCCAGCGTTTGGCGTGGACCACGCCGACGAGGCCGCGCACCGAGGCTGCTGCCTGCTTGTCGTAGTTCGACAGGACGCTTGCCCCCTGCGGACCGTGCGCAATGGCCGCAAAGACCATGCCGGGCAGGCGGATGTCGCCCGCGAAAGTAAAGCTGCCATCGACTTTGGCCGGCAGATCGAGCCGAGGATGCCGTGCAGCCGCGCCCTCGGGGAACTGGCCCGGGCGCTCGCGGGGTGGCTCGGCGCGCAGCACGGCCGGCTCGGGCGGGTCATAGTCCACCGCGCTATCCAGCAATTCAGCGAACGACAGCCGCTTGTTCTGGTGCGTCACGAAGCTGTCCTTCGTATCGCACTCTTCCCAGCCGATCCCCCACTTGTCGGCGGCAGCTTGCGCCATCATCGCGCGCAGCGCAGCGCCAGCTTCGCGCATGGGCAGTTCGAATGCCGCGAGCGCGGTGCCGTCTGCCGTGACCATCAGCGGTTCGCGTTCGGCGTGGAGGCGCGGGAGCAGGCCCGCCGGGTCATCGCCTAGCGACGCAAACGCTGGCATCCACAGCGGCGCCCAGCGCGCCGACAGCACCGGATCGGCATAAGCCGGGCTGATCGGCGCGGCTTCCACCGCAACCTTTCGCCAGTCCGCGCCCGCCTCGTCCGCAATTATCTGCGCGACCAGCGTGGTGATGCCCTGCCCCATTTCGCAGAAGGGCACCGCCACGGTCAGGACGCATTCGGTTTTGCCGCCGGGCCCTTTGACCTTGCCGACCTTGAGGAAGGAATCGACGACATGCTCGCCCTTGCCCGCCAGTAGCGGCACGGCGTGGCGGCGCGGGATCAGCGGAAACGCGATCAGCAGCGTGCCGCCGATACCTGCTCCCACCAGCAGCCCTCGCCGCGTCAGCCGCATGGCGTCAGCGCTTCGCGTCAAGCCAGGCGAGCACCCCGCTGGCGATAGACAGGAATGCCTCGGCTTGCGGGCTGTCGCCAGCAGCAGGCGGGTTACCCGCGTCGGACTCCCGACGGATAGCCAGATCGAGTGGCACGCGCCCGAGGAAAGGCAGGCCCATCGACTTTGCCGCAGCCTCGGCGCCGCCATGGCCGAAGGGATCGCTTTCCTCGCCGCAGTGCGGGCAGACGTAGCCCGCCATGTTCTCGACCATACCGATCAGCGGCACCTGCCCCTGTTCGAAAAGCCCGATGGCGCGCGTGGCGTCCATCAGCGCCAGATCCTGCGGCGTGGAGACGATCACTGCGCCCGCAGGCTTGTGCTTGGCCAGCATGGTCAGTTGCACGTCGCCGGTGCCGGGCGGCAGGTCCACCACGATGATCTCTGTCTCGCCCCAGTGCGCGTCGATCAACTGGCCCAGCGCATTGCCCGCCATCGGCCCGCGCCACGCAATCGCCTGCCCCGGTTGAACCAGGTGGCCCATCGATAGCATTGGCACGCCGTAAGGGCTCTGCACCGGGATCATCTTGTTGCCTTCGGCCTCGGGGCGGCGGCCTTCGGTGGAGAGCAGGCGCGGCTGCGAAGGACCGTAGATATCGGCATCGACCAGCCCGACCTTGCGCCCGAGACGCGCCATGGCCACAGCGAGGTTGGCAGAAAGGGTGGACTTGCCGACGCCGCCCTTGCCCGATCCCACCGCGATAATCGTGCGCGCCTTGCGCTCAGCAGTCATGCCGAGGCGAATTTCGCCAACGCCTGCCTGCCGCACCGCGTCGCGCACGGCCATTTCCAGCTTGTCGCGATCCAGCCGCTCCAGCCCGCCGACTTCGAGCATCACCGTCGCAACACCGTCGGCCAGTTTCAGCGATTGCAGCCTGTCTCCCGCCGCAGACTGCACCATTTCGCGCAACGATTGTTCAGTAATGCTCAACGCCTGTTCCCTGCCTTGTTGATCCGCGCCTACTAGCAGATGAATTTTGGGGAAAGGACACTGTTTTTCGCGCCAACGCTTCCTATAACAATCTCCATGACTTTACTGGGCGGATGGATCGCACGACAGGGCCGTGAACGCGGCCTTTTCATGACTGGCAAGAAGAGCCCCTGGGGTTCGGGGGGAGGCGACACGCCTCCGAAGTCCGACGGCGGAAAGCCGCAGGGCGATGGACCGACCGAACCGGCTCCGCCTGCAGAAGGCCCGCGCAATCCGTGGCTTCCGCCGCAAGCTGCCGATGCACCGCAAAAGCGCGGCCCCAACATCGAAGACATCTTCCGCGCCCGCAAGGGTGGCGGCGGAGGCGGTGGCGGCGGTAAGGGTCCGACCATGCCTCGCCTGCCGCAGCGTCCCGATGGCAAATCGTGGGCGCCGGTCGGCATCGCGCTGGTTATCGCGATCTGGCTCGGCACGTCGATGGTCCACCGCATCGCGCCGCAGGAAAAGGGTGTCGTCACTACCTTCGGCGCCTATTCGCGCACGCTCGACAACGGCATGGCCGTAACCCTGCCCTGGCCGATCCAGTCGGTCAGCGTTCAGGACGTCACCTCGATCCGCCGTGAATCCATCCCCGAAGGCGATGGCGAAAAGCTGATGCTGACCGGTGACCAGAATCTGGTCGACCTGACCTATCTGGTCCGCTGGAACATCAAGGACCTCAAGCAATACATGTTCCAGCTGGCCGAACCGGACCAGACCGTGCGTGAAGTGGCCGAGGCCGCGATGCGCCAGTCGATTGCGGAAGTCACGCTGAACGACGCGATGGGATCGGGCCGCCAACAGATCGAACAGAACGTGCGCGACCGCATGCAGAAGGTGCTCGACGCCTATCGCTCGGGCGTATCGATTCAGGGCGTCGACATCAAGAAGACCGACCCGCCGACCAAGGTCGTCGACGCATTCAAGGATGTGCTGGCCGCGCAGCAGGACGCGCAAAGCGACATCAATCAGGCGCAGGCCTGGGCGCAGCAGCTCACCGCGCGCGCAGGCGGCGAGGCGACAGCTTTCGACAAGGTCTACGAGCAGTACAAGCTGGCCCCGGAAGTGACCCGCCGCCGCATGTATTATGAAACGATGGAGCGCGTGCTGAGCAAGACCGACAAGGTCATTCTCGAAACCAACAACGTGCAGTCCTATCTGCCGCTGCCCGAGATGAAGCGCACGCAAGTGACCAAGCCAGCCGAGGGAGGCAACTGACATGAGCTTCCTGCAGAACCTCTGGGCCGAACAGAAAGCCGCAATCGTCACTGTCGCAGTCGCGCTTGTCGCCGCAGCGTCATGCGTGAAGGTGGTGGACGAGAAGACTCAGGCCGTAGTCGTCCGGCTTGGCCAGCCCGAACGCGTGGTCAACCGCTTCCGCCCCGACGTGGAATTCGGCCAGACCGGGGCCGGGCTCGTCTGGCGTATTCCGTTCATGGAGCAAGTGGTCGAAGTCGATCGCCGCATTCTCGATCTCGACATGGAGCGCCAGCAGGTGCTCTCGGCTGACCAGCGCCGTCTTGAAGTGGACGCCTTCGCGCGTTTCCGCATCATCGATCCGGTACGCATGGTGCAGACCGCCGGAACGACCGAGCGCGTGGCTGAGCAGCTCCAGCCGATCCTCAATTCCGCACTGCGTCAGGAACTGGGCAAGCGCACGTTCGGTTCGTTGCTGACCGCCGATCGCGGCCGCGCTATGGAGCAGATCCGCGCCGGGCTGGACCGCGAGGCACGCGAATACGGCGCGCAGATCATCGACGTGCGGATCAAGCGCGCCGATCTTCCTGAAGGCTCTCCGCTCGAATCGGCGTTCACCCGCATGGCCACCGCGCGCCAGCAGGAAGCGGCCACGCTGCGTGCGCAGGGCCAGAAGACCGCCCAGATCATCCGCGCGACGGCAGAGGCAACAGCCGCGAAGACATATGCTGACGCCTTCAACAAAGACCCCGCGTTCTACGATTTCTACCGCGCGATGCAGAGCTATGACGCGACTTTCTCGCAGAAGGGATCGAGCACCTCGATCGTGCTTTCGCCCGACAACGAGTATCTCCGGCAGTTCAAGGGCAAGTGAATCGGCCTTTCTGAATGACAAGGAACACAGCCATTCAAAATCCGTTCAGGCAGAACGGCGTGAATCGGCGGCGAAACGATAAAGGCGCTTTTTCGGCGCCATTGTAGACAAAGAGGACCAGGCCACGTGCGATATGCTTACGGTGTGACTTCCGCGCTGCTTCTCGCGGGCAGCGCCCTGACCTTGGTGACCGGCTTTCCGGCAGGCGCGCAAGTTGCGCAGAACGATCAGTCCGAAATGCGGACCGTCGTTCCGCGCGCCGGTGCGCCATCGAGCTTTGCCGATCTGACGCAGCAGTTGCAGCCAGCGGTGGTCAACATCTCCACCCGCCAGCGCGTGAAGGTGCAGAACAACAATCCTTTCGCTGGCACGCCTTTCGGTGATTTGTTCGGCGGCGGTCAGGGCGGGGCAGGCCCCCAGACGCGCGAAGCGCAATCGCTGGGTTCGGGCTTCATCATCTCGGCAGACGGCTATGTGGTGACCAACAACCACGTGATTACCGCTGACGGACAGGGCGAGGTCGAATCGATCACTGTCACCACACCCGATGGCACAGAATATCCGGCCAAGCTGATCGGCAAGGACGCTGCCTCCGACCTCGCCGTTCTCAAGATCAGCTCGCCCAAGGCCTTCCCGTTCGTGAAGTTCGGCGATTCGCGCAAGGCACGTGTTGGCGATTGGGTCATCGCGATCGGCAACCCGTTCGGACTTGGCGGCACGGTGACGCAGGGCATCGTCTCGGCAGTATATCGCAACACCGGCTCGGGCTCGGCCTATGACCGCTACCTGCAAACCGACGCCTCGATCAACCGGGGCAATTCGGGCGGCCCGATGTTCGACATGGCCGGCAACGTCATCGGCATCAACAACGCCATCTTCTCGCCCACCGGTGGCTCGGTCGGCATCGGCTTTGCCATCCCGGCGGAGATCGCATCGCCCATCGTCGACAAGCTGCGCGCCGGGCAGGCGATTGACCGTGGGTATCTGGGCGTGCGCATCCAGCCGCTCTCGGAAGATCTCGCCGCCTCACTGGGCCTGCCCAAGAACCGGGGCGAGTTCATTCAGGCAGTCGAGCCAGCGCAGGCCGCGGCCAAGGCCGGGATTCAGGCGGGAGACGTTGTGGTCAAGGTCGATGGCAAGGACGTCTCGCCCGACCAGACGCTGTCGTTCATCGTCGCCAACACGGCTCCGGGCAAGCGCATCCCGGTCGAGCTTCTCCGCAATGGCCAGCGTCTGACCGTGCAGACCGTGGTCGGCAAGCGCCCGACCGAAGAGGAACTGGCGCAGCAGAGCTTCGACCCCGACGCCCAGCAGGACGACGACAGCTTTGCAGGCCCTGCCAAGCCAGCGCCGCAAGGTCCAAGCGTGTTGCAGACATCGCTTGGCGTGGCCGCCATTCCGCTGACTCCGCAGATCGCCCGCCAGCTTGGCGCGGGAGAGGATGCCAAGGGTGTGGTCATCACCGCAGTCGATGCCTCATCGGATGCAGGCGCCAAGGGCCTGCAGCGCGGCGACATCGTTCTCTCGGCCAACTACGTCAGTGTGACAGCGTTGGCCGATCTGGAGCGCATCGTGCGCACCGCCAAGAGCGAAGGCCGCGAGGCCGTGCTGCTGCGCATCCAGCGCCGCGGTCAGCCTGCCACCTACATGCCCGTGCGCCTGCGCTGATCGCAGAGCCACCTGCACACAGCAAAAGGGCCGCCCCGTAAGGAGCGGCCCTTTTTCGTCAGGTCGAATTAGTAGGTCGATGGCGGATCGCTGGCCGGAAAGCTTTCGTCCGACGCCTGATCGATCTTGTCCCAGCGCTTGGGGTCCGAACGCATGCCTTCTACGCCGGCTGAACGCACCTGGGCGAAGTTCTTGTCGGTCATCTCGCCATCAGCAAAGGCTGCCGGTGACGTTTCGGTTTTCTGTTTCTGGACTGCGCGATAGATCGCATATCCGGCCGCGCCAACGGCGGCCCATTGCAACAGGCTCATGGGTTGTCTCCTATAGGGCCAAGCAAACGCTTCCCTTCGGACCACCAACGATCACCAAGCCATTTGGTTCAAAGCATTTTGCCGCAAAATCAGGGCGCCGGAGCAGGCCTCTGCTGCTGCCGACCCGTGGCGCGGTTGAGGAAATCGTCGTTCGCCGCTTGCGGCACATCCGCAGGCACGCCTTCTGGCGGGCTGTTCGGGTCCTCGATCACGTCACCTTCCGGATCGCGCTGACGGCGTGACGGATCAACCAGATTGCCTTGCTCGTCGACGTAGAAATAGTCGTCGGGGTTGGCTTGCATCGCCTCGTCGTCAGGCTCGAGCTGCCATTGCGGGAGCTTGAGTTCGGTATCGAACTTCTCGACGGGGCGCTTGGCGGTGGCCACCCGCATGAAGGCGGCAAAGGCGCGGGCAGGCGCAGTGCCACCCTGCAGACCGGGCACGGCCTTGGCATCGTCGCGGCCCATCCACACGCCGGTGGTTATGCCGCTGGAAAAGCCGAGGAACCAGCCGTCCTTGTTCGATGAGGTCGTGCCTGTCTTCCCCGCCGTGGGGCGTCCGATCTGCGCCGCGCGGCCCGTGCCGATGTTGACCGCAGTCTGCATCAGATCGGTCATCCCCGCCGCGACATAAGGCGGGACGAGCTGCTGCGAGGCCTCTGCTCGGTGCTGGTACAGCACTTCGCCATCGGTCGTCGTGACCTTGCGGATGCCAAAAGGGGTCACCGACATGCCTTTGGCCTGGACCGAAGCGAAGGCCCGCACCATATCGATCACGCGCACATCTGACGATCCCAGCACCATCGAAGGCAGCGTGTTGATCGGCGTAGTGATGCCGAAGCGCCGCGCCATGTTGGCCACGGTGCCGAAGCCGACCTCGTTGCCAAGCTGCGCGGCCACCGTGTTCTTGGAATAGGCGAAGGCCGTGCGCAGATCGATCTCGCCAGCATAACGCGCGCCATCGTTGCGCGGCGTCCAGCCGTCGATCGTGACCGGCTCGTCAACCACGCGGTCGTCGGGCGTGTAGCCGCCTTCAAGCGCCGAGAGATAGACGAAAAGCTTCCACGCCGAGCCCGGCTGGCGCACGGCGTTGACTGCGCGGTTGTAGTTCGAGGTGACGTAATCGGTGCCGCCGACCATCGCCAGCACCGCGCCATCGCGGTCGAGCGAGACCAGCGCGCCCTGCGCGCCCTTGGGCGCGAACCCGGCGATGGCACTGGTGGCAGCGCGCTGCATGACCGGGTCGAGCGTGGTCCAGACCTCGATCGGCTGGTCGTTCTCGGGCAGGATCAAGTCAAGCTGCGGCAGCGCCCAATCGGTGAAGTAGCGCGCGGAGTTCTGGCTCGCGCGGTCCTCGACCATCTTGACCTTCTTCAGATCGATGTCAGCCGCTTGCTGAGCGGTGATGACGCCGTTTTCCTGCATCGTCTTCAGCACAACGCCGGCACGCCCGACAGCAGCTTCGGCATCGGCGGTGGGCGAATAGCGCGAGGGCGCCTTGACCAGCCCGGCGATGATCGCGGCTTCAGGCAGAGTAATTTCCTCGCCCGCATGACCGAAGAACTTGCGCGCAGCGGAATCGATGCCGTAGGCGCCGCCGCCGAAATAGACCTTGTTGAGATAGAGTTCGAGGACCTGATGCTTCGAGAACTTCTGCTCGAGCGCCAGCGCCAGCACCCATTCGCGCGCCTTGCGCCCGAAAGTCTTGGTGTTGTTGAGAAAGATGTTTCGCGCCAGCTGCTGCGTAATGGTCGAGCCGCCCTGCTTCCAGTATCCGCTCTCCACGCGCACCATGACCGAGCGTACGATGCCGATTGGATCAACGCCCCAATGGCTTTCGAAACGGCGATCCTCGACCGAGATCATCGCGTCCTTCATTGCCTGCGGTATACGCTCGTAAGGCACCCATTTGCCGTAGCTTGGCCCGAGCGTGACGATTTCCGAACCGTCAGCCGCGCGCACAACGATCATCTGGCCGGTCTGGCTCGATTTGAGTTCCTGATAACCCGGTAGTGATCGCGCGGTGACCGCGACTGCAACGACCAGCGCGATCACGCCGAGCAAAGCGAAGCCAGCGCCCCACACGAACAGCCGCCCTGCCCAGCGGCGCAAGGCCGAGGGCTGTCTGGAAGGGGGCGGAGAAGACCGGCCGCCGTCGGGGCGGCGGGGAATGTCCCGTCTGGCCATCAGTCTTTTACCGCTTCCCTCATCTTGGCGCAGGCTTGAACCGTCAGGGCTGCGCGCATTCGCAGCCCATGCATAGGACAATCGTAACGCAGGGTTAACCGCTAATCGTCGGACCCGCGCTCAGGCCCGACGAATGCCGTCAATCCTTCGGCGTGAAATCAAGCGAGGCACTGTTCATGCAATAGCGCAGGCCGGTAGGATTGGGGCCATCCGGGAAGACATGACCGAGATGTCCGTCACAGCGCGCGCAGCGCACTTCGGTACGGACCATGCCGTGGGCAGTATCGCGATGCTCGTCCACAACATCAGCGTCGACGGGTGCATAGAAGCTGGGCCAGCCCGAACCGCTGTCGTACTTGGTGTCAGACATGAACAGCGGCTGCCCGCATCCGGCACAATGATACTCGCCCTCGGCCTTGTTCTTTTCGTAGGCGCCGGTGAACGCGCGCTCGGTGCCGCCCTGACGCAGAACATGATACTGCTCGGGCGACAGGCGTTCGCGCCACTCGGCTTCGGTCAGATTGAGTTTGTCGGGCATGGGGGATCTCCTTTGCCGCCTATATGGTGACGCTCACGCCTGCCTCAATAGTGCGATTTTTCGGCGGGCTTGGCGAGATCGTAGCAGTGGGCGATGTCATACTTCTCGATGCCACCCTTGCCGTCAGCAGCTTCAGCGAGCATGGCATCGCGGCCTTCGGACACAATCCGGTCGGCCTCATCCCCGCTGCGGCCCGCTGCTATCAGCGCCTCGCGTTCGCGCGATGCGAGCACCGAAGCCAATGTCTTCAGGTCGCGCGCCGCTGGAGTCAGGCCTTCACGGGCATGCATATCCTCATAGGCGAGATCCAGAATGGCGGCGCAGCGCCTGAGGTCCGGCACAACAAGCGGTGGCACAGCCGCATCGAGCCGGACAACACAGGGCTTGGTCAAAGCCGACAGCGCAGCATCAGGATCAGCAGCGGTCTGCAGAGCCCGCACTTCGGCGGCGATCAGGTCACGCACGGCCTCACGGCTGATCGCGGCTTCTTGTGTGATCCGCTCGCCGGTGTCCGCAAAAAACTGCTTTCCGCGCACAGCGAGCGGTGGCCAGCCATCCAGCGCATCGCCGCTCGCCTGCTCGGTCGCCACGACCGCAAACGCCGCTGCGCAACGCAGCGCAGCGCGGTGGTTATCGGTCAGGCGGGAGAGGTCAGGCGCAAGTGTCGGCGATGCCGCCTGGAGTGCAGAGGCCGAAATCAAGGCGGCTAGCGAAGCGAAGGCGAGGAAGCGCATTACGCCATGCTAGGGGCAAAAAGGAGCCGCGAACAGACTACTGTTCGCGGCCCTTGAGGATTGGCGCAAGCTCTGCCGGGATGGATGGCATGGCCCGCGCGCTGGAGAACCGCAGAACTGAAATGCAGTCAGGCAGGATTGATCAGTTTGCAGCGGCCTCGTTGCATCGGGCCAGGTCCTCCGCTGCAAGATCACCCTGCGGCGTGGCGAAACGCGCCACCGGTCCGACCTTCTGCACGAGCCGCGCACAGACGATGGCCGGGCGCGAGGTATCGCGCGGGGCGCTGCACTGCGCGCCTTCGCACTTCCACAGCACGCCCTTCTGGATCAGCTTCTGCGCGCCGTCCATCGGGCGGGTCAGCGTGGCTGCATAGAACGGGCCGTTGGCGGCAGCGCGCGCTGGCGCGGCAGTGATCGCGAAGCTTGCAGTCGTGCCGACCAGCGCCAGGATCGCAGGCAGGAGTTGGCGCATCGCGCCCGAACGGTGTGACATCATCATGGTATTTCCCCTGAAATTTTCCCTCTGGGGCCACGGAAACTGAGCGGATCTTGGAGAGGATGCGATTTCCGTTGCGAATCACTACCTATCACTGTAGGTTTTAAGTTGCAACTAGAAACTTAAATAGGGTCGCCAGATGGGCTATGACAGCACCGACATGGAAAAGCTTCGCGAACCCCTGAACGAAATCGCCCAGTGCGGCCTGCCCCTCGCGCTTGAGGCGATGGGCGAACGCTGGTCGTTCATGATCCTGCGCGCCGCCTTCAATGGCGTGCGCCATTTCGAGGATTTCCTCGAAGCCCTCGGTATCGCGCGCAACATTCTTTCCAACCGACTGTCAAGGCTGGTCGAGGTCGGCATTCTCAAGCGTGAACATTGCGCCGATGACCGCCGCCGCATCGAATACAGGCTCACGCCCAAAGGCCTCGACCTGCTGCCCGCGATGCTCGCTTTGCGCCAATGGGGCGAAAAGTGGCAGCTCGGCGTGCCGGCCAACCCGGTGTTGTGCGATGCGCGGGACGGGTTCCCCATCGCTGCCATAGTCATCCACGCACAAGACGGGCGCACACTGACACCCGAAGACCTGATGTGGCGTGAACGCTCCGAGATCGAAGCCGCGCCGGCCAAGCCGAAACTGCGCGAAGCGCGCTGAAAGCTCGAAAAGAAGGGCCGCCGGTTCTCGGCGACCCCTTGAGTTTGGCCCGGACGGGGGACTGGAGGTTCCGCCGGACTAAAGCGTATCGGCGCTCAGCGCGCAGCCAGCGCGGTCGGGCGAATTTCGCCCTTGGCACGGCGTGCATCTGCATAGGCCTTGGCAAAGCACTGGCGACCGGCTTCGACGTCGGCAGCCGAAGCGTCCTTCCGGGTCAATCCGCACACATCCTTGGCAGCATCCTTCAACCGGGCGTCGAGCTGTGCATGTCCTGCATCGGTGGTGAGGTCGAGATCTGCGTACGCAACACTGCGCGTCGCCGCAAAAGCAGGTTGGCTGGCGGAAAGGGCGAGGCCGAAGAGGCCTGCGGCGATCATGGACTTGGAGATCATGGCGTCTTCCTGAATATTTGCCGGAGGGGGCCGGCGGGCTGAATCTGTGCCGGACAGGGCCGGCGGGGGGACTTCATGCGGCGGCCTTGAAGCCAGGGGGTAGTGGACTGTCTGGCCACCGCATGCATTCTCCCTAGGTGAACCGCCCGCGCGAAGCACGCCGCGCTCGACCAGCTTTCCGTAGCGTCCGACCAATGCGGCTTGGCTCCGACGAACGCCTTTTGCAGGTCCACGAACTGCACGTGTGACATTTGCCCGATCACGCCATATCGTCTGCCGACATGCCGATTCTGATCACCTTCCTGCTGGGCGTCGGCAATTTCGCCCTCCACCGCGCCGTCATGGACAGCGGTCACCCGATGCTTGGCCGGATGCCGCGTTTCGTCCACCTGCTCGGCGGGCGCTTCACGATGGTCATGGAGTTCCTGCTGCTGGTTGCCGCCTTGCTGTTCGCGGCAGAAGGCAATGTCAGCGGCCCGATCGCCTATGTGGTCTACTCGGTGCTCAATAGCTTTTCGGCCTGGCTCATCCTTACCGACCGGGTTTGAGGAACCGGAAGCCGGGCCGCCGGTTTGCCTTGAACCATGAACATTTCTCCCCTCTGGCTCGTCACCAACGCCGCAAGCGGCAGCAACAGCGATGCCTCCGTCAATGACCTCGCCGCATCACTCGCTGCGGCAGGCTGCACGCCTGCACGGATTATTCGCTTTCCGGATGATGAATTACCGGACCGCGCCGATCTTGAGGCTGCAGGCGTTGCCACGCTGGCGATCTTTACGGGCGACGGCACGGCGAACAGCGCGGCGTCACGGCTGGAAGGCTGGGACGGGGCCATCCTGATCTTTCCCGGCGGCACGCAGAACCTGCTGTCAAAGGCGCTGCACGGCGATGTGACGACAGAAGCGATCACTGGGTCCCTGGCATCTGGGGCACACCGCCTCGTGCGCCGGAGGGTCGTTCGAACTTCGCAAGGTGCGGGGCTGGTAGAGGTGCTGGTAGGTCCCGGCGCGCTCTGGGCTGATGTGCGCGAGGGCCTGCGGGACTTCAACATCGGCGCTATTGCCGACACGTTCGGCAACGCCATGCGCGAAACGCGCGAAGGACCCGGCGTTGTCCTTGCTGATCCCGAAACAGGAAAGCCCGACGGCTACCGCGCGATCCGGTTCGTCCCCGGAAACGGGAGAATGGAAGCGGACGGCTATGACTTTACCGACCTTGCAGACCTGGCAGCACAAGGTTTCGCCATGTTGGTCAAACGCGATTTCCGCCAAGGCCCTCACGATCACTTAGGTAGCTTCGACAAGGCCATCTGTCGCAGCGAGGCACCCATCGCGCTGATGATCGACGGCGAACGCAGCCAGGGCAGCTTCGAGGAACACTTCGCCTGCGAGGAATTTGCCGTGGACTTCATTGCAACACACCCTGCCGGGGATTGACCCGCAGTGCCTGAACGTCGATCACCCGCGCCATTATGACCGCGACGCCGCTCCGCCTGTTCCACGTAAGCGATATCCACTTCGGCCTCGAGGATCGCCGCGCTCTCGACTGGGTGGCGCAGTGTATTGCACGCGAGAAGCCCGATGCCGTCGCCATCACCGGTGATCTGACGATGCGGGCGCGACACCGCGAATTTACCGCCGCCTGCCAGTGGATCAGCGCGCTTGGCGTGCCGGTGACGGTCGAAGTCGGCAACCATGACCTGCCCTATTTCAATCTGATCGAGCGCTTCGTAGATCCCTACCGCCGGTTCCGCTCGATCGAGGCACTGGTCGAGCGCGAAATCGACCTGCCCGGCGTCGCCATCGTCCCGCTCAAGACCACCGCCCGCGCGCAATGGCGACTGAACTGGTCGAAAGGCACTGTCGGCAAGGCGGCTCTGAACCATACGCTCGCCGCTATCGACGCGCTGCCCGAGGGCGAACGCGCGGTCGTGGCCTGCCATCATCCGCTGGTCGAGGCGGGAACCCGCGGCAAGGCGCTGACACGTGGTGGAAGCCGCGCGCTGGCGGAACTCGCGCTGCGCAATGTCGTCGCCGTCATCTCGGGTCATGTCCACGATCCGTTCGATCTGATCCACCCGACGCCCAATGGCCCGGTCAGGATGATCGGCGCAGGCACGCTTTCGCAGCGCGTCCGCTCGACCCCGCCCAGCTTCAACGAACTGACTTTTGAGGGTGACAGCCTGAAAGTGCGTGTGCGCAATCTCGAACATGTGCCGACGCGCGACATGCAGATCGACGACGTTCCGGAAAACGCCCTGCCCCCGCGCACCGAGGGTGAGCCGGTGGCTCCGGTCGGCGCGGTCCCGGCAGTCGACCCGCCGGTTCACTGATCAGCGGGGGCCGGCAGCCATATTGTCGATCAGCCGCGCCCCTCCAATGCGCGCGGCAACAAGCAGGCGCGCAGCCTGACCGGTGAACGATGGCAATGCCTCCAGTGTCGCGGCATCCCGCAGATCGGCGTAATCGACCGAAAGAAAGCCCGCGCCAAGGATCTCGGCCTTCAACGCAGCAAGGCTGGAAGCCACATCTGCGCCGCTTTCGATCACTGCAATCGCCCGGCGCATCGTGGCCGACAGACTGGCGGCGGCATCCCGCTCGGCTTCAGTCAGGTATTGGTTGCGACTGCTCATGGCGAGGCCGCTCGGCTCTCGCACGGTTTCGACACCGATAATCGCATCAACATGCGGCAGGGTAAGATCGAGATCGCGCGCCATGCGGCGAATGACCGCGAGCTGCTGCCAGTCCTTTTCCCCGAATAGCGCAAAATCGGGACGAACCTGATTGAACAGCTTGCACACCACGGTCGCAACGCCATCGAAATGCCCCGGACGCGCCGCGCCGCACGCCACTTCGCTCACCCCCGACACCGAGATGTTGGTGGCATAGCCATCCGGATACATCTGATCGACGGTCGGGGCCCACAACACCGCCACGCCCTCGGCCTCCAGCAAGGCGGCATCAGCAGCCAGACGGCGCGGATAGGCGTCAAGGTCCTCGGCCGGGCCGAACTGGCGCGGATTGACGAAGATCGAGACGACGACATGGTCGGCGCGCTTGCGGCCGTCTCGCACCAAGGTCAGGTGTCCTTCGTGAAGCGCACCCATCGTGGGCACGAACGCAACGGTTTTTCCCCCGTTTTTGAGGGCATCCACCGCCGCGCGAAGCTCTACAAGCCGATTGATGGTTTGCACGTTGGCGGCCTCTCCACTAAGTCCGGACAGACGGGCGATAGGGGGGCAAGTGGCCTCCTGCAAGCCCGGCCGCAGCATCACAACAGAGAGAACAGCCCCTTGTCGACTGGTCCGCACCGCATCGTCTTCGCCAACGAAAAGGGAGGGACCGGCAAGTCCACGACGGCCGTTCACGTCGCCGTCGCGCTCGCCTATCAGGGCGCCCGCGTCGCGGCGATCGACCTCGATTCCCGCCAGCGCACGATGCACCGCTATCTCGAGAACCGCGCCGAAACGATGCGTCGCCGCCAGGTCGCGCTTCCGACTGCCACTTTCGAAGTCTATGACGGTCAGAGCGTCGAGGAACTCGATGAATTGACCGAACGCCTTGGCCAAACTCACGATTTCATCGTGTTCGACACGCCCGGACGTGACGATCCGCTGGCCCGCCACGTCGCCACCCGCGCCGATACGCTGGTCACCCCGCTCAACGACAGTTTCGTCGATTTCGACCTCATCGGTCAGGTCGACGCAGAGACGTTCAAGGTCCGCCGCCTGTCGTTCTATGCCGAACTGATCTGGGAAGCGCGCAAGAAGCGGGCGATGGCCACGATCAAGGATGCCCAAAGTGGGCAGGGGCGCCGCGAAATGGACTGGGTCGTCGTGCGCAACCGCACG
Organism: Novosphingobium sp. MMS21-SN21R; assembly: GCF_031846015.1. Classification (GTDB taxonomy): domain Bacteria; phylum Pseudomonadota; class Alphaproteobacteria; order Sphingomonadales; family Sphingomonadaceae; genus Novosphingobium. Next base: position 258,747 of record NZ_JAVRDU010000001.1, on the reverse strand, counting down.
GGCTATACCGAAGCGCGCAACCAGCGCCGCATCGATCAGGCGCTGACTGAACTGTCCAAGCGTGTCGGCTTCCGCATCGCGAGCGGCTTGTCCGAGCGCGTGATCTACCGCGAACTGTTTCCGAGCGGGCTGACCCTGCTCGACAAGGGCCATCTGGGCGAACTGGGCACCAGCCATCTCGTCGCGCGGCAGGAACTGCGCACGCTGGTCATGGGTCTCAACCTGCCGGTGCCTGCCAAGGCTGCGCCTCAACCGCCAGCCCCGCTGGAAAGCGCCGCCTGATGGTAAAACTGCTCACGCTTGCGGTCCTCGTCAGCCTTGCCTGCAAGCTGCTCGCCGGACGCTGGCCGTGGGAATTGCTTGCGGGTGATCCGCGTTCAAACAGCGAGGCAAAGGCCCGAAATCTGCTCGGGATTCCAGCCAGCGCTGGGCACGAAGAGGTGATCGACGCGCACCGTCGCCTCATCGCGCAAGTTCACCCGGATCGGGGCGGATCGAACGAGGCCGTGCACGAAGCCAATGCCGCGCGCGACTTGCTGCTGGCCCGGCTGAGCGACCGCCGTCCAAGATAACACTCGCGGCGCACAGGCAAGAAGGAACCGGGACAATGCGCCACACCTTCGACCCCACGATCCTGCGCGAATACGACATTCGTGGTGTTTTCGGCGAGACGCTCGGCCCGGATGACGCCCGGGCCATAGGCCGCAGCTTCGGCACCCGCGTGGCTCGGGCGGGCGGATCACGGGTGGTCGTAGGCTATGACGGGCGGCTCAGTTCGCCCATACTCGAACACGCCCTGGTTGAAGGGCTGAATGCCAGCGGGATCGACGCTGTGCGGATCGGCATGGGGCCAACCCCGATGCTATATTATGCAGCGGCTTCAATTCCAGATTTGCAGGGCGGCATTCAGGTAACCGGCAGCCACAATCCCGCCAATCACAACGGCTTCAAGGCGGTATTTGAAGGTCGAGCGTTCTTTGGGGCCGACATAGTCGATCTCGGGCGGATCGCCAACGAAGGCGACTGGGTTTCCGGCACCGGGCAGACCACGACTGTCAGCATCATGGAAGCTTACGTCGACAGGCTGCTCAAAGGCTTGGACGGGATCGACCTCTCCGCGCTGGATGGCATCAACATCGGCTGGGATACCGGCAACGGCGCGGCCGGCCCCGTGGTCGAGGCGCTCACCGCCCGACTTCCGGGCAACCATGTCCTTCTGTTTACGAGCGTGGACGGCCATTTTCCCAACCATCATCCTGATCCGACTGTAGAATCCAATCTCGCTGATCTGGTGCAGGCTGTCGTGCGAGGAAGGCTCGACTTCGGATTGGCATTCGATGGTGATGGCGACCGGATCGGTGCAGTCGACGGGACCGGGCGCACAATCTGGGGCGACCAGCTGCTCGCGATCTTCGCCGAAGACGTGCTGGAAACCGCGCCGGGCGCCGCGATTATCGCGGATATCAAGTCCAGCAGCGCCTTGTTTGACCGTATCACGCAGCTCGGCGGCGATGCCATGATGTGGAAAACCGGCCATTCGCTCATAAAGTCCAGAATGAAGGAAACTGGTGCCTTGCTCGGCGGCGAAATGAGCGGGCATGTGTTCTTCGCCGACCGTTACTACGGCTTTGACGACGCGCTTTATGCTGCCGTCCGACTCATCGCCGCCACCGCCCGCCTCGGAAAATCGGTTACGCAAATGCGTGCAGCCATGCCCGCGATGGTCAACACCCCCGAATTGCGTTTCCAGATCGACGAGACGCGCAAGTTCGTCGTGGTCGATGAAGTGCGCGACCGGCTGCGCCGCCAAGGCGCGCGCATGTCCGAGATCGACGGGGTGCGCGTCGATACGCCCGATGGCTGGTGGCTGCTGCGCGCGTCGAACACGCAGGATGTGCTCGTCGTTCGCGCCGAATCCCGCAGCGACGAGGGCCTTGCCCGTCTGCTGGAACAGGTCGATGCGCAACTGGCCGAGTCCGGGATCGTGCGCGGCCAGCAGTTCGGCCACTAGAACAATGCCGCTTTGCCCTTGCCAAGTCCGATCGCGCTGACGCATCAGGGCGCGCGAAGGATAGAAAAAAGAATGCTCATCGGGATCGATCTGGGCACCACCAACTCTGCGGTGGCCCTGTGGAAGGACGGCGAAGCGCAACTTGTGCCCAATGCGCTGGGCGCACTGCTGACACCGTCAGCCGTCTCGGTCCTGCCCGATGGCAATACGCTGGTCGGGGCCGCCGCGCTGGAGCGCGTGGCGCTTAAGGACGGGGCGACCGCCACCAGCTTCAAGCGCCTGATGGGCACCGACCGCAAGATCCGCCTCGGCCGCAAGGATTTCTCTGCCGAAGAGCTTTCGGCCTTGGTCCTGATGTCCCTGCGAGATGATGTGACAGCCTTTACCGGTGACCGCCCGACCGAAGCGGTCATCACCGTCCCCGCCTACTTCAACGATCGCCAGCGCAAGGCAACGCGCCGTGCGGGCGAACTGGCTGGGCTGGCTGTGCGCCGCCTGATCAACGAACCGACCGCCGCAGCGCTCGCCTTCGGGCTGCAGGACAAGGCGGAGCGCGAACCGTTTCTGGTGTTCGATCTCGGCGGTGGCACCTTCGACGTCTCGGTTGTCGAGATGTTCGAGGGCATCGTCGAAGTCCGCGCGTCGGCAGGCGACAACCGGCTCGGCGGTGATGATTTCAACGCGGCGCTGGTCACTGCTGCAAGGGGCCGCCTCGATCCGGAAGGCAAACTTGCCGCCCTCGGCCAGACGCAGGCCGACGCCCTGCTTGGCCAAGCCGCCGAACGCACCAAGCGCACGCTCAGCGAGGCGCAGGAAGCGGAATTTGCAGTCACAGTCGGGGACGAGCGCCTGTCGGCTCTGATAACCGCGAGCGAATTCGAGGCGCAGGCAGAAGGCCTGATCCGCCGTCTGCGCGACCCGGTAGTGCGCGCCCTGCGCGATACGCAGATCGACGCCGCTTCGCTCAGCGAGATCGTCCTGGTCGGCGGGGCCACGCGCATGCCGCTGGTGCGAAAGGCAATCACCCGCTTGTTCGGGCGTTTCCCCAATTCCTCGGTCCATCCCGATCATGCGGTGGCGCTGGGCGCAGCGATTCAGGGCGGGCTGATCGCGCGCGATGGCGGGCTCGAGGAAATCCGCATCACCGACGTCTGCCCATTCACGCTCGGCATCGAAACGGCGGAGCGCACCCAACGCGGGATGATCCAGCAGGGGTTGTTCTCACCGATCATTGATCGCAACACCCCGGTGCCGGTCAGCCGGTCTGGCGTCTACAGCACGATGAGCGACAACCAGAAGCAGATCGAGGTGACGATCTATCAGGGCGAGGCGCGCGAAGTCTCGGGCAACGTCAGGCTGGGCGCGCTCAAGGTCCCGGTGCCGCCCCGCCCGGAGGGAGAAGTCGCCATCGACGTGCGCTTTTCCTATGACAGTTCGGGCCTGCTCGAAGTCGATGTTGAAGTGCCGCTGACCGGAACGAAACACAACCTCGTGATTATCGACGAGGAAGACCGCAAGGCTGCGCAGGATCTGGACGCGCGACGCAAGGTCCTTGCCGCCCTCAAACACCACCCGCGCGAGCAGGCAGCCAATCAGGCGCTATTGGCACGCGCCGAGCGCTGCTTCGAGGAATTCCTCGGCGACATGCGGGCTGCAATCGGCGAGCGCACCCTCGCATTCACCGCCGCGCTCGACGCCCAGGACCCGCGCCGCATCGCCGACGCTGCCGCTGGCCTCGCTGCGCTGCTCGACGCACTCGAAGCCCATTCGCCGCTGTGAGCGCACAGCCATGACTCCCACCCAGGCCTTCGGCGCGCTCGGCATCGCCAAGACTAGCGACGTTTCCGCCGTTCGGCGCGCCTATGCCGAAAAGCTCAAAGCCATGGACGTCGATCGCGATGTCGCGGGCTTTGCGCGGCTGCGTGATGCCCGCGATGCTGCGCTCCGTTGGGCCCGGATGCAGGCCGCGCCGGTTGTGGTGGAAGATACCGCGCCAGTTGCCACGGACACCGACTCTCAGCCAGACGAAACAGAGCCTGACAAAGCCGGGCGCGAAACCTCAAGCTGGCTTTATGCAGCGCCCGAGCTTGCGGGAACCGCCGATCCGTCGCTGACCACGCGACTTGGCCAGAGCGCGCAATCGCTCGACGTCACGCCCGGCTTCGCACAGGCTCAGGCCCCCGCCGAACAGGCCATTGCGGTGAACCGCGATCCGTTCACCCGGCCCGTCCTGCTGGGCCTTGAGCAGAACGCAGATGCGGTCATGCCGGCCTGGGCGCATGAACAGGCGCTCCACCGCCTGCTCCTTCCCGCAATAGAAGAAGCCGAGCTGCCGTCACTCGAAGGATGGGAAGAAGCGATGGCACGCGGGCACCTGAAGTCCGTATTGTACAATGCCGAGACGGTTAGCGTGACCGCGTTTGACGAAGTCGACAACTGGCTGGCCAGCCTGCTTGCCCGCAGCTGGCCGCGCTCGGCGCCGTTGCTCGAACCCGCCGCACAGGTGTTCGGCTGGGAGAGCGAGCGCGGTCAGGTCAGCGAACGCCCGGCGGTCGCTTTCCTCAACGCGCGCCTGCGCGGGCTGCGTTTCCGCGAAAAGGTGGAAGTGCCGGGCCATCCCTTGCACAAAGCATGGAACGAGCTGACAACTCCGGCCCAGCAGGGCAGCCGCAAGGGCTGGTTCGTCAAGCGCAGCGATGTCGCGCAACTGCTCGGCGGCGTACGCAAGAACTTCCCCGAACTCGAACACCACTTCGATCCTTGGCGCGTCGCGCTATGGGAGCGGCAGGATAAGACTGGGACTGGCGGCTGGTGGAGCAAGACCCGGCTGATAATTTTCGCCGTCATCCTGCTCGCCCAGATCGCCCGGTTCGCGACGAGCGGGAGTGACCGCGGCCCGCAGACCGCCGAAGCGCCGCCGCCCGTCTCGGAGAGCCAGACCGACAGCGACAAGGCGATCATCTCCCGCGCTGTCACCGCTATCTTCGGCGAAGGGGTGACGTTCGAACAAGTGCAAGCGCGCCAGCCCGACCTTGCCGCACTGTTCTCGGCCAACCGCACGATTGCACGGTCCGAAAACGACAGCGACGACGCCTATATCGCGAAGGTCCGTGATCTGGTGCGCGAGCGGATGTACATGACCGCGCTTACCGCAAGGGGCCCGGTTCTGGAGGACGTCCAGCGCATCCGGGCCGATGTCCTGCGCGCGGCTCAGCAGGCTGGGCCTGAACATTGCATGGCCTATACCCGCACGCGCCGTCTCGCTCCCGAAGTGACCGTCGGCGGGTCTGTGCTGTTACGTGAACGCGACCTCGCGCGGCGGATGCTCGACGCGCGGCAGCTGGGTCCGCCTGCGAGAGCGGCAGGCGGCCGCACAAGCGTGCCCGGTGAACTGGTCGCCAAGGTGGTGGAAACGACCGGCATCGGCGATGCGCGCGTGCGTCAGGCGATGAACGGCAGCGGCTCTGATGCCGATCAATGCGCCGTTACCGTCGCGCTGATCGATGCGGCACTGGCTGCACCCGCCAAAGAACGACAGGCCATCCTTTCGGTCCTCTAGAACAATCCCTATCTTGACCGGGATGACGCTGCCCCCCGCCATAGCTGACTGGTTTGCGCAGCGCGGCTGGCGGGTGCGGCAGCATCAGTGGGACATGCTCGAAGCGGCCCGCGCAGGCGAGCATGCGCTGCTTGTCGCTGATACCGGCGCAGGCAAGACGCTGGCCGGCTTCCTGCCGACTCTAGCCGACTTTGCCGGTGACGACCCACCGGGAAACGGGTTGCACACGCTCTATGTCTCGCCGCTCAAGGCGCTTGCCCACGACGTCCAGCGCAACCTGCTTGTTCCGGCCGATGAGCTCGGCCTGTCGATGCGCATCGAAACACGCAGCGGCGATACACCCTCCGACCGCAAGGCGCGTCAGCGCGTCAAGCCGCCGCATGTCCTGCTGACCACGCCCGAATCGCTATCACTCCTGCTCAGCTACCCCGAAGCGGCAACGATGTTTGCGGGCCTCAAGCGGGTTATCATCGACGAGGTCCACGCTTTCGCCACGGGCAAGCGCGGCGATCTGCTCGCCCTATCGCTGGCGCGGCTGCAAGCCATTGCGCCGGACATGCGCCGCGCGGCACTTTCTGCCACCGTGGCCGATCCTGACGATTTCCGCCGCTGGCTTGCGCCCGACGGGCAGTCCGCTTCGGTTCGTCTCGTGGATGGAGAGCCGGGCGCTGAGCCTGAAGTGGCGATCCTCCATCCCGAAGACCAGCGCGTGCCTTGGGGCGGCCATGCGGCTGCATGGGCAGTGCCGCAGCTCTATGACGCCATCCGCCGCAACAAGATCACGCTGATCTTCACCAACACGCGTTTTCTGGCCGAGTACATCTTCCAGCTGCTGTGGGATGTCAACGACGACAAACTGCCCATCGGCATACACCATGGTTCGCTCTCCAAAGAGGCGCGGCGCAAGGTGGAAGGCGCAATGGCGCGAGGCGAGTTGCGCGCACTTGTCTGCACCGCCAGCCTCGATCTCGGGGTGGACTGGGGTGATATCGACCTCGTCGTCCAGATGGGCGCACCAAAGGGTTCATCGCGTCTTCTCCAGCGGATCGGTCGCGCAAACCACCGGCTCGACTGTCCCAGCCGCGCCTTGCTGGTACCCGGCAACCGTTTCGAATTTCTCGAGGCCTTTGCAGCCCAGCAGGCGGTCGAGGAAGGCCAGCGAGATGGAGAGGATTTCCGTGCGGGCGGACTCGATGTGCTGGCACAGCATGTGATGGCCAGTGCGTGCGCAGGACCTTTCGACGAGGCTGCACTGCTGGCCGAGGTGCGCTCGGCCCATCCGTACCGGTGGATCGACGAGGCGCAGTGGGCGCGGGTTCTGCAGTTTGTGGCGACCGGTGGCTACGCCTTGCGCGCTTATGACCGGTTCAAGCGCATCGTGCGCGACAAGAACGGATCGTGGCGGCTTACCCACCCCGAACATGCCGCGCGGCACAGGCTGAACGCCGGGATCATCGTTGATTCCGAAATGCTCGAAGTCCGATTCCGCAACGGGCGGAGCCTGGGCAAGGTAGAAGAATCTTTCGGGGCAACGCTTTCTCCTGGCGATACCATCCGCTTTGCGGGGATGGACCTCGAGGTCGAGGGTCTGCGCGATCTCGAACTGATCGTACGCGCGGCCAAGAAGCCTGGGCAGATCCCGAGTTACATGGGCGCGCGACTGCCTCTCACCACCCATTTGGCTGAGCGGGTCCGAACGCTACTGGTGGATCGCCCAGGCTGGTCGCGTTTCCCCGATGACGTGCGAGAATGGCTCGAGATGCAGGACTGGCGCAGCCGCCTGCCCGGCCCCGGCGAACTCTTGGCCGAGAGCTTTCCGCATAACGGGCGGCACTACACCGTGTATTATACATTCGAAGGCTGGAACGCGAACCAGTCGCTCGGGATGCTGATCACCCGGCGGATGAACGAGCGTGGGCTGATGCCGCTGGGCTTTGTCGCCAACGACTATGCCCTGGCGGTGTGGAGTGTGAAGCCGGTGGACGATCCCGCCCCCTTTCTCTCACCTGACATTCTTGCGCACGAATTTGTCGAATGGGTGGAGGAATCGCACCTGCTGCGCCGCGCATTCCGTGAAGTTGCCGTCATATCGGGCTTGGTTGAACGGCAACATCCGGGCAAGCGCAAGTCGGGTAAGCAGGTCACCTTTTCAACCGATCTGATCTATGACGTGCTGCGCAAGTACGAGCCAGACCACTTGCTGATCGAGGCGGCTTGGGCTGACGCGCGCGCTCGCATGACCGATGTCGGGCGGCTGGGCGACTTGCTCGACCGCGCTGCAGGGCAGCTTGTCCATGTGAAACTGGACCGGGTGACGCCATTGGCTGTGCCGGTTCTGGTGATGATCGGGCGGGAGACGCTGCCGGCGGGAGCCGCTGACGACGAACTGCTTGTCGAGGCGGAGAGCTTGGCGGCAGCAGCGATGCGGGCCGATTGACGGACAAACAAAAAGGGAGCGGATTTCTCCGCCCCCTGATTGTTTGCGTCTGGCTGGAAGCCCGCCGCTTCTCCGAAAGCCTTACTGGGCTTTCTGGAAGGTGGCGAAGTTCTCGTTACCGACGAAGCCGAACTTCGTGACCTTCGAATCCGTGATGATCTTCATGATCTGGTTCGCGATCTCGTAGCTGGCATATTCCTCGGGCTGGAACTGAAGCTCCGGCTCGGGATTGATCGCCTTCGTCGACTGCAGGATCGACACGAGCTGGCCCGTGTTGATCGGTGCACCGTTCCAGAGGATCTGGTTCTGCATCGTCAGCACAAGCTTGTTCTTGATCGGATCGATCTGAACAGTGTCCGTAGGTGGCTGCGGCTGTGGAAGGTCAATGTTCACCGCGTGGGTGGCCACGGGGATGGTAATGATAAACATGATCAAGAGAACGAGCATGACGTCGATCAACGGCGTCGTGTTCATTTCCATCATCGGCTGGCCATCATCGCCGCCGGCGCTCATACCCATGTTTGGTACTCCTGTTCGTTCTCTGGCCCGGTCGGCCGGTCAGGCAGCCTTTCGGCGTCCCGACCGTTCCGATCGGCGTTAACCGTTGGGGTCAACCGGGGTGGAGATGAAGCCGACCTTCGGATAACCCGCCGACTGGACGTTGTAGATGGCCCCTGCGATGCACTTCCAGGGAACATTGACGTCCCCGCGGATCTGCACTTCGGGGATCTTTTCCGGATCCATGTTGGCGGCGCCGCCTTCACGCTTCACGATCGCATCGAGGCGATTGAAAGCCTGTTGGTAAAGCTCCTGGTTGTCGACCGGGGTCTGGTTATTGAAATAGACGCGGCATTGGCCGGTGCGCGAAGAGCCTTCATATCCGGCTTCCTTCGGGCTGCGACCTGCTGCGTCAGTAGAGACGACCGAAAGCATCAGGTTCTCGACCTTGTCCTGCGATTCCTCGCTGGGAAGGACGGGGACCTTGAGCTTTTCGACAGTCTGGATCGCGACGGGCACCGCGATAAGGAAGATGATCAGCAGCACCAGCATCACGTCCACGAGCGGCGTGGTGTTGATGTCCGACATCGGGCGTTCTTGACCGCCAGCGCCGCCTACAGACATTGCCATGGGTTACATCCTATCCGTTCTGAGCCGCGGAAGAGTGCCGGAGATGCCCCGAAGGGCGGAACTCCGGCGGAATCCCCGCATTTCCGAACCGGGCTGGCAGCGATGCCGCCAGCCCAAGTACAGCTTACTTCTTGACCGGAGCGGCCGGGGTGGCAGGAGCAGCGGCAACCGCCGGCTTGACTGCACCCTTCGAGTTGATGTTCGCCAGCAGATCGGTCGAGAAGCCCGAGAGCAGCTCTGCGATGCGCTTGTTGCGTGCCTGCAGCCAGTTGTAGGCAAGCACGGCAGGAACGGCGACGAGCAGACCGAGCGCGGTCATGATCAGAGCTTCACCAACCGGACCTGCAACCTTGTCGATCGATGCCGAACCGGCGAGGCCGATGTTGATCAGAGCGCGATAGATGCCGACGACGGTACCAAACAGGCCGATGAACGGCGAGGTAGCACCAACGGTTGCGAGGAACGGCAGGCCACCGGCGAGCTTCGAGTTGATCGAAGCTTCCGAACGGGCGAGCGAACCGTGCAGCCAGTCATGGGCTTCCATGGCATCGGTCATCTTCGAGTGCTGGTCTTCAGCGGCAACGCCGTCATCGACGAGCTGGCGCCAGGCCGAGTTCTTGTCGAGCTTGGTGGCACCTTCACGGATCGTGGCAGCGCGCCAGAAGCCCGAGCGCACGTTCTTGTACTGGCCAAGGATCTTGTTCTGTTCGAAGAACTTCGTGAACAGGATGAAGAACGAACCAAACGACATGATGCCGAGAATGATGACGGTCGCATAGGCGATGAAACCGCCCTGCTCGAGCGCTTCAGCGAAACCGAACTTGTTCTGCGGCGCGGCGTTGGCGGCCACAGCGGCAAGGTTGTAGATGAACATTGCGAGTCTTCCTCTTCAATTCAAATCAAAGTGCGTGAAAGCCGTTGTTGACGGATTTCCGTGTCTGGCCCTGCGGGATCAATCCTTTGGAATGATCCAGCGGATTTGGTTCGAATACGAGCCCGTGGACGGGTTGCCTTCGCCATCGGTAGCGGGCGTGAAACGCGCGCGACGACGGACGTTGGAACACGTGGCCTCGTCAAGATCGGGGCTGCCGGAAGATCTGGTGATCTGGCAGTCCGTGACCTTGCCATCGGGACCGATGGTGACACGAAAACCCGTTGTGCCTTCACGCTCTTCGCGAAGCGCACGCGAGGGGTAGTCGTTCGACGTCGCCCAATTGCCCGGGTTGCCCTTGGGGACAGCACCCTTCGGCGTGAACCGCGGCGCCGGAGGCGCTGCAGGCGCTGGAGGCAGAGCCACTGGCGCTGGCGGAGCCGGCGTCGGGGGCGCTACATTCACCGTCTGAACCTGCGGAGCAGGCGCGTTAAAGCTGATCGGCGGCGGAGGCGCGACGATCGGCGGTGGGGGCGTGTCATCCTTCGGAGGAGGAGGCGGCGGCGGTTCTTCCGGCGGCTTCTCTTCCTCGATGTTGACCGCCGAGGTTACCTCTTTCACCTTCTGTATCGCCGAATACGCAAGCCCTGAGACCAGCGCATAGCCGACGACGACATGAAGGATCGCAACGATGATGAGCGCGGTGATCTTGTTACCGCTCATCTGTTGGTCAGCGTATGCCATTCAGCTCCAATACTCCTGATCGCCCACCCGGACATGATGCGCACGGAAGCACGCCCTGCCCAAAGGTGGAGCCCGCACGCAAGATCACCGTCCTGCGCGAAAGCCAATCCAGCAAATTTCAATCCACCCTGCCGGCAACCCGGTCCACCGACATCAACCCGGGTGGGTTGGCGGCGGCAAGCGTCGGGCTGCTTGTTTTTAGATTGCCCGAACGATTGGCATCTTTAACGGCGAAGCCATAGCCGCGCAAATGCTTTATCCGTTAACTGACGATTCATGGTTCCACTGGCTGGAATGACCGCAAAATGACGGTGTGCGGCCCCCGATGGTGCCGCCGGAGACAACGACATGCCGAGAATGCTGAAAAGTTTAGCCCTGTCACTTCTGCTATGCCCGCCTTGCGCGATAGGATTGAGCGTATCCCCGGCCGTGGCGCAACAGCCAGTGATTCGGGCACTTGGCAACGCTGTCACCAACACGTCCGATGCCCTGACTTACGCCGACATTGCTGATCTTGCCGATGCGGCTGAAGTGGTCCTGAAGGCTCAGGTCAGGAAGTCCAGCCGATTGAAGCCCGAACAAGCCCCGGGCCTGGCCCCAGGCATGGCCCGCATGCTGATCGAAGCGCGGACACTCGCCGTGCTCTCCGGTCCGGCCATGGGCGAGACTGTGCGCTACCTTGCCGACGTGCCGCTGGATGCCAAAGGCAAGCCGCCGAAGCTCGGTAAAGCACAGGTGCTGGTCTTTGCCCGCACGGTTCCGGGACGCACTGGAGAGCTGCGCCTTGTTGACGGGGGGGCGCAGCTGGCATGGTCCACTGCCGCCGAAGCCCGCACCCGGCAGATTCTGACCGAACTGCTTGCGCCCGATGCCGCGCCCCGGATCAAGGCCTTGCGCGAAGTGCTGTTCGTGCCCGGGAACCTTGCAGGCGAAGGCGAGACGCAGGTTTTCCTGCAGACCGAAACAGGTGCACCGGTTTCGCTATCGGTGGTGCGGCGGCCGGGGATGGAGCGCGCATGGGGCGTCAGCCTTTCCGAGATTGTCGATCAGGCTGCCCGCCCGCCCGCCCGCGACACTTTGACATGGTATCGCCTCGCCTGCTTCCTTCCAGCCACGATCCCCTATGGTGCAGGTCTGTCCGGCAACGAGGCAGATCATGCCACTGCGGCAGAGGACTACGCCTTCGTAATTGCGCAACTTGGTCCTTGCACCCGAACCCGCCCGGCAGTGGTCCGCTGACGATTCCCGCTGTTGCCCCGCGCCGCCCGGTCCCCTAAGGCGCCCGCGGATATCTCAGGTGGACGGGAATGATATGAGCGAACCTTTGCGCATCGCGCTGGCCGGACTCGGTACGGTCGGCGGCGGGGTAATCCGGCTGATCGAGGCGAACGCCAAACTGATCGAACGCCGCGCAGGCCGCCCGATCGTGATCACCACCGTCAGCGCCCGCAACCGCAACAAGGATCGCGGCTTCGACGTTTCGCAGTACGCTTGGGAAGACGATATGGTCATCCTTGGCGAGCGGCCAGACGTCGATGTCGTGGTGGAACTGGTCGGCGGTGCGGATGGTCCGGCACTGGCGCTGGCGCGCACCACCTTCGAGGCTGGCAAGGCGCTCGTCACAGCCAACAAGGCTATGATCGCCCATCACGGCGTTGAACTCGCCACCAAGGCCGAAGCAGCCAAGGTCGCGCTCAAGTTCGAAGCGGCAGTCGCAGGCGGCATCCCGGTGATCAAGGGCCTGAAGGAAGGCGTCGCCGCCAACGAGATCGCGCGAGTCTATGGCATCCTCAACGGCACCTGCAATTTCATCCTCTCGACCATGGAAGATACGGGCCGCGATTTCGCCGACGTGCTGGCCGAAGCGCAGGCAAAGGGCTTTGCCGAAGCCGACCCGAGCTTTGACATCGACGGCATCGACGCCGCACACAAGCTCTCGATCCTGTCATCGATTGCCTTCGGCACGGCAGTGGACTTCAAGCCCGTCGCCGCGACGGGCATTCGCCGCGTGCTCGCTGCCGACATCGCGCAGGCCGATGCGCTGGGTTACTATATCCGCCTGATCGGCATGGCGCAGACCGAAATCGACGCGGACGGCAACCGCCGCCTGTTCCAGCGCGTCCACCCCCACCTCGTCCACCGCGATCACCCGCTGGCCCATGTCGACGGTGCGACCAACGCGGTTGTGGCCGAGGGCAACTTCGTCGGACGGCTGCTGTTCCAGGGTGCTGGTGCGGGCGATGGCCCGACGGCTAGCGCAGTCGTTGCCGACCTGATCGACATCGCGCGCGGTGATATCGGCGCACCGTTCTCGATTCCGGTCGCTGAACTCGATTATGCCGCGCCCGCCGAAGTCGGCCACCGCATCGGCAAGGCCTATATCCGCTTCAACGTGGCCGACCGGCCCGGTGTTCTCGCCGAGATCACTGCGGCCATGCGCGATGCGGGCGTATCGATCGAAAGCCTGATCCAGAAGGGCAATTCGGACAATGCCCAGGTCATGGTGGCCATGGTTACGCATGAGGGCCCTGAAAGCGCGATAACCGAGGCGCTGCGCTTGCTCGAAGGTTCGCCTGCGCTCGCCGAAGCGCCGCTGGTCATGCACATTCTGGGCGACTGATCCGTGTGTGTCCGGTCAGGGCGCGGGAATTTCGCCCTTGGCGATCCGGTCCGCGTCAGATCCCGGCGGTGGCGGCGGCAGCGCCTTGATGTCGAAGTAATAGACGGGGGCTGGAACGCCGCCAAGGCCGATGCAACCGCGGCTGCAGTCCCGCAGGCCCGAGACATTGGGCGCGCGTGGCAGGCCGTCTCGTGTCGATTTGGCACTTTCGGTCTCGTCGCGTAGCGGGATGCGCTCCTTGTCGCTGACCTCCTTGCCGCCGCAGACCACGATCGTTCCATCTGACCGCTGCATCGGACGGCAACGCTCTGCCTGTGCGCCGGTGAGCAGGCGCTGCGACATCGCCGCATCGTCCGGCGCACCCGAGCCGACCGGTGCCGCCGGACCCTGAACCGGGGCGGAACTTGCCGCCTGAACCTGCGCGCAGGCAGGCATTGCGCCGAAAAGAAGCGCAAGACCGCTAAAAACCGCTACTCTTCGTCTCGACAAGACCCTTGCCTCGCGTCTAGTGCCTAGGTCACACCCACGTCACCTGTGCCATGCATTGATGCCCATGCGACGGAAATGATATTTACGCATACGTTTGCACAGTATTTGCACAGCAAGAGTGCTGCGTCGAGCCGGTCCTGCCGGTCCAACCCTGCACAATGGCTGAACACTGCGCCCGAGTAATTGATCCGAGCCTTTGACCTATAGGGAGCCATCGTGACCGACAAGCCCACCAACCCCGCCCCATCGCAAGTCCTTGACCGCGTGCTCGTGCTCGAAATGGTGCGCGTCACCGAAGCCGCTGCCATCGGCGCGTCGCGCCTGATCGGGCGCGGCGATGAAAAGGCCGCCGACGCTGCCGCCGTCGAGGCGATGCGCGCGGCGTTTAACGAGCTGTACATGGATGGCACCGTGGTCATCGGCGAGGGCGAACGCGACGAAGCCCCGATGCTGTACATCGGCGAGAAGGTCGGCTCGGCTCCGGGCGTAGGCCCCAAGATCGACATCGCATTGGATCCGCTCGAGGGCACGACGATCACCGCCAAGGCCGGGCCGAATGCGCTTGCCGTGCTGGCAGTCGCCGAAGAAGGCGGGCTGCTCAACGCGCCCGACGTCTACATGGACAAGTTGGCGGTCGGCCCGGGCTATCCCGAAGGCATCATCGACCTCGACAAGTCGCCGACCGAGAACGTCCAGGCCGTCGCCGCCGCCAAGGGCGTCGCGCCGGGCGACATCATCGTCTGCGTGCTCGACCGGCCGCGCCATGAAGCGCTTATCGCCGAACTGCGCTCGCTGGGTTGCGGTATCGCGCTGATCCCGGACGGTGACGTTGCGGGCGTGATTGCGGTCACCAACGACGACACCGGCATCGACATGTACATGGGAACCGGCGGCGCGCCCGAAGGCGTGCTGGCCGCAGCCGCGCTGCGCTGCGTCGGAGGCCAGTTCAAGGGCCGTCTGCTGTTCCGCAACGAGGACGAAAAGCAACGCGCTTACAAGTGGGGCATCACCGATCTCAACAAGCAGTATGACCTGATCGAATTGGCCAAGGGCGACTGCATCTTTGCAGCCACCGGCGTCACCGACGGCTCACTTCTGGCAGGCGTGAAAGTTCGCAAGGACGGCACGATGACCACCGAAACCGTGGTCATGCGCGCCTCGTCGGGCACCGTGCGCTGGGTCAAGGGCGAGCACCGCAAGGGCCGCTGAAACCCGGCCCGAACGGCCGACTGCATTTTCGTGAAAGGCCGGCATGCTTCAAGGCGTGCCGGCCTTTCGCATTCCTGCCGATCCAGCGCGAATTGCGATTGTCGAAATGGGTCGCTTGGCTACTGTGCCAGTGTGGCATCGACGGGGGGACGAAGTGCGCCGTACAGTCTTGAATCTTATCGCATTGCTGGCGTCGATGGTGATGGCAACCACGGCGCAGGCAAAATGGTTCGAGGCCACAAGCAAGCACTTCGTCGTCTATTCTGATCGCGGGACCGAACAAAGCCGCATCATGGCGACGAAGCTGGAACGCTTCGATGCTGCCTTGCGGCAACTCACGTCCCGGCCTGACGATGGGACGTCACCATCGGCCCGGGTGACGATCTTCATGGTGCAGTCCCCCCTCGACGTCTCGCGCCTGTTCGGAAAGGGTGGCTCCTATGTCGGCGGCTTCTACGCCTCGATCGCGGGGGCCAGCTATGCCATCGTCCCCCCGTTTCTGGTGCAGGAAAACGGCGAGAACAACGATTCGGAAGGCATCCTTCTGCACGAATACGCGCACCATTTCGTCTCCGAGAACCAGTCGGTGCTCTATCCGATCTGGCTGAACGAAGGGTTTGCCGAATTCGTGTCGACGGCCCGCTTCGAAAAGAACGGATCGATCGGTCTTGGGCTTGTCGGCGAATGGCGAGGGTGGCAGCTGAACCATCAGGTGACCGTTCCGGTCGAATTGCTGGTCGACAGTCAGGCCTATTTCAACCGGCGCGAGGTGGCGTTTGACACATTCTACCCGCGTTCGTGGCTGCTCTACCACATGCTGACGTTCGAGCCTTCGCGCGAAGGACAGCTCGTTGCCTATGCAGGTGCCCTTTCTCGCGGACTGAATGACCGCGACGCCGCAATCGCTGCGTTCGGGGACTTGCGGAAGCTGGAACTCGATCTCCAGGCCTATGGCCGCAAGGTCTCGATGCCTTACTATCTGATCAAGGGCGAAACCCTGCCGCCTGTCAGCGTCTCTGTCCGCGAACTGAGCAGCGGGGCTAGCGAGATCATACCCCTGTGGATGCGCATGCGCCGGGGGATCGAGGACAAGTTGGCGGAAGGTGTCGCAGCCGAAGCGCGGGCCATCGGCGCCCGCAATCCGCAGGACCCGTTCGTCCAGACCGTCCTCGCAAAGGCGGAATTCGACGCGGATCATTTTGATGCGGCGCTGGTGGCATCAGAAAGCGCGCTGGCCGCTGATCCAAGGGCCATCGAAGCGCAAGTGCTGAAAGGCAGAAGTCTTCTGGGGAAGGCAAATGAAGGCACCGCCACAAGCGCGGATTGGAATGCCGTCCGTGCAGCGTTCCTCAAAGCCAACGCTCTCGACGCGGACCACCCCTTGCCGCTGTTCTACTATTACCTGTCCTATCTCAACCAGGGGTTCAGACCGACCGGCAACGCGTTGCAGGCCCTCCATCGCTCGCTGGAACTGGCTCCTTATGACCGCGGACTGCGCGAGGAAGTGGCACTGAGCCAGATCGACAGGGCGCAATTCGACGAAGCGAAGGCGACCTTGCGCATGTTGATGCGCGACCCGCATCTCCCGATCGGCGCCGCGCGCATCAGGGCCGCTGTCGAGAAGCTGGACGAGCGCAATGCCGTTGCCGCCCGCAAGCTGCTGCAAATGACCAATGACGAGTTCGAGCAGCGGGGCAAGGAAGGCCCTGCCGATACCGGCGAAGGCCGCACAGCCGAGAGTTGAGGTCAGCCGGACGCCAGGGCCAGCTTTGTCCCGGCGCGTTCCACTTGCAGGCCGGAAGTTCGGCGCATGGCAGAGGCATTTGCCGCATGGGCCGGACGGCCTTCTGAATCGCGGGTTCGGAAGCTTTCGACCAGTTGGGTCAGGCGTTCGGCTTCTCGCGATAGGCTGTGCGTTGCCGCCGACGATTGCTCTACCATGGCCGCGTTGGCCTGAGTCATCTGGTCCATCTCTGCCACGGAGACGTTGACTCCTACGAGGCTTTCCGCCTGCTGCGATGCCGCTTCGGCAATGCTGGCAAGCAGACCATCGACGGTTGCCACCTGTTCGACGATGCCGATCAGCCGCTCGCCGGTTTCGCCGACAAGGCTCACGCCTTCGCTGACTTGCGCGGTGCTTGTCTCGATCAGGGTCTTGATGTGTTGTGCAGCGTCGGCAGAACGCTGGGCCAGCGCGCGCACTTCCGATGCAACAACCGCAAATCCCCTGCCCGCATCCCCTGCCCGCGCCGCTTCGACCCCGGCGTTCAGCGCCAAAAGATTGGTCTGGAAAGCGATACCATCGATCACGGTGATGATCTGGCTGATTTCCTGGGCCGAGGCTTCGATCTTGGCCATGGCATCGACCGCGCGCTGCACCACGTCGCCGCCATCGCTGGCCTCGCCATGCGCGCGGGCAATGGCATCCTGCACGCTGCGCGCACTGGCGGCAGTCTCGCGCACGCTGCCAGTGACACTGTTCATTGCCGCGGCGGTCTGGGCAAGACTCGAAGCCTGCTGCTCGTTTCGATAGGCAAGATCGTCGGTTGCCGCCCGGATTTCAGTGATGGCATTCAGTACGCTCGATGAGCCGACGCGCACGGTACGCATCGCCGAGGCCAGTGCAGCGACGGCGGAATTGTAATTGCGCCTGAGTTCCTCATACCCCGCCGGGAATTCATTGCAGATGCGAAATTCAAGATCCTGCCGGGCCATGCACTCCAGCCCTGAGGAAAGGGCGGCGACAACCATCCGCTGGTCCTGTTCTGCAGCCTGTCGCGCCAGCCCGTTGTCCCGGAACACGACAATTGCTCGCGCCATCATCCCGATTTCATCCTGCCGCTCGAGCCCCTGCGCTCCGCCGGAATAGTCGCCTTCGGCCATGCGTTGCATCGATTCAGCCGTATCCACCAATGGCGCGACGACCATTTTCCGGATCATCCGCGCAGCAAGGTTGATCACGCCGACAATGGCCAGAGCGATCGCCACGAAGACCATGATGAGGATCCCGACGAGAAGCTGGGCCTTGTCCATCAACCCGGTGCGATACTTGCCCGAGCTTTCGACTAGGTGACTCACCGCATCGTGCTGCCGGATATAGGCGGGTGTCAGTTTGGCGGCATGGACCGCCTTCATCGTGGCGAGATCACCAGACGTCATGGCCGGAATGAATGCGCTGTCGAGCGCTGCCCAGAACGCATCGGCGGCACCGATAGTGGCGGTCACTTCCGCGCGCAATTCCTCGGGAACGTCGGCCTTCTGCCAATAGGCCTTGCGCTGGCGAAACAGCTCATGTTCCTCCTTCAGTTCCTCGAGCGCATCCCCAGCATGGGCGGGGTCGGCAATGGCCCAGGTGGCATGCAGATAAGGTTCGACGACGAAAGCGGGAGGCGGCAGGATGTCCGCCAGCAATTCGTCCTGCAGAAGGTTCTGCCGGTGAAGCGGCCCTCCGAAGCGGATGTAGCCGATGCCGATTGCGGCAATGGCAATTCCTGCAAGGATCAAGCCGACGACGAGCTTGGCCCCACGCGAAGTCTGGTCCTTGATCACACGCAGGCGCTCCGTTTGGCCAACAGTTGCGATGATGGACTAGAGCATCAGGGTTAAATTGGCCGCGCAGCGCCATCAGCATAAATGCGCATGTCCCTATGGATAGGTGCGAGCGTAGCTCAACACCCAACGAAAAGCCCCGCCGGATTGCTCCGGCGGGGCCAACCAATTCGCGGAAGGTGGAGAGGATCAGTCCTCGCTGCCTTCGATCAGGTAGTCACCGGCATCGGCATCGGTGCCGTGGGTTTCACCCTCGACTGCCGCCAGCGGATCGTCACCGATCGCAGCTTCAGGACCCTGTGCCAGTTCGGCCGCATGCTCTTCGGCTGCTGACGCCGGAGCGATCAGCGATTCCTGAAGCTTGCGGTACGAAGCGCGCAGTGCCGCATCGCGTGAGTTTGCAGCCACGCGCAGGCGGTTCATGCCCGCACCCGTACCAGCCGGGATCAGACGGCCCACGATCACGTTCTCCTTGAGACCGATCAACGAGTCCGTCTTGCCCTCAACCGCGGCCTGCGTGAGCACGCGCGTGGTTTCCTGGAACGATGCAGCCGAGATGAACGAACGCGTCTGCAGCGAAGCCTTCGTGATCCCGAGCAGCACCGGCTTGCCTTCGGCTGGCGCGAAGCCCTCCTCGAGCTTGGCGTTGACTTCGAGCATCTCTTCGAGATCGACCTGTTCGCCGGCAAGCAGGGTGGTGTCGCCACCGTTGGTGATTTCAACCTTCTGCAGCATCTGGCGAACGATCACCTCGATGTGCTTGTCGTTGATCTTCACGCCCTGCAGTCGGTAGACTTCCTGGATTTCCGCGACGAGGTATTCGGCCAGAGCCTCAACGCCCATCACTTCCAGAATGTCGTGCGGATCAGGCGAACCCGAGATCAGGTTGTCGCCCTTCTTGACGTAGTCGCCTTCCTGCACGTCGATCACGCGGCTCTTCGGGACCAGATACTCAACCGGTTCACCCTCTTCCGGAATGATCGCGATCTTGCGCTTGGCCTTGTAGTCACGCACGAATTCGATGCGCCCGGCAATCTTGGCGATGATCGAATTGTCCTTGGGCTTACGCGCCTCGAACAGTTCGGCAACGCGCGGCAGACCGCCGGTGATGTCGCGGGTCTTGGCAGCTTCGCGCGATGCACGGGCAAGGATTTCACCCGCTTCGACGCGCTGGCCATCTTCAACCGAGAGCGTGGTCCCCACGGCCAGAAGGTAGCGTGCAGCTTCACCCGAATCGTCGTCAAGCAGGGTCAGGCGAGGACGCAGGTCCTCCTTCTTGCTGCGGTTGATCGAGCGGTTCTCGGTGATGACGCGGCTGGTCATGCCGGTCGCTTCGTCGGTCTGCTCGGTCAGGGTCTTGCCGTCGACAAGATCCTGATAGCGCACGATGCCGGGCTTTTCGGTGATGACCGGCGTGGTGAACGGATCCCACTCGGCCAGACGATCGCCCTGAGCAACGATCGAGCCGTTCTCATGGATAAGATGCGTACCGTAAGGGACGCGGTGAATTGCGCGCTCACGGCCATCGGTATCCATCAGCACGATTTCGCCGTTGCGGGCGAGCGACAGACGACGGTTGCGCTTGTCGGTGATCGTCGGGATATCGCGGTAAACCACGGTACCGTCGCTGATCGCCTCAAGGTGCGACTGCTCGTTGACCTGCGCCGCCCCACCGATGTGGAAGGTACGCATGGTCAGCTGCGTGCCCGGTTCACCGATCGACTGCGCGGCGATGACGCCGACAGCTTCACCGATGTTGACCGGCGTACCGCGGGCAAGATCGCGCCCGTAGCACTTGCCGCAAACGCCCATGGTCGCTTCGCAGACCAGCGGCGAGCGGATGCGCGCCGACTGGAAGCCAGCCGCTTCGATCCGGGTGATCGCCGGTTCGTCGAGCAGATCGCCCTTGAACGCAACGACTTCGCCGGTCTTGGCTTCAACCAGATCTTCGGCCAGCGTACGGCCAAGGATGCGTTCGCCGAGCGAAGCAATGGTCGCGCCGCCCTGCACGATCGAGCGCATTTCCAGCGCGCGTTCGGTGCCGCAATCTTCCTCGATCACGACGCAATCCTGCGACACGTCGACCAGACGGCGGGTCAGGTAACCCGAGTTTGCCGTCTTGAGCGCGGTATCGGCCAGACCCTTACGGGCGCCGTGGGTGGAGTTGAAGTATTCAAGAACGGTCAGACCTTCCTTGAAGTTCGAGATGATCGGCGTTTCAATGATCTCGCCCGAAGGCTTGGCCATCAGACCGCGCATACCTGCGAGCTGCTTCATCTGCGCCGGCGAACCACGCGCGCCCGAGTGGCTCATCATGTAGATCGAGTTGATCGGCTTGAGACGGCCGGTTTCCTCGTCGATCGGCTCAGCACGAATTTCGTCCATCATGGCGTTTGCCACCTGGTCGCCGCAACGGCTCCAGGCGTCGATCACCTTGTTGTACTTTTCCTGCTGGGTGATCAGGCCGTCCTGATATTGCTGCTCGTAATCGGCAACAAGCTCCTTGGTTTCCGCAACCAGGGCATCCTTGCTGTCGGGGATGATCATGTCATCCTTGCCGAACGAGATACCGGCCTTGAACGCGTGGCGGAAGCCGAGCGACATGATCGCGTCGGCGAACAGCACGGTGTCCTTCTGGCCGGTGTGACGGTACACTTCGTCGATCACGTCGCCGACGTCCTTCTTCGTCAGAAGACGATTGACGACGTCGAACGGCACCTTGAAGTTCTTGGGCAGGCACTCGCCGATCAGCATGCGGCCCGGCGTCGTTTCGAAACGCTTGAGGTACTGCTTGCCAGCCTCGTCGGTCTGCGGGACGCGGGCGATGATCTTGGAGTGGAGGGTTACCGCCTTCACTTCCAATGCCTGATGCACTTCGGCCATGTCGGCCAGCATCATGCCTTCGCCCGGCTCGCCTGCGCGGTCCATCGAAAGGTAATAGATGCCCAAGACCATGTCCTGCGAAGGCACGATGATCGGCTTGCCGTTCGCTGGCGACAGGATGTTGTTGGTCGACATCATCAGCACGCGCGCTTCCAGCTGGGCTTCCAGCGAAAGCGGCACGTGGACGGCCATCTGGTCACCGTCGAAGTCGGCGTTGAAGGCCGAGCAGACGAGCGGGTGCAGCTGGATCGCCTTGCCTTCGATCAGCACGGGTTCGAACGCCTGAATGCCAAGACGGTGCAGCGTCGGCGCACGGTTCAGCATGACGGGGTGTTCGCGGATCACTTCGTCCAGGATGTCCCAGACTTCCTTGCGCTCCTTTTCGACCCACTTCTTGGCCTGCTTCAGGGTCATCGACAGACCCTTGGCATCCAGACGCGCGTAGATGAACGGCTTGAACAGTTCGAGCGCCATCTTCTTGGGCAAACCGCACTGGTGCAGCTTGAGTTCCGGACCCGTCACGATGACCGAACGGCCCGAATAGTCGACGCGCTTGCCCAGAAGGTTCTGGCGGAAGCGGCCCTGCTTGCCTTTGAGCATGTCTGACAGCGACTTCAGCGGACGCTTGTTGGCACCGGTGATCACGCGGCCACGGCGGCCGTTGTCGAACAGCGCGTCAACCGCTTCCTGCAGCATGCGCTTTTCGTTGCGGACGATGATGTCCGGCGCGCGCAGCTCGATCAGACGCTTGAGGCGGTTGTTGCGGTTGATCACGCGGCGATAGAGATCGTTGAGATCCGAGGTCGCGAAGCGGCCACCGTCCAGCGGCACCAGCGGGCGCAGTTCTGGCGGGATGACCGGAACGACATCAAGGATCATCCATTCAGGGCGGTTGCCCGAATCGATGAACGATTCCACGACCTTGAGGCGCTTGATGATCTTCTTGGGCTTGAGTTCGGACTTGGTGGTCCGCAGCTCTTCCATCAGGTCGTCACGCTCCTGAACCAGATCGAGGTTCATCAGCATGTGCTTGACCGCTTCTGCGCCGATGCCGGCCGAGAAGGCGTCTTCGCCGTACTCGTCCTGCGCGTCGAGCAGTTCGTCTTCGGTCAGGAGCTGGTAGTTCTCGAGCGGGGTCAGGCCCGGCTCGATAACCACGTAGCTTTCGAAGTAGAGGATGCGCTCAAGCTGCTTGAGCTGCATGTCGAGCAGCAGGCCGATGCGCGACGGCAGCGACTTGAGGAACCAGATGTGCGCAACTGGTGCTGCCAGTTCGATGTGGCCCATGCGCTCGCGGCGGACCTTGGTCACGGTCACTTCGACGCCGCACTTTTCGCAGACGACGCCCTTGTACTTCATGCGCTTGTACTTGCCGCACAGGCACTCGTAGTCCTTCACCGGACCGAAGATGCGCGCGCAGAACAAGCCGTCACGCTCGGGCTTGAACGTGCGGTAGTTGATGGTTTCCGGCTTCTTGATTTCGCCGAAGGACCAGCTGCGAATGCGCTCAGGCGACGCCAGACCGATCTGGATCTGGTCGAACGTCTCGGGCTTCGCAATCTGGTTCGTGAATTTGGTCAGGTCGTTCATCTTGTGCCGTTCCCTTGCCCCGTCGTGAGGCGCTGGACGTAAAAATCTTGGCGAAGGAGCGGGCGACGGATGAACCGCCGCCCCTCACCCTTACTCGGCAGCCTGCGCGAAATCGTCGTCGTCGGTGTTATCCAGCGATGACAGTTCGACGTTGAGGCCGAGCGAGCGCATTTCCTTGACGAGCACGTTGAAGCTTTCGGGAATGCCAGCCTCGAAGGTATCGTCGCCCTTGACGATTGCTTCGTAGACCTTGGTGCGTCCGACGACATCGTCCGACTTCACCGTGAGCATTTCCTGCAGCGTGTAGGCCGCGCCGTAGGCCTGGAGAGCCCAGACCTCCATTTCACCGAAGCGCTGGCCACCGAACTGCGCCTTACCGCCCAGCGGCTGCTGGGTGACGAGGCTGTAGGGCCCGATCGAACGCGCGTGGATCTTGTCGTCGACCAAGTGGTGCAGCTTGAGCACGTACTTCATGCCCACGGTGACCTTGCGGTCGAACGAGTCTCCGGTGCGGCCGTCGAACAGCGTCACCTGACCCGATTCATCGAGCCCGGCAAGCCGCAGCATGTCGGTCACGTCCTTCTCGACCGCGCCGTCGAACACCGGCGAGCCCATCGGCACGCCGAGGCGGACCGACTGTGCGAAGTCGATGATCTGCTCGTCGTTGCGTGCGGCGATCTCGGCAGTGTAGTTGCTGCCGTAGATTTCCGAGAGCAGTTCACGAACCGCTTCTGGCGGTTGCCCTGCTTCAGGGTTCGGATTGGCCTCGCGCCACGAATCCAGAGCATCGCCGATACGCTTGCCCAGACCGCGTGCGGCCCAGCCAAGGTGCGTTTCGAAGATCTGCCCGACGTTCATGCGCGACGGCACGCCCAGCGGGTTGAGCACGAAGTCGACTGGCGTACCGTCCTCAAGGAACGGCATGTCTTCCTGTGGCAGGATGCGGCTGATGATGCCCTTGTTGCCGTGACGGCCGGCCATCTTGTCACCCGGCTGAAGCTTGCGCTTCACGGCCACGAAGACCTTGACCATCTTCAGCACGCCCGGAGCCAGTTCGTCACCGCGCTCCAGCTTCTCCTTGCGGTCCTCGAACTTCTCCTGGATCGCCTTGACGCTGGAATCATACTGCGCCTTGACCGCTTCGAGCTGGCTCTGGCGGGCATCGTCGGCAACCGCGAACTTCCACCATTCGTACCGCTCGACATCGGCGAGAACCTGTTCGTCGATGGTGTCACCCTTGCGGATGCCCTTGGGCGCGGCCGCAATGACCTGGCCCAGCAGCATGTCGCGCAGACGGTTGAACGTTGCGCGATTAAGGATGGCGCGTTCGTCCTCGCGGTCCTTGGCGAGGCGTTCGATTTCCTCGTTCTGGATCGCGCGGGTACGGTCGTCGATCTCGATGCCGTGACGGTTGAAGACGCGCACGTCGACGATCGTTCCAGCAACACCCGGCGGCAGGCGAAGCGAAGTGTCGCGCACGTCGCTGGCCTTTTCACCGAAGATCGCGCGAAGCAGCTTCTCTTCCGGCGTCATCGGCGATTCACCCTTCGGGGTGATCTTGCCGACCAGAATGTCACCGGGGTGAACTTCCGCGCCGATATAGACGATGCCCGCTTCGTCGAGGTTGCGCAGGGCTTCCTCACCGACGTTCGGGATATCGCGGGTGATGTCTTCTGGCCCAAGCTTGGTGTCGCGGGCCATGACTTCGAACTCCTCGATGTGGATCGAGGTGAAGACGTCTTCCTTGACGATCCGTTCGGAGATCAGGATCGAGTCTTCGTAGTTGTAGCCATTCCACGGCATGAACGCGACGAGCACGTTGCGGCCAAGCGCCAGTTCACCGAACTCGGTCGATGGACCGTCGGCGATGATGTCGCCCTTCTCGATCAGATCGCCCACCTTCACCAGCGGACGCTGGTTGATGCAGGTCGACTGGTTCGAGCGCTCGAACTTCTGCAGGCGGTAGATGTCGACGCCCGACTGGCCGGGTTCGATATCGCCGCTGGCGCGGATCACGATACGCGTGGCGTCCATCTGATCGACGATACCGCCGCGCAGGGCCGAGATCGCTGCGCCCGAGTCGCGCGCAACGGTTTCTTCCATGCCGGTGCCAACGAAAGGCGCATCGGCCTTGATCAGCGGAACGGCCTGGCGCTGCATGTTCGAGCCCATGAGCGCGCGGTTGGCGTCATCGTTTTCCAGGAATGGAATGAGCGAGGCCGCGACCGAAACGAGCTGCTTTGGCGAAACGTCCATCAGCGTGACGGTGTCGCGCGGAGCCATCACAAATTCGCCGTTCTGGCGAGCCGAGACGAGTTCCTCGACGAACGAGCCATCGCTGTTGGTTTCAGCCGAAGCCTGCGCCACCGTGTGCTTCTGCTCTTCCATCGCCGAAAGATAGATGACGTCCTTGGTCACCTTGCCGTCGATCACCTTGCGGTACGGCGTTTCGATGAAGCCGTACTTGTTGACGCGAGCAAAAGTCGACAGCGAGTTGATCAGACCGATGTTCGGGCCTTCCGGCGTTTCAATCGGGCAGATACGGCCATAGTGGGTCGGGTGGACGTCGCGGACTTCGAAGCCCGCTCGCTCACGCGTCAGACCGCCTGGGCCCAAGGCCGAAACACGGCGCTTGTGCGTCACTTCCGACAGCGGGTTGGTCTGGTCCATGAACTGCGACAGCTGCGAAGAGCCGAAGAATTCACGAACGGCTGCAACCGCCGGCTTGGCGTTGATCAGGTCGTTCGGCATGACCGTCGACACGTCGACCGACGACATGCGCTCCTTCACGGCGCGCTCCATGCGGAGCAGGCCGACGCGGTACTGGTTCTCGAGCAGTTCGCCCACCGAACGCACGCGGCGGTTGCCGAGGTTGTCGATGTCGTCGACTTCGCCCTTGCCGTCCTTCAGGCTCACCAGTTCCTTGACCACGGCGAGAATGTCGTCCGTACGCAAGGTGGTTACCGTATCCTCGCAATCGAGGCTCAGACGCATGTTGAGCTTGACGCGGCCCACTGCCGAGAGGTCGTAGCGGTCAGGATCGAAGAACAGGCCATCGAACAGCGCTTCGGCGGTTTCGCGCGTCGGCGGCTCGCCCGGGCGCATGACGCGATAGATGTCGGACAATGCGTGATCGCGGTCAGGCGACTTGTCGGCCTTGAGCGTGTTGCGGATCCACGGACCGGTGGTGATGTGATCGATGTCGAGCAGTTCGAGATGATCGACGCCGACACGGTCGAGAACTTCGAGGTTCTCGGGGCCGACTTCGTCACCGGCTTCGATCCAGATGCGGCCGGTCGCCTCGTCGATCAGGTCCTTGGCGGCATAACGACCGAAGATTTCCTCGGTCGGGATCAGCAGCTCTTCAAGACCATCCTTGAACGCCTTGTTGGCGGCGCGCGGAGAAATCTTCTGCCCGGCGGGGAAGATGATCTCGCCCGACTTGCCGTCGACGATGTCGAAGGTCGGCTTGGTGCCGCGCCACTGTTCGAGCACGAACGGAACCTTCCAGCCCGAAGCGGCACGGGTCCAGGTCACGGTCTCGTAGAAGAAGTCGAGGATCTGGTCGTCGGCAAGGCCCAGCGCGTGCAACAGCGCGGTGACCGGCAGCTTGCGCTTGCGGTCGATACGGACGTTGACGATGTCCTTGGCGTCGAACTCGAAATCGAGCCACGAACCGCGATAAGGGATCACGCGGGCCGCAAACAGATACTTGCCCGATGAATGCGTCTTGCCGCGGTCGTGGTCAAACAGCACGCCCGGCGAACGGTGCATCTGGCTGACGATCACGCGCTCGGTGCCGTTGATGAAGAAGGTGCCGTTATGCGTCATGAGCGGAATATCGCCCATGTAAACATCCTGCTCCTTGATATCGATGAGCGACTTGGTCTCGGTCTCGGAGTCCACTTCGAAAGTGGCGAGCTTGAGCGTAACCTTCATCGGCGCCGCATAAGTGATGCCGCGCTGGCGGCATTCGTTCACATCATACTTGGGCGCTTCAAGGACATAACCGTCCTTTTCCTTGATATCGAGGCTCGCGGTGCCAGCAAAATCCTGGATCGGAAAGACCGAACGCAGCGTCTTTTCAAGGCCCGAGACGTAGCCCGTTGAGGGATCGGAGCGGAGGAACTGCTCATACGATTCGCGCTGGACTTCGATCAGGTTCGGCATCTGCACGACTTCGTGAATATCACCGAAGATCTTGCGAATGCGCTTCTTCACGCCGGGACGGCTGGGAGCTTTGGTAGCCATGAAGGTTACGAGCCTCTTTCAAGTAATTACCGGAAGAACCGGGCCGGAAAACCGGCGGAAATCTGCCACGCGCAGCATGTGGCGCCACCAAACGGCAAAAGGCCGCACAGCGCATGAAACTCCTTGAAACGGAGACCATGGCCAGCAGCCTGTTGCGTCAGATGAATTGCCGATCGCTTCCTTCCGTGGCCACCCCCTGCGCATGGGACAGCCTTGCTCGAAGCGAGGACAGGGGTGCCATATAGGATTGCGCCGCAAGGAAGTCAAAGCATGACTGCCGGCGGTGCACGAAAGCGCGGCCAGTAGGGCGAAGCGTGATTTCTGTCGGACACATGAACAAGCCACTTAATCGCAGATGAACAAGTTTGACTGAAATGCGAATCGAGTCAGCTCAGCGCCAATAACCGCACGCTTCATCGCCAAGTGCGACCTTAAAAACGTTTCGTCGCGTTTTGCTGCCATGACCAGACAGACAACCCTATCGCCCCGCACCACCATGGCGATTTCAGCCGTGCTGCTGCTTTCTACCGGAATGGCTCATGCACAGGAGGCCGCGCCCGACGTGACTGTCGAGCAAGCCGTTGCCCCAGTTCCTGTCATTGCCGTTCCGACAACTCCGCCAGCCGCGCCGACGATCATATTGCCGGTAACTGCAGCCGAAAGCCCGACCCCGTCGCCTGAAGTTCGGGATACCTCGCCACCGTCGGTCGTCCGTGCACCTCGCGCCGGGCCAGCCGCTCCGCCTGTTGCTGTTCGCGCGCAATCGGCGGTGCAGTCCGTCAGCAGGACGGCGGCTGCCTCGCTGGAGCAATCACCCAAGGCGGCCGCACCCGCTGCTACCCTGCCCGCCACGACGACTGTGACGCCGGAGGCTGAATCTCCCGCGCCCGCGCTGATGAGTCCTGGAGATGCAACCACCGACTGGGCTCTGCCGGTAGGTGCCGCTGCAACCCTGCTTGTTTTGGGAGGTGTAGCATTTGCCGCCAATCGCCGCCGCAGGATCTGGGAAGTTGACGCAGACTTTGTCCCGCCGGTCGGGGACAGGTCAGCCGCACGACCCACGACAATTCCTGCACCACAAGCCGAACGCGCCCCCGTGAGCCCAGCAATGCTCATGGCCAAGACCTGTGCGACCACGCCCGACGAGCGCGCGGACCTGATCGACCGCATGGTGGCCTCGCCGCCAGACGCGATCAACCCGTTCATATCGCGCAAGGCGCGCCGCCGTCGCGCCCGCCTGATCGTGCAGGCGATGAAACACGACACCAACGTCCCGGCACCTGTCCGAACAGAACCCGCTGCCGAACGCGCTCTGCAACCGCATCGCGTCCTTGCCGACGCCTGATTACACCCCCCTTCGCCCGTCGCCACGTCGTGGCGAAGAGAGCGGTCCCTCCCAATTACGGGCGGGGCCGCTCTTTCATGGCGCGCAGGGGACGCGTCGAAACTCGCGAAACCCTTGACTTGTGCTGCCGAATCCGACAGAGGCCCGCCCGACCGGCACGTTCTTCGGGACTGGCCGATCATCCGTCCGAGACAGTTGGTGTGCAGGATCTGCCCGCACTTAATCTCCAGCCCAGACGGGGAAAAGAGTTTCTGGCCCTTCGCTCCTGATTGGAACGCGGCGTCATTCGCGCATTCCTGCGCACCTCCTTCCCTTCGTCAACGGACTTAGCCGGTGCTCTCCGGGACACCGACAAACGTAGCCGGCCGTCCGGGGCTTTCCCGTACGGTCATTTGTGAAGGAGTTAGGCATGGATCGTTCGCAGAAAGCCGAATCGGTCGCATTCCTTAACGGTGTCTTTTCAGAGGCCGGCGCGGTGGTCATCACCCGCAACCTCGGCATGACGGTGGCTCAGTCCTCCGCCCTGCGCAACAAGATCCGTGAAGCGGGTGCCACCTACAAGGTTGCGAAGAACAGTCTTGCCAAGCTTGCCATCGCGGGCACCGATTACGAAGGCATGGGTGATCTGTTCACCGGGCCTACCGCAATCGCAGCGTCCGCCGATCCGGTTGCTGCCGCCAAGGCAGTGGTCGAGTTCGCCAAGACCACCGACAAGATTGAAATTGTCGGCGGTGCAATGGGTACGCACGTTCTCAACGAAGCCGGTGTCCGGGCGCTCGCGTCCATGCCCAGCCTCGACGAACTGCGTGGCACGCTCATCGGCCTCATCCAGGCTCCGGCCACGAAGATCGCCCAGCTCACGACTGCTCCGGCAGCCAAGCTGGCTCGCGTCTTCGGCGCCTACGCCAAGGAAGCCGCATAAGACTGTTCGAATTCCGCCCGGCGGCCTCGGCCCCGGACGCCATCAAATCAGGAGTGATACATCATGGCTGACATCGCCAATCTCGTTGCCGAACTGTCGAAGCTGACCGTTCTTGAAGCCGCTGACCTTGCCAAGGCTCTCGAAGAAGCATGGGGCGTTAGCGCCGCTGCTGCTGTTGCCGTTGCTGCGGCTCCTGCCGCTGCTGCCGAAGCAGTTGAAGAGAAGACCGAATTTGACGTGATCCTCACCGGCGACGGTGGCAAGAAGATCCAGGTCATCAAGGAAGTTCGCGCGATCACCTCGCTCGGCCTGACCGAAGCCAAGGCGCTGGTTGAAGCCGCTCCGAAGGCTGTCAAGGAAGGCGTGTCGAAGGCTGAAGCCGAAGACATCAAGAAGAAGATCGAAGAAGCCGGCGGCACCGTCGAAATCAAGTAATCTTCTTTACAAGTTTCGCGGGTGTCTTGAAGCGCTCGCGGATGGGAAAGGCGGGGCTTCGGCTCCGCCTTTTTCGTGCCCGGTTCATTTGTGGCCAGCTCACGCGTCCGGCGCGATGGGCACTGTCACCCGCACCGACAGTCCCCCACCGGAAGCGCGGCCGAACGCCAATGCGCCGCCGAAGCGTTGCAACAGCCGGTGCGCCGTCGGAATACCCAGGCCGAACCCCGCCGTATCACGTGCCCGCGCTTCGTCGATCCGGTAGAACGGCGCGAGAATTCGCTCGAACTGGTCTTCGGGAATGCCCGGGCCGGAATCTTCCACCCTGACGGTCCAGCGACCCTCACCTGCTGGCTCGACCAAAACGTCGGCGCTGCCACCATAGTGCACCGCATTCTCGACAAGTGCCCTGACCGCCAGCAGGAGAGGTTCGCGATACGTCTGCACCACCGCGCCGGACGCAATCGTCAGGTGAGCCTGCCCTGGAAACGCTCCCTCGAGCAGATCGCCCAGCGCCAAGGTCAGATCGACAGGCTCGGCCACCGCTGTCAGATGCTGCGCGCGCAGATATTGCTGCAACGACATCAGCATCGCCTCCATCTCTTCGGTGCTGTCACGCACGAGCCCGGCGATCTCGTCGTCTCCGATCATATCGGCGGCGATTGTGACGCGCGATAACGGCGTGCGCAGGTCATGGCTGATTGCCTCGAACGAGCGCGCCTGATCTTCCAACATCGCGGCAATGCGCGCCTGCATCACGTTCATCGAGCGGGCAAGACTGCGCAAGTCATCCGGTCCGCTTTCGCGCACCGGCACCAGTTGCCCTTGGCCGATGGCATCGGCGACATCGGTCAATTCTCGCAAGGGCCGGGTGATGATACGCAGAGACCAAAGCGCCAAGGCCAGGCCCAGTGCGGCCGTCACGAGAGTGAGAACCGTCGCGCGCAAGGCGATCGGCCAACCTGTGCTGATATCGCGCGAACGGAAATTGAGCCAGCGCCCGTCCGGCAACTGCATCGCACCGACAAGATCGCGATATCCGCTCCGTGACGGCTCGATCCCGAGCAGAAGTGGTTTGGCGCTCAGTTGCGGTTCCCAATGCAGGATATGGCGCCTTATCTCGTCCACGGCTTCGTCCTGCGGCCCGCCCGCCACGAGCGGTGCCGAGGCGACCACGACTTCGAGATGGCTCGTAGACATTGTCTTTGCCACGGCCTGCGGAGCAACCCCGTGCAGCCGCTGGCTGACCACCAGCAGTTCGGCAACTCGCCTTGCGTGATCCTCGCGCAGCGTTTTCTTGTCGATCGCGTCGTAGAACAGCAGGCTGGCCAGCGCCTGGACCGCCGCCAGAACCAACAGCAGCGACGCGGCGCGCACCGCCAGTCTCGACAGATTCGGGCCATGGCGCAGTTTTCGTTCTAGACGATCGCGCGGGGCCAGTTCGGGCATCCCTTCCATCACCTGACGCTGTCACCGCTTGACCCGGCGGTCAACCAACTGCGGGAAGGCGGAAATATTCTGTGACAAATGAGGCGCGTGGCGAAAGGCTGCAGAACCGATTGGCCGTCCCGCTTGCGAGCGTGCTTGTGGTCGGACATGGTCAGACAGGGAAAACAGAGGGGAGCGACGATGGGCGGGGACGTGGAACGGTATCGCACTTTTGCGGCGGTGCGCGTAAACCAACTGGATAGCGAAGATACGAGCTTGCGCCGCTGGCTTCTGCTGGTCCGCCTCGGTAGCTGGCCGCTGCAACTCGTCAGCATCGTCTTCCCGGTTGCAGCGGGATCGTTCTCGATATCGGGCTTTGCCAACGACGCGACCCTTGTGCCGCTGTTCAGTTTTGTCGGAGCCGCCGCTGTGGCGCTCCACCGGGGCCTCAACTGCGATGCCTATCAAAGCGCGCTGAAACGAACCACCCAGGCCGTGCGCAGCATCATCGAGGATTATGAATGCATCGCCGCGCTGGCCGACGAAAAAGTGGCCGATGCCCTGAAGAAAGCGGAAGCGCGTCTGCATGAACTGCGCGCGACCAGCAACGATGTGCCTCCGCGACGCCGCCAGAGCCTGCGCAATCTTGGCGGCGTAATAGCGCGCCCTGCCCCGACCGCCTGAGTTTGCCGCTTGGCAGAAATACCGGAATGACTCGGCTTCCCAAGACCTTGCCGCCGCCCTATGCCCCCCGCCCTGATGTTTGAAAAGCCGCCCCTCTGCCACGCCGACGAACTGCGCGCCATGCTAAGGCTGGCCGCGCCGATGGTCGGCGCGAATCTGCTGCAAATGGCGGTGTTCGCTGTCGATGTGGTGTTCGTCGCGCGGCTCGGGCCTGAGGCGCTAGCGGCATCGTCGCTTTCGGTGTCGTTATTCGGGTTGCTGATGTGGAGCATGACCGGCCTGGTCGGTGCCGCCTCCCCCCTGATCGCTGCCGAACTTGGTAGCCGGTCCCATGCCGTGCGCGAAGTACGCCGAACCGTGCGTATGGCCGGATGGGCCGGCCTGCTGGCAGCCTGCTTTGCCATGGGTGTGTGCCTGCTGGGCGGGCCGCTCATGCGGGTTACCGGGCAGGATGCCGGGGTGATCGCCCGCGCCGTGCCGTTCCTGCAGGTCCTGATGTGGGCGGCGATCCCCACCGTCCTCGCTGCGCTGCTGCGCACCGTCGTCGCCACGCTCGGACGCCCCGGCATCGGCACCGCGATTACCGGCATGGCCGTGGCCATCAATGCGCTTGGCAACTGGGTCTTCGTCTTCGGCAATTGGGGAGCGCCCGAACTCGGTCTGCTCGGCTCCGCCATATCCAGCGTCCTGACCAGCACCGCGATGCTGTTCGCGTTCATGCTCGTCATCCGTTTCGATCGCCGCCTGCACCGCTACCGCTTGCTCGGCCGCTGGTGGAGGCCGGAATGGAAGCGCTTTGCCGATGTCATGCGTATCGGCTTGCCGATCTGTGGCACGATCATTGCGGAAGCCGGCATGTTCAACGGTGCGGCTTTCGTCATGGGCCGGATCGGTGAGACGGAGTTGGCGGCTCATACCCTCGCCTTGCAGTTCGCGGCCATCGCGTTTCAGGTGCCTTTTGGCGTCGGACAGGCCGCGACGATCCGTGTTGGGCTCGCCTTTGGCGCGCGCGACAAGGCCGCGATCGCTCTTGCCGGAAAGGTCGCAACCCAACTCGGCATCGGCTTCATGGCGCTTTCTGCCGGCGTGATGATGCTGTTCCCGATGCAGTTGCTCAGGCTCTACATCGATCCTTCAGCGCCCGAAAACGCACGCGTGGTCGTGCTTGCGCTGCAATACATGATGGTTGCGGCCGCGTTCCAGCTGTTCGACGGCGCGCAAGCGGTGGGGGCCAGCATGTTGCGCGGGCTGCAGGACACGCGCGTGCCGATGCTGATTGCCATCTTCGGGTATTGGGTGCCGGGCGTGGGCACTGCCTTGTGGCTCGGGCTTTTCACCACTATCGGCGGCATCGGCGTCTGGGTCGGACTGCTCGTCGGCCTGATCTTCGTAGCGGGCCTCTTGCACTGGCGCTGGAGCATGCGTGCGCGGCTGGGCCTGCTTCCCGCCTGAACTGTTTCGTTCACTTCTGCAAAAAGAATCTCCGGTGGGGGCATTGACGCTCACCCGGCATGGCACCATATCCCGCCCGCTGGCACTCTCCCCCTGAGAGTGCCAAGCCCCATTTTTTAGTATGGAAGAGGGAGAAACCCATGTCATTCCGTCCGTTGCACGACCGCGTGCTGGTACGCCGCGTCGAAGCCGAGGAAAAGACCGCAGGCGGGATCATCATTCCCGATAGCGCCAAGGAAAAGCCGGCCGAAGGCGAAATCGTCGCCGTTGGCACCGGTGCCCGCGCCGAAAACGGCACGATCACTCCGATGGACGTGAAGGTCGGCGACCGCGTCCTGTTCGGCAAGTGGTCCGGCACCGAAGTCAAGGTTGGCGGCGAAGACCTGCTGATCATGAAGGAATCGGATGTTCTTGGCGTGATCGGCTGATCACCCGGATTTTCCGACTTACCAATCCAGAAATTCAAAGGAAATCAACATGGCAGCCAAGGACGTAAAGTTCGGCCGTGACGCCCGTGAACGCATTCTGCGCGGCGTCGACATTCTCGCTGACGCCGTAAAGGTCACGCTCGGACCCAAGGGTCGCAATGTGGTGATCGACAAGAGCTTCGGCGCGCCCCGCATCACCAAGGACGGCGTCACCGTCGCCAAGGAAATCGAACTGAAGGACAAGTTCGAGAACATGGGCGCCCAGATGCTGCGCGAAGTGGCTTCGAAGGCCAACGACGCAGCCGGTGACGGCACCACCACCGCCACCGTTCTGGCACAGGCAATCGTTCGTGAAGGCATGACCTCGGTCGCCGCCGGCATGAACCCGATGGACCTGAAGCGCGGCATCGACATCGCCGTCCTCAAGGTCGTCGAGAACCTCAAGTCGCGTTCGACCCCGGTTACCGGTTCGTCGGAAATCGCACAGGTCGGCATCATCTCGGCCAATGGCGACGTGGAAGTGGGCGAGAAGATCGCTCAGGCCATGGAAAAGGTCGGCAAGGAAGGCGTGATCACCGTTGAAGAGGCCAAGGGCCTCGAATTCGAACTCGATGTCGTCGAAGGCATGCAGTTCGACCGCGGTTACCTCTCGCCGTACTTCATCACCAACCCCGAAAAGATGACGGTCGAACTCGAGAACCCGTACATCCTGATCCACGAGAAGAAGCTGTCGTCGCTGCAGGCGATGCTGCCGATCCTCGAAGCGGTTGTGCAGTCGGGCCGTCCGCTGCTGATCATCGCCGAAGACATCGAAGGCGAAGCGCTGGCGACTCTGGTCGTAAACAAGCTGCGCGGTGGCCTGAAGATCGCTGCCGTCAAGGCACCGGGCTTCGGTGACCGCCGGAAGGCCATGCTGGGCGACATCGCCACGCTGACCGCTGGCGAAATGATCTCCGAAGACCTCGGCATCAAGCTCGAAACCGTCACTCTCGGCATGCTCGGTCAGGCCAAGAAGGTCACGATCGACAAGGACAACACCACGATCGTCGATGGTGCCGGTGCTGCCGAAGACATCAAGGGCCGCGTCGAGCAGATCCGTGCGCAGATCGAAGTCACCACTTCGGACTACGACCGTGAAAAGCTGCAGGAACGCCTTGCCAAGCTTGCTGGCGGCGTTGCCGTGATCAAGGTCGGCGGTGCTACCGAAGTCGAAGTCAAGGAGCGCAAGGATCGCGTCGACGACGCTCTCCACGCAACCCGCGCTGCAGTCGAGGAAGGCATCGTCCCAGGCGGCGGTACTGCACTCCTCTACGCAACCAAGGCTCTCGAAGGCCTCAAGGGCGCGAACGACGACCAGACCAAGGGCATCGACATCGTGCGCCGCGCGATTCAGGCTCCGCTGCGCCAGATCGCCACGAACGCTGGCCATGACGGTGCGGTTGTCGCTGGCAACCTGCTGCGCGAAAACGACGAAAATCAGGGCTTCAACGCCTCGACCGACGTTTACGAAAATCTGAAGGCAGCCGGCGTGATCGACCCGACCAAGGTCGTGCGTACCGCGCTCCAGGACGCAGCCTCGGTCTCGGGCCTGCTGATCACCACCGAAGCGGCGATCAGCGAACGCCCCGAAGACAAGCCCTCGATGCCCCCGATGGGTGGCGGCATGGGCGGCATGGGCGGCATGGACTTCTAAGTCCAAGCCTACCGTAGCTGAACTCGATGAAGGCCGGAGGGGAAACCTTCCGGCCTTTTTCGCATTGGTTTATTTATTTCGCTAGAACCGGGAACCATGCGCTCTCCGCGACGTTTCACGCCGGATGAGTATCGCTCGCTTCGCCCGTAACCTGTTGCGCCAACGGTGAGCGGGAGTGCACCGTCCGATATTGCGTCGCTGAACCCGTCAGGCTCGGATAGCGAAATCTTCCGTCTTCTGTTCGAGAACATGGATGATGGCTTCTGCGTCATCGAATTTCTCGACGGCCCGCACGGACCGCTCAGCGACTACATCCACATCATCGCCAACGCCGCCTACGAACGCCACACAGGCATCCCCAATGTCGTTGGGCAACGCCTGCGCGATATGGTTCCGGACGAGGCCGACGACTGGATCGCGTTCTACGGCAAGGTCCTGCGCACCGGCGAGCCGATCCGCTTCCGCAACGAACTTGTCGCCACCAGTCGCCACCTCGAGGTATCCTCGTTCCGTCTGGGTCCTTTTGAGAACCGGCTGGTCGCGGTCCTGTTCAAGGACGTGACCGACAAGGTTCTCGCCGAGCAGGCCCTGCACCAGCTCAACGAGACGCTCGAACAGCGTGTTGCCGATGCCCTCGCTCAGCGAGAACAGGCGGAGATGGCGCTGCGGCAGGCCCAGAAGATGGAAGCCGTCGGGCAACTCACCGGAGGGCTTGCACACGATTTCAACAATCTGCTCGCCGGCATCACCGGATCATTCGAGATGATCGCGCGGCGGATGGAGCAAGGGCGCGTTCCCGACGCCGAACGCTATGTCACCGCAGGCCTTGGCGCCGCGCGGCGCGCCGCTTCGCTCACCCACCGGTTGTTGGCGTTTTCCCGCCGCCAGACCCTGTCGCCGCGCCCGACCAGCGTCAACGCGCTTCTTGCCGATTTTATCGAGCTGGTTGGCCGCACGGTGGGTCCCGAAATCACGGTCAAGGTTGCATCCGATTACGATGCTTGGCCCGCACTGGTCGATGCCAACCAGCTTGAGAATGCCCTGCTCAATCTCTGCATCAACGCGCGCGATGCCATGCCCGATGGCGGCGTCCTCACCATCGAAACGCTGAACGTCACACTCGACCAGGCTGGCGCGGAAGAGCGCGGAATGCTGCCCGGCGACTATATTTCCGTGACCGTCAGCGACACCGGCGTCGGCATCGCCAGCGAAGACCTCGAACGGGTGTTCGAGCCGTTCTTCACGACCAAGCCGATGGGCCGTGGTACCGGCCTCGGCCTTTCAATGGTTTACGGCTTTGCGCGCCAGAGCAACGGGCTGGTGCGGATACGTTCGACGCCCGGCCAAGGCACCTCGGTGCGCATTTACCTGCCCCGCCACGACGGTCCGGCCGAGCTTGCCGCCGCCGCAGACGCGGACGCCAGAGGCGTCGCCCGCGCCGGTGCAAGCGTACTGGTCGTCGACGACGAGCCGACCGTCCGGATGATGATGGTCGATGCGCTCGGCCTGATGGATTTCCGCTGCATCGAAGCCCATGATGGCGCATCCGCTTTTGCCCTGCTCGACCAGAGTCCGGAAATCGATCTGCTGGTGACCGATGTCGGCCTGCCCGGCGGGGTCAATGGCCGTCAGGTTGCCGACGAAGCCAGGCGCCGCCAGCCCGGACTGAAGGTGCTGTTCGTGACGGGCTATGCCGATACTGCGGTGCTGCAGAACGAGCGCATGGAGCCGGGCATTGCCGTGTTGACCAAGCCTTTCACGATCGACGATCTCCAGCGCCGCGCAGTCGCCTTGCTGGACGCGGTCACGCCGCAGGCCTGACCCGCTCGAGCAGGTCGACCATGACGCCATCGTCCAGCGCATGCTCGTCGTAGCGTTCAAAGCCGAGCCGCCCTGCCAGCGCATGAGACGCCACATTGTCGCGCTCGATCATGCAGGCGATGCGCGGAGTGCTGATGGCGACATCGAACCACGCCAGCGCTGCCTTCATCGCCTCGGCCGCGTAGCCTTTGCCCCAATGCTTTCTCGCCAGGATCCAGCCCGCTTCCGGCACATCGTCCATACCCTTGCCAAAGCCGCGCATCGAATGGAACACACCGATCTGGCCGACGAAATCGCGGCTCGTCCGCTCCCACGCCAGAAACAGACCATAGCCATAGAGCTGCCACGATCCGGCAGCACGCAGCGCGCGCGAGAACATGTCGGTGGTTGGATCGTCAGGACGCGGCCCGAGAAAGCGATGCACTTCGGGATCGGCAACGAGATCGCGCAGGACAAGATAATCGTCGCGTCCCGGTACGGTCAGGACAAGCCGCTCGGTTTGTAGCATCGGCCCCTGCGTCACAGCAGCAGATCGAGCGCATGCAGCGCCAGGCCGACCAGACCGCCGACAAGTGTGCCGTTGATGCGGATGAACTGGAGATCGCGCCCGACTGCGCCTTCGATCCGGTCGGTCACGGTGCGGGCATCCCAGCGTTTAACCGTCTCGGACACTAGCCGCACTATCTGCGCACCGTAACGCGTTGCCACGCCGACCATCGTCCGCCGGGCAAAGCGGTTGACCACGCGCTGGAGCGCAACGTCGCGCTGCAACGCCTGCCCGAGTTCGGCAAGGCTTGCGCCGAACTGCCCGCCAAGCGCACCTTCCGGATTGCGCACAAGCTGTAGCAGGCGCGTGCGTCCCCGCTCCCACAAGCCATCCAGCCAGCGGGCGAAAGCTGGGTTGGCCAGCACTTCAAGCTTCATCTGTTCGACGCGCGCCTGCACGGCATCATCATGGACAAGATCATGCGCGAGCGTCTCCAGCCCTTCCTCGATCTTCTTGCGCAAAGGGTGGTCGGGCACGACGAGCGTTTCGGCGAGCATCTTGTACAGGCCATCAAGCACTGCATTGGCGAGTTTCTCATCCAGCCCGGTCCAGCGCAGGATCGTGTTCGCGCGCTCATGAATCATCGCCTGAATCAGCGGCTCGTTCGCCTCGATCGTCTCGGCGGCCTTGCGGATCACGCTTTCGATCACCGCCATGTGCCGCCCATCGGCAATCGCCGCGCCAAGCAACTGGCCAAGCAACGGGGCAAGATCGATTTTCTCGAACTGGCGGCGCAAGGCATTCTTGGCCAGCCCGCCCAGTTCCTCGGGGTCGAGCGATTCAAGAATGTCGGCAATCAATCCGGCTGCGCCATCACGCAACCGGCTCTCACCAGTGCGCGGGTCGGCCAGGAATGCGCCTGCTGCAGCCGCCGCGTTGACCGCGCCCATACGCCGCGCGACGACCTGCGGCGTTAGAAAGTTGCTCTGCAGGAATGCCGCCATCGTATCGGCGATGCGGTCCTTGTTTTCGGGAATGATCGCCGTGTGCGGGATCGGCAGGCCCAGCGGGTGGCGGAACAGCGCGGTCACCGCAAACCAGTCGGCAAGGCCGCCGACCATCGCCGCCTCGGCAAAGGCCCGGACAAAGCCGAGCGCCGGGTGCAAGTCCTGAAACTGGCGGGCGATGCCATACGTCACCGCCATGGCCACCAGCAGGCAGGTCGCCACAACGCGCATTCGCCGCGCCCGGTCCACCGGAACAGCTGCCAGCGCTTTCAATGTCCGCCCGTTAGCGGCGGCGCGTCGGGAGCCGACATCGGGGGCCGGGATTACATCCACGGCAGTCTCTGGCGGGGTTTCGATCACTCCGCCGGGAATGCCTCGGGCGCAGGTTCGTTCCGGTGCCCCGGTTCATAGCCCAGCACCTTGCGCGCCAACCACGGCCCGATCCGCTTCTCAAGACCATCGGCTAGGCTGAAGCCAGCGGGAACGATGAGCAGGGTCAGGAGCGTCGACAGTGTCAGCCCTCCAATCACCACGATGCCCATCGGCGCACGCCAACCGGAATCGCCGCCGATCGCAGCGGCAGTCGGGATCATGCCTGCGACCATGGCTACGGTGGTCATCACGATTGGCTGGGCGCGTTTGTGTCCGGCCTCGATTATAGCTTCCAGTTTTGATTTGCCTGCGGCCATTTCCTCGATGGCGAAATCAATCAGCAGGATCGAATTCTTCGCAACGATACCGAACAGCATCAGAATGCCGATGAACACCGGCATCGACAGCGACTTCCCCGTCACCATGATTGCGAGCAGCCCGCCGAGTGGCGCCAGGAACAACGATCCCATGTTTACCAATGGTGAGATGAACCTGTGGTAAAGCAGAACCAGCACCGAGAAGACCAGCAACACGCCTGCGCCCAGCGCAACCGCGAAGTTCATCATCATTTCGGCCTGGAACTTGTCTTCGCCTGCTGCAGTGTTGGACACGCCTTGCGGAAGGTTCTGCATGATCGGCAGTTTCATGATCGCAGTCATCGCCGTGCCTTTGACAACGCCCAAAGGGAGATCGGCACCCACGAATACACGGCGGTTCT
This sequence comes from Novosphingobium sp. MMS21-SN21R, assembly GCF_031846015.1. Taxonomy (GTDB): domain Bacteria; phylum Pseudomonadota; class Alphaproteobacteria; order Sphingomonadales; family Sphingomonadaceae; genus Novosphingobium. The sequence continues at coordinate 218,614 of NZ_JAVRDU010000001.1, read as the reverse complement.
GATTGTAGCGCTGGATCTGAGTCGGACCCGAGCCAAAGCTGATCTCGGCCACCCGCGAAAGCGGCACGGCCCCGCCCGATGCAGTCGGCACCGGCAAGTTCTCGATAGTCGTGAGGTCGCGCCGCGAAGCCTCTGGCAATTTCACGCGAATCGGCACCTGGCGATCGGACAGCGAGAACTTTGCGCTATTCTGATCGATTTCGCCTTGGGTTGCGATGCGGATCACCTGGCTAAGCGCCTGCGTCGTCACGCCGAGACTGGCCGCGAGATCAAGCCGCGGCGTGATGATGATTTCAGGACGGCGCAGATCAGCACTTATGCGCGGAGCAATGACTTCCTTCAGCCCGCTCATCTGGTCCACCAGAGCTTGCGCCGTCTTTTGCAGCAGTTCCGGATTTGAACCGGCCAGCATGACGCTGATCGGACGCCCGGATCCTCCGCCGGGTCCGCTCGGGCCATTCGACAGGAAGTTGACGCGTGCATCCGATATTTTCTGGAGTCTTGGCGTGAGTTCGCGTTCAAAGTCGAGGCTCGACCGCGCGCGGTCTGCGTGAAGGTTCAGGTAGATGCTTGCCTTTGCTTCGCGGACCGATTCCAGCGCGGATTGTACTTCCGGTTCCTTGGCGAGAATGGCGACAACTTCGCTGACCTTGGCCTCGGTCTGTTTAAGCGTGGTGCCAGGCACCATTTCGATGCTCACCCGGCTCGAATCGCTGTCGGTATCCGGGAAGAACTGCGCCGGAATCGTCATGCCCAGCAGCACCGTCAGCATCAGCGCAACGAAACCAACCCCCATCATCCAGACGCGATGATCACGAAACCGCGCGAGGAAGCGGCGGCGGGGATTGGCTGCACGATAGGCCGCGACCTTGGAGGTGTCGAGCGACCAGCCCAACACCTTCATGTAGCGGTCCATCCATACTCCACCGCCATGCTCGGCTTCGCCGTGCGACTTGAGAAAGTAGGCTGCCACCATCGGCGTGATCATGCGCGCAACCAGCAGCGAGAACAGGACGGCTATCACCACAGTCATGCCGAAGTTCTTGAAGAACTGTCCGGAAACGCCAGGCATCAGCGAAACCGGGAAGAACACCGCGACGATCGAGAACGTCGTTGCGACGACCGCCAAACCGATTTCGTCCGCAGCGTCGATGGAGGCCTGGTAAGCCGATTTACCCATGCGCATGTGCCGCACGATATTCTCGATCTCCACAATCGCGTCGTCGACCAGAACACCCGCCACCAGACCCAGTGCCAGCAGTGACATCTGATTGAGGGTGAACCCCATCAGGTTGAGCACCCAGAAGGTTGGAATCGATGAAAGTGGAATGGCGATGGCTGAAACGATGGTCGCCCGCCAATCACGCAGGAAGAAGAACACGACGATGACCGCCAGCACAGCGCCTTCGACCATCGCATTCATCGATGAGCGGTACTGATCCTTGGTATATTTCACCGACGTGAAAAGCTCCACGAAGTGGATCTTTCCGCCCTGTTCGACTTCAAGCTTCCGCATTTCAGCCGTCGCACCATCGTAGACGGAAACGTCTGATTCGCCACGCGCGCGCGAAATTGCGAAAGTAACAACAGGCTTGCCGTCGAATTTGGCGATCGACGTGATCTCGCTGTAGCTGTCTTTGACATCGGCGACATCTGCCAGACGAATGGTGCGCCCGCTGGAAAGCCCGATTTCAGTTTGCGACAGGTCGTACGCGGTTCGCGCATTGCCCAGCACGCGCACCGATTGGCGCGACCCGGCCACTTCGGTCCGGCCACCTGCTGCGTTGATGTTGACCTGCCGCAGAGCCGCGTTGATCTGGCTGGCAGTCGCGCCGAGCGCATTCATGCGCATCGGATCAAGCGTCACCGCAATTTCGCGATTGACCCCGCCTGACCGGCTGACTTCTGCCATGCCTGCTACGGTAAGCAGCCGCTTGGCAACTGTATCGTCGATATACCACGACAGTTGCTCGAGCGTCATGTCATCGGCAGCTACCGCGATATAGGCAATCGGCTCGGACGACGTTTCGACCTTGAAAACCTGCGGCTCGAGAATGCCTTCCGGCAGATCGCTGCGGACTTGATCGACCTTGTTCTTGACCTCATTGACCGCGGCATTGATGTCCTGACCGATCTTGAACTGCACCATCGTCTGGCTGTTGCCCTCCGATGCCGTCGAAGTCAGGGTGTCCACCCCTGCGATGGAGCGTACGGCAGCTTCAACCCGCTGGGTAATCTGGTTTTCAATTTCGGTGGGCGCGGCACCGGGTTGCGAGATCGATACGATCACGATCGGAAACTCGATGTCCGGGTTGTCCTGCACCTTCATTTGCGAGAATGAGAGCAGCCCGGCCAGGGTAAGACCGATGAACAGGACAAGTGGGACGACCGGGTTGCGGATGCACCAGGCCGAGATGTTCTGGAAATTCATGCCCGCTTACTTCGACGCAGAAGATTGGGCCGCAGCCGGTTGGGCGATCGTGGGCTCCACCGGATCGCCCGGATTGAGGAAGCCGCCTGCGCGCAGGACCACGCGTTCGTTGCCCGAAAGCCCTTGGATCACGGCAATGCCATCTGCGCTGACTCCGCCGGTCTTCACATCACGGCGCTGTGCCTTCTTGTCGTTGCCGACAACATAGACGAACGCGCCCTTGTCATCGCTGAGAATGGCGGATTCGGGAAGCTGCGGCGCGGTGATCGTGCCCGAACGCAGGCTCGCGCTGGCGAAACCACCGGGGCGCAGCGCCGCATCGTAGGCGAGCGCAATGCGCGCGATGCCCTCGCGCGTCTGCGCGTCGATCGTGGGCGAAAGCTGCCAGATCTGGCCGGTAAAAACGCGGGTCGTGCCGACCGGTGTAACTTCGGCGGTGTTGCCCACCGCAAGGCGCGCCAGCTCTGCTTCGGCAAGCCGCGCCTGCATTTCCATCTGACCGTCACGCGCGAGCGAGAACAGCACACCGCTGCCCGAACTCACGACCTGACCGACCTCGACGGCGCGGGTCAGCACAAGTCCTGCAGCAGGCGCGACGATGTTGAGCCGCGCAGCGCGTGCACCAAGCTCACCAAGGCTGGCCCGGGCGACCCGTACACGCGCGTTCGCGGCGTCGCGGGTCGCAGTCAGCCGGTCGATGTCGGCTTTCGAGATGAATCCTTTGGCGACCAGCTTGAGCGCACGGTCAAGATTGGCCTGAGCGAGCCGCGCATCGGCATCAGCCACGGCAATGTTAGCCGACTGACTGGCGATCTGCTGGCTCTGCACCGACCGGTCGATCACGGCCAGGACCTGCCCGGCACGCACCCAGTCACCGGCATCGACCAGCACCTGCACCACCTGCCCGCCTTCACCGGCAACGCCCACAGGCATCTCGCGCCGCGCAGCAATCGTGCCGCTGGCCGTGATTGCGCCGACAATCGTCGTCTTGCCCGGAACAACCACGGTCACGACCTGCGCCTGCGCCGTCTGGCTGGCACCGTCCGCCGCTCCGTCCGAGCCATGCATCGCCCACCAGGCCGCGATCAGGGCCAGCACCGCGAAGGCGCCGATGATCCACTTGCGACGTGACGGCGGCGCGGCGCCTTCTCCATCGGCGAATGCGCCGAGGGCTTGAGCACCTTGGGAATCGATGGTCGTTTCGTAATTCATGTTTTTCAAAGCCTTCGTCCCATGCCGGTTCGAGGCGGCCCCTGTTTGCTCGAGCTGGTGTGTTACTACGGCAACGCACCTGCCGCAAGCATCGCGGCGCCACCGATATGGTAGGTCAATGCGCCGCAATAGACTTGGATACGATCAGTGGCAATTCCGTCTCGACGAAGGACTTATGCCGAAATGGCAGTCGTGTCTTTCTTGCACCTGTAACTTTTTGTAACGCCCTGCCGCAGTCGAGCAAGAATAAAGGCTGGGCCAGGCATCGCCTGCACCAAAGAACAACGGCCGCCTTCCTGAAGGAAGACGGCCGCCGTAAATGACGTGGAATGAACTTCGTCAGTACTTGAGCTGGCGCTCGTAGAGATCGCGGTAGTGCTGGATGCGCGTCACACGCAGACCCTGCATGCCCGAACGATCGACCGCCCGCTGCCATGACGCGAATTCCTCGAGCGTCAGGCTGTAGCGCTCGCACACCTCGTCGATGGTCAGCAGGCCGCCGTTGACCGCGGCCACGACTTCGGCCTTGCGGCGCACGACCCAACGCGTAGTCGTCGGCGGGGGAAGGCTGTCCAGCGTCATCGGTTCGCCCAAGGGGCCAATGACTTGCGCCGGACGGATTTTCTGGTTTTCGATCATGTCAGTCTCGTACGTCAGCGAGGCCCGGCCGCAGGGCGACCATCTGTGATTTCCGGTGTGCCCGATGGCGCTTTGCCATTCACTGAAGAGTTTGGGTTAACAACACCTTCATCACCCCCCGATTGCGCCGAAACGCCTGAAAATCCCGATGCAATGATTCGGGCAGTCCGTCCGTCAAAGCTGCCGGTCGATAGCGTTTCGTCTGCATGACCTGCCTTGGCCATGATACGGCGCAAGTCCTGCATCGCGGCGATCCGCGAGCACAGGTCGTGCCACGTCAGCAGGCGCAGTCCCGCTCCGGCGTCTGCCGGGACGAATTGGCCGGGATTGTTGAAGCTCATGTCCATCGCCGACCCTATTAGGCGGCAGACAGCTAAGGTCCGGTAAAGGGCGTATTTAACTTTTGTTCATGCTCCCGCGCCCGCACAAGTCGCCGCTTTGCCTTGCTGTGCGAAAACGCCTAAGGGCGGCAAATGCCCGCAGTTACTTCACTTCCCGACCTGCCCTCGCTGTTCGACCTTGCCGTGCCGCTGGCCGCACGGCGCATCGTCGTGGCCATGTCGGGCGGCGTCGACAGCTCGGTCGTGGCAGGAATCGCTGCCGCCAGCGGTGCCGAAGTCATCGGCGTGACATTGCAGCTTTATGACTATGGCGCCGCCACCGGGCGCAAGGGCGCTTGCTGTGCGGGCGACGACATCCGCGATGCCCGTGCCGTTGCCGACCGGCTCGGCATCGCGCATTACGTGTTCGATCATGAATCAAGTTTCCGCGAGGAAGTGGTCGAGCGGTTCGCCGACGATTACCTCGCCGGTCGTACGCCGATACCCTGTGTCCGCTGCAACATGGGGCCGAAGTTCACCGACCTGTTCGCCATGGCCCGCGATCTTGGCGCAGACTGCCTCGCCACCGGCCATTACGTTCAGCGGGTGGCCGGGCCTGCCGGGCCGGAACTGCACCGCGCCGCCGATCCTGCGCGCGACCAGTCCTATTTCCTCTACGGCACGACCGAGGCCCAGCTCGATTACTTGCGCTTCCCCTTGGGCGGCATGCCCAAGAGCGAGACCCGCCGCATTGCCGAGCAGCTCGGCCTTGCGGTTGCTGGAAAGCCCGACAGTCAGGACATCTGCTTCGTGCCTGATGGTGATTACGCCAAAGTCGTGCGCGCGGTGCGCCCCGAAGGCGACGCACCGGGCGAGATCGTCCACGCAGCCACCGGAGAAGTGCTCGGACCCCATCGCGGGATCATTCACTATACCGTCGGCCAGCGGCGCGGGCTGGAAATCGGCGGTCAGCCCGAACCGCTCTTCGTCATCGCGCTCGATGCCCCGAATCGCCGGGTCCTCGTCGGCCCACGCACGATGCTCGCCGTTGGCCGCGCCACGCTTACCGAAACCAATCGCATCGGCCCGCTGCCAGACGTGCCACTGACCGCGAAAGTGCGCTCGATGGCCAAGCCCGTGCCCGTTACGCTCGAAGGCGCATTCGGCGATGGAGCGACGACAACGATACGGTTTCATCAGCCCGAATACGGCGTGGCACCCGGACAGGCGGCCGTGCTTTATGCCGGCGAGCGCGTTGTCGGTGGCGGCTGGATCGAATCGACCGAACGGCCTGGCACCTGACCCTTTACTTCCACGGCTCCAGCACGCAGCCCCAACCCTCGCGGTAGGTAGCGGTCTCGCTGGTAATCAGCGCGAACCGGGCGGTGACGCTCCGCGCCTCGACGTCCTCGCTCAGCGTGACCAGTTCCATGCCCGGCTCGAAGTCCTTGCGGCAATCGGACAGGCCGCGCCCCCCGGCGAACCGGCACGAACAGGCCACGCGCGCGCCATAGCTCGCGCCTGTCGTCGCATAGCTGCGGATCGGCGAGAGGAAGACCGCGACGAGCACGGCGATCAGGCCAAGCCCGATCACGATCCAACGCAGACGCCGGGTCCGTTGTGGCGCAATCGTCAGCGACGGAGTTGTGGGGGAATGGTTGTTGCCGGTTGCCATCGATGCGCGTTCTGGTCGAAAGGACTGGCCTGATGCCTCGTCGCTCCCTTCCCCTTATCGTGGCGCTTGCGCTTCTGCCAGCCGTGGCAGGATGTTCGCGGGGGACGAATGCGTCCGATCCGCCGCCACCCCTTTCCGCCGAAGCGCTGAAAGCCGTGGTCAAGGCGCCCGGCACCAACCGCGAGAAGCTCGCGCGCGCTGTCGAAGCCCAGTTCGGTGAACGCATGGGCGAAACCCGCGCGCTGATCGTGATGAAGAACGGGCGAATCGTTGCCGAGCGCTATGGCGAGGGCATTCACGAGAACACCCGGCTGGTCAGCTGGTCGATGGCCAAGTCGGTCACCGGGGTGATGATCGGCATGCTGGTGTCCGATGGCCGCCTGCGTCTCGATGAAACCGCGCCGGTGCCCGCGTGGCAGCGCTCGGGCGATCCGCGCGGCGAGATCACCCTGCGCCAGCTTCTGCAGATGCGCTCGGGGCTGCGCCATTCCGAAGCCATCGACCCGATCTACGAATCGGACGAAGTGCGCATGCTGTTCCTCGATGGGCGCGATAACATGGCGCGCTATGCCGAGGACCAGCCGCTTGAGGCCGAGCCGGGCCGGAAGTTCGAGTATTCCTCCGCCACCAGCGTGATCCTCGCAGACCTCGCCGCGCGCGTCCTCTCGCCTGCACCCGATCCCGAAAGCCGCCGCCGCGCCGTGGCCGAATACTTGCGCACCCGGTTGTTCGAGCCTGCGCGGATGAAATCAATGCTGCCCGAGTTCGACCGCGCGGGAACGCTCGTCGGCGGTTCGCTGATCCACGGCACTGCGCGCGACTGGGCGCGCTTCGGAGAGTTCCTCCGCAACAAGGGGTCGGTGCGTGGCGCGCAGATCATCCCGCGCCAGTGGATCGACTTCATGGTCACGCCATCCCCGCGCGAGGCGCAGTACGGCGCGCAAGTGTGGCTCAACCGCAAGCCGACCCATGGCGAGGCGTCGCTTTTCCCCGATCGGGGACCGAAGGATCTCTACGCCTGCATCGGCCATCTCGGTCAATACGTGCTGGTCAGTCCGAGCCTTGGTCTCGTCATTGTCCGCATGGGCAAGACGCAGGAGGACAAGCGCGGCGCCGTCGTCGATGGGCTGGCCGATATCGTGGCGCTGTACCGCTAGGGTCAGGACCTATTACCTGCGCCTTCGAGGCGCCGGAATGGCGAACATATCGGGCGGATAGTCGCGCCGGGAAGGCTGGTTGCCTTTCCAAGCGAGTATCTGGCCGAGATGGAAGCCATTCCGGCGTCCCGCAGGGATTTGACCACAATGGCCAGCTGCTGCGTTAGATGGGCTTGAAATAGAATGGCTATTCCTGCGCCCATCCGCCTTGCATCAGGCCATTCTGCTTCAAACCTCGAAGGCGCAGGTAATAGGTCCTGACCCTAGGGCAGGCGGAACAAGCCCTCAACCATGGTCACGCAAGACCCACCCAGCAACACACGGCCCGCTTCGAGGCTGCAGGCAAAATCTGCCCCGCGGACCGAAGCCTGATGCGCGAAAAATTCGCCGCGCCCCAGCTTTGCCGCCCAGATCGGCGTGAGCGCGGCATGGGCCGAACCCGTCGCCGCGTCTTCGTCGATCCCGCCACCGGGCACGAACACGCGGCTGACCACATCCGCGCCCGAGGCATGGCCAGCGCCCTGCGCCGTGGCGATGAACTGTGCATCGCCATATGCCAGCAGCGCCTTGAAGTCGGGCGTCAATGCCAGAACGTCATCGGCCGAGCCGTAGATGAATATGTTATAGCCATCGCACTGCCAGACCTCGCGCGGCACCGACGCCCCCAGCATGGGCACGGCTTCGTCAAACGCGCCGGGAGCGGTCGGCACGGCGGGCAGCGACAGGACATAGCGCGCGCCATCACGCACCACTTCGAGAATGCCCGCCTTGCGCGTGGCGAAAGTCACACGCCCGCGCATCGGGTCCTGCGCCAGAACGACGTGGCCCGAAGCGAGCGTGGCATGGCCGCACATCGCGACCTCGACGGTGGGGGTGAACCAGCGCAATTCGAAGTCCGCAGCACCCGAATCATCGGGCACCAGAAACGCGGTTTCGGCGAACAGGTTTTCCGCGCCAATCGCCTGCAGCGTCGCATCGTCCGGCCAGGCCTCGAGCATCATCACCGCTGCCTGATTCCCTTTCAGGGGCGTGGTGGTGAAGGCATCGACATGGAAATAGGGGACTCTGCTGTCGGTCACGGCGTCGGCGCTCCCTGTGCGAGAATGGCGGGGCTGGTGCCGTCCATTGCTGGTTCGAGCAGATTTTCCGCCCCCATCACGCCTTCGTCGACCAGCCCTTCGGGATCGGGATGGATCAGGATTTCGACGCCGGGAAACTCCGCGATGAGTTTGTCCTCGATCTCGTCCATCACGCGGTGCGCCTCGGTTACGGTCATCCGGCCATCGACCCAGACGTGGAACTGGACGAAATCGCGATTGCCGCTGGTGCGCGTGCGCAGATCATGCAGGCCCTTGAGTTCGGGATGCTGCGCCACGACCTGGAGGAACCGCTCGCGCTTTTCGAGCGGCCATTCGTGGTCCATCAACTGCTCGATCGCGGCCTGCGAGGCGCCCCACGCGCCCCACGCCAGCCACAACGCAATGCCGAACGCGAAGACCGCGTCCGAGCCGGGAATCCCTGCGTAAGTATCGAGCAGAAGCGCTGCTATCACCGCGAGGTTGAGGAACAGGTCAGACTTGTAATGGACATTGTCGGTGCTGATCGCGAGGCTGCCGGTCGCCCGGATCACATGGCGCTGATAGGCCAGCAGCGCGAGTGTCGCGCCAAGCGCGATCGCCGAGACGATCACGCCCGATTCGGCCTCGGCCACTTGCGCACCGCCGAAGAACTGCTGAATCGCACGATAGGCAAGGCCGATGGCCGAGATCGAGATCAAAACGACCTGAAACATCGCCGCCAGCGCCTCGGCCTTGCCGTGACCGAAGCGGTGATTGTGATCGTCCGGCTGCGCCGCGACCCATACGCCGAGCAGCGTGGCCAGGCTGGCGACAAGATCGAGCGCGGTATCGGCAAGGCTGCCCAGCATCGCGGTCGAGCCGGTCGAGACGACCGCCCAGACCTTCATTCCGACCAGCAGGACCGCCACCGAAATGCTCGCCAGCGCGGCCTTGCGGTTGAGATCGTTGTGGGTGTTTGTCGTCGTGGTGTCCATTGCCTGAGCCTTAAGGGTAAAGCAGGGTGCTGGTCCAGCCGCCCGTGCCATCGGGGAGAAAGCGGCGGCGTTCGTGAAGGCGGTGATCACGGTCCTGCCAGAATTCCATGGCAGACGGGCGCACACGATATCCTGACCAGTGCGCGGGACGCGGCACGTGGTCGTCCGGATACTGCGCGCGCAGGGCTTCCACGCGGTTCAGATAAGTCTGCCGGTCAGGCAGCGGGCGCGACTGGTCCGACGCTGCCGAGCCGAGCCGCGATTCAGGGTGGCGGCTGGCGAAGTAGGCGTCGGCTTCGGCTGGAGTCACTTCGCTGATCGCGCCTTCGATGCGGATCTGGCGGCGCAGCGATTTCCAGTGAAACAGCAGCGCGACATGGGGGTTGGCGGCAAGCTCCCCGCCCTTGCGGCTGTGGAAGTTGGTGTAGAACACGAAGCCGTCCGGCCCGTGGCCCTTGAGCAGTACCATCCGCACCGAGGGAATGCCCTCGGGCGTCGCGGTGGCCAGCGCCATGGCGTTGGGATCGTTGGGTTCGCTCTGCTTCGCCTGTTCGAACCATGATTCGAAGGTCGCCATGGGATCGGCATGCGGGATAGCGTCAGCGTTCTGTTCAGAATTCACGAAAGTTTCCTGACAAGGTTTATACGGTTTACACAGTCCAGAGCGATTTTACCGGGGCCCCTCCCCCGAGGCGCGAGGCCCCCCCCCTTCGCGGGGACGTATGGATGCCTCGCTGTTTACCTCATAGAAAATCGGCGGGATTGCCATGACCGGGATCAATTGCATGGACTTGTGCCTACTCCGGCGGGCCGGTGTAGGAAAGGCAACCTTGCGGGCAGGCCGCTATGATCCTAGCTAGACGGCATGGCCGATCCGTACACAATTCTGGGCGTTCCCCGCAGCGCTAGCGAGAAGGACATCAAGTCCGCCTATCGCAAGCTGGCGAAGGAGCTGCATCCCGATACCAACCAGGACAATCCCAAGGCAACGGAGCGCTTTTCCGAGGTGACCCGTGCCTATGACCTGCTGTCGGACAAGGACAAGCGGGCCAAGTTCGATCGCGGCGAGATCGACGCCGATGGCAATCCCGCAGGACCGTTCGGTGGCGGCTTCGGCGGCGGCGGTGGCTTTCGCGGCAACCAGGGCGGCTTCCGGCACGATGGCGGGTTCGAGGGCGGCTTTGGCGGCGGCGGCGGTCCGGAAGGCGTCGACATCGGCGACATCTTCGAAGGCCTGTTCGGCGGCCGGGGCGGCATGGGCGGCGGCGGCTTCGGAGGCGGCGCGCGGCGCGGTCCCCCTCCCAAGGGCGCCAACGTCAGCTACCGGCTGCAGGTCTCGTTCGTCGATGCGGCCACGCGCGCCAACCAGCGGATCACGCTGTCAGATGGCAAGACCATCGACCTCAAGCTCCCTGCGGGCCTGGAAAACGGCCAGCAGATGCGGCTTGGCGGCAAGGGTGAACCCGGCCCCGGTGGCAACGGCGATGCCATAGTCACGCTCGAAGTCGGCAATCACCCGTTTTACGAGCGCGACGGCGACGCCATCCGTCTCGACCTGCCGATCAGCCTGTCCGAAGCGGTGCAGGGTGCCAAGGTCAAGGTGCCCACGGTTGACGGTCCGGTCATGCTGACGGTCGCGCCCGGCACATCGAGCGGACGCACGCTGCGGCTCAAGGGCCGGGGCTTCACGCGCAAGGACGGATCTCGCGGCGACCAGCTGGTAACGCTGCAAATCGATCTTCCTGCAGAAGATCAGGACCTTAAAGCCCGTCTCGAGGGTTGGCAGGACATGCGTGACCTTCGAAGCAAACTTGGTGTCTGATACATGACCGAGCCCGGCAATCTCCCGCCGGGCGCTCGCCCGCTTGTGGATGTTCCCGACCTCTCGCCCGAAGCGCGGCGCCGCGAGGCGCTGCGCTGGCGCGCGGGCCTTGCCGAAGCGCGCGCGACGTTGGGGCCGGGAAGCCGCGCCTGGGAAGTGATCAAGCGCGTCTGGACCGGCGCTTACAACGACGGCTCCATCCATGCGGGCAACCTTGCCTACATGATGGTCATCGCCCTGTTCCCGTTCTTCATCACCGCCGCCGCGCTGTTTTCAGTAATCGGCGAGCCGAGCCAGCGCGCCGCCGCGATCAATACCGTGCTGATTGCGCTCCCGCCGGTGGTAGCCAACGTGATCGAGCCAGTTGCGCGCAGCGTGATCGAGGCGCGCAGCGGCTGGCTGTTGTGGATCGGCGGGTTCTTCGGATTGTGGACCGTCGGCAGTCTGGTCGAAACGATCCGCGACATCCTGCGCCGCGCCTATGGCACGCGCTGGGAACACGCCTTCTGGCGCTACAGGCTTGCGTCTACCGGGATTACGCTGGCGTCGGTGGTGCTGATCCTCCTTTCGATCATCGCGCAAGTGATGATCGGCACCGCGCAGGAAGTGATCGAGGCATGGCTGCCGCAGTTTGGTGACCTGGTCGACATGCTGGCGATCAGCCGGTTTGCGCCGGCATTCATTCTGTATGGCGCGCTGTGGCTGTTGATTGCTTCGCTTACGCCGGGGGCATTTCGCGGGCGCAACTACCCCAAATGGCCCGGCGCACTGTTCGTGACGGCATGGTGGATCGGCGTGACCACAGCGCTGCCGACCGTGTTGCGGACGTTTTTCTCCTACGATCTGACGTACGGCAGCCTTGCCGGAATGATGATCGCCCTTTTCTTTTTCTGGCTTGTCGGCTTAGGGATGGTCGTGGGTGCCGAACTCAACGCCGCGCTGGCCGAAACGCCGGAAGAACGCGACATGCTGGGCCAGGCTGACGATCGCGACCGCGCAAGCAAGCACGGCGCGGTGCATGAGACAAAGACCAGAAGCGAGAACGAAAGCGCATGATCGGACTGATGCAGGGAAAGCGGGGCCTGATCATGGGCCTCGCCAACGACAAGTCGCTCGCATGGGGCATTGCCAAGAAGCTGCACGAACATGGTGCGGAGCTGGCATTCTCATATCAGGGTGAAGCGCTGGAAAAGCGCGTGCGCCCGCTGGCCGAAAGCCTTGGCAGCGATTTCCTGATCGAATGTGACGTGTCCGACATGGACGCGCTCGACACCACGTTCGAAACGCTGAAAGCGCGCTGGCCGACGATCGACTTCATCGTCCACGCCATCGGCTATTCGGACAAGACCCAGCTTCGGGGCAAGTTCTACGACACCACGCTCGACAACTTCCTGATGACGATGAACATCTCGGCCTACAGCCTTGTCGCCGTCACCAAGCGCGCGGCCGAAATGATGCCGAACGGCGGTTCGATTATCACGCTGACCTATTACGGCGCGGAAAAGGTCGTGCCGCATTACAACGTGATGGGCGTGGCCAAGGCCGCGCTGGAAGCCAGCGTCAAGTATCTCGCCAACGACTGCGGGCCGCAGGGCATCCGCGTCAACGCGCTGTCAGCCGGTCCGATCAAGACGCTGGCCGCGAGCGGCATCGGCGATTTCCGCTACATCCTCAAGTGGAACGAACTCAACAGTCCGCTGCGCCGCAACGTGACCATCGACGATGTTGGCGGTGCCGGGCTGTATCTGCTGTCAGACCTCGCATCGGGCGTGACCGGTGAGACGCATCATGTGGATGCGGGCTACCACACCGTCGGCATGAAACAGGAAGACGCGCCCGACATCGCGCTGGGGTGAATTGGGCGGGCGCCGCGTGCGCCCGTTCTTCGACACGCTCAGGATGAGCGGGGAGAATGAGTCAGTCGAAAATTCCCCCGTCCGTTCGTATCGGGCGCGGTCGAGACACGGTGCGCGGTGTCTCGACTACGCGCGGGACGAACGGGATTGTCAGGGTTGTGGCGAGGTTGTCGGAGTAACCGCCGGCGCTTCAACACCGTCGCGTTCGCGCTTCAGGCGCGCTTCGTATTCCTTTTCGATCTGTTCGACGCGGCCCTGTTCGGCTGCAGCATCGGCATCGATGGTCTGGAGACGGCGGGCGCGCTCTTCCTCGATCAGCTTGCCGAACTGGACATCCGGCGCGATCTTCTTTTCGGCATAGGCACGGTCGATCAGGCGGGTAAGACAGCCCGATGCGCCTCCTGACCCCACCGCCGAGCAGGAATTGACGCCCGAGGCGCCAACCGTTTCATAAGCCCGGACCTTCTCGGACCAGGCCTGATTGGCAGGCGCGTTGGGATTGTCGCGCAGCGGCTTGGGAATGCGGAAACGCTCTTCCTCCTCCTTGCGCGCGCAGACGGTGATCGTGCCATCGGCGGAGGCCGGGCACGGATCGTTGCCATAGACGATGATCTGGTTGACACGCTCGCCCGCAGGGTCGGTCAAGCCGGTGTCCTGCGCTTGGGCCGGAGCCGCGAGTGCGCTGGCGGCAAGAAGGACGGCAGGAATCAGGCGCTTCATCTGTGGTCTCCGGCAGGCTTGGCTTCGATATAGGCCGCCTGGGTACTGAATGGTAGATGAAGGCAGACGTTCCCGCGACAACATCCGCTCAGCCTGAGCGGAGTTTTTGACGCCTAGATCCGTTTGCTGATGGCGATCGCCGCGCGGCAGCCGAGGCGGATTGCATGGAACAGCACCGGATAGGCGGGGGCCTTTTCCGCGCCTGCCGCAAGAGCGGCATCGCGGTGTTCGCGCTCATCGTCGCGGAATTCCCGGATCATCGCGGAGAGTTCAGGGTCTTCGTCGCCAAGTTCTTCAAGCTGCTCGGTATAGTGGCGGTCGATCTCGGTTTCGATCGCGGCAGTGCAGGCCATCGCCGCTTCAGGGCCGATCAGCGCGGTGGCAGCGCCCAGCGCAAAGCCTGCGGCGGACCATACCGGCTGAAGCGCGGTGGGACGCACGCCGCGCCGCGCAATCAGATCGTCGAAGCGCCTGCGGTGCTCGGCTTCCTGCGCTGCCATCCCGGCGATTTCCGCCGAATGCGGTGCGCGGTCGCCCATGACCGCAAGCTGGCCTGCATAGATGCGGGTCGCGCCGAATTCACCGGCTTGGTCCACGCGCAGCATCGAGGCGTTCTTGACCATGATCAGGTGCCTTTCCGGCCCTTGCCGAGCAGCGCAAAGATTGCCGCCGCTCCGGCCATCGAAATCAGGAAGTTGAAACCGGCGAGGCTCACGCCCAGCAGCGTCCACGGCGCCACATCGCAGCGGATGACCGGCGCGTTCATGATCGCATCAAGCGGATCGCCGCCGCCTGCAACCGTAGCGCAGGAGGTGATGCCCTCCCACCAGCCATATTCGACGCCCGCGTGGAAGCCGCCGATCAGGCCCGATGCGCCGACGCAGATCGCGGCGAGAATCACCGTCATGTCGCCAGCCCCCCGGCCCTTCATGGTGAAGGCGAGCAGCGCCAGCACGATCGCGGCAATGTGCGGATAGCGTTGCCACCAGCACATCTGGCAGGGATAAAGCCCGAACACATATTGCGAGATCAGCGCACCGCCCATCAGGGCTGCGGGCACGATCAGCGCGAGCGCATAGGCGGTGTTGCGGGACTGGACCGGTGTCATGCCCCCCGCCCTATTACCGCTTCAACTTTGCCGCAAGTGCACTGCGGGGCGCAGTCCGGCCCAGCGTCTGCACCGCATAGTACAACTGGAAATCCTTGATGTTCTTCGCCTTCAATTCCTCGGGCGTCATCTTGAAGCGCGGATCGTCGACCTTGTCCTTTTCGAGATCCTTGTCGTCCAGCTTGATCTCGTTGATCAGGTGGCCGCGCAAGTCGCTCTCGCGGTAGGAGCGCATCGCGCGCTTGCGCAAATCAGGGTCGGAAATCTGCGGCACGGCGATATCGGGATCGATGCCGCCTTCCTGCACCGAGCGGCCCGACGGGGTGTAATAGCGCGCGGTGGTGATCTTTACCGCCGTATCGCGGGTGAGCGGGATCAGCGTCTGCACGCTGCCCTTGCCGAAGCTGCGCTGGCCCATGATTACCGCGCGGTGCTGGTCCTGCAGTGCGCCCGCCACGATTTCAGACGCAGAGGCCGAGCCTTCGTCGATCAGCACGATCATCGGAATGCCCTTGGCGATATCGCCCTTGGTCACGATCTCAGCCGGATAGACTTCGTTATCGCGCGCGTAACGCCCGCGCTGCGAGACGATCGTGCCGTGATCGAGGAACAGGTCGGACAGCGCCACGGCTTCATCGAGCAAGCCGCCCGGATTGCTGCGCAGATCAAGCACCAGCCCGCTGACCTTGCCCCCGCTCTTCGCCTTGGCCTCGTTCCACGACTTCATCACTGCGGCGCCGACATCGGCGCTGAAACTCGACACCGAAATGACCGCGACATTACCCTGCATTTCGAGCGCGACGGGCTTCAGTTCGATGATCTGGCGGGTGACGGTAACATCGAACGGCTCATCGCGGCCCGGGCGGAACACACTGAGGCGGATCTGGGTGCCCGGAACGCCGCGCATCTGGTCAACCGCTTCGTCGAGCGACCCGCCGTAGATCAGCTTGCCATCAAGATGCGTGATGTAGTCGCCCGCCTTGACCCCGGCGAGATCGGCGGGGCTGCCCTTGGTCGGCGCGATGACCTTGACCGCGCCGTCATCCATGGTGACCGACAGGCCGAGGCCGCCGTAGGAGCCTTCGGTCTGGGTTCGCAGGTTCTCGAAATCTCGCGCGTCGAGATAGGAACTGTGCGGATCGAGCGTAGCGAGCATGCCGTCAATCGCGCCCTTGAGCAGCTTGTCGTCATCGACCGGCTCTACATAGTTGGCCTTCACCCGCTCATAGACCGCGATCAGCTTGCCGAATTCGGGGCCGGAGCGCGCGTCAACCGCGGCGAGGCCTGCGGTGGCAGCGGGAATCAACGCAACGGCGGTAACCAGCGCGGTGGCGCGCAGCAGGGGGGCGAACTTCATTGCCCTTGGGGCCTTTCGCGAAGGAGCATGCATGTGACGGTTCTATAACCCCCGGTGAATTAACGCCAGATGAGGTTTTGGGGCAGGCATTCGCGGATCGACGAACGCATGATCCGCTCCGACAAGGGTCAGCCGCGCACCTGTTCGAGCGGATTGACCGGCGTTCCGCCGCGCCGAAGCTCCACAGTGAGCACCGGGCGGCCCGGACCGGCACTGCCGAGCGGCGATCCTTGCACGACCTTTTCACCCACGGCCGCACCGATTCGGCCGAGATTGGTGACGAGCGTGGTCCAGCCGCCTTCGTGCTCAACGATCACGATCCGGCCATAACCGCGATAGGGCCCGGCAAAGGCGACACGGCCATCGGCGGGCGAGACGACTTGCGCGCCGCCGCTGGCCGCGAGCGTGATCCCGGTAGTGAGACCAACTTCGCGGCGCTCGCCGAAGCCAGAGACAAGGCGGCCTGCGACCGGGATGATCCAGGCGATGCCGCCGGTCGGCACCGGCGACGCCGCGACTGGCGAATCGACGACCATCAACACTTCACCGGGCTTGCTTGGCGGCAGGATCGGGCCGGGCAAGGCGGCAAGGCGGCTGCGCAGCGCACCGTCATCCTCTAGCTGGCCCATCAGCGCGGACAGATCGCGGGTCTGTTCGGCAAGCGCCATTGCGCGGTCCGCCTCTCGGCTGGCGACTCCCTGTGCGGCGCGCGACGCGAGGCGCTGGCGGCTTTCGAGTGAGGCCAGTTCCACCTGCCGCGCGGCGAGCGACTTCTCGCCGTCGCGGCGCTGGGTTGCGGCAAGGCGCGCGGCGTCCTGCAGTTTGCGCCCGCGCTGGATCTCGGCACGCAAGCCTGCGGTGCGGCGGCGCACCTCGGGAAGCATCGTTTCCATGACCGCGCGCAAGTAAACGGTGTCGCGCAGGGAATCGGCGCGGACCAGACCGAACGCGAGCGGACGGCGCGCCATCATCTGCAGGGCGGCAGTCAGGCGCACGACCGGCTCCTGCCGCTCGGCCATGCGCCCGCGCAAGGCTTCGCGCTGGCGGTCGATCAAGGCGATTTTGGCCTGTGCGAGTTCGATCTCGGCCTGCGATTGCTGGATGCGCGCTGCCACGGCGGCGGCTTCTCGTGCGGTCCGGTCGGCCTCTGCCGTGGCGGAGCGTGCGGACTTGTCCAGCTTCTCGGCACGGGCGCGGGTCATCGCCAGAGATTGGTCTGCGCGGCGCAGCGCCTCGCCCGCTTCGCCAGCGTCGGCAAAGGGCGTGGCCTGCTGCGCCGATACCTGCCAAGCCGCTACTCCGGCGAGCGCCAACACGGTGAACAGGAACGCAAAGCGTGACGTCATGGCGGCGACTTATCCCTCACGGTGGTAGGGATGACCAGCAAGGATGCTGGTGGCGCGCCAGAGCTGTTCGGCCAGCATTGCGCGCGCCATCATGTGCGGCCAGGTCGCCTTGCCGAACGCGATGAGGAGGTCTGCGGATTCACGCTGGTCATCGTCGTGGCCATCGGCGGCACCGATCAGGAACCGCGCCTCGCGCACGCCATCATCCCGCCACCGGCCAAGGATCGCGGCAAACTCGCTGGAGGTCAGCTGCTTGCCGCGCTCGTCCATGGCGACCGTGCGCGAAGGCGTTTGCGACGGCGGCGGAAGCGTTCCACCCCGGTCAGGCAGTTCGGTGACTTTCCAGCCCCAACTGATCCGCTTGGCATAGCGCTCTACCAGCTCCGCCTCGGGCGAGCGGCCAATCTTGCCGCGAGCGATGATGTGGAGGAGCATTAGGGCGGTGTAGCGGGGATTTGCGGGGATTTGAATCCCCGCTGTGTCGCTTTTGAGCGGAGAGAGCATCAGGCCCTCGCCCAAGCCCTCCCGCAGGCGGGAGGGGGCGCTGCTTAAGCTGCGCCCGCGTCGCCGAAGTTCCACATGCGTTCGAGGTTGTAGAACGTGCGCACTTCGGGGCGGAACAGGTGGATGACGACATCACCGGCATCGACCAGCACCCAGTCTGCAGCAGGCAGACCTTCGGTGCGGACGTGGCCGTAGCCGCCCTGCTTGATGCGCTCTGACAGCTTTTGCGCCATCGACGCGACCTGGCGGGTCGAACGGCCCGAAGCGATCACCATGTAGTCGGCGATCGAGCTTTTGCCTTCGAGAGCAAGGCTGACGACTTCCATCGCCTGATCATCGTCGAGCGATGCAAGCACGAGTTCGTGGAGCGAAGCGGCAGTGCGTGGGGCGTTGTCGGCCGTTGCAGACACTTTATTGGCTTTGTCGGCGCTTGCCGAGACAGGTTGAACGCTGGTCATGGTGCGCGAAATGGCCTCCGTGGCTCAAGAGTCAAGGAATAACGGTTGATTGGCGCAAGTGTTTCGGCGCTGCGCCCGGCGCGCGCGGGGTTTTTCGGGATTTGCGCGGTCAGGTTGCGCCCCGTTTCATGGCGCGATGCGTCAACGGATCGCGCAGGCTGGCCGTGGCTATGCGGTCAGCCCAGTCAGGATCGGCGGCGCGAATCGCGCTGGCCGACCGGGGATCGGGATCGAAGCGAAGAATGGTCAGCGCCGGAGCGCTCCGCATTGCGCCGGAGACGAACTGTCCGGGCCGCTGGCGCCAGCGGCGCAGCCAGGCCATGGCAGGACTTGCCAGGGCAGCTTCATCATACCCCGGACGCGCGATCACCGCAATCGGCATCGTCCGGGCAATCTGCCGCCAGTTCTTCCAGCGGTGGAACTGCGCAAGGTTGTCCGCACCCATCAGCCAGACGAAGCGGCGCCTGGGATAACGGCGCTGGAGCGCGCGCAAAGTATCGACCGTGTAGCGCGTGCCAAGTTCGCGCTCGATCGCGGTGGCGCGGATCGGGGCGCGGCGCGACTGCTGCTGCGCCGAGGCGAGGCGCGCGGGCAGCGGGGCCATGCCGGCTGCAGGCTTCAGCACATTGCCGGGCGAGACCAGCCACCATACCTCTTCCAGCGCCAGCGCTTCCATTGCGAAAAGCGTGACACGGCGGTGCCCGCCGTGCGCGGGATTGAAGCTGCCGCCGAGAAGACCCGTGAGCGTCAGGGGCGCACCTGCCCCGAACCGCGCACCAGCCACTTGTAGGTGGTGAGCCCTTCGAGCGCGACCGGGCCGCGTGCATGCAGCCGCCCGGTGGCGATGCCGATTTCCGCGCCAAGACCAAATTCGCCACCATCGGCGAACTGGCTCGAGGCATTGTGCATGACAATCGCGCTGTCGGCTTCGCCAAGGAAGCGGTCAGCCACGGCCTGATCCTGCGTGACGATGGCATCGGTGTGGCCCGAGGCATGGGCGGAAACATGGGCCAGCGCTTCGTCCAGCCCGTCAACCACGGCGACCGAGAGGATCGCTTCGAGGTATTCGGTGTCCCAGTCCTCATCCGATGCAGGCGTGATGCGCGGATCGATGGCGCAGGCGCGGGCATCGCCGCGCAACTCGCAGCCCGCCGCAATGAGCGGCTCGACCAGCCCGTGCGGATCGGGATAAGTCGCGTCGATCAGCAGCGTTTCCATAGCGCCGCAGATGCCGGTGCGGCGCATCTTGGCGTTGAGCACGATCGCCTTCGCCATGGCTTCGTCGGCGGCGGCGTGAACGAATGTGTGGTTGATCCCGTCAAGATGCGCGAGCACGGGCACGCGGGCATCGGCCTGGACGCGGGCGACGAGGCTCTTGCCGCCGCGCGGCACGATCATGTCGATCAGGCCCGCCGCCGCCAGCATCGCGCCAACTGCCGCGCGGTCCTGGGTGGGCATGAGTTGCACAGCCTCGGCAGGCACGCCGCCTTCGGTCAGACCCTTGACCAGCGCCGCATGAATCGCGCGATTCGAATGGACCGCCTCCGACCCGCCGCGCAGGATCGCGGCATTGCCCGAGCGCACGCAAAGCGCGGCGGCATCGGCGGTCACATTGGGGCGGCTTTCATAGATGATACCGATCACGCCCACGGGAATGCGGACGCGCTGCAGCACCATGCCGTTGGGGCGCGCGGCCTCGCTGATCACTTCACCGACAGGATCGGCCAGCGAGGCGACCTGTTCCACCGCTTCGGCCACACCGGCGAGCCGTTCAGGCGTGAGCTTGAGCCGGTCGAGCAGCGCGGACGTCAGGCCGTTTGCTGCGCCATTGGCCATGTCCTGCGCGTTGGCGGCGAGAATCTCGGCCTCGGCATCGCGGAGAGCAGCAGCAGCCAACTTGAGCGCGCGCTCCTTTGCTGGCGAATCCATGCGGGCGAGAGCGCGCTGCGCCGTGCGGGCGGCGCGGGCAAGGCCTTCGACCATTTCGGTGACGGATTCGGCGGGCTGGGCAAGCTGCGTGGACATGGCCGTGCCCCTAACACCGTGCACCCGCAATGTCATGCGTGAGTGCGACTCGAAGGCCGTTTTAACGGGCTGAAATGCACCCGATCACATCCCTGCAAACGATTCATCGGGGGACTCACACGGTTCGGCCCGCTTGGACCCAATCCGATTCGCCACGATTGGTTCCCGCCGCTACCGCGCGCCCCAACGGGATCGCACAAAAAATACGACGGGGGTCGACAAGTCTTGCCAACCATTAAGCTGTCCGAGGCCATGGCCCGGATACGGAGCTGGTTTCCAGAGCGTGAGTTCTTCATGCGCTCGCACGGCCAGGTCCGCTTCATCCGCATTTCGCCGCGCCTGCAGATGTCGGTTGCGGGCGGAATCGCCGCAGCGGTTCTGCTGTGGCTTGGGATGATGACAGCCACGCTCGTATCGCAGTTCTCCGCAGCGCAGGATCACGCCGCCTTGCTGCAGCGCGAAGCCGCCGTCGCTTCGGCGGAAAGCCGCGTGCAGAAGTATCGCGGCGGGCTTGAGGGCGTCGCCGACGACCTTGCCCGGCGGCAGGACTTCATCGAGAAGGCCATTCAGGGCACTATCGGCGAACTGCCCAGGGATCTCCCCCAAGGCACCGTTTCGGACAGCAGCGCAGAAGCGCAGAAGACCGTGCGCAAGATCTCGATGGAACTGCCCGAAGCGCGCCGTCTTGCCGAGATCGAGGCCCGCCAGCTCGCCTTTATCGAACGCCTGACCCGCTTTGCCGATGCTCGCGCCTCTGCGGCGGAAACCGCGATACGCCGGGTAGGTTTGAACCCTGCGATGCTCAAAGCGAGTGCACGCGAAGGCCAGGGCGGTCCGCTGATCCGCCTGTTCACCGGGCGTGACGAAAGCCTCGACCCGCGATTTGCCCGTCTGGGCGCCAGCCTTGAGCGCATGGCCGCCATGCAGAAGGGGCTTGCCCGCATTCCCAACACGCTGCCAGCCAGCCTCGAATATATCTCGAGCGGCTTCGGCTATCGCTCCGATCCGTTCACCGGCGGCGCGGCATTCCATGCTGGCCTCGATTTCCGTGGACCCATTGGCGCACCGATCTATGCGGCGGCAGCGGGCACGGTCAGCTTCGTCGGGGTCAAGCAGGGTTACGGCAATTGCGTCGAAGTCAGCCACGGCAATGGGTTGATGACGCGCTATGCCCATATGTCGCGCACGGGTGCCTCGGTCGGCCAGAAGGTGGACGCGGGCGCCGAAATCGGCAAGATCGGCAGCACCGGCCGTTCCACCGGCCCCCATCTTCACTTCGAGGTGCGGATCAACGACCGTCCGGTCAATCCGCGCCCCTTCCTTGAGGCAGCCAGCAATGTTCAACAAGAAGCCCGCGCAGGATCTGCGCCCGCAATCCGGGGGTAATTCGATGGCCGCCACGTTCTCGATTCTGGGCACCGACGTTTCGGTCAAAGGTGACCTGACCGCGACTGCCGACCTCCACATCGACGGTAGCGTCGAAGGCGACATCACCTGCGCCGCGCTGGTGCAGGGCGAGAAAAGCACGATCACCGGCGCGATCCGGGCACAGAGCGCGCGGCTTTCGGGCACCGTCCATGGCTCGATCGAAGCGGGCGAGCTGGTGATTCTAACGTCCGCGCGCATCCACGGCGACGTCAGCTATGATGCGCTGACCATCGAACAGGGCGCGCAAGTGGACGGCAAGTTCGCGCACCGCGTGCCAACGGGCGAAGAACCGGCGCTCACGCTCGTCAGTTAAGCAAGAATCGCAGGGCACGCTCGCGCCTTGCAAACTCAACTCTTGCCGTTGGGGGCTTCCTCGCCTACATCGGTGACAAGCAAGGCCGCTCCGCAAGGGGCGGCCCTTATTGTATCCGCCTTTTTGGCGTCTGACATTTTTTCGGGAGACCACCCGTGAGCACCCAGCCCACGTATCCGCTGATGCCGCATGCGACCGCGTCGTGGCTCGTCGACAATACCGCGCTCACTTTCGAGCAGATTGCCGATTTCTGCGGGCTGCACATCCTTGAAGTGCAGGCCATGGCAGACGATCTGGCTGGCCAGAAGTACACCGGGCGCGATCCGCTCCACTCGGGCGAACTCAATCAGGCCGAAATCGACAAGGGCCAGGACAATCCCGAATATCGCCTGAAGATGCAGCGCGCGCCGATCTCGGTCAGCCGCACCAAGGGTCCGCGCTATACCCCGGTGTCGAAGCGTCAGGACAAGCCGGACGGCATCGCCTGGATCCTGCGCAACCACCCCGAGGTATCGGATGCGCAGATCGGCAAGCTGATCGGCACGACCCGCACGACCATCGCTGCGATCCGCGACCGCAGCCACTGGAACATCAGCAACATCAATCCCAAGGACCCGGTAACGCTGGGCCTGTGTTCGCAGCGCGAACTCGATGCGCTGGTCGCCAAGGCTGCGAAGAAGGCCGGTTATGAGGATAACGGCGAAGCCGCGATCCGCCTTGGCACCGACCGCGACGCCCTGATCGAGGAACTGCGCGCCGAGCGTCAGGCCCACATCAAGGTTGCATCGGAAGCTGCGCAGGAAGCCGAAGCCGCCGCATGGCTCGCCGCCCGCCGCGCCGAGGGCATCTCGGACAGCTGATCCGGGTACAGGTCAGATATTACGTAAAAGGCCGCCCCGCAACGGGGCGGCCTTTTACGTATCAGCCAACTTTCAACACGATCTTGCCGATGTGCGTGCCCTGTTCCATCCGGGCGTGCGCAGCTCCGGCTTCGGTCAGCGCGAAGGACTGGTCCATGACCGGGCGCAGCTCTCCGCCAGCGATGATCGGCCACACGGTTTCGCGGATTTCATCGGCCAGCGCGGCCTTGAACGCCTTTGAGCGCGGGCGCAGGGTCGATCCGGTCAGGGTCAGGCGGCGGCGCATGACTTCGGCCATGTTGATCTCGGCCCGCACCCCGCCCTGCACGGCAATGGTCACATGTCGGCCGTCATCAGCCAGACACTTCAGATTGCGCGCGACGTAATCACCCGCGACCATGTCGAGCACCATCTCCACGCCGTTCCCGCCGGTGATGCGTTTCACTTCCTCGACGAAATCGGTGGTCTTGTAGTCGATTGCGTGCGCCGCGCCGATCGCGAGCGCTTGCGCGCATTTTTCGGTGCCACCGCACGTGACGATGACGCGCACCCCGAACAGCTTGCCAAGCAGGATAGCCATCGAGCCGATTCCGCTGGTGCCGCCGTGGACAAGGATCGTTTCACCGCCCGCGACCATGCCGCGCTCGAACACGTTGTGCCACACGGTGAACAGCGTTTCCGGGATGGCGGCGGCTTCATCCAGCGCCAGATCGCCGGCATCGAAGCATTGCGCGGCCTCGGCAATGCAATATTCGGCATAACCCCCGCCTGCCACCAGCGCGCAAACTTGCTGGCCGACGAACGGCACGAGCACGCCCTCGCCCATGGCCACAACATGGCCGGAAATCTCCAGCCCCGGCAGCGGCGAAGCGTCGGCGGGCGGAGGATAGAACCCCTGGCGCTGGATCACATCGGGCCGGTTGACCCCGGCATAGGCAACCTTGACCAGCACCTGTCCCGGTCCGGGCCTTGGCACGGCCACCGTTTCGGATCGTAACACGTCAGGCCCGCCGGGTGCGTCCCAGCCGATCGCCATCATCGTCTCGGGAACGACGGTCATCCGGTAATCCTTGTTGCATTGAATACCAATTTGCCTCTGCTAGCCCACGCAAGGCGTTGACAGCAAGGCATCCCAGAGCACATTGTGCACCGCAATGGACATAGACGAGCGCCCTCGCCCGAAAGGGGATCTGGCCAGCCAGCTGGCCGCCGAACCGCTCGACCCCTATTCACAGCATGAACTGAACGAGCGTATCCGCCTGCTCGAGCTTGAGATCGTCCGCACCGCCGCCCACCGCGACAAGGCCAGTGCCCACCGAAATGCCGCAGACGCGCTGTTCCGAACGCCTCCGCCTTCAGGCGACGCGGGTTGATGGTCGCCGCCCTTCCTTTTGCCGGGCGGCCTTCCCATATCACATCTGGTGCCCCCGCCCTGTGGGCATCTGTTATCGCACTCCGTCGTGGTTTAGCCTTGGTTAATCGCGCGCGTGCACACTCCCGGTTCGGGAACCCACCGGCGCAAGCCAGAAAGTAGACCCATGCCCAGTTTCGCACAGAGCCTCGAAAAAACGCTGCATACCGCGCTCGCCAACGCGTCCGAGCGCAGCCACGAGTACGCGACGCTGGAGCATCTGCTGCTGGCGCTGATCGACGATGCCGACGCCGCACAAGTGATGCAGGCATGTGGCGTGGACCTGGGCGATCTGGGTGACGTGGTGCGCCAGTATCTCGATCAGGAATACCAGTCGCTCAAGACGCAGGAAAAGGCCGATCCGCAGCCTACCGCCGGGTTCCAGCGGGTGATCCAGCGTGCGATCCTTCATGTGCAGTCCTCGGGCAAGGACACCGTAACGGGCGCCAACGTGCTGGTCGCACTGTTCTCCGAACGCGACTCCTATGCGGTCTATTTCCTGCAGCAGCAGGACATGAGCCGCCTCGACGCCGTCAGCTTCATCAGCCACGGCATCGGCAAGGGCGGACGCCCGGTCGATGGCCGCACTGCCAAGGGTGCCGAGGAAGAGGCGCCCAAGCAGCAGGAAGAAAAGGCCGATGCCAAAGGCCAGAAGAAGGAAACCGCGCTTGACCAGTTCTGCGTCAATCTCAACGAGAAGGCGCTGACCGGCAAGATCGATCCGCTGATCGGGCGCGGCCCCGAAGTGGACCGCACGATCCAGATCCTGTGCCGCCGTTCGAAGAACAACCCGCTCTATGTCGGCGATCCGGGCGTGGGCAAGACCGCGATTGCCGAGGGCCTGGCGCGCAAGATCGTCGAAGGCGACGTGCCCGAAGTGCTGTCTGAAGCTGTGATCTATTCGCTCGACATGGGCAGCCTGCTCGCGGGTACGCGCTATCGCGGCGACTTCGAGGAACGCCTCAAGCAGGTCGTTTCGGAACTCGAAAAGATGCCGCATGCGGTGCTGTTCATCGACGAAATCCACACCGTGATCGGCGCTGGTGCCACAAGCGGCGGAGCGATGGATGCATCGAACCTGCTCAAGCCCGCACTTTCGGGCGGAACTATCCGGTGCATCGGGTCGACCACCTACAAGGAGTTCCGCAACCACTTCGAGAAGGATCGCGCCCTGCTGCGCCGGTTCCAGAAGATCGACGTGAACGAGCCAACCATCGAGGACACGATCAAGATCCTGCGCGGGCTTCGCACCGCGTTCGAGGAGCACCACAAGGTCAAGTACACGCCTGATGCGATCAAGACCGCGGTCGAACTTTCGGCCCGCTACATCAATGACCGCAAGCTGCCCGACAAGGCGATCGACGTGATCGACGAAGTGGGCGCGATGCAGATGCTGGTGCCGCCTTCGAAGCGCAAGAAGACCATCACCGCGCGCGAAATCGAGCAGGTCATCGCGACGATGGCGCGCATCCCGCCCAAATCGGTCAGCTCTGACGACAAGAAGGTGCTCGAACATCTCGACCGTGACCTGAAACGTCTGGTGTTCGGTCAGGACAAGGCCATCGAGGTGCTGTCCTCGGCCATGAAGCTCAGCCGTGCAGGCCTGCGCGATGCGGACAAGCCCATCGGCTCGTTCCTGTTCTCGGGCCCGACCGGCGTCGGCAAGACCGAAGTCGCGCGCAGCCTTGCCCAGATCATGGGCATCCCGCTGCAGCGCTTCGACATGTCCGAATATATGGAGCGGCATTCGGTCTCGCGCCTGATCGGTGCGCCTCCGGGTTACGTCGGGTTCGATCAGGGCGGGTTGCTCACCGATGCCATCGACCAACAGCCCCATTGCGTGCTGCTGCTCGACGAAATCGAGAAGGCCCACCCCGACCTGTTCAACATCCTGCTGCAGGTGATGGACAATGGTCGTTTGACCGACCACCACGGCAAGACCGTCGACTTCCGCAACGTGGTCCTGATCATGACCACCAATGCCGGCGCTTCGGACATGGCGCGGCAGGGCATCGGCTTTGGCGACGTGTCGAAGGCCGATGCGGGCGACGAGGCGGTGAAGAAGATGTTCACGCCCGAATTCCGCAACCGTCTCGATGCGATCGTGCCGTTCAGCTACCTGCCGACCGAAGTCGTCAGCCGCGTGGTCGACAAGTTCGTGCTGCAGCTGGAACTGCAGTTGGCCGACCAGAACGTGCACATTCAGTTCGATGCCGATGCGCGCGCATGGCTGGCCCGTCAGGGCTACGACAAACTCTATGGCGCACGCCCGATGGCGCGACTTATCCAGGAAAAGGTCAAGAAGCCTCTCGCCGAGGAACTGTTGTTCGGCAAGCTTGCCAATGGCGGCGAAGTCCACGTCAGCCTCAAGACGGACGAAGGCAAGGACGGCGCGCTTTCATTCGAACTGACGCCGGCTGCTCCAAAGCTGGTCAAGAAGAAGGCGCGCAAGGGCAAGGCTGGCAGCACGGCGACGGAATCAAGCACGGACGAGGCCGAATAAGCTTTTGCGTTCAGGCGAATTGAAGAAGGCCTGCCTTTCGGGGCGGGCCTTTTTTCTGTCTTGGCGGCGGCGGATGGGAAAGTCGCGCCGCGCAACTTTTGCCCCATGCCCAAAGGACACTGGAACGCGAGTGCGCCTCCGGCCATTGTGTGCCGTATGGCCCCACCGTTTTCATGGCTGCGTCCCGAACCCCATGGGCTGTATATCACGCCAGCCGATGCGTGGATCGACCCGTCCCGCCCCGTCGATCTGGCGCTTGTGACCCACGGCCATGCCGATCACGCGCGCGGGGGGCATGGGCGCACGGTGGCGACGCCCGAGACGTTGGCGATCATGGCATTGCGTTACGGTCTGGTCGAGGCGGGATCGCAAGCCGTCGCTTATGGCGAGTCGGTTACTTTGCGCGGAGATGTGCGGGCAACCTATATTCCGGCGGGCCACGTGCTGGGATCGGCGCAGATCCTGCTCGAACATGCTGGCGAGCGGGTGGTGATCACCGGCGATTACAAGCGCCGTGCCGACCCTACCTGCCCTCCGTTCGAGGTGACGCCTTGCGACGTGTTCGTGACTGAGGCGACGTTCGGCCTGCCGTTTTTCAAACACCCGCCAATTGCCGAGGAGATGGCAAAGCTGCTCAGCGCGCGCGAAAACGACGCGGGGCGCTGTGTCCTGGTCGGCGCTTATGCTCTGGGTAAGGCGCAGCGGGTGATCGCCGAATTGCGCGCCGCAGGATACCGCGAGACGATCTGGCTGCACGGCGCGATGGAGCGGATGTGCAGGCTCTATGAGGACCACGGCATAGACCTGGGTGATCTGAAGCCGGTGGCGGGGGTGCCCAAGGCAGCGCTCGAGAATGGCATCGTGGTCTGTCCGCCGTCCGCGCTCAATGACCGCTGGAGCAGGCGACTGCCCGAGCCGATTACTGCGATGGCATCGGGCTGGATGCGTGTGCGCCAGCGGGCACGGCAACGCGGGGTCGAACTGCCGCTGATCATCTCGGACCACGCCGACTGGGACGAACTGACCGCGACTATTGCGCAGGTCAATCCATCGGAAACCTGGATCACGCATGGGCGCGAGGAAGCGTTGCTGCGCTGGTGCGAACTGACGCAGCGCAAGGCGCGCGCACTCGCGCTCGTCGGATACGAAGACGAGGACGATTGATGGAGCGCTTTGCCGCCCTGCTCGATGCGCTCGTGCTCACGCCTTCACGCAACGCCAAGCTGGCGCTGCTGGCCACTTATATGCGCGAGACGCCCGATCCGGACCGGGGCTGGGCGCTGGCTGCGCTGACCGATGGCCTCGATTTCCCGGCGGTAAAGGCGAGCACGATCCGTGCGCTGATGGCCGAGCGGGTCGATCCGGTACTGTGGACGCTGAGCCGCGACTACGTCGGCGATACCGCGGAAACGGCCAGCTTGCTCTGGCCTGAGCCAATAGGTGAGACTTTCCCACCGCCTAGCGTGGCCGAAGTGGTCGAGACGCTTCACGCTACCACCCGCGTCACCTCTCCTGTGGTGCTGGCCGAGCTGCTAGACCGTCTTGACGTCAACGGTCGCTATGCTTTGCTGAAGCTTGCGACCGGGGCGATGCGGATCGGCATCTCTGCGCGTCTGGCGAAAGTGGCTTTTGCGCAAGCCTTCGATGTGCGCGTCGAGGACGTCGAGGAGTATTGGCACGGGCAGGCACCGCCTTACCTGCCGCTGTTCGCATGGGCTGCTGACAATGCACCGCCGCCCCGCACCGATCTGCTGCCGCTGTTTCGCCCGTTCATGCTGGCCCATCCCCTGGAAGCCGAGAGCCTCGACCTGTCCGACTATGCTGCCGAGTGGAAGTGGGACGGCATCCGCGTCCAGATCGTCCACGTTGCAGGCGAAACGCGGGTCTACTCACGCAGTGGCGACGATATCTCGGCGACGTTTCCTGAAGTGGCGGCCGCGCTGACCACGCCTGCGGTGCTCGACGGCGAACTGCTCGTGCGCGGCGCGCATCAGGGCGGGCAAGCGGGCGGCGCGGCCAGCTTCAATGCCTTGCAACAACGGCTCGGGCGCAAGACCGTGTCGAAAGCCATGCTGCGCGATTACCCCGCGTTCGTTCGGCTCTATGATGTCCTGATCGAGGACGGCGAGGACTTGCGCGAATGGGCGTGGGAGCAGCGCCGCGCCCGGCTGGAAGCGCTGGTGCCGAGGCTGGACGCCGGGACGTTCGACATATCGCAGGTAATCGAAGCGGCGACCTTCGACGACCTCGCGGAAATCCGCGCACGCGCACGCGATGACGCCATTGAAGGCGTCATGCTCAAGCGGCGCGACAGCCCATATGTGGCAGGGCGGCGCACCGGGCTATGGTACAAGTGGAAGCGCGATCCGCTGCTGATCGACTGCGTGCTGATGTATGCCCAGCGCGGAAGCGGCAAACGCTCCTCGTTCTATTCCGATTTCACCTTCGGCTGCTGGAACGGTGACCCCGATCAGGGTGCGGAACTGCTGCCGGTGGGCAAGGCCTATTTCGGCTTCACCGACGAAGAACTGAAGGGGCTGGACCGCCACGTGCGCCAGAACACCGTCGCAAAGTTCGGGCCGGTGCGCGAGACGGACAAATCGCTGGTGCTCGAAGTGGCGTTCGATTCGGTCCACGCCAGCAAGCGGCACAAGTCGGGCGTGGCGATGCGCTTTCCCCGCATCAGCCGGATTCGCGCAGACAAACCTGCTCACGAAGCGGACCGGCTTGAGACATTGAAAGCGCTCATAGCCGATTGAGGAACCGCCACGCGGCATGCCGGTTGTGCGGTAAACTGCCGGGAGAAAAGGACCAGATGGGCAACATGATCTTCGCCGTGCCTGCAGCGCTGCTGGGCAAACTGGCCTGGACATCGATCCGCACGGGGAGCGAGTGGACGCGGCATCGGCAATGGGATGCAGTTGCCACCAATGTCGCGATAGGCGCGGTTCTGGCAAGCGTCGCTGCAGGACTTGCGGCAAAGGCATTGCCGTTCCGCAGTTGACGCAGATCAATGCAGGCTTTGCAAAGGACAAGGTAGCGAGAAGGCTCGCGATATTTGCCCTGCGGAGAAATTGTCTTGGCCACTGAAGCCGCGCAAGCGCCTGCCACCAGCCCTTATGAACGCATCGGCGGGATCGCCGTACTGCGCCAGATCACCGAGCGCTTCTATGACCTGATGGATCAGGACCCGGCCTATGGTGCATTACGCGCCATGCACGCGCCTGACCTGGCCCCGATGCGCGAATCGCTGCCCAATTTCCTCGCCGGATGGGCGGGAGGGCCGCGCCAGTGGTTCGACGCCAATCCCGGCAAGTGCATGATGTCGATGCACAAGCCCTTTGCGATTACGCGCGAGACGGCGGGACAATGGGCCGATGCGATGCGGCGCGCGATTGCCGATGTTGCGCCCACAGACGGCGAGATTGCGGGCGCCTTGTCCGACGTTCTGGCCCAGATGGCCACTGGCATGGCGCGGGATTGATTCCCAAGTCCGGCCCACTCCGCTAGGATGGCACGGATGATCCACTACGACCGCCCGCGCCGCCGTTTCGCTGTTGCGCTTGCCGCCATGGCCGGGTTCATCGACGCGGTCGGTTTTCTTTCGGCTGACGGGTACTTCGTTTCGTTCATGTCGGGCAATTCGACCCGGCTCGGCGTCTCGCTCGGCACCGATCCTGCACAGGCGTCAATTCCTGCGGTGCTGATTGGCGGTTTTCTGACGGGCGTGACAGCCGGTGCGGTGGTGGCCCGGCGCGCCGGAAACTGGCGCAAGGTCGCAGTTCTCGCGCTGGTGACGCTGTTACTGCTGCTTTCCGCAACCGGACGCCTGCTTGGCTTGCCCGCAATCATGCTCGGCGGCATGGTCATGGCGATGGGCGCACTCAACAACACGTTCCAGCGCGATGGCGCGGTCACCGTCGGACTGACCTACATGACGGGGGCGCTGGTAAAACTGGGCCAAGGCCTCGCCAATGCGCTGGCTGGCGAGCCGAACACCGGCTGGACATCGTGGGCGAGCCTGTGGGGCGGATTGCTCTCGGGCGCGGTGCTGGGTGCGTTCCTGCAGGACCGGATGCCGATGGGCTGCCTGTGGCTGGCCGCTGCCTACTGCGGCGTGATGACCCTGATCGCCATCAGGCTTCCAGCGGAATCCTGAACAGCTTCTCGCGCGAAGTTGCGCCGCGCAACATTTCCACTTGCGACGGTGCAACATCGAGCGCCTGCGCCAGCAGCACAAGGACGGCGGCGCTCGCCTTGCCGTCTTCGGGCTTCGTCCGCACTTTCACCATCACGCGGCCTTCGACGATCGCGATGCCTTCGCTGCGCGCACCGGGAGTGACCCGCACCGACAGCCTTCCCTCGCCATCGGCCAAGTCGCGCAAGGCCTGCGCAGAGGGAAGATCAGCCTTCGGCCTGGCCAAGCACTGCTGCCTTGTGCGCCTGTCCGTTCACGACGTAGTGCTGCACGCCTTCCTGCATGCCCGCCAGCGCGGCGTCGGTAAGGTCACGCATGTAGGCAGCAGGACGCCCGCCCCAGAGCTGACGCGAACCGATGCGCTTGCCTGACGTTAGCAGCGCACCGGCAGCCAGCATCCCGTCGCTCTCGATCACGCAACCGCTCATCACGATGGCGCCGAGGCCGACGAATCCGCGATCGTCGATTGTGCAACCGTGGATCATCGCCATGTGCCCGACCAGCACGTCCTCGCCGAGGATCGTGGGGAAACCCGCCGGGTGCCTGACGTCGGCGCTGTCGCAGTGGATGACGGTGCCGTCCTGAACATTGCTGCGCGCACCGATGTGAATGTGGTTCACGTCGCCGCGGATCACGCAATTATACCAGATCGATACGTCCGGCCCGATTTCCACGTCACCGATGATCCGGCACCCCGGCGCGATGAACGCGGAATCGTGGATGCGCGGGGTCTTGCCGTTGAGCGTTATGATCGAAACTTCAGGATACATGGGTTACGCTCCCATCAGACGCGCGGCGTGCGCGGCGTGGTAGGTCAGCACGCCCGAGCAGCCCGCGCGCTTGAACGCCACCAGCGTTTCTAGCACCATGGCGTCACGGTCCGCAGCGCCAGCAGCAACCGCGGCCTCGATCATCGCGTATTCTCCGCTCACTTGATAAGCAAAGACAGGCACGCCGAATGTCTCTTTCACGCGGCATGCGATATCGAGATAGGGCAGGCCCGGCTTGACCATCACGCTGTCCGCGCCTTCGGCAAGATCCATCTCGACCTCGCGAAGTGCTTCCTCGGCATTGCCGGGGTCCATCTGGTAGGTCTTCTTGTCACCCTTCAGCAGCCCGCGCGAGCCAACCGCATCGCGGAACGGGCCATAGAACGCCGAGGCATATTTGGCGGCATAGGACATGATCTGGACATTGATATGGCCCTCGCCTTCCAATGCGTCGCGGATCGCGCCGATGCGGCCATCCATCATGTCTGACGGGGCGATGATGTCCGCACCCGCAGCCGCCTGATTGAGGCTTTGCCCGACCAGCGCTTCGACCGTAGTGTCGTTGAGCACGTAGCCGCGCTCGTCGATCAGCCCGTCCTGCCCGTGGCTGGTATAGGGATCGAGCGCGACGTCGGTCAGCACGCCGATATCGTCACCGCAAGCCTGCTTGATCGCGCGGATCGCGCGGCACATCAGGTTGTCGGGATTGAGCGCCTCGCGCCCGTCATCGCTGCGGCGGTCGGCCTGGGTGTTGGGAAACAGCGCGAGGCAGGGGATGCCCAATGCCACCGCTTCTTTCGCGCGCGCCACAATGCCATCGACCGACCAGCGCGAAACGCCCGGAAGCGAGGCAATGGGATCTTCGACGCCTTGCCCCTCGGTGACGAACAGCGGCCAGATCAGATCTGCCGGAGTGACCAGCACTTCGCGGTGCATTGCGCGGCTCCACGCAGTTGAGCGGGTGCGGCGCAGGCGGGTCTGGGGAAAGCTGGACATGGCCAATTGCCTAGCGACTGCAAACCGCGCGGGCAATCACCGGATGGCGGTATTGGCCCGGATCGCGGTGATTTGGGCAAGCTTGGCCTTGAACCCGGCAAGCTGCGAAGGGTCGACCGACGCGCGGCGCGTGATCGCACCAACCGAGAGCGGGTTAACCGTTTGGCCACCCCGGTACATCTCGTAGTGCAGGTGCGGGCCGGTCGAAAGACCGGTCGAACCGACATAGCCGATCACCTGCCCGCGCCGCACGGCCATGCCCGGTGAGACCGCGATGCGGCTCATATGACCAAAGCCGGTGCCGATGCCGCCGCCGTTATCAAGCCGGACGAAATTGCCGTGGCCGCCATGCCAGCCCGCAAAGGAAACGCGGCCATCGGCAGTGGCGTAGATCGGCGAGCCCCATGATGCGCCGAAATCGATTCCGGCATGCATGCGCATGTATCCCAGAATAGGATGACGGCGCGCGCCGTAGCCCGAAGTTATGTGCCCGTTCACCGGCGACCCGAAAGCCCCCGTTGTTTCCTGCGCGCCTTCGGACATGCCCTGCGGCGAGAGGAACGCGCCGTCATTGCCCCAGCGCAGCAACTGCATGACCGGCTTTCCGGCGCGGACGACGCCCGCATAGATCAGATCGCCCGGTTGCTGTTCGCCGCTGCTGGCGCGGCGGTTGGCGTAGACGAGGTCGAATTCATCGCCAGGTGCAATTTCCTCGAACGCCATGTGCTGATCGATCGTGCGCAGATAGTCCTGCACCGCGCTGGGAGGTGCGCCAGCGGCGCGGGCCGAGCGATAGAGGCTGCCGCCGACGATGCCGCGAATGCGCATTGGCGTGGAATCGACGGTGATCGCATTCGACGCGAGCGCAAGGCCCCCGCCGCTGCGCCGGATGTCGAGCGCGAGATCGAAGCGCGGGCGGAACGCGAGCTGTTCGAGCGGGCGCGGCTGGGCCGGGGACGACCGCGCACCGAGGCGGATCGCGAAGCGGGTACCGGCGGCGATGGAGCCGGGCTTCACCTGCGCCGCAACCAGATCGAGCACGCGCACGATGTCGGTGCTGGCAAGGCCTGCACGCTGCAACATGCGCGGGAAGCTGTCGCCGCCGCCCAGCGTGGCGGTAAGCTCGATGCTCGGACGTTCGGGCGCGGCGGCAAGCGGAATGACAGCCGAGGTTGCGATCATGTGGCGGCCATTGTCGGCGCCGAATGCCAGAGGACGCAGGCCCTGCACGCGCAGTTCATCCTGCGCGGAATCGTCGAGCGCGGTTAGCGGCGCTGCCTGTAGCGGGGCGAAGCTCGGCCACATCAGGACCGCCGCAGCGCCGAGGGCGAGCATCGTGGCAAACCCGCGAAACCAGCGCGCGCTGCCGATGTCCTCGGCAAGGTCGGGCGTGATGGTGCGCGCGGCGAACCAGCGTTCGACCGGGGCGCAGGCCTTGCGCCAGTGTGGTGCGACGTGGTGGGCAATGCCTGCAGCAAGCACCGCGATGTCGCGCGGCGGCTCTGACGCATGCGTCACGGCGGCGCGAAGGCCGAAGCTTGCGCTTCTGCCCGCGCCCGAACCGGCAAAGGCCATGATCTGATCGCCCCGAGGGGCAGCCGCTGTGTACACGTCCCGTCCTGTACCCTGTTATGGCCCGGACTGCACCTTCAAGGTTAATGTTCGGTGAAAGCGCCTGTTCTCAAGGGTGTGGCGCAGCTCCCCGCCACTGGCTATGCTCGGGCTATCGAGTGGGGGACAAGGCTTTGAGCGACACGCAAGTTCTGGGCGACATGGCAGAGGCTCTGGCCGCGGCGCGGGCAGTCGAGCCGTTCGCCGGGGAAAGTTCGAGCGGCCACACCCATGAAAGCACTTGTCTCAATTGCGGCACGGCGCTGGTGGGCAGCCATTGCCATGTCTGTGGGCAGGCGGCGCACGTCCACAAGACGCTGGGCGCGTTCTTCCACGATCTGCTCCACGGGGTGTTCCATTTCGAGGGCAAGATCTGGCGGACGTTGCCGATGCTGATCACCCGTCCGGGCAGACTGACCCGCGAATACATCGACGGACGCCGGGCCAGCTATGTTTCGCCGATCGCGCTGTTCCTGTTCTGCGTGTTCCTGCTGTTCACCACCATCAACACGTTCAGCGATGGTCTTGGCGCAAACGTCAACGTTACGGTGGATGAAGCCCTGACCAAGGAGCGGGCAGACCTCGCGGAGCTGGAAGCGCACCGCAACGAGGTGAAGAGCGATGCCGCGCAACTTCGGAACATCGATGAGGCGATAAGCGAATCGCGGCGCGACATCGAAGCCATGGAAAAGGTGAAGGCGAGCGGGCTGAAAGTTTCGAACATTGACACCTCGGGCTTCAAAACCTCGAGCGACATCGGCTGGATCAACGATGCGGTGAACAAGGCCAAGGCCAATCCGGGCCTCGCGCTCTACAAGGTGCAGACCTACAGCTACAAACTCAGCTGGGCGCTGATCCCGATTTCGGTGCCGTTCCTGTGGCTGCTGTTCCCGTTCAGCCGCCGCTTTGGGCTCTACGACCACACCGTGTTCGTGACTTATTCGCTGTGCTTCATGACGCTTCTGGCCATCGTGCTGACCGTTGCCGGGCAATTCAATCTGCAGAACGTGGCCATTGCGGGCGTCTTCCTGCCGCCATTGCACATGTTCCTGCAGTTGCGCGGAACCTACGGCCTGACCAAGTTCGGCGCGTGGTGGCGGACGTGGCTGCTCAGCATGTTCTCGTTCACCGCGCTGATGCTGTTCGCGCTGCTGATCCTGGTCGAGGCGGGGGCATAACAAAAGGGCGGAGGTTTCCCCCCGCCCCTTGCGCATTCATCGTCAGCTGAAATCAGGCAGGCTGCGGACTGGTCGACCCGCCGAACTTCTTGCCCGCACGCGGCACGGCTGAGCCCTGAGCCGACACAGGGCGCGCCGGGCCGCTCGGGCTCTGCGGGCGGTCGATCTTACCGTTTTCGATCAGCGCCTTGATCTCATCGCCGGTCAGCGTCTCGTATTCCAGCAGGGCCTGCGCCAGCAGGTGCAGTTTATCTTCGCTATCCTTGAGAATCTGCGTTGCGCGGGTGTGCGCGCCTTCGACCAGACTGCGGATTTCGCTGTCGATGAGCTTGTTCGTTTCGGCCGAGTTCATGGTGCGCTGCGAACCGCCGTAACCGAGATAGCCTTCCTGCGATTCTTCGTACTGCAGTGGCCCCAGCTTGTCGGACATGCCCCACTTGGTGACCATGTTGCGCGCCAGCGAGGTGGCGTACTGGATATCCGACGACGCGCCCGACGAAACCTTGTCATGCCCGAAGATCAGCTCTTCGGCCACGCGACCGCCCATCGAAACCGAGAGGTTCGCGTGCATCTTGTCGCGGTGGTAGGAATAGCTGTCGCGTTCAGGCAGGCGCATGACCATGCCCAGCGCGCGGCCGCGAGGGATGATCGTGGCCTTGTGGATCGGGTCTGACGCGGGTTCATTGACCGAGACGATGGCGTGACCGGCCTCATGATAGGCGGTCATCTTCTTTTCGTCGTCGGTCATCACCATCGAGCGGCGCTCGGCGCCCATCATGACCTTGTCCTTTGCGTCTTCGAATTCCTGCATGGCGACAAGGCGCTTGTTGCGGCGCGCGGCCAGCAAGGCGGCTTCGTTGACGAGGTTGGCAAGGTCCGCGCCCGAGAAGCCGGGAGTGCCGCGCGCAATCGTGCGCGGGTTCACGTCAGGCGCCAATGGCACCTTCTTCATGTGGACCGAAAGAATCTTTTCGCGGCCCTCGATATCGGGAATCGGCACCACAACCTGACGATCAAACCGGCCCGGGCGCAGCAGCGCGGGATCGAGCACATCGGGGCGGTTGGTCGCCGCGATGATGATGATGCCTTCGTTGGCCTCGAACCCGTCCATCTCGACCAGCAACTGGTTGAGCGTCTGTTCGCGTTCGTCATTCGAATTGCCGAGGCCGTGGCCGCGGTGGCGGCCGACCGCGTCAATTTCGTCTATGAACACGATGCACGGCGCGTTCTTCTTGGCCTGTTCGAACATGTCGCGCACGCGGCTGGCACCGACACCGACGAACATCTCGACAAAGTCGGAACCCGAAAT
This sequence comes from Novosphingobium sp. MMS21-SN21R, assembly GCF_031846015.1. Classification (GTDB taxonomy): domain Bacteria; phylum Pseudomonadota; class Alphaproteobacteria; order Sphingomonadales; family Sphingomonadaceae; genus Novosphingobium. The sequence goes on along the minus strand of NZ_JAVRDU010000001.1, from coordinate 181,354 downwards.
GGTGAAGAACGGCACGCCCGCCTCACCCGCAATGGCGCGGGCGAGCAGCGTCTTGCCGGTGCCGGGGCTGCCGACCAGCAGCGCGCCCTTGGGAATCTGGCCGCCCAGCTTGGAAAAGCGCGAAGGATCGCGCAGGAACTCGACGATTTCTTCCAGTTCCTCGCGCGCTTCGTCGATGCCGGCAACGTCGGCAAAGGTGACCCGGCCCGAACGTTCGGTCAGCAGCTTGGCCTTGGACTTGCCGAACCCCATCGCGCCCGATCCGCCGCCCTTCTGCACCTGTCGCAGCGCGAAGAATGCGACGCCAAGGATCAGCAGGAACGGCAGCGAATTGACGAGGATATACATCAGCATGTTGGGCTGTTCAGCCGCCTTGCCAGCATATTGCACGCCGTTCGTTTCAAGAGACTTGGTCAGCTCGTCATCATTGGGGACGGGCACGGTAGCGAACTGGCCACCGTTCTTGAGCGTGCCGCTGATCCTTTCGGGCGAGATTTCGACCGACTTGACCAAGCCTTCGCTCACCTGGGCCTTGAATGCCGAATAAGGGATCGTCGTGGCCGTCTGGTCGCCACGCGGGCTGAACATCGAGACGACCAGCAGGAGCGCGAGGAAAATGCCGCCCCAGACAAGGAGGCTCTTGATCCACGGGTTACCCTGGGGCTGGTCGTCGTTCATCGAAAGTCTTTCCGGATTCGCGGCTTACGCGGTGCTGCCTGAAGCCAATGTAGGGCGGGCCAAGTGAATCGCAATATAACGGCGCATCCGTTTTTCGGCCACCTGTCCTGTCGTCAGGTTTTGCGGGCAGGCGCGCGGCTGAAATGCCATGGCCCAGAGCGCGCATCGGCCTTTATTCCGCCCAGCGTTGCCACACCGCCGCCAAGCAGTGTTTCAAGCCAGCGCGCCAGGTCGGGACCGCGCGGTGCAGCGCTGCCGAACTCTGCCAGCAACCGCTCCAGCATGCGCAAACTCAGTGCTCGGGGAAGGCCGGTCGGCGCGTTCCACGTGAAACCATCGGGGGTGACGATGACCTCTTGCCACAATTGCTCCACCATCCAGTCAAGCGCCGCGTCTGCTTCGGCCAAGTGGGCAGCGCTTGCCGCGAAGGCGCTGGGATTGAAGGCCGCAGTTGACGTCATGGCGTCGCGCAGACGCACGCGTTCATACGTGTGGTCGCGGTTCGAGGGATCGACCGCGGGCGCGATCCCTGCCTGCTGCACAACCTCGGCAAGGTCACTGCACCGCCATGACAGCAACGGTCGCAGCAACACGAGGTCAGGGCACCCCGGCACAGGGGCGACAGGCCTCATCCCTGCCAGACCGCGCAGGCCTGCGGCCCGGTTAAGCCGCATTGCCATGGTTTCGGCCTGATCGTCTGCATGATGCGCAGTGACGATGGCAGGCAGCGCATTGGCCTGCGCCCAGTCGCCCATCCCGGCATAGCGCGCCAGTCGCGCCCGTTCCTGCACCGCGCTACCCTTGGGGAGCGAAAGGGTCAGCGTCTGATGGTGAATGCCGCGCTCGTCACAAAGGCGCGCGACCATGGCGGCCTCGTCTGCACTCTCTGCGCGCAACCCGTGATCTACCGTTGCAACGGCAAAGTTGCGCGGCGCAACTTCGTGCATCAGCAGCAGGAGAGCGAGGCTGTCCGGCCCGCCCGAAACCGCCAGTCCCACCGGGCATGCAGGCGCTAAACGCAGCCAATCGCTTGCAAAACGGGCGGTCAGTCTATCGCTGACGACCCCCATATGTCGCCCGCAATCATTTGCACTTCACCGAAGCGCGCGCAGAGTCATACTGGTTCTTGATCCGGCCCGCGACTTCATCGGGATAGGTTGCGGCGAGTTCCGCAAAGGCACCGCAAGCCTTCTCGGTATCCTTGAGCTTGACCATGGCCACGCCGAGATAGAGCAGGCTGTCGGGTGCGCGGGCACCCTTCTTGTCGGCAAGGTAGTTCTGCAGGAAGAACTGCGCTGCGGTGCCCGGCTTGCCATCATCAAGCCAGGCCCGGCCCAGCAGATTGCGGCCATGGCTGATCTGCTTGTGCTTGGGATGGCGGTCCACGAAAATTTGCAATTGCTGCTGCGCTTCGGGATAGAACTTCGCTTCCCACAGGCGGAAGCCGTACATGTATTCGTCTGATCCAGCATCCGCAGTGGCGGGCTTTTCGATGGCCTGGACGGCGGCAACGCGCGATGCGGCAGGCGTCGCGGGCTTGGCGGCAGCGGGCTTGGCCGGGGTTACGACAACAGGCTTCGGCGCAGGCGTTGTTGCAACAGGTTTGGGCGCTGGCGTCACGGCAACGGGCGCCGTGACGACCGGCTCTACCGGATCGGCAGGCGGCGGCGCGGCGGCCAGTTCAAGCTTTGCGAGGCGCTCTTCCAGCTTGGCCGAGCGGTTCTGGCTTTCCTCGATCTGCGCGGTCAGCCTGGTCAATTGCGCTTCGAGCGCGTCGGTGCGCGCGAGCAGGTCGGTCACGGCGGAAGCGGCGGGCGTTCCGGCGGGCACGGTGGTTGTCTGGCCAGCGGCAATTTCGGGCACGAAGGTCTTGCCTGCACCGTCAGGGAAGACCTTGCGCTGCATCGCGCGGATTTCAGCCTCGATCCGGCGCAAGCGCATTTCTGGATCGACTTGCGTGGTCGTCTTGGCGGCAGTTTGCGCCATGACCGGCGCAGCGACCGGCCCGGTCAACGCCATGGCGAGGGCAACAAGCGGCAGCGAGCCGCGCAGTGAGATCATCATGGTCATTCCCGTGCAGCAGCGGTGCAAGCCATTGCGGCTGCACCGTTAACCCCATTCCGCTGCGTAGATTGCCGCAAGCGGTGCGACAAGTCGAGATGGCGTCAGTTCAATCCGGTGGATGCAGGTACGCTTTCGGCAGGCGGCGCGGGCTGCACATCGGAAGCAGGCGTTGCCGTGGGCTCGGCTACAGCCCGGCGCGTCACGGCCGGACGCGGGCGGGGGCGTGTCGCGGCCTGAGGAACAGCGAGTTGGGCGGTTGGAGCTGCAGTGGCCGGAGCCGTTGGCGCAGCCGTCCGTGCCAGCAGTGCAGCGGCGCTGACCGGCACGTCCTTCACGATGCCTTCCTTCTCGGCAATGCGCGGCACCGGCTGTCCGCCAATGGTCACCGTCAGGGCATCAGGGCGACCAGTCCAGAGCTTGGGGTCCTGCGCGCCAGATGGCACGGTGAACGCCTCACCCTTGGCCAGTTCCTTCTGAAGGATCTGCTGGCCCTGCCCGTCATAGAACTTGACCCAGATGCGGTCCTCGGTCGCCGTGAACGTCACCGGACCGCCCTGTGCAGCGACAGGCAGCGGCACGACCGCCACTTGCGACGCCGCAGGCGCGACTTCTTCAGGCCCGACGAGCGCGGGCAGTTCTGCAGAGGGAAGATAGTAGCTGCGCCAGAACACCAACCCGGCCAGCGCAATCGCCACGGCAAGGCCCAGCGCGAGCCAGACCAGCAGCCGTGTCGGCGTCTTGGCCGGATCGCCCACCTCGAACTGATTGATCACGCGCGGCGGAGCGGTGGGCGCCTGCCGGTTGAGTTCGGCGCGAACGGCATCGGCAATGACGATATCATCCAGACCGACCGCACGGGCATAGCTGCGCGAAAAGCCGATGGCATAGGGCCGCCCGGGCAACGCGGCATAGTCGCCCGCTTCCAGCGCTTCGAGATGGCGCAAGGTCACCCGCGTGCGTAGCGCCAGTTGTTTGAGATCGAGCCCTGCCGCCTCGCGCGCAGCGCGCAAGGTTTCACCCACGCTTGCCTGACGAGGCTCGCCCGCAGGGATCGGTGTGGTGTCGATATTGGTGATGTCTTGCAGACCGCCGGCTTCCGCCAAGGGGTAACTCCCGTATTTGCTTATTTGCTTTGCAACCCGTTGCCATGGCTTCGCGGCATTGCCGTGAATGTCAACGTCCTTGCACCGGAACGGGCGGAATTCAGCGACGAAACGCCCCCATCAAGACGTCAGTCGCACTCAATTCCCTTGAAGAAGGCCCATTCGGCCAAAGTCGAACGCATGTCGCGCGGCGGATTGGCCAACCAGCCGTCCATCGCCGCGCGAATCTCAGCGATGTCGACCTTGCGCACCAGTTCCTTGACCGGTCCGACGGCAGCAGGTGTGATCGAAAGCCGGGTTATGCCAAGGCCGAGCAGTGCCAGCGCCTCAAGCCGGCGCCCACCCATTTCGCCGCAAACGGTGACATCGGTGCCGAACGGCGCGACCGCGGTCACCACCCGGCGCAGGAACCGCAGGATGGCAGGCGACAACCAGTCATAGCGCTCGGCCAGCTTGGGATTGGCGCGATCGGCGGCGAACAGAAACTGGGTGAGATCGTTGGTGCCGATCGACAGGAACGAAAGCTTTGGCGCAAGGATGTCGAGGCATTCGGCCAGGGCCGGAACCTCAAGCATCGCGCCGTAGCGGATTGCTTCGGGCAGCAGCTTCTTCTGCTTGCGCAGGAATGCCAGCTGGCCTTCGAACACCGCCTTGGCGGCATCGAACTCCCACGGTTCGGTGACCATCGGAAACATGACGTTGAGCGTGCGACCGCCTGCCGCCTCGAGCAAGGCGCGTGCCTGAACCTTGAGCAGGCCCCCGCGTTCGAGCGCAACGCGCAGCGCGCGCCAGCCCATCGCCGGGTTTTCCTCGGCCTCGCCTTCGTTGTGGCGCAGATAGGGCAGGACCTTGTCGCCGCCGATATCGACAGTGCGGAACACAACCGGGCGGTCGCCTGCCGCTTCGAGCACATCGCGGTAGAGCCGCGTCTGCCGCTCACGCGAGGGCAGCGTGGCCGAGACGAGAAACTGGAATTCGGTGCGGAACAGGCCGATCCCGTCCGCGCCGGTCAGGTTCAGCATCGGCGTATCGTCGCGCAGGCCTGCGTTCATCAACACCGCAATGCGCGTGCCATCGCGGGTGAATGGCTCGACCTCGCGCATGGCGGCGTAATGCAGCTGCCGTTCGCGGTTCTTGGCAAAGCGCGCCTCGAACGCCTCGATCAGCGAGGGCGCGGGGCGCACGTCGACCACGCCCTGATCGCCATCGACCAGCAGGTGATCGCCTTCGCGGACCTTGCCGCGCAGCGCGCGCATGCGGCCAAGCACAGGAATGCCCATGGCCCGCGCGACGATCACGACGTGCGCGGTCAGCGAGCCTTCCTCGAGAATTACGCCTTTCAACCGGCGGCGATCGTATTCCAGCAGCTCCGCCGGGCCGAGATTGCGCGCAATCAGGATGGCGTCACCCTTGAGGCCCATGCTTGCCGCCGTACCCAGCTGACCCGAAACCGTACGCAACAGGCGGTTAGACAGGTCCTCGAGATCGTGCATGCGGTCAGCCAGCAAGGGATCGTCGATCTGGCGCATCCGCATGCGGGTGCGCTGCTGGACTCGCTCGATAGCCGCCTCTGCGGTCAGCCCGGAATCGATCGCATCATTGATCCGCCGCGCCCAGCCCTCGTCGTAGGCGAACATGCGATAGGTTTCGAGCACCTCTTCATGCTCGCCGCCCACGCCGAATTCGGCTTGGCTGGCCATGCGGTCGATCTGTTCGCGCATCTTGTCGAATGCCAGGTAGACGCGCTGGCGTTCGGCCTCGGTGTCTTCGGCCACGATGTGTTCGATTGTGACGCGCGGCTGGTGAAACACCGCAACCCCGCTGGCGAGACCCTTGACCAGCGTCAGGCCCTTGATCCGGTCCGGCCCGGTAAGGTGCGCGGGCACGCCCAGCGTTTCCTCGTCGTCGATCAGTTCGGCATTGGCGATCAGTTCGGACAGGACCATCGCCACGGTCTGCAACGCCTCGATCTCGACTTCTTCGTAGCGGCGAGGCTCGACATGCTGGACCGCGACCACACCCACTGCGCGTTCGCGCCGGACAATCGGCACGCCGGCGAAGGAGTGAAACTTTTCCTCGCCCGTTTCGGGGCGGAACGCGAAGTCGGGGTGCGCGGCGGCTTCGGCCAGGTTGAGCGTTTCGACATTGCCGGCAATCGTGCCGACAAGGCCCTCGCCCACGGCAAGGCGGGTGACGTGAACCGCGGCCTGATTCAGGCCGCGCGTGGCGAAGAGTTCGAGCATGCCTTCGCGCAGCAGGTAGATCGAACAGACCTCGCTGTTCAGGTTTTCACCGATCACCTCGACAATCTGATTGAGCTTGGCTTGCGCGCCAGAACGCGAGGCCATGACCTCGTGCAGCGAAGTGAGGATCTGACGGGCTGCGGTGACGGCGCTGAGCATGGGCAGACGATTACCCTAGTGCGCGCGCTTTGGGAATGTGGCGCGAAAACGGATGTGCAAAGCGGGCGCGTTCATTCGTATGCGTGTTCTGTCGAGAACGCCTTCGACATCCGTCGAAGGCTTGCGGGAGCGGGCCGGTGCCGCAAGAAAAACCCGGACGGGTTTTCTCTTCACAAAAAAGAGCCGCCCCTGCGGACGGCTCTTTGTTTCAACTGGAGTGCGCGACAATCAGTGGGAGCGCGAGAGCTCCTCCTTGATCTTCAGCTTCTTTCGCTTGAGTTGAGCCACCAGCGTATCGTCCGGGAGGGGCCGGGTCATTTCAGCTTGAATTTGCCGTTCGAGCCCGGCGTGTTTCGTCTGAAGAGCGCTGACGTGCGTCGATTCCATGCGTGTCCTCCTTACGGGTGTGAAGCCCCCGTCAGAAACCCGCACAGGCCATCCCCGTGCGGGGCGGCGCCATCTGCCAGCCGCGTTCCTCGACTCGGCAAGTCAGCGCGTTGTCATGCTCCCACATTCGCCGTATCTTGCAAGTCAAACCGCGTCGGGACGCATGGGCTACGGGTTGGACCGTAAGCCCCATGCACAGCCCGGTTCATCGCGGCGCCTAGGTGATTCAGGGAGTTTGACGGACAGTGACCGAAGAGGAAATGCGCAAGCGGCTTGCCGCCCTGCGCCTTGAACACCGTGATCTTGACGCTGCAATCGATGCGCTGACAACTGCGGGCACCCGCGATCAATTGCAGATCGCCCGTCTGAAAAAACGTAAATTGCTGCTTCGCGACCAGATCGCGATGATCGAGGACTATCTGATCCCCGATATCATCGCATGATTTCAAGGCGATGATTCGTGTGCGACGCTGTCCTCACCGCATTGCAACATGTCCCGTTAAGAAACGTCCGGGGATTGGACCGGATCGGAGGTGTCCGGTGGCTGGCGCGAACGTGGTTGCCGGATTAAGCGCTGTTCATGGCCCTGTTACCCAGCCTCAACCCGCGCATCGTCGAAGCGCTCTATGCCGAAGCGCTCGGCCTGGCCGATACGCTGCGCACGCGGTTCGAACGGCTGCGACGCGAGGCCGCGACCGCCAGTGAACCCGAGGACGGCGAAGACCTGCGCCGTGTGCAGATCTCGTGCGAGGCGCTGCGCACGACGACGCGGGTGATGCATTGCCTTGCCTGGTTGCTCAACCACCGTGCGCACTTTGCGGGCGAGCTTACCGAACTGCAATTGCGCCGCCACGGACGGCTGATTGCGAACTTCCCGTCGAGCGAGGTCGATGTGGTAGCCTCGCTGCCCGACGACGTGCAATTCCTCGTCCATGAGAGCGAACGGCTGTATCAGCGTATTCAGCGGCTTGAAGATGCCTGGCGCATCCACAGGATCGAAGGCGAAAGCGCGGTGCTCCGCCTGCGCGAACGCCTCGCCCGCGCGGTAAACGCCGCCTAGATCTTCGCGAGCGCTGCGTCCCAGCGCGCGATGCGGGCTTCTCTGACAGACGCGGACATGCGCGGTTCAAAACGGCTGAGCTGTCCGCGCATCGCCAGCGCTCCTTCCTCCAGCGATGAGAACCAGCCCGAGGCCGTCGCCGCGAGCACTCCGGCACCCAGCGCGGTCGTTTCCAGCATCGCCGGACGTTCGACGGGCAAGTCCAGCAGATCGGCCAGATCCTGCGCCATCCAGTCATTGCCGCTCATCCCGCCATCGATCCTGAGCGATGCCCACGGCGCGCGGTCAGCGGAAAAGGCCACCATCAGGTCGCGGGTCTGATGGGCCATCGCTTCCAGCGCGGCGCGCACGACATGGGCACGAGAGGTGGCGAAAGTCATGCCCGTGAGCGCCGCCGTGGCATCTGGACGCCAGTGCGGTGCGCCGAGGCCGGACAGCGCCGGAACCAAAACCACGCCACCGCTATCCTGCACAGAGGCGGCGAGCGTGGCGGTCTCCTCCGCCGAGCCGATCAGGCCCATCGTGTCGCGCAGCCACTTGATCAGGCTGCCCGCGACGAACACGGACCCTTCGAGCGCATAACTGCGCCGCCCATTGTCCTGCACCAGCACGGTGCCGAGCAGCCGGTGACCCGAACGCGGCGCGACATCGCCCATGGCTGCCAGCACGAAAGCGCCGGTGCCGAACGTGGCCTTGACCTGACCTGGAGCAAGGCACCCCTGCCCGACGGTCGCGGCCTGCTGGTCCCCCGCCATCCCGCGAATGGGCACCGGCGCGCCGAGCCATTCAGGCAGGGTTGTCCCGAATTCGCCCAGGCAGTCAGTCACATGCGGCAAGGCGGCCCGGGGCACCGCGAACAGCGCGAGCAGTTCGTCGTCCCAGTCAGCGCCCTCAAGCCCGAGCAGCAGGGTGCGGCTGGCGTTGCTGGCATCGGTGACATGGCGCGCGCCGCCGGTCAGGTTCCACACCAGCCATGATTCGACCGTGCCCAGCGCCAGCCGTCCATCCCTGGCCGCCGCGCCGACCGCTGGATCATTGTCCAGCAGCCAGCGCATCTTGGTGCCCGAGAAATAGGGATCGAGCAGCAGCCCTGTGCGCGACTGGACCAGAGGTTCGGCACCTTCGGAGCGCAGGCGATCACACAAGGGCGCGGTACGGCGATCCTGCCATACGATGGCTCGGGCGAGCGGCTCGCCAGTGGTCCGGTCCCACGCCACCACCGTCTCACGCTGGTTGGTGACGCCGATGGCGGCGATCCTGTCCACCCCGGCGCGCGCAGCGACATCGCGGGTGCAACCAAGCGTCGCCTGCCAGATTTCGGCGGCGTCATGCTCCACCCGCCCAGGCTCCGGATAGTACTGGCGAAACTCGGTCTGGCTGACGTCATGACAGCAGCCCTGCCGATCAAACAACAGCGCGCGGGTCGATGTCGTCCCGGCGTCGATCACCAGGATCAGGTCACCGCTCATGGCCCATCCTCGCCCAGCGCAACCTTGAGGGCCGCCACTTCATCGTCGCTGAACCACAGGCCGAGCTTCGACCTGCGCCACAACACATCCTGCGCGGTAACCGCCCATTCGCGCGTCGTCAGGTGATCGAGTTCGGCCTCGGTGAAGCCCTGGCCGAAGTGCCGCCCCATATCCCCGCGCACGAAGCCGAGCGCGTCGGTGCCATAAGCGCGGGCGAGGCGGTGCACCGTGGCGCGCGACAGGTGCTGCGCCTGTGCCATGATGTCCTGCTCCACCGGCGCGAGGTTGTCCGCCTCGTCCAGCCCATCAGGCGTGAAGTCCCCGCCCGGAAGCGGAGCTGTGGCGGTCCACCCGGCATTGTCCATGACGCCAAGACGCTCCAGCGCCGCCTCTGCCAGCGTGCGGTGAGTGGTGATCTTGCCGCCCAGCACCGACAGCAGCGGCGCGGAATGGCGGTCGCTCCCCCGGTCCATCTCGAAGCGATAGCCGCGCGTCGCGGCTTCGGGCTTGCCCGAGCCGTCATCCGCCAGCAGGCGCACCCCCGCATATGTCCAGACGACGTCCTCGCGTTTCAGGCTGCGGCGGAAATAGTGGTTCGCGGCGCCTAGCAGATAGACGATTTCTGCCTCGCTCGCCTGCGGGGGATCGGCGTCGGCGCCGTCCTCGCTGTCGGTCGTGCCGATCAGCGTGAAGGCATATTGCCACGGGATCGCAAAGCAGATGCGGCCGTCGGGCAATTGCAGGAACAGTGCGCGCGGATCGTCGTGCAGGCGCGGCACCACGATATGCGACCCGCGCACGCGGCGTAGCAGGCCGGGGCGCGGCGAGTGCGCATCGTCCATCACCTGGCCGACCTGAGGCCCGGCGGCGTTGACCACCATCGCCGCGCGAAACGTCTCCCCGCCTGCCTCGATCCGCCAGAGATGTCCTTCGCGCGCCAGCCGCGTCACCGCGCAGCGCGTGCGTACTTCCGCGCCCCGGTCTGCCGCGTCGCGCGCCAGCAGCACGACCAGCCGCGCGTCATCGACCCAGCAATCGGAATATTCGTAGCCGCGCCGCACTTCAGGCTGGAGGCCCATGCGGCCATCCAGCTTCACGTGCCGGGTGGGTGGCAAGGCCTTGCGCCCGCCCATCCGGTCATAGAACCACAGACCGGTGCGCAGCATCCACCACGGACGGCCTTCGGGCACCACCGGCAGGACGAAGCGCATCGGCCAGATGATGTGCGGCGCCTGTTTCCACAGGATCTCACGCTCGTGCAAAGCCTCGGCAACCAGCGCGAATTCGCGGTGTTCGAGATAGCGCAGGCCGCCATGGATGAGTTTGGTCGAAGCGGACGAGGTGCCCTGTGCCAGATCGCCGCGTTCGAGCAGCAGCACCGACAGCCCGCGCCCCGTGCCATCGCGCGCGATGGCAGCGCCGTTCACGCCACCGCCGATCACGGCAAGGTCATAGGGGAGATCGTGTGGGGTCTCCATCCGCGCCACCTTGATACGGCGCGCGCCGATGCGCAAGGTTGCATGGGGTCCGGACAATCCCCATAGCGGAGGTATGGCCCGCACGCCCCCACCTCCGCCCCCGACACCTGACCGCGAAACGTGGCCAACCGGCCTGTCCGAACAGCTTGAGCCATTGGTGCGCCGGGTGCTCGCGCCCAATCCCTCGCCCTATACCTTTACCGGCACGCAGACGTATATCGTTGGCAATGGCGCCGATGTGGCAGTGATCGATCCCGGCCCGAACGATACCGGCGTAGCAGGCCATGCCGATACCAATGGCGCAGGCCATGTCGAGGCAATCCTCAAGGCAGTGGGTGACGCCCGGATCGTCGCCATCGTCTGCACGCACACCCACCGCGATCACAGCCCGGCCTCGCGCCCGCTGCAAGCCGCGACCGGCGCGCCGATCATCGGCTGCGCGCCGCTGACGCTGCAGGACGATGGCCCGCGTGCCGATTCATCGTTCGACGGCGATTACGTGCCGGACCACGTGCTGACCGATGGCGAGCGGCTTGCCGGCGATGGCTGGACGCTCGAGGCCGTCGCCACCCCCGGCCATACCAGCAACCACTTGTGTTATTCGGTGGTAGAGAGCGGCGCGCTGTTTACGGGTGATCATGTCATGGCCTGGTCGACCTCTGTCGTTTCCCCGCCCGATGGCGACATGGCCGCCTATATGGCGAGCCTGCAGAAGCTGTATGACCGCGAGGACCGCGTGCTCTACCCGGCGCACGGCCCGCAGATCGACAATCCGCGCCAATTGGTGCGCGGGATGCTCGGCCACCGCCGCCAGCGCGAGCGCCAGATCCTGCGCCTGCTCGAACAGGGCGGCGGCCATGCCATTCCCGAGTTCGTCAGTGCGATGTACAAGGGCCTCGATCCCCGGCTGCACGGCGCGGCGGGGCGTTCGGTGCTGGCACATCTGATCGATCTGGAACGGCAGGGCCGCGTGGCGGTTAAGGACGAACAATGGATGATCCAACCCTGACCGCCCCTGTGGCGCCGCCCCTCACGCCTCACCGTAAAGCCTCGCTGGCGCGCGTATCCATGTTGCCATGGGGCCTGTTCCTGCTGGCACTGGCTGCCGCCGCTTTCTTCGGCTGGAAGCTGTGGCAGCCCGAGGACATCGGCGATCCGCTTGCCACCAGTCTTGTCGCGTTCGAAAAGCAGGACAAGCTGACCGTGTTCAGCGCGGAACTGGCACCGGTGGTATCGAGCGACGATTCCCGCCTGTTCGGGCTGGTCAATGCCAAGCAAGTCGCAGTCATCCCCGCGCGGGTGGACTACACGCTCAATCTGGCGGCCATCGGCCGTGACCGGCTTTCGTGGAAGCCTGAAAGCCAGACGCTCGGTGTGCGCTTGCCTGCTCTGACAGTGAGCCGCCCGAATCTCGACGAGGCCCGTGCGCAATATCTGCGCGATGGTATCTGGATCAGCCGCGAGGCGCAGGACAAGCTGACCCGCGACAATACACGGCTTGCCGAAGCGCAGGCTGTGCAGCAGGCGGCGAACCCCGTGCTGATGGATCTGGCGCGGCAGGCCGCCAAGGAAGCGATCAGCCAGAACCTCTCGATCCCGTTGCAGGTGGCAGGTTACGGCAAGGCCAAAGTCGTGGTAACTTTCGACCAATAACCATCTCCAATGTGACGGGCGTCATTGGAACAGCACAGTCCGGCGGGTAACGGCCCGCACGGGACTGGTGGGAGACTGTTCATGGCTACCGCTGCAATCGGAAAAACATACCCTTACGCGCGCGACCAGCGCTTCTTCACCCGCATGGCCATCGGCATGGCGGCGTTCATCGTCTTCGGCTTTGCCCAGTGGGCCTTGCGAGGGTTCGTGTCTCCCACCACCGTTCCGGTATGGGTTCACCTGCACGGGCTGGCGATGCTGTCGTGGCTTGGCCTGCTGATCATCCAGAACCTGCTGGTGGGTTCAGGCAACATCGCTCTTCACCGCAAGCTCGGCTGGCTCGGCCTTGCGCTGGTGCTGATGATCGCGGGGCTGGGCATGTTCACCGGACGCATGGCCGTGGAACTTCACCGCGTGCCGCCGTTCTTCACCGATGCCTATTTCCTTGCGCTCACGCATGCCGAAGCCGTCACCTTCCCGCTGATCGTTGGGGCAGGCATCGCGATGCGCCGCCAGACGCAGTGGCATCGCCGGTTGATGCTGGGCGCGACGATCATCGTGATGGAGCCCGCGTTCGGACGGCTCGTGCCCGCACCGCTCCTCGGCCCGGTGCTGACGGCGCTGACCGGACTGGCGCTGCAGCTTGCCGTGCTGGGAATCATCGCGCGACACGACATGCGCGAGACCGGGACGATTCATCCGGCCACCCGCGTTCTCGCGCTCGTCCTGCTGCTCCTCTCCGCGACCGTCCACGCCCTTTCGGTGTTCCCACCCTTCGTTTCGCTGGCACAAGGTATTGCAGCGGGCGGTTGAGGACCCTAAGTCCGCCTCTCGCCCCGGCACGGTCCGCCGGGCGGGAGGACGTGACGCGATGACTGCCCAGCCGACGAACCTTGCCGGACTTGACCTGCGCGCCGAGATCGACCGCCTGCGGATCGAACGCAAGGCCGTGATCCTTGCGCACTATTACCAGCGCCCGGAGATTCAGGATCTGGCCGATTTCGTCGGGGATTCGCTGGAGCTGTCGCGCAAGGCGGCGGCAACCGATGCCGAAGTCATCGCGTTCTGCGGCGTGAAGTTCATGGCCGATACCGCCAAGATCCTGTCACCGCAGAAGATCGTGGTCCTGCCCGATCTCGATGCCGGTTGCAGCCTTGAGGATTCGTGCCCGCCAGACAAGTTCAAGGCATTCCGCGAAGCCCATCCCGATCACATCGCGCTGACTTACATCAATTGTTCAACCGAGGTGAAGGCCCTGTCCGACGTGATCGTCACGTCATCCAGCGCCGAAACGATCCTTGCGCAGATCCCGCCTGAACAGAAAATCATCTTCGGCCCGGACCGTCACCTTGGCGGTTACCTCAACCGCAAGTTCGGGCGCGACATGCTGCTGTGGCCGGGCGTATGCATCGTGCACGAGGCGTTTTCGGAAACCGAACTGCTCAAGCTGATGGCGCAGCACCCCGGTGCGCCCGTGGCAGGCCACCCCGAATGCCCGCCGCACATCATCGACCACTGCGATTATGTCGGCTCGACCAGCGGCATCCTGCAATTCGCCAAGACGTTCACCGGCGACACGCTGATCGTGGCGACCGAGCCGCACATCATCCACCAGATGGAACTGGCGATCCCGGACAAGACCTTCATCGGTGCGCCCGGCGCCGACGGCAACTGCAACTGCAACATCTGCCCCTACATGGCGCTCAACACGATGGAGAAGCTTTACATCGCGCTGCGCGACTTAGCGCCCCGCATCGAGATCGACGAGCCCCTGCGCCTCGCTGCCAAGAAGAGCCTGGACCGAATGCTCGACATGGCCAGCGGCACCGTGGGCATGGGCGATCTGGGGGCGCGACCGTTTAGCGCCTAAGCCGGGTTTTCCCTGCTCGGCGGTTCGGCGACTCTGGCCAGAACCAGCGCCGCGCCGACCATCGCCATGCCGATGGCGTCAGGTAAACTCAGCACTTCGCCGAACGCGAACCAGCCGAGCACGACCGAGACCGCAGGCTGGGTGAGCAGGACAAGGCCGATCACCAGCGGCGGGAAATGGCCGAGCGCGTAGACCAGCAAGCCTTGCCCGACGATCTGGCTGGCGATCATCAGCCCGATCAGGGGCAGCCAGTTGGTGGGTATGACCGGCTCGCCCAGCAGCAGCGCGGTGATCAACAGAACAGGGACGCCTGCGGCGCTGGACCAGAACAGCAGGCTCCACGACCCCATGCGCCCGCGCACATTCTGCACGAGCAGGATGTAGACCACGTAGAACAGCCCCGCGAGGATGCAGAACAAGTCGCCCGCCAGGGTGCGCGCGTCGATCTCCATCGAGCGGCCAAGCAGCAGTCCCGCCCCGCCCAGCGCCAGCGCGACGGCGGCATATTCGCGTAAGTGCGGGCGGCGGTGCATGACAATCAGGCCCCAGACCATCAGGATCACGCTCCCCGAATTGCCGAACAGCGTAGCGTTGCCGAGCCGGGTCATCTCGATCCCGACATGCCAACTCGCCAGATCGAGTGCGAAGACCACGCCTGCGCCGGCCAGTATCCACCAGTCGCGCGCAGGATAGCCGGTCATCGGCTCCCGCCGGGCCCGGGCGAACAGCGCGAGCAGCGGCAGAGCCAGCGCCAGTCGCCACAGGCCTGCCGAAACCGGACCGCTATCTGCGATCCGCACGAACCACGGCCCCAGCGCGAGGGCAATGTTTCCTGTCAGAAGTGCAAGGAAATGCTTCGCAGCCGGGCGCAAAGGCGGTGCCGCATCACTTGAAATCGCCATTGGCCCTGCTTAATCCAGTTGCAAAGCGAAACCGAGTGGTGTCGCCCCTGCTATTTGTCGAGGAGCATCCCTAGCATGCATGACCCGCTGTTCCAGCCCGTAAGCCTTGGCGCAATCGAAGCGCCCAATCGCATCCTCATGGCCCCGCTAACCCGCGGCCGCGCCACGCACGAGCATGTGCCGACGCCGCTGATGACGGAATACTACCGCCAGCGTGCCACAGCGGGCCTGATCATTTCCGAAGCGACCGGCATCAGCCAGGAAGGGCTGGGCTGGCCGAACGCCCCCGGCATCTGGAATGACGATCAGGTGCAAGCGTGGAAGCCGGTGACCGAGGCGGTTCACGCTGCAGGCGGACGTATCATCCTCCAGCTTTGGCACATGGGCCGCATTGTCCATCCGGACTTTCTCGGCGGCGAGCCTCCGGTTTCAGCCTCGGCAACGCGCGCACCCGGACATGCTCACACCAACGATGGCACCAAGGATTTCGAAACCGCGCGGCCGCTCCGCCTCGATGAAATGGCGCGGCTGGTTGACGACTATGAGCGTGCCGCCCGCAACGCCAGGGAAGCCGGGTTCGACGGCGTGCAGCTTCACGCTGCCAATGGCTATCTCATCGACCAGTTCCTTCGTGATGGCACCAACTTGCGTGACGACGATTACGGCGGCAGCCCGCAGAACCGTGTGCGCCTGATGCGCGAAGTGGTCGAACGGCTGATTGCGGTCTGGGGCAAGGAACACGTCTCGATCCGTCTTTCGCCCAACGGCGAATCGCAAGGCACCGATGACAGCAATCCCGCTGCGACATTCGGCGAGGCGGCGCGGGTGCTTCAGGAACTGGGCGTGAGCTTTGTCGAATTGCGCCAGCCGGGTCCGAAAGGGACGTTCGGGCAGACCGATGTGCCCCCGCAGGACGGGCTGATCCGCTCGATCTACACCGGCCCGCTCGTGCTCAACAGCGATTACACGCCGGAAGCGGCGGCGGCGGACATTGCATCCGGCCGCGCCGATGCGATCAGTTTCGGGCGTCCGTTCATCTCCAACCCGGATCTGATCGAACGCATCGCTTCGGGCGCGCCGATCAACCCGAACAAGGGGGTGCCACAGACATGGTATTCCCCCGGAGAAGTTGGCTATACAGACTATCCGACGCTGGCGGAGGAAACCGCATCAGCCTGACCCGAGGAGTTTTGCCGCATGCCGCCCAGATCCTGGCTTTTCGTCCCCGGTGACAGTGACAAGAAGCTGGGCAAGGCCATGGCCACGGGCGCGCATGCGGTAATCGTCGATCTGGAGGATGCGGTGGCGCCTTCTGCCAAGCCGCAGGCGCGGATCATGGCGCGCGAATGGCTGTCGATTCACCGCCAGCATGTGACGGAAAATCGCCCGATTTCCCGCTGGGTGCGGATCAATGCCTTCGACACAGGGATGTGGCGCGAGGATCTGGCAGCAGTCATGGCAGGCGCGCCTGATGGCGTGATGCTGCCCAAGTGCGCAGGCCCGGACCAGGTCCGTCAGCTCGCCGCCGAAATCTACGAGCATGAGCAGCGCAACCGGATTGCCAACGGGGCCACCCGAATCCTGCCGCTGGTGAGCGAGACGGCGCGCTCCGCGCTGTCGATTCCATCCTATATCGACGAACCCCTGCCCCGGCTTGCCGGGCTGACCTGGGGCGCGGAAGACCTGTCTGCCGTGCTCGGAGCTAACCGCAAGCGTGATGCCAGCGGCGCATGGACCGATGCCTTCCGCTTCATTCGTGCCCAATGCCTGCTGGTCGCCCATGCCAAGGGCGTCCTCGCGATCGACACGCTCCACGACGATTTCCGCGATGAAGAGGGGACGCGCCTTGCCGCAGAGGCTGCGCGCGCGGACGGCTTCACCGGCATGCTTGCCATTCACCCTTCACAAGTGCCGGTGATCAACGCAGCCTTTGCGCCGACCGAGGCGGAACTTGCCGAAGCCCATGCCATTGTCGGGCTGTTCGCCGCCAATCCCTATGCCGGGACGCTGCAATACAACGGCCGCATGGTGGACCAGCCGCACCTCAGGATGGCGAAGCAGCTACTCGGTATCAGCTGATTCTGGCGGCGCATCTGCCGGTTTGGCAGGTTCGTCATTCTCTGCAGCAACATCGCCGGGATTCGCCGATGCCTTGGCCTTGGCCTCAGCCTTGACCGGGGCCATCGGCGGTGACGCGGTAGAGGTATCGAGATCGATCATGGCATCGTTGATCGATCCGGGAAGGACTTCGCTCCCGGTCGCCGCCGTCTTGGCGTCATCGGCCTTCTTGCCGCAAGCGGCGACGGTAGCGAGCAGCGGCAGGCAAAGCGCAAGGGCAATCGGGCGGATAGTCATGCGGCCTCTGGTGATTCGGCGGGAGGACAAGGTGTATCGAGCCGGGCAAGGAAGCTGCCGAGGTGTGCGAGCAGCGCATCGTCCCACGCCTGCGGTGTAACATCGCGGCCCAGCGCGGCAAGGCTGGTGACGCCGAACTCCTCGATCCCGCAGGGAACGATGCCGCCGAAATGCGCAAGGTCGGGCGACAGGTTGACCGAAAAACCGTGCATCGTCACCCAGCGGCGGATGCGCACGCCGATGGCGCCGATCTTCGCCTCGCGCCCATCCGGGCCATGCGTCCAGATGCCGACGCGGCCTTCGGCGCGCCATGCGCTCACCCCGAAATCGGCCAGCGTATCGATCACCCAGCCTTCGAGCGCATGGACGAAGCCGCGCACATCGCGCGCACGCGTTTTGAGGTCCAGCAGGACGTAGCCGATGCGCTGACCGGGTCCATGATAAGTATAGCGCCCGCCGCGCCCCGCTTCGACCACCTCGAAACGGGGATCGAGCAACTCGTCAGGCGAAGCACTTGTACCCGCCGTGTAGACCGGCGGGTGTTCAAGCAACCAGATCAATTCCTTCGCCGCGCCTTCGGCAATCGCCGAATTGCGCTGCGCCATGGCGTCCAGCGCCTCGCGGTAAGGCACTTGCACCGTCTCGCGCCGGATCTCGATGCTGTCACTCGGGCTCATCGTTTCCGCATGGCGCGACCTTGCGCTGCTGGCAAGTGAGTCTCGCGCGCAATCGGGGTTCGACACGCGCCGGTTCGCTGCTAGGAAGCAGGCATGACGCCCCGCCTTGATAGCAGCCTCGCCTGGAAATCCGCGACGCGCCTCGTTTCGACCAACCGCGACATGCTGATGGCCATCGCGGGCGTGTTCTTCCTGCTGCCGGGGCTCGCCTTTTCGGTGTTCGTGCCCGAACCGCAAATGGCACCAGGCACCCCGCCGGGCGAAATGATGGAAATCATGGCGGATGCGTGGACGTCTTCGTTGCCGCTGCTGATCATCGTCACGCTGCTGCAGATGGCGGGCACGGTCACCACGCTGATCGTGATGACCGATCCGTCGCGGCCCACGGTTGGTCAGGCCATCCGCCGCGGATTCGTTGCGCTAGGGCCTTATGTCCTCGCGCAGATTCTCGTCGGCGGCGTGCTGGGCATGGCGTTCCTCGTGCTGGTGAGCGGCGCTGCGATGACTGGGGTGCAGGCTATTGCCGCGCTGGTCATACTCGCGGCATTTGTCGCCATGATCTGGTGTAGCCTGCGCATGGCGCTGGTGGCGCCGGTGCTTGCGATCGAGGCCGAGCGCAATCCGGTGCAGGCACTGCGTCGTTCATGGGACCTGACGCGGAGCAATTCGGGCAGATTGCTTGGCTTTTTCGTGCTTGCCGGACTGGTTTTCGCGGTGGTCTATGGTTTGACGATGATGCTCGTCGGTGTGGTACTGGTGCTGACCACCGGGGGCGAGGTGCAACACGTGCTGACCGCAGCCATTTCCAGCGCCATCACATCGGGCGCGCTGGTCTACTTCATCGCCATGCTGGCTGCGGTCTACCGGCAACTTGCCGGAACAGCGCAGGACCAGATCAGCGGAATCTTCGAGTAAGCCGCCAGCGCGGCTCTACTCCTTCCAGCCCCAGCTGATCACGCAGGGCGGCACGTTGACCGGCTCGAAGCCTTTGTCGATGTGGCGGAAGAACTGGCTCATCAGATCGCGCGCGCGGGCGGTGTACTGATAGACGAGGAATGCGCCGCCGGGGCGTAGCACGCGGTGCGTGGCGCCCATGATTGCCGGGCCAACGCCTTCGGGCAGGGTAGAAAAAGGCAGGCCCGACAGCACATAATCGGCGTGGTCGAAGCCGTGCGCGCGGACGATTTCCTCCACGTCCGTGGCCGAGCCGTGGACCGCAGTGAACCGGCTGTCGCCGATGGTCTTCGAAAGATAGTCGATGAAATCGGGATTGGTGTCGATCACGATCAACTGGCCGTCACGGCGCAGCTTTTCGAGCACCGGACGACAGAACGTGCCGACGCCGGGGCCGTATTCGACGAAGAGGCGGCACTCTTCCCAGTTCACCTTCGACAGCACGCGCTCGATCGTGCGCCCGGAGGACGGCACGATCGCGCCGACCATCGCCGGGTGCTTGAGAAAGCCCTTGAAGAAGATGCCGGCCGGGCCAAGCACGCGTTCCGCCTTGCGTTTTGCCCTCTGGAGTAAGGGCGCACGCGCCGCCTGGGTCGAAGTCATTGCAGGAAATGGTCCTCTGCCGGTCAAGCTTGGATGAGGCGGTCGCAAATTTGCTGCAGCATTGCAAGCGCCGTGCATGCGCCTTACCCCAAGTGAATGAACCAGTCGTGGACAACACCGGGGGCAAGACCATGACGGAAGGCCCGATACGCCTGCCCCGCGAGCGCATGGCGCTGCTGTTTGCGGTGATGCTGGTGACCGCAGCGGGAAATACCGCGATGCAGTCGGTGATGCCCTCGATCGGCACGCGGCTTGGCATTGCCGACGTCTGGGTGAGCCTGGCCTATTCGTGGTCGGCGCTCCTCTGGGTGATCATGGCGCCCTATTGGGCGCGGCGGTCCGACCGGCGCGGTCGCAAGGCGATGATGGCGCTCGGCGTCGTCGGTTTCATCACTTCGTTCGCTTTGGGCGGCGCTATCCTGCATTACGGCCTCGAAGGCGTGTTCGGCGCGGGTATGACCATGGTGCTGTTCGCGCTGGCTCGCTCTTTCTACGGCGGATTCGGATCGGCGGCACCGCCTGCGGTTCAGGCCTATGTCGCCAGCCGCACCGGGCGCGCGGACCGGACCAAGGCGCTTTCACTCGTGGCATCGAGCTTCGGGCTGGGCACGGTGCTGGGGCCAGCGCTCGCGCCGCTGCTGATTCTGCCGGGACTTGGCCTGGTCGGCCCATTTGCGATGTTCGCGCTGTTCGGGGTGATCGTGCTCATCCTGCTGCGCACGCGCTTGCCCGACGATGACCCGCGCTTTGCCGGGCGCGGCGAAGTCATGTCTGCACCGTTCAGCGCCTCGTCCAATCCGCGCATGGTCGAGGACCATCCCGACGGTTCTCCCGACGAACTCCCCGGGGCAGAACCGCAGCACCAGGGCGCTGATCGCCTGCGCTGGGCCGACCGGCGCATCCGTCCATGGTTGCTGGCGGGGCTGATCGGCGGACACGCGCAAGCAATGCTGCTGGGCGTGATCGGCTTCCTGCTGCTCGACCGGCTCGGACTTCGCGGTGATCCCGACGCCGGGGCCGGACCGGTCGGCCTCGTTCTGATGGCGGGCGCTTTCGCCACGCTGCTGGCGCAGTGGGGGCTTATCCCGATGCTCCGGCTCGGCCCGCGCACATCAACCCTGTGGGGCATGGGCCTCGCTGTAATCGGGACAATTCCCGTGGCGCTAGGCACCAACCTGCACAGCATCGCAGTGGGCTTCGCGATTGCTTCGATGGGCTACGGGCTGTTCCGGCCCGGCTTCACCTCGGGCGCGAGCCTTGCGGTGAGCCCGCGCGAACAGGGACAATCGGCGGGGATCGTGGTTGCGGTCAACGGCGCTGCCTATATCGTCGCACCCGCACTCGGCGTCTGGCTCTACAGCCACTCGCAATGGCTGGTCTGGGGCGTGATGGAGGCGCTGGCCCTCATCGTCGTCGCGCTTTGCCTGTTCGCTATGCAGAAGGACGCGGAATAGAGGCGTTTGGCTTGCCAAGCTGCACGTTTGACGCCAAGCGCGCGCCATGTCCGCCGCAAGCCCATCCCGTAACGTCATCGCGCGCGGTGCCGGGTCCAATGCGCTGAGCTTCGTGATTCGTTTCGCTGCCCGCGCCGGGTTCCTTTATGTCGGCGCGCGGCTCTACGGCGCGGTGAACTATGGCGTGTTCACCATGGCGAGCGCGCTGGTCGAACTCGCGGTTCCGCTGGCCAGCCTCGGCCTCAAGCGCATGATCTTTCCCTGGCTTGAGGAAGAGACGCGCGGACCATCGGCGCGCTCGGCAACGCATGTGCTGCTCGATGCGCTGCTGCTGGCCGCGATTGCTGGTGTTGCAATCTCCGCGCTGCTGATTGCCGCAACGTGGCTCCTGCCGTCAGCCATGGTTTCGGACCAGTTGCGGCTGGCCTTCATGCTGCTTGCGCCTTCGGTGCTCGGCCAGATCTTCGGCGACATCGCGCTTGCCGCGACGCGGTGGACGCACAAGATGCGCTATGAGGTGATCGCGCGCGGGCTGGTGGAACCTTACGTGCTGACCGGCGTCGCGCTGGGCGCATGGTACATCGGCCTGAACGAAACCGGCATGCTGATCGGCTACTGGGCGGGCTCGATCGCACTCGCCGGGTTCTCGGTATGGAGTGCACGCCACTGCCTCGGGCCGTACCACCTGCGCAAATGGCGGCCCCAACCCAAGACGCTGTCGCAGCGCGCGCGGTCGCTCATTCCGGCCAGCGGCAGCGATCTGCTTACCGCGCTCGCCCAGCGCATCGACCTCTATCTCGTCGGCTTCCTGCTTGGTGATGGGCCGGTCGGCATCTATGGTGTGCTGCGCCAGTTACGCACCCCGATCCTGCAGGTGCGCCAGTCATTCGATGGCATTCTCACCCCGCTTACCGCGCGCACGATGAGCGCCGACGGCGACGTGACCACGGGCGAGGCGACGGCAGCGGCCACCCGCGTGATCCTGACGATCCAGCTCGGCGTCGTGCTGCTGATGGCGGCTGCGGGCGACGCTCTGCTTGGCCTGTTCGGCGCGCATTCGACCTATGCCTATGCGGCACTGATCGCGATGGTTCTGGCCGAAGCAGTCAACGGAGCCTTCGGTGTGTCCGAATTGATCCTCTATTACCGGCGCCCCGCGCTGGCATTGCAGGTCAATCTCATCCAGATCGTGATCGCCGCCGCCGCGATCCCGCTGCTGACCCCGCGTTACGACATTCTCGGCGCTGCACTGGCGATGCTGCTGGCGGCGGTCATCGCCGCTGTCCTGCGGCGGCACTGGCTGGCGGGCCTCGGCGTGCGCCGCCACCTCTTTCATGCCGCCGTGCCTGCCGTGGCCGCCGGGCTGTCGGTGGCGTTCGGCATCTATGGCGGATGGATGGTACGGATGAGCGTGCTGCAAAGCGCGCCAGACGCCTTGGCGCGCGCAGTGCCGCCGCTGCTGGCACTCGCGCTTTACGTCGCGCTGGTCATGGCGTGGCGCAGGCTCCAGCCCGGAGTGCTGTCGCTGAAGCGCTTCCGCGTCAGTTGAATGCAGCGCTTTCGAGCAGGTCGACGCGGCCAGCCGTCATCTTCGCGGCGCGGTTGTGCAGTTGCACCGAGATCAGCAGCAGCACGTTCAGCACGACCGCCTGATAGAAGAAATACCACACCGGGCTGCCTGCAAGCATGGCAAGCCCCAGCACGATCGCACGCGGGTTCGGTCCCAGAAACTTGAGGAAGCCGAGCAACGGCTTCTGCTCGCGCGCCACTTCGCCGCGAATCGCAGCGAGCCGCGCCGTATTGCCGCTCGCCATGGCCTCGCCCACCGCAGCGTCGATGCGCCGAGCATGCGGCGTCATGCCGGCTGCCATATAGAGATACCCCCGCGCAATCGGTTCAAACAGGCTCGAAAACAGGCTCCTGCCGCCGAAGATCCCCGCGCCATCCTCACGCGAATTGTTCAGCCAGGGCACGCCGTAGGTCCAATATTGGTAGAAGCGGCGCTGCACCTCGACGTGGTTGGATTGGACGATGTGCGAGACGCCCGCCGCCAGAGTCCACGCCCAGGCCGGGCCAGCGCCGATCTGCCGCGTCAGTACGAAAGCGAGCAGGACGTAGACGACGATATGGCTGGTATAATCGCAGATCCCGTCGACCATTTCGCCGATCGGGCTGGACTTGCCGGTGATGCGCGCAAGGTCACCGTCGGCACCGTCGACCACGTGCCAGCTCATGTGCAGCGCCATGCCCAGCAGCGCGCCCCATGGCCAGCCGAGCGCCCAAGTGCCGCCGGTCGAATCCATGTTGAAATAGACCACGCCCGCCGCGACGACCAGAAGCCCGCCGAGGACCGAGACCATGTTCGGCGTCAGCGGCGTACGCGAAAGCAGCTTGGCGAGGCGCCATGCCAGCGGATGATAGAGGTAGAAGTTGAGGGAATCCTGCAACTCGCGCGGGCGCTTCGGACGCTCGATCGTCCTTTTCGTATTCACCGCACTCACCTGGCCAACCCCTCTTGCAAACCCCGCTTGGCGCAAGCGGTAGCCATGTCTATAGGCGGTGGAAAGGGCCTGCGACGCAGAGCAAGAGGCAGACGCGCTTGAATATCGCATTTTCCGTCGCAATTCCGGCCAGTTCCTATCTGCGCCGCACCACTGGCGGCATCACCGGCATTGCCCGCGCGGTGATCCTCGCGGATCTCGAGCAGGCGAGCCGCATCTTCATCATCGCCGACGGCCCGATTGCGCATGACTGGCACAAGAGCTTTGCCTTGCGCGCGCGGCCCTTGCCCGATGTGACGATGGTCGGAACGGCGGACGAGCTTCCCGCCGGGACGGCGCTGTTGCCTGGAGATGCCCTGCCGACAAGGGGCGCGCTCGAAGCGCTGAAGGCCAATCCTGCGCTCCAATTCGCATCGGACGATCCGCGCCTGATCCGCAGGCCCAACGATCACGCCACGGTCATGGCGCTGCTGCACGCAACGCTCAAGCCCACCGAAGGTCCGGTCGGGCGCTGGATCAATCGCCCAATCTCGTTCCGCATGTCAGCGCTCGCGCTGCGGCTCGGGCTCGGCCCTGACCCGATCACGTGGTTCACGCTCGCGCTCGCCATGGTCATGGCGGCGGTGCTCGCCCATGGCGGGCCTGAGTGGCTGGCGTTGGGTGGGTTCCTGTTCCAGGCAGTATCCGTCACCGATTGCGTCGATGGCGACATCGCCCGAGTATCATGGGCAATGAGCCGCCGGGGGGCGTTGCTCGATACCGCCTGCGATACAGTTGCGAACCTCGGTTTCGTGATCGGCCTGATGACCGGGGTCATCCGAACATATGGGCAGGACTATGCGTGGGTTGCGCTGGCCTGCGTGGTGCTGCTGGTCTGCGGCATTGCGGCGATGAGCATTCTGGTCCGGCTCGGCCCCAAGCGCGGGAGTTTCGATGTGCTGCGCGCCGCTCTAACGCTCAGGCTCGAGGGTCGCCCGATCCTGCAGGCCGTCACGCTGACGCTTGAGCGCATCTTCAAGCGGGACGTCTATGTCATGATCGCCTGTGTGTTCTGCCTTGCGGGGCTCTCCTGGATGCTGCCCGGCCTGCTGCTCGGGGGCCTGCTCATCTGGCTGGGTGCGGTTGCATGGTGTGCCCCGCTGATTCTGGCTGACGCCGAGGGTCAACTGTTGCCACCACACATGCGCCAGATCTGAAAAGTTACAGCGCCAGGCACCTTCGACCTTGGCCCCCTTGCGCGATGCAGCACGTTCCCCCAAATTGAACGGGACATTTTCCGCAACTGGGAACCGAGACAACGAATGAAGGGTGTGATCCTGGCTGCGGGCCGAGGCAGCAGGCTTGGTGAAGCGACCGAGTCCTTGCCCAAGCCGCTGATGCCGGTTGCCGGGCGAGCGTGCATCGACTTCGCCATCGAAGCCTTGCTGGCAGTGGCCGATGAAGTCATCGTCGTTACCGGATACCGTGCCTCCCTGATCGAGGATCATCTGGCGCGCGAATGGCCCGCCGCTCCCGTGCGCACGGTCCGCAATCCCGATCTGGAAGCTGGTAATCTCACCTCGCTCGGTGCCGCGCGTGCGCTCATCGGCGATGCCGCCTTCATCCTCACCAACGCCGACCACCTGTTCCCGGCCGACATGTATACGCGCCATTTCGCGCCTGCCGCCGATGCCTTGCAGATTGCGTGCGAGCGCGAACGGCCGGTCCTGCCCGACGAAATGAAAGTGATCGAGAAGGACGGCGGACTTCTCGCCATTTCCAAGACCCTGCCGAAATACGATGGCGCCTATATCGGCACGACCGTGATCGGCCAGACCCATCGCGCGACCTACTGGTCGGCATTCGACAGGGTGCATGCGACGCAGAATCTGGCCTCGGCGTCGGTGGAAATGGTGCTGCACGAACTGGCGCAGGAGCCGGTGACGGCACCCCGCGTCTACTGGCTGTCCGGCCTCAAGTGGTTCGAAGTCGATACGCCCGAGGACCTTGCGATTGCGCGCGAAAGCCTGTCCGCGTGATGGCACCGGATGGTGGCAATGCAGTGCGCGTGCTGGTGTTCGACCTTGACGGTACGCTCGTGCCGACGATGGACGACTATGCCGACCGCGCCGCCACGCTGATGGCGGAATCGTTCGGCACGCCTTTTGCGCAGGCCCGCAAGTCATACTTCGCAACCTCGGGCCTGCCGTTCGAACGGCAACTCCGCCAGCTCTACCCCGGACAGGACACCGATCCCGTTGCGGATCGTTTCGAGGACTGGAAAGACAGCTACCTGTCTGGCATCGCCTTATCGGCAGCCGTTGCCGCGCTGCTGGATGGCTGGCGGACAGCAGGCTATCAGGTCGCCATCTCCTCCAACAATCTTGAGCGCTACGTCGAGCGCCTCGCGCGGGACTGGCCTGTCGATTGCGCGCTCGGGTATCGCCCTGCGCATGGCACGGACCCCGGCTTTGCCAAGGGTGAGCCGCACTTCCGCGCGCTTGAACAGCGCTTCGGGATTGCCCGGTCGGCATTCCTGTTCACCGGAGATTCACCGAACGACGCCCACATCGCGCACGCAGCAGGGGTGCGGTTTCGCGCACTTTTGACCGATGCGTTCACGCAAGACGATTTCGAACGGGCCGTTTCCGGCACCCTGACCCTCTCGTCCTTGTCCGAACTTGGTGGCGTTCTGGCCACGGTTTCGGCAATCGGTTGAAGGCACGAACCACTCCTTGTGCAAACGCACTATCGCATGCCGCATTTTTCGGTTAAGGGCCGCTTCCCATCGAAAGTTGCAATCTTTTGCGCGCCGGTTTCGCAGGTGCTGCGCAGACGACAGGAGTGCAAGTGACTGGTTGGTGGGTGCTGCCTGTCCTCCGGTCCGTCGTGACTGGCAGAGGAATCGACTTGCATTCGGCGGCATTTCGGTATTGTGAGGCAGTTTGATTACAGCCGCCCTGGGGCGCCTGTGTGAAGGGATCGTTATTCATGAAGCCAATCAAGGTCGCCGTGATCGGCGTGGGCAACTGCGCTAGCTCGCTGGTGCAAGGGGTTGCCTACTATCGCAACAACAACTCGTCGCAGGGCCTGATCCACGACCGGATCGGTGGCTACGGCGCTGGCGATGTCGATTTCGTGCTGGGCGTCGATGTCGATGCACGCAAGGTCGGCAAGGACATTTCGGAAGCGATCTTCGCTGCCCCGAACAATACCACGGTTTTCCAGCCCAACGTGCCGGCAACCGGCGCCAAGGTCATCATGGGTTATGTGTCGGACGGCGTTGCCGCCCACATGACCAGCGTTGGTGAAAAGGGCTTCATCGTTGCAGACGAACCCGAAGCCACCCAGGCCTCGATCGTTCAGGCACTCAAGGACAGCGGCGCCGAAGTTCTCCTGAACTTCCTGCCCGTCGGTTCGCAGCTCGCCACCGAATTCTACATGGAATGCGCGCTTGAAGCCGGCGTTGCCGTCGTCAACTGCATGCCTGTGTTCATCGCTTCGACCCCTGAGTGGGAAGCGAAATTCCGCGACAAGCGCATCCCCATCGTGGGTGACGACATCAAGGCCCAGGTTGGCGCCACCATCGTCCACCGCGTCCTGTCGAGCCTGTTTGCTGCACGCGGCGTCAATGTCGAGCGCACCTATCAGCTCAACACCGGCGGCAACACCGATTTCATGAACATGCTCGACCGTCAGCGTCTGGGCAGCAAGAAGGAATCGAAGACAGAAGCAGTGCAGGCGATGCTTGCAACGCGTCTGGCCGACGAGAACATCCATGTTGGTCCTTCGGACTACGTTCCATGGCAGAAGGACAACAAGCTGTGCTTCATCCGCATGGAAGGCCAGCAGTGGGGCAACGTGCCCATGAACCTCGAACTCCGCCTCTCGGTCGAAGACAGCCCCAACTCGGCGGCTTGCGTCATGGACGCGATCCGCTGCTGCAAGGTTGCGCTTGATCGCGGTGAAGGCGGTGCGCTGATCGGCCCGTCGGCCTACTTCTGCAAGCACCCGCCGCAGCAGTTCAACGACGATGTCGCTGCGCAGATGGTCGATGAATATGCATCGGTCGAAAAGCTGGCCGCTGAATAAGCGAGCCGCTTGACGCAACGGAAATGGCCGACCGGGCGGATCGTCTGGTCGGCCTTTTCGTTTTGAAAATCCCGCTGAAACTTTGATGAGATCCCCGTGGACGCCCTGATCATTGCCGCAGGATTCGGCAGCCGCCTTGCCGACCTATCGCCTTCGAAGCCGTTGACGCCGGTGGTCGGCGTACCGCTGATCGAAATCGGCGTGCGCCAGGCAATGGAAGCTGGAATCACCCGCGTCGTCGTGGTCACCGGCCACCGCGCCGATATGCTGGAAGCCTTCCTCGCGGACCTTTCGCTGCGTGCCGGAATCGAGATCGTGCCAGTGCGCCTGTCGGACTGGTCGACGCCGAACGGACGGTCGGTCATGGCCGGAGCCACGCGGTGCGACGGCAACTACCTGCTGATGATGGCCGACCACATGTTCGAGGCGGACATCCTCGCCCGCCTCATGCTGGAAGACCGTCCCACCCGCGGAGTCACGCTGGCGATTGACCGCCGCCTCGACAATCCGCTGGTCGATCCCGACGATGCGACATGGGTAAAGCTTGACGACGAAGGCCGGATCACCGCCATCGGCAAGTCCATCTCACCTTATGACGCGGTCGATTGCGGCGCGTTCCTGGCCACGCCGGAACTTGCGTTGGCGATCCGCGACGCCATTGCCGAGGGCAAGCCCGGCAGCCTTTCGGACGGCATGCAGCGCCTTGCCGATGCGGGCCGGGCCGGCACCATGGACATCGAGGATGCCTGGTGGCTCGACGTCGATGATCCGCGCGCGCATGCCCTGGCCGAGGAAATGGCCCCTTGGCACCTCGCGCGCACATTTGCCGCAGTCGAAGCCTCCACGTTCGAAGACTGACGGCCGACCGGGGAACGCCAAGCGCTCCCCAGTATCACGGATATTTCAGATGAATCCGGGTCGAGAGGCCCGATTTGGCGATGTTGAGACGCACCGACCGGAACGAGGGAATGCTCGCAATCGTCGGCGGATTGTTCGAAAAGCCGAAACCCTCCTCGGGCAACCCGAGCACACCGCTGCGCTTGATGTTCCGGCTCGAATCCTCGTCGTGGTAGACCGCCAGTGCATAGACGCCGGGCTTGGGCACGTAGAGGCACATCTTGGTCTCGGACGCGGTCGCGTCGACACGGCCGACATACATCGAGCCATGCTTCACGAGGAACTTGCGCGATTCATCGGCATAGAGCGTTACCGCCATCAATCCGTTGCCATTGCGCACGCCATCGATCGTCACATTGATGTATGTGTCGCTGACAGGCCCTGCGCAGTTCGGTCCGTTGGCATTCGCTGCGGTACTACCCCCGATCAACGCGGCGGCAGAAGCGGCAAAGGCGATGGCCGTGGCGTGCAAACGTCTCGGCTTGGTCATGGTCAAAAGCCCCAAAATCGATGTGTCTTTCCAGCAATTCGCAGGCCTTTCTCGCAAGCGAGCCTTGGCCTGATGCGAAGCCTTCCGTGTCCCCTGCTGGTGGCATACCGGCAGTTCTAGCCCACGTTAAGTATGATTCGTGCCGTTAATGCGTGCTGAACTCAGGTCGGACCAATCATTCAGCTAATTCGCCTGAGCCATGGTGCCTGCGAATCACCTCCGAAGCGGGACATTCCGTGTGGATAAGCGCGCCCAGAATGCTTGTTCCGCCGATTCGCCAAAGGTAAGCGCTTAGGCGTGGGGTGGCGGTTCGCCAGCGCCGGTCCGGGCGTAAGCAACGCCTGCCCTTGCTGCAGGAAGACGCCGTTCCATGATCCCGCTGATTTCCCCCTCGATCCTTTCCGCCGACTTTTCGCGTCTGGGCGAGGAAGTGCGCGCCATCGATGCCGCCGGGGCCGACTGGATCCATGTTGACGTGATGGACGGGCACTTTGTGCCCAACATCACGATCGGGCCGATGGTCGTCAAAGCCCTGCGCCCGCATACCGCCAAGCCGTTCGACGTCCACCTGATGATCTCGCCTGTCGATGGCTACCTACAGGCCTTTGCCGATGCCGGGGCGGACATCATCACGGTTCATCCTGAGGCAGGGCCGCACATCCACCGCACGGTGCAGGCGATAAAGGGGCTGGGCAAAAAGGCCGGCGTCTCGCTCAACCCGGGAACCCCTGCCAAGATGCTCGATTACCTGATCGACGATGTGGATCTGGTTCTGGTGATGAGCGTCAATCCCGGCTTTGGCGGGCAGAGCTTCATTTCCAGCCAGCTGCGCAAGATCGAGGCCGTGCGCAAGATGATCGACAAGACCGGCCGGGACATTCACCTTGAGGTCGATGGCGGGGTGGATCTCAGGACGATCCGCTCCTGTGTCGATGCCGGGGCCGACGTGCTCGTGGCAGGGACCGCCACGTTCCGGGGCGGCCCGGATCAATACGCGGCGAATATCGCTGCGCTCAAGGGCCTCGGCTGATATGCGGGACGGCGGCGTTTCCCTCAGTGGGAGCCGCCCCGCGGCCCATAACGCTGCTGAACGTTCAGCCATTCCGCTGAACGCAACGAAGGAGGAACCGCTGGCTGAACCTGACGACAGCGCGCTTCTCCCCGGCATCGCGCAGGATTCTGCGCCAGCGCTGGCAGATTCATCGTCGGTAGAACCCGGCCGTGCGCTCGCACTTGCCGATTTTGCGCCGCCAGCGCTTGGTGCGGGTGACCGCCTGGTGCGCTTCGCCTACCGGCTTGGCCTGCCCGCCAGCGCGATCCATCCCTTCCGCAAGAATGCGAAGACGCGGCTGACCGCAACGGTGACAAATCCGCTGCCCGGCGATGCTGCGGCGGGCAAGGCGCTGCGAGCCGGTCACTTCCTGGTCCATGGCTTCAAGTCACCAATTGCG
Source organism: Novosphingobium sp. MMS21-SN21R (assembly GCF_031846015.1). Classification (GTDB taxonomy): domain Bacteria; phylum Pseudomonadota; class Alphaproteobacteria; order Sphingomonadales; family Sphingomonadaceae; genus Novosphingobium. Next base: position 150,835 of record NZ_JAVRDU010000001.1, on the reverse strand, counting down.
GACACCGCATTTTCCGGCCCGCGGCTGCCGCCGCCGTTCGAACGCATGGTTCATGGCTTCCGCTGGCTGCGCGATCTCGAATCCGGCGGTCAGCGCCAACAGTGCGCGCAAGTGGCCGAGCGCATTCTCGGCACCTGGATCACCGCCAATCCCAAACCTGACGGTACACCGGCGTGGGACGTCGGAAATGTCGGGCACCGCCTGCTCAACTGGATGGTCCACGCGCCACTGGTCCTGTCCGGACAGGACCGCGCTTTCCGCAGCCGCGTGCTGCATACGATAGACGAAACCGCACGCTGGCTCGACCGTCATGTCGGCAAGGCCGATGATCGGCTGTCTGAAGTTGCAGGTTGGTGCGCGCTTGTTGCGACGGGGTTGATCATGGCCGACGGCAAGGCGCGCCGTCTCTTTGCCGAAGCGGGCCTCGTCCGCGCGCTCGGCGAACTGGTCAGCGACGATGGCGGCGTGCTTTCGCGCAGCCCGCTCTGCCAGATCGAGGCAATCGAACTGCTCGTCGCGCTGCGCTCCTGCTACGAAGCCGTGCGCGCCGAACCGCTCCCCCAAATTGGCACGATGCTGAACCTGCTCGTCCCGCCGCTGCAGGCGCTGCTCCATGGCGATGGCGGATTGGGCAACTGGCAGGGCGCGGGCGCAATAGACCATGAGCGCATCGATACGCTGGTGAAGATCACCGGCGTGCGCAGCCGCCCTCTGCGCGATGCACGCCAGTGGGGTTATCAGCGCGCCACGGCTGCAAAGGCCGTGCTGCAATTTGACGCAGGACCGCCGCCCGTTGCCCGCCACGCCCGTGATGGCTGCGCCTCGACGCTCGCGTTCGAATTCAGCCACGGGCATGACCGCCTGATCGTCAATTGCGGCGGCGCGGCCTTTGCGGGCGGGTTGATTCCGCTGCGGCTTGAACAGGGGTTGCGCGCCACCGCTGCCCACTCCACGCTGACCATCGACGATTTCAATTCGACCGCCGTGCTGATCAACGGACGGCTCGGATCGGGCGTGTCCGAAGTCGAGGTTGACCGACGTACACTTTCGCCCGACGGCACGGGGCCGGGTGCCACGCGGATCGAGGCCAGCCACAACGGTTATGTCGGGCGTTATGGTCTGGTCCACCGCCGCATCCTGATCCTGCGGGACGATGGCAGCGAGCTGCGCGGCGAGGATCTGCTGGTGCCCGCCGGGCGCAAGGGCAAGCGCGGCATGATCGGCGTTGCCTTGCGCTTCCATCTCGGTCCGCATATCGAGCTTGCCGCCAGTTCGGACGGGAAAGGCGTGACGCTCGCCCTGCCCGACGGCAGCCTGTGGCAGTTCCGTTCGGGCCGCGATGCCATTGCGGTCGAGGAAAGCCTCTGGGCAGACGGTCAGGGCAGGCCGCTGGGCACGCGCCAGCTGGTCATCTCGGCCAAGGTTCCCCGCAGCGGAGAAAGCTTCTCCTGGCTGCTCAAGAAGATGAGATAGGAATACCTTAGTGACCACGGTTACCATCAAGCGGGCGCTGCTTTCGGTGTCGGACAAGGCCGGACTTGTCGATCTGGGCAAGGCGCTGGCCGCACGCGGCGTCGAACTGCTGTCGACCGGCGGCACCGCCAAGGCGCTGCGCGACGCAGGGCTTACCGTCAAGGACGTGTCCGAACACACCGGCTTCCCCGAAATGATGGACGGCCGTGTCAAGACGCTGCACCCGACGATTCACGGCGGACTGCTGGCGGTGCGCGACAATCCCGAACATGCTGCCGCCATGGCCGAACATGCCATCGGCGCAATCGACCTTGTCGTCGTCAACCTCTATCCGTTCGAGGCCACGGTCGCCAAAGGCGCAGAGCGCGACGAGGTGATCGAGAACATCGACATTGGCGGCCCTTCGATGGTGCGTTCAGCGGCCAAGAACCACGATTACGTCACGATCCTGACCGACGCCGCCGACTATGCGGCGTTTCTGGCGGAGCTGGAAGAAACCGGTGGCGCCAGCACGCTGGCTTTCCGGCGCAAGATGGCGGCCAAGGCCTATGCCGCAACAGCTGCCTATGACTCGGCAATCTCGCAGTGGTTTGCCACGGTCGACCAGCAGGAACACTTCCCGCCGGTGCTCGCCAGCGCGTTTTCCCGGGTGACCACGCTCCGCTATGGCGAGAACCCGCATCAGGACGCCGCGCTTTACGTGGCGCGCAATCCCGCCGTCACCGGGTTGCCTCAGGCAAGCCAGGTGCAAGGCAAGGAGCTGTCCTACAACAATTACAATGACGCCAACGCTGCGCTCGAACTGATCGCGGAATTCAGCGGTGCCAAGCCGACCGTGGTGATCGTCAAGCACGCCAACCCCTGCGGCGTCGCCACGGCGGACACGCTGCTCGATGCGTGGAAGGCCGCGCTTGAGTGCGATTCCGTTTCTGCATTCGGCGGAATCGTCGCCACCAACGTCCCGCTGGATGGGCCCACCGCCAATGCGATCTGCGAAATCTTCACCGAAGTCGTCGTGGCGCCCGGCGCCGACGATGCGGCCAAGGCCGCGTTCGAGCGCAAGAAGAACTTGCGACTATTGCTGGTCGACAGCCTGCCCGATGCCGACCGCAAGGGTCTGGTCACCGTACCGATTGCAGGCGGATTGCTGGTGCAGGACCGCGACAACGGCAAGATTTCCGAAGGCGACCTCAAGGTCGTGACCAAGCGCGCACCGAGCGCACAGGAGCTGGCCGATGCGATGTTTGCCTGGACCGTGGCCAAGCACGTCAAGTCGAACGCCATCGTCTATGCCAAGGACGGGGTGACGGCGGGCATCGGCGCTGGCCAGATGAACCGCCGCGACAGTTCGCGCATTGCCGCAGCCAAGGCCAAGGAAGCCGCCGAAACGCATGGCTTCAGCGAAGTGCGCACGCATGGCTCGGCCGTGGCGTCGGACGCGTTCTTCCCGTTCGCCGATGGGCTGATGGCAGCGGTGGAGGCAGGCGCAACTTGCGTGATCCAGCCCGGCGGCTCGATCCGCGACGATGACGTGATCAAGGCTGCCGACGAGGCGGGCCTTGCCATGGTCTTCACCGGAATGCGCCACTTCCGCCATTGAGCAGCGTCGCGTGCAATGAAAAAGGGCCGGTTCCTTTGCGGAGCCGGCCCTTTTTTCATGTCACTTCCAGATTGCGATCAACGGTAGAAAACGTGACCATCGATCCGGGCCATGCGCGCCTTGCCCCAACGCGGCGAGACATGGCTGGCGTGGAAGAACATCGCGCCTTCGACTGGGCTCTTCCACGTGCCCTGATCGGCGATCACGGCGATGCGCACCGCGTCCTGCCAATCACGGCTTGCGCGGTTGATCGCGGGCATCGAGCGGCCACGGATGAACGAGAACTGTGAGGGCTGATACACCACGCCGCAATAGGAAGCGGGGAAGCGGCCCGACTGCGAGCGTGCGATCACGACACGGCCGACAGCAAGCTGTCCGGCGAGCGATTCGCTCTTGGCTTCGAAGAACACGGCGCCTGCAAGGCACTCAAGCTCATTCGAGAGATCGGCGGGGATTTCGGTCTTCTCGACCAGCTCGGAAAGCGAGGATGCGGCGATCGCGTCCTGGCTGTCGATCACATCATCGGCCTGCGGAGTCGCAATTGCCTGAATGACCGGCTGGGAGATGAACGTCGTCGCAGCAGCGACGGGAGCGTTGTACCCTTGGGCGTTGGCGTGGGAACCGCCAGTGCTGAGCAAGGTTGTGATAAAAGTCGCAGCAAGGCTCAATGTTGCGGCGTAACGGAACTTGGTGCTCATCAAAATTCGTCAATGTGCGGTGAGCTTCCGGTCATGGCGCGACAAAAAGCCCTGTCGCGCGGGATAACCCGCACGAGGGCTGGATGCCGAAGGGCCATGTCGGTTGCCCCCCGTCTGCGTGCCAGTGCGATCTGCTTGTCTGCATCCCGTCACCGCCTGCGCAAAATCGGTGGGCTGCCTTTATTGTGCGCTGCGAAAGAGTCAACCCGCGTTCAGGCTGGCGACAGGTTGTCCCGGACGAACCGTTCCCGATCCGCGACAGTCAGTTCGACTATCCACACATCTGGATCCTGCTGCTTCCGCCGGTCCAGATAGTCCTCAAATTCCATTTTATTATCAATTACTTGCGTCTTTACAGAGAGCCATTTCCGGCTTCCATCCGCGCTCGGCATACGCTCAAACAGAACGCCAAGTCCCTGTTTATCCAAGAGAACGACAAGGATGGTGCCGCCATCGCGCTCGCCCTTGTTCAGGACCATGCCGAAGTCACCGTCCGCCTGCGCAGCGCGGAGCAGACCCGATACTTCAAGGTGGGCTGGGAGACGTGCCTGCATCTCAGGCCAGCGCCGAGCGCAAGCCCGCGTTGTAGCCATCGAGACTGGAAAGCGGGATGCGCGAGCGCTGGAACGTGCCGGTGCCGCGGCCTACTTCCTCACCGTCGGCATCGATCAACCGCGCTTCGGCGACGAGCACGCGGCGGCGGCCCGAAATCCAGCGACCTTCCGCAGTCAGCGGTCCCGCTTCGATGGGGCGCGTGAACAGCAGGTTGAACGAGGTGGTAAGCAGGAAACGATCCGTGACCATGGTGTTGGCGGCATAGAAGGCGGCATCGTCGAGCATCTTGAAATAGATCGTGCCGTGCGCGGCTCCGGCGGCGTGGTAGCAGGCCGGCGTCACGTTGAAATGGATACGCGAGACGCCCTCGCCGGTGATTTCCAGCCGGGATTCGAACAGGGCATTGACCGGAGCCGAAGCATAGAGCCCTTCGAGTGCCCGCCAATGCAGCGCAGCGCTGTCGTCACGCTGGCCCGGTTCAGGCGGCGTCACGGTCGATGACATTGACCAGCAACCCGTAAAGCGCTTCAGCGTCGGAAGCAGAAGCGAGGCGTTCGTGCATGCGTTCGTCGCGCATCAACCGCGAGATTGCGGCCAAGGCCTGAAGGTGCGTGGCACCTGCTTGCGAGGGTGACAACAGCCCGAACACGCAATCGACGGGCATGCCATCAGCCGAGGCAAATTCCACAGGATTTTCAAGGCGGAAGAATGCTGCAACCGGGCGCTCCAGCCCGTCAATCCGCGCGTGGGGAATGGCAACGCCGCGCCCGAAGCCAGTGCTGCCAAGCTTCTCGCGCTCTTCGATGCCTTCGATCACGATCGCGGCGTCGAGCATGTAGACGTCGGCAAAGCAGCGCGCGAGATCGGTGAGGATCTGCTGCTTGGTATCGGCGCGAACCATGCGCACGGCTTGTTGATCGAGCGTGAAGAGAGCCGTCATAGCGGATTGGACATATCACAAAAGTGCAAAGGCACGGTGAATTGGAGCGCGCAATGCTCCTGATTCCGGGCGAACGCAAGTCCAAAGCGAGGGCAGGGTCTGCCAGCATCGGCCCAACAAAAAAGGGGGCGCAAGGTGCGGCCCCCTTCTTCGTCTTGCGCTGTTCTGACAGCGGTCAGGCTACTTCGGTTCTACCCAGCCGATCGAACCATCACCCCGGCGATAGACCATGTTGTGCGTGCCCGTGGCGGCGTTTTTGAACAGAAGCGCATTGGTGTTGCGCAAGTCGAGCATCATCACCGCATCCGAGACCGAGGCGGTCGGCACATCGACGCGGGTTTCGGCAATGACCAGCGGCGCATCGACCTGTTCTTCCTCACCCTGTTCGTCATGGGCAAAGACAGTATAGGCCGCGTCCTGGACGACCAGATTGGCCTCGTCGGTCTTGCGCGCGTGATCGGCGTTTTCATGGCGATCCTTGAGCCGCCGCTTGTAGCGGCGCAGCTGCTTCTCGATCTTGTCCGCCGACTGGTCGAGCGCATTGTGCGCATCCTGCGAAATGGCACCACCCTTGAGGATCAGGCCGTTGGTGACGTGGGTAACGATGTCACAGCGGAAGCCGCCGTGCGGGGCCTTCCCCATGGTTACATGCGAGGAAAGCGCCCGGGAGAAGTACTTGTCGACGATGGCGGAAAGGCGCTCTTCGGCATGGGTCTGCAAAGCAGCGCCGGTGTCGACCTGGTGTCCCGAAACGCGAATATCCATAAATCACTTCTCCTGTACACTCGTGCGGGACGACCGGGATCAGCGCATCAGCGTGACCAGATCGGCTCGCTGAAACCCGCCATGAATTCGGCATGGCGGGCCAGCTCCTCCGCGCTCGCGGCATGCGGGCGCGGGGAACGGAATATGCGGGTCACCGACGAGGTGACGGCCACGGTTTCCTCGAAGACGCCTGAGGCACCGCCCGGTGCATCGGCAGCCAGTTCGAGGCCGATCTGCCGCCCGCCCTGCAGCTCGACATAGAGCTGGGCGAGCAGTTCCGCATCCAGAAGTGCCCCGTGCTTGGTGCGGTGGCTACGGTCGATCCCGTAGCGCGAGCACAAGGCATCGAGGCTGAGCTTGGCGCCGGGATGTTTGCGGCGGGCAATCGCCACCGTATCGACCATCCGTTCGCGGCTGACGGGCTCCAGCCCGCACATTTCCAGCTCGTTGTTCATAAAGCCAAAGTCAAACCCGGCATTGTGCGCAACCAGCGGCGCATCGCCGATGAAATCGAGGAACTCTGGCGCTTTTTCCGCAAATTTCGGTTTGTCCGACAGGAACGCAATGGACAGGCCGTGAACCGCCTCGGCTTCTGCCGGCATGTCACGCTCGGGATTGAAGTAGCAATGGTAAACCGCGCCTGTCGGCACCCGGTTGACCATCTCGACGCAGCCAATTTCCACCAGTCGATCCCCCGATCTGGGGTCGAGGCCGGTCGTCTCTGTATCGAAAACGATCTCACGCATTAGGGAATATGTGGACCCGCTAGCCGGGGCTGGCAAGGGGAGTCACAGTCAGTCTCGCGGGTTTTTTTCCCGTAGTGCCGCGACCAGCCCTGCCACCTGCCCGCGCGTCTGCTCCAGCGTCACGCCGGTATCGATCATATGGGTTGCCCGCGCACGCTTTTCGGCATCGGGCACTTGCAGCGAGAGGATGTGGGCAAACTTCTCCGGCGTCATCCCCGGCCGCGCCAATACGCGCGCGCGCTGCATTTCGGCCGGGGCGGATACGACGAGCACTGCATCGAGATCTGGTCCGTGCCCTTTCTCAAACAGTAGCGGAATGTCGAACACGATCAGCGATTCACCCATGTGCTCGATCATGAACGCTTCGCGCATCTGCGCGACGGCAGGGTGAACGATGGCTTCCAGCCGCTTCAGCGCCACAGCATCGCCGAACACACGCGTGCCCAATTCCTGCCGCTTCACCCCGTCCGGCCCGGTCGTTCCAGGAAACGCCGCTTCTATGGCCGGCAGCAACACCCCGCCCGGTCCCTGCAACTGATGCACAGCGGCGTCGGCATCGAACACGGGCACGCCCAGTTCGCGCAGCATCAGTGCCACGGCAGACTTGCCCATGCCGATCGAGCCGGTCAGGCCTGCGATGAACGGGCGGCTCATCCCAGCATCCGTTCGCGCAAGGCGACATCAGCCGCCCCGCGCGGCGGCATGGCGCCGAAGAACTTGCGAAAGGCGTGGTCGGCCTGCCCGATCAGCATCGAGAGGCCATCGAAAGTGCGGAAGCCTGCACCCTTGGCAGCCTTCAGGAAATCCGTCTCGAGCGGGCTGGTGACGATATCGTAGAACACAGATCCCGGCGGCGCATGGCTCATGTCGAAACACAGCGCGCCCTGCCCGGTCATGCCCAGCGAGGAGGCATTCACCACCAGATCGAGACAACCCTCGCGGTCGTCGAACGGAAAGTCTGTGGCATCGGCGAAATGATCGAGCGGGGCGACGTGGTGATCGCCCTTCGGATCGAGTTCCTCAAGCAATGCCCGCGCCTTGCCCACATCGCGCCCGGCCAGCACGATGACCATACCCTCTGCGGCCAGCGCCGCGACAATCGCCCGCGCCGCGCCGCCAGTGCCCAGAACGCGCGCCATGCGGAAATAGTGGGTCTGGCCGAGCAAAGGCCGCAAGGGTTCGAGAAACCCCGGTGCATCGGTGTTGTATCCGACCAGCGCGCCACCTTCGCGCACAACCGTGTTGACCGCGCCGATACGCGCGGCCAGCGGATCGAGCCGGTCGATCAGCGGAATCACAGCCTGCTTGTGCGGCATGGTCACATTACAGCCGCGCCAATCAGGGTCGTCGCGCCGCGACGCGAAATAGTCCGCCAGCCCGTCAGCCTTCATATGGACGCGGCGATAGTCGCCCGTAATCCCAAGCTTCTCCAGCCAGAATCCGTGAATGACCGGCGATTTCGATTGCGCGATCGGGTCTCCGATCACTTCGGCATAGGCAAGGCTCAAGCGTCCAGTTCCCCCTCGGCACGCAACGCGCCGAGCAGTGCCAATAGCGGCATTCCCAGAACCGTGAAGTGGCTGCCTTCGACGGATTCGAACAATTGCACACCCAGCGCTTCCATGCGGAACACGCCGACGCAGCCGGAAACGGCGGGCCATTCCCTGTGGAGATAGCTCTGGATAAAGCTGTCGGAAAGTGTGCGGACCTTGAGCTTTGCGTATTCGGTATGGCGCCAGACGCAAGCATTATCGCGCATCAGCACGGCGGCGGAATGCAGATGCATGTCCTTGCCCGAGAAGAAAGCGAGATGTTCGGCGGCGTTTTCGCGGCTGACCGGTTTATCGAACAGCCTTCCGCAAACCTCGACCAGCGAATCCCCGCCCAGCACGAGCCTTCCCGGTGCGGCAACAGAAATGGCTAGCGCCTTGGCTTCGGCCAGGATCATCGCGATATCCGCTGGCGGCACGCCAATCAGTTCGCGCTTGATCGCGCCTTCATCGACATCGCCGCTGCGCGCTTCGAACGGCACGCCCGCCGCTTCGAGCATCATTTTGCGCGAGGCGCTCTGACTCGCCAGGATCAGCGTCATATCGGCTTAACTCCATCCCCGCTGCCACCTGCGGCCCCGCGCTCATTATAGAGATTGATCACTGCCGCCGCCGTCTCCTCGATAGAACGGCGCGAGACGTCGATCACCGGCCAGCCGTTATCGGCAAACATGCGCCGCGCATATTGCACTTCGCGCGTCACCTGATCGTTATCCACATAGGCGGTTTCGGGCGTCTGGTTGAGCGACAGCAGACGGTTGCGCCGCACAGCGATGAGGCGCTCGGGGCTGGTCGTCAGGCCCACTACCATCGGGCGGCGCAGCGAGAACAGCATCGACGGCGGTGGGCTTTCCACCACAACCGGAATATTGGCGACCTTGTAGCCGCGATTGGCGAGATAGATCGAGGTCGGTGTCTTGGAACTGCGCGAGACGCCTGCCAGAACAATGTCGGCCTCTTCCCAATTTTCCCAGTTCACCCCATCATCGTGGGCAATCGTGAACTGAATCGCGTCGACCCGCTTGAAATAGGCTTCGTCCATCATGTGCTGACGGCCGGGGCGGCCCTTGGCCTGCACGCCGAGTTGCTGCTGCAGCGCGTCGGTCACCGTATCGAGCGCGGCAACGCTGGGCAGCCCAAGCGTCACGCAGCGTTGTTCGAGCCGCGCGCGCGTATCGGGATTGACCAGTGTATAAAGCACGAGGCCCGGGTTTGCGGCGATCTCGCCCATGATACGGTCAAGGTGCTGCATCGAGCGCACCATTGGCCAGAAGTGCCGCACGACATCGGCCCCATCGAACTGTGCGAGCGCCGCCTTGGCGATCATTTCCAGCGTCTCGCCGGTGGAATCCGACAGGAGGTGCAGGTGCAAACGCTGCATTCACGCGCCTTTTCTGGGGGGCCGGGACAGCCCTGTGGACACAGGGCCGATAAACCACGGGAGAGAACCGGGGACAAGTTGAACCGGCAATTCCATGCTTCTTTCCAGCCATCCTCACCCCCGGTTGTGGACAGGTGGACAGGCTTTTCCCCAGCCTGTGGAGAGCGTTGAGAACTTTGCCTTGACCCCGTTCCAGACAGAGTCGGACCGCGCAAAAACAGTGGAAGCGGACTCACAAATCAGGCAGAGCGCCGCAATCCCCGCTTTCCACAGGGCCAACTAACACCATCAACCTGATTCTAAGAATCTAGTTTAAGTAGAATGGATCGAAACCCGCGATGCCCGGCCCGCTTCTCGAGACTCTCCAGGGTGCCAATCTTGCCCGCCGCCCGATCTGGCTGATGCGTCAAGCCGGGCGCTATCTGCCCGAGTATCGCGCGCTTCGTGCGGAGCGTGGCGGCTTCCTCAAGCTGGTCTACGATACCGACGCTGCCGCCGAGGTGACCGTCCAGCCGATCCGGCGTTTCGGCTTCGACGGCGCGATCCTGTTTTCGGACATCCTGATCGTGCCTTATGCGATGGGGCAGGACTTGCAGTTCCTGGCAGGCGAAGGTCCGCACCTTTCGCCCCGCCTGCTCGATGCCGCGCTGGAGAGCCTCATAGCTGTCCCTGAGCGCCTCGCGCCGATTTACGAGACCGTGGCCAAGGTGAAGGCTCAGCTGGCGCCTGAGACGACTTTGCTGGGCTTTGCAGGAAGTCCTTGGACGGTGGCGACGTACATGGTCGCAGGCGAAGGCAGCCGCGATCATCACGATACCCGGGCCATGGCCTATCGTGATCCGGGCGCGTTCCAGGCGATCATCGATGCGATCACGGACGTGACCATCGAATACCTCTCGGGCCAGGTCGAAGCAGGCGCAGAAGGCCTGCAACTGTTCGATTCATGGTCTGGCAGCTTGGCCCCTGCGCAATTTGAACGTTGGGTCATCGCGCCAAACGCGAAGATCGCCGCCGAAATGCAGCGCCGCTACCCGCATGTTCCGGTGATCGGCTTCCCGAAGGGCGCGGGCGAGAAGCTTGCCGCCTATGCCCGCGAAACCGGTGTGAATGCGGTGGGTGTGGACGAGACGATCGACCCTCTGTGGGCCGCGCGCGAACTTCCAGCGAACATGCCGGTGCAGGGCAATCTCGATCCGCTGTTGCTGCTTTCGGGCGGCGCGGATCTGGAAACCCAGACGATCCGCGTGCTGGAGGCTTTTGCGGATCGCCCGCATGTGTTCAACCTCGGCCATGGCATCGGCCAGTTCACCCCGATCGAGCATGTCGAGGCTCTGCTGAAGATCGTGCGGGGCTGGTCGCGCTGACCCTTTCGGCCTCTTGCAAACTGCGGCGATCCCACCGAGATAGCGGTCCGGGGCGACCATACGCAGCGACGCGGAACCGCAACTCATGCAGCAGGCATTGGCGATGATCTATCTGTGGTTGAAGGCAGGGCATCTGATCTTCGTGATCTTCTGGATGGCTGGCCTGTTCATGCTGCCCCGGTTTTTCGTCTACCATCAGGAATCGCCTGAAGGCTCGCCCGAAAATGCCATTTGGGTCGACCGCGAGGCCAAGTTGATGAAGATCATCATGTGGCCTTCATTGATCGTCGTCTGGGTGCTCGGCCTTGCGCTGGCGATGAGCATCGGCGCGTTTGCGCAAGGTTGGTTCCATGCCAAACTGGCGTTGGTTCTTGCGCTTACCGGCTATCACTTCTGGCTGGCGAATTACGCGCAGCTGCTCGCCGCCGGTCAGCGCAAACTGACCGGGCGGAAGCTGCGGATGCTCAACGAAGTGCCTGGCATTGCTGCCGCGCTGATCGTGATCCTTGTGATCGTGAAGCCGTTTTAACTGCGCAGGGTTCGCAAGGTATCGCGCGTGGCATTGCGCAGCAGCGTGGCTGGCGCGCGCAATTGTTTCCACTGCGATCCCCAGGCGTTTGCCTTGATTTCAGTAGCCGTGTTGCGGGGAAATGCGGAGCTCTGGCGGGGTAGTCTGATCATCGCGTGATCCTCTCTCCTGCGGGCCGGATGTGTCCGGCGCCATTGCCAATGTACTGTGCCACGAGTCCGGTTTCGGCGCCAACGAATCTGGCTGATTGACTAACCAGCCCACCGCGAATATCCCCGCGACCGACCGGAAACAGATGTGCTGCCCCGTTGCAGCCGCCCTCTCGCTTTCTCCAAGCCCCTTAGAGGCTTCCGGCCATTTCCAGCTTTTGCTTTGGATACCAGTGATATGCATTTGAAAGACCTCAAGAAAAAGACTCCCGCCGAGCTAGTCCAGATGGCCGAAGAGCTCGAGGTTGAAGGCGCGAGCACGCTGCGCCGCCAGGACCTGATGTTTGCGATCCTCAAGGAAATGGCCGAAGACGGCGAGGAAATCCTCGGCATCGGCACGATCGAGGTTCTGCCTGACGGGTTCGGCTTCCTGCGCAGCCCTGAAGCCAATTACCTCGCCGGGCCTGACGACATCTATGTTTCGCCTAACCAGGTCCGCAAATGGGGCCTGCGCACAGGCGATACCGTCGAAGGCGAAGTACGCGCCCCCAAGGATGGCGAGCGCTACTTCTCGATCACCCGCCTGATCAAGGTCAACTTCGACGAGCCTGATGCCGTCCGTCACCGCGTCAATTTCGACAACCTGACCCCGCTCTACCCGAACGAACGCCTGCGTCTCGACACGCTCGACCCCACGGTCAAGGACAAGTCTGCCCGCGTGATCGATCTGGTCAGCCCGCAGGGCAAGGGTCAGCGCGCGCTGATCGTCGCCCCGCCTCGCACCGGCAAGACCGTGCTGCTGCAGAACATGGCCAAGGCGATCACCGACAACCACCCGGAAGTCTTCCTGATCGTCCTGCTGGTCGATGAACGTCCCGAGGAAGTCACCGACATGCAGCGCAGCGTGAAGGGCGAGGTCATTTCCTCGACCTTCGACGAACCCGCAACGCGCCACGTCCAGGTTGCCGAAATGGTCATCGAGAAGGCCAAGCGCCTGGTCGAGCACAAGCGTGACGTCGTGATCCTGCTGGACTCGATCACCCGCCTTGGCCGCGCCTACAACACCGTTGTCCCGTCATCGGGCAAGGTGCTGACCGGCGGTGTTGACGCCAACGCTCTGCAGCGCCCCAAGCGCTTCTTTGGTGCCGCGCGCAATATCGAGGAGGGTGGTTCACTCTCCATCATTGCGACTGCGCTGATCGACACCGGCAGCCGCATGGACGAAGTGATCTTCGAAGAGTTCAAGGGCACCGGCAACTCGGAAATCGTGCTGGACCGCAAGGTTGCCGACAAGCGCATCTTCCCGGCACTCGACGTGGGCAAGAGCGGAACCCGCAAGGAAGAATTGCTCGTCGCCAAGGACCAGCTGTCGAAGATGTGGGTCCTGCGCCGCATCCTCATGCAGATGGGCACCATCGACGCGATGGAATTCCTGCTCGATAAGATGAAGGAATCCAAGACCAACGAGGATTTCTTTGCCACGATGAACCAGTAAGCGCTGGCGCATCAGCAACACGAAAAGCCCGGAGCGATCCGGGCTTTTTTTGCTTTGGCCCAATGTGGAACCGGTCCCGTCCGTTCGGGCAGGGGATAAAATCGGCCCCCTCGCTTGTTTCAGGCCATGATGCCCGCCACATTCCTTCCCATGGCCAGTCGCACGCCAGCCCAGCCTCGCCGCCCGTCCCACACGGGCGTGGTCAAGGCCGTGCTCGGTCCCACCAATACCGGCAAGACCCATCTCGCCATCGAGCGACTCTGCGCGCACTCTTCCGGTGCAATCGGCTTTCCTCTGCGGCTCCTTGCGCGAGAGGTCTATGACCGGGTCTGCGCGATCAAGGGGCCGGACAAGGTCGCGCTGATTACCGGGGAAGAGCGGATCGAGCCGAAAGGCGCGCGCTGGCATCTGTGCACGGTCGAGGCCATGCCCTCGCGCCCCGATCTCGCTTTCGTGGCTCTGGACGAGGCCCAGCTTTCTGCCGATCCCGAACGCGGCCATGTGTTCACTGACCGTCTGCTCCACACCCGCGGGCGGGAGGAGACAATGCTGCTCGGTTCGGCCACGCTGCAACCGATGATCAAGGCGCTGGTGCCCGAAGCGGAAATCGTTTCGCGTCCGCGCTTTTCCACGCTGACTCACGTCGGCGCGAAGAAGCTCTCGCGCATCCCGCCGCGCAGCGCGATTGTCGCGTTCAGTGCCGAGCAGGTCTATGTCATGGCCGAAATGTTGCGGCGCTTTCGCGGCGGCGCGGCTGTCGTCATGGGCGCGCTAAGCCCGCAGACGCGCAATGCCCAGGTCGCGATGTATCAATCGGGCGAGGTCGATTATCTGGTGGCGACCGACGCCATCGGCATGGGCCTCAATCTCGATGTGCACCACGTCGCATTTGCGGGCCTGTCTAAATACGACGGCCACCGCCAGCGGCGGTTGACCACGGCAGAAATGGCGCAGATCGCGGGTCGCGCCGGGCGGCACCAGCGTGATGGCACCTTCGGCACCCTTTCTGGCATGGGTGGGCACGATCCCGAATTCACCCCCGAAGAAATCTACGCAATCGAGGAGCACCGCTTCCCGCCGCTCACCCGCCTGTTCTGGCGCGAGGCCGAGCCGCGCTTTGACAGTCTGGCGACGCTGATCGAGGATCTCGAAAGCCTGCCGCCGCGCGCCGAACTGGCCACGCCGCCGCAATCCATCGATCTTGCCGTGCTCAAGCGATTATCCGAAGAGCCTGAAATCTCCGATATTCGCGGCGCGCGCATGGTGCAGAGGTTCTGGGAAGTCTGCCGTCTGCCCGATTTCCGGCAACAAGGCGAGGAGACGCACAGCCGATTCATCGCTCGCCTGTGGCAGGATTTGCGCCATGGCTATCTCGGCGCAGATTACGTCGCGCAGGCCATCGCGCAACTCGATGTCCCGGCAGGCGATATCGACACGCTGCAAGGCCGCATTTCCGCAATCCGGTCATGGTCGTATATCGCTCAGCGCGCTGACTGGGTGCTGGCGAAGGAAGAAATGTCGGCCCGCGCCCGCGCCGTGGAAACCCGCCTGTCCGATGCCCTGCACGCGCGGCTGACCGAGCGCTTCGTCAATCGCCGTACGACCGTGCTGATGCGCAAGGCAGGCGCTGATGCGGGCCTGCTTCCGGTCCGCCTGTCTGAATCCGGATCGGTGCTGGTGGATGACGAACCCATCGGCCACCTGGAGGGCTTCCGCTTCGTGGTTGATCCCCTCGCCCGTGCAGCGGATCGCAAATTGCTGCTCGCTGCTGCCGAAAGGCACTTGCCCGCGCTGCTGGAATCGCGGGGCGCGGAACTGCTGGCCAGTGCCGGCGAGGCAGGGGGGCTGACCCTTCGCCAAGGTACGATGGTCTGGCGGGACATGATTGTGGCTCGGCTTGAGCGGGGACGCAGCATTCTCGACCCGCGCATCAGGACCGACGCGGCGCTGGATCGCTTGCCTCCACTCCTTAAAGCCCGTGTGACACAGGCTTTGCAGGACTGGTTCGCTGCGCATGTAGGCGGCCTGCTCGGCCCGCTTATCGGTTTGTCACAAGCGAGCCGGGCCAGTGAATCGGGGGCAAACTTGCGCGCGCTGCTGCTGCATCTAGTTGAAGCGGGCGGCATCCTGCCGCGCGATGAATCGGGCCTTGACAGGCTCGATCCGGCGCAGCGTGAACGCATGAAGAAGCTTGGCGTGCGGATCGGTGCGCTCGATCTGTTCGTGCCCGCGATGCTGCGCCCCGCGCCGCTTGCCTTGTGGGCGGCACTGGCGCGGGTGTGGGGCGCAAAGCCGCCCGCGCCGCCGCAATCGGCCAGTCCCGTCGTCAGCAGCAAGGAACCGCTGGCGGGGTATCGCCGCGTGGGCACGCAGAACCTGCGGGTCGACCTTGCGGAAAAGCTGCTTCATGCCGCTCATGCCGCGCGCCTGGCCGCAAAGGGCCGCCGCTTTATTATTGACCCTGCGCTTGCGCGTTCCATGGGACTTTCCACTGCAAGCTTTACAGCCTTGCTGCGTGCTGCCGCTTTTCGCGTATTCGTCCGCCGCCCTTTGCCCGAAGGCGCAGCGGGGCCTGCCATGCCGCCGCTGTGGGAATGGCGGCCTTCGCGTGCCGCTCCGGCCCAGCCATCGCGGTCTCTGCCACCGCCGACCGGGGCCTTTGCCGCGCTTGCGGAACTCGTGACACGTTAGGGGGAGAGCGCCAGTTGCGGATCGACAAGGTGTTGTGGTTCTTGCGATTTTCCGCCTCGCGTGGGTTGGCGCAGGATTGGGTGGCCGATGGTCATATCCGCATCAACGGTCGCCGCATCGAACGCGCCAGTGCCGATGTGAAATGCGGTGATGTGCTGGTTCTGCCGATGCACGCTTGCGTCAAGGTGATCGAGGTTCTTGCCCTACCCGACCGGCGCGGACCGGCGCTGGAAGCCCAAGGCTGTTATCGGGTGCTTGACGATCCGGGTGCAACGCCTCTAGCACGGCTTCAAAGAGATACTGAGGGACGAAATTCGCCATGACCTATGTCGTCACTGACGCCTGCATCCGCTGCAAATTCATGGACTGCGTCGAGGTTTGCCCCGTCGACTGCTTCTATGAAGGCGATAACATGCTGGTGATCAATCCCAGCGAGTGCATCGACTGCGGCGTTTGCGAACCTGAATGCCCGGCCGAAGCGATTCTTCCCGATACCGAATCGGGCCTGGAACAGTGGCTCGAGCTGAACGCGAAGTTCTCGGCGGAATGGCCCAACATCACCGCCAAGAAGGATGCACCTGACGACGCCGACGAGCACAAGGGCGAAGAAGGCAAGTTCGACAAGTACTTCTCGGCCGAGCCCGGCGAAGGCGATTGAGCGAAGGGGCAACCCTGCCCCTTCCCGTCAAGCTGCAATGACGTTTGTTGCTGTCGATCCGGCGGCAACAAACGATTTCCTGTGCGGTGCACACCGAACGGGCTGGTAATTTTATTGCGGAAGTGTTATATGGGCCGCCAAGCGCTGGTGGGCTCCTGCCTGTCCGGCGTCTTTTCACCACGAAAAGGCAGGACAACAAAAGCAAACGGATCGCTGGGCTTCGCAAGACTGCCTGATTGGCGGTACATTGCAGCTTTCTCCCCGAAAAAGCACCCTTACGGTCCTTCGCCCGTCCTGTCCGCGTCGAAAGGAATACCAATGGCAGTCAAGGCTCTCGCCTTCGATGTTGGGGATTATGTCGTTTATCCGAAGCATGGTGTCGGCCGCGTGGTCGAGCTTCAGGACGAAGAAATTGCCGGAATGAAGCTGCAGCTTTACGTTCTGCGCTTCGAAAAGGAACGCATGACGTTGCGCGTTCCGGTGAACAAGGTTGAATCGATCGGCATGCGCAAGCTGTCTTCGGACAAGACCCTGCGCGAAGCCATGGATACGCTCAAGGGCAAGCCCAAGGTCAAGCGCACGATGTGGTCGCGCCGCGCCCAGGAATACGAGGCGAAGATCAATTCGGGCGACCTCGTATCGATCGCCGAAGTGACCCGTGACCTTTTCCGCGCCGATGATCAGCCGGAACAGTCCTATTCCGAACGCCAGATCTTCGAAGCGGCGTCGTCGCGCCTCGCCCGCGAACTCGCGGCGATGGAAAAGACCGACGAGCCGACCGCGCTCAAGAAGATCCTCGCGATCCTCAACGAATATGCGCCGAAGTATTACGAAACGGCTTGACCGTTTCGCCACAGCGGCACTGCAAGAGGCCTCCGGGAAACCGGAGGCCTTTTTCGTTGGAGCCTTCCGACTAACCCCTGTGCCCGATCCACGAACGACTTGGCCTTGATCGTATCACCGTGTTATAACGGCAATACAGTCAGGAGTGAGGTTGCCATGTTTCAGAATATCGTTCGTGCCCTTGCAGGCGTTGCTGTCCTGGGCCTCGCCACGGCGCTTGGCGCCTGTGATGGTGCCGACTTCTCCTTCAACGGAAAGAAGGGTGTGCCGCTGGCAGAGCTGGACATGAACGGCCCTGCCCCCACCTCGATCGCGGTTCTCGGTCCCGACAATGTCCGTGTTACGCGAGGCGACAAGCTGGCGATCACGGTCGAGGGTGAAGGCGCGGACAAGCTGCGATTCGCACTGTCCGAAGGCCAGCTCGGCATCGCGCGCGACGATTGGAAGATCGGCATGTCCGAACGGACCGCCACTGTAAACGTCACCCTGCCCATGCTCAGTGAGGTTGTTCTGGCCGGCTCCGGCAACCTGACCGCAGATCAGATGGGCGGCAATGACGCGAAGATCACTGTTGCCGGATCGGGGACGGTCGAGGCCCGCGCCATCGATGTGCAGAAACTGGGCGTCGACGTGGTCGGCTCGGGCAAGCTGCGCGCAGCAGGCAAGGCGAAGGAACTGAAGATGACCGTCGCCGGCAGCGGCGATGCAGAGATGGACGGTCTCAATGTCGACGATGCCAAGATCGACGTCGCAGGGTCGGGCAACGCGCGCTTCGCCTCCAACGGCCATGTCAACGCCACTATTATGGGCTCGGGCGAGGTCCGCGTCTTCGGCCGTGCTACCTGCAAGGTGTCGTCCATGGGCTCAGGCAAGCTGGTCTGCGAAAACGGCGTGACGCCAGACGATGGACAGAGCGAAGCGGCAGGTGAACAGTAACCCACCGCTCTCGTTTCATCGCATCCGGGCATGATCGACCTTGCCAAACCTCCGTCCGCATGGGATTTTCTCGCGCGGCACGGAGGGCTGGGCATGAAGCGTCGCATTATCGCAGTTTTGATCAGCGTTGCACTTTTGCCCGGCTGCGTGGCCAAAAGTGCGTTCGATCTGGCCACCGCGCCAGTTCGCGTCGGCAGCAAGGCGGTTAGCACCACTGCCGGGCTTTATGACCGCGTTACGGTCAGCCAGTCGGAGCAGGACCAGAAGCGCGGGCGCGAAATCCGCAAGCGTGAGGAGCGCTATGGCCGCCTCTCGCGCGATTACGATCGTGCCAGCCGCGATTGCCGCGATGGCGATGATGACGCCTGCGATGCAGCGCGCCAGATCTATGCCGAGATGGACGCGATGCGCAGCGCGGTCCCTTAGGCTCAGGACCTATTTCCGGCGCCTCGAAGGCGCAGGAAATAGGTCCTGACCCTACGAGCGTTAGGCCGCCGCGCGCCGCAGCCTGTCGTTGATGGCAGTGCCGATGCCTTTGTCGGGTATGGTTGCAACGGCGATTAGTGAATGGGGCGCAGCGGCGCCTAGATGCAGGCAGGTGTAAAGCCGCGCGGCCGCTTCGGCGAGATCGCCACTGGCCGACAGCGAGACATCGCCGCCGACCGCACCGAACCCGATAAGGAATTCCCCTTCGCGCGCCTCGCTGGCCTCAAGCCGGACCGGCTTTCCGGGCGCGTAGTGGCTGGCCAACTGTCCGGGTGCCTCGATTATTGATGACGTCACGACGTCACTTTTGCCACCGAGAACGCCTGCAATCTGCGCTGCGGTGATCGGTCCGGGGCGCAGCACGGCCCATGATCCGTCCTCCCGCAGCCCGACGATCGTGGATTCGATCCCCTGCTCTGTCTCGCCGCCATCGAGGATCATGTTTGCGCGGTCACCCAGCGAATGGGCGACGTGGGCGGCGCTGGTGGGACTGACGCCGCCGCTGCGATTTGCGGAAGGGGCCGCCAACGGCAATCCACAGGTTTTCAACAGGGCTTGCATCACAGGATGAGCGGGGCATCGAAGGGCCACGGTGGGCAGGCCCGCACTCACTGCCGCTGCCAATGCGGCGTCCTCGCGGCGAGGCAGGACCATAGTCAGCGCGCCTGGCCAGAACGCTTGCGCCAGCTCGAGCGCACGTCCATCGAAACAGGCAAGGCCCTGCGCTGCCGTAACGTCAGGAACGTGCACGATGAGCGGGTTGAAGTCCGGTCTGCCCTTGGCGCGATAGATACCGGCGACCGCCGCATCGCTGTCTGCCCTGGCGGCAAGGCCGTAGACCGTCTCTGTCGGCACTGCGACCGTCCCGCCCGCTTCAATTATCCGCGCGGCCTGAGCCACCCCGAGGTCATTGGCGATATGCACGTTCGAAGGCTTTGTCGGCTCCATCGCTTCTCGCTATAGGGAGCGCGCCGGTGCGTGCAAGTGCGCCTGCGAGGGAGAATTGTCATGTCGTTCACGCCGCCCACCGCCGACCAGATATTGGCCATCAAGATCAGTGCCGGTATCGATGAGATCGCGGAAGCGGAGCGTTATTCTGCGGCTACGCCCGATCTGGTCGAAGCCATTGTCGAAGGTATTGGTGCCTTTGCAGCGGGCGAATGGGCACCGCTCCACCGGATCGGCGATCAGGTCGGCGCGAAGTGGAGCAATGGCACTGTCACCCTGCCCGCTGGCTACACCGAAGCGTACAAGGCTTTTGTAGAACAGGGCTGGGGCTCAATTTCCGGACCTGAGGCCTTTGGCGGCCAGGGCCTGCCCTTTACGCTGGCAACAGCCGTTCTCGAAACACTGGGCGCGGCCAACATGGGCTTTACGCTTCTGCCCATTCTCACCGTAGGTGCGATCGAGGCGCTCGATCATCACGGCAGCGAGGCGCAGAAGGGACTGTACTTGCCCCGACTGATCAGCGGCGAATGGTCCGGCACGATGAACCTGACAGAGCCGCAGGCAGGGTCTGACGTAGGAGCACTGCGCACCACCGCCACGCCGATCAGCGATGGACCGCACGCGGGCAAGTATCGCATTGCCGGCACCAAGATCTACATCACTTTCGGTGAGCATGAGGCGGCCGAGAACATCGTCCATCTGGTGCTTGCACGCACGCCGGACGCGCCCGAAGGTTCGCGCGGCATCTCGCTGTTCGTGGTGCCGAAGTTCCACGTGGAACAGGACGGTAGCCTTGGTGCGCGCAACGACGTCACCTGCGTTTCCATCGAACACAAGCTCGGCATCCATTCCTCGCCCACCTGCGTGATGTCCTACGGCGACGAGGGCGAATGTATCGGCGAGATGGTCGGCTACGAAAATGGCGGGCTGCGCGCCATGTTCACGATGATGAACTCGGCGCGCATCAATGTCGGGAGCCAGGGCGTGCAGATTGCCGAGCGCGCTTTGCAGCAGGCGAGTGCCTATGCGCGCGACCGCGTTCAGTCTGCCCGCGCTGGTTCAGCTGACAAGAATCCCGTGCCGATCATCGAGCACCCCGATGTGCGCCGTATGCTGATGCGGATGCGCGCGTTGACGGAGGGCGCACGGGCACTGCTCTATTACACCGCAGGACAAGTGGATCGCGGTGCGCTTGGAGACGAGGCCGCGCAGAAGCGCGCCGAAACGCTCGTGCCCATGCTCAAGGCCTGGGGCACCGACATCGGTTGCGAAGTCGCCAGTCTCGGCATTCAGGTCCACGGCGGCATGGGCTTCGTCGAGGAGACGGGCGCAGCGCAGCATTACCGCGATGCCCGCATTGCCCCGATATATGAAGGCACCAACGGCATTCAGGCGGCCGACCTGGTTACGCGCAAGCTCGGCTACGAAAACGGCGGTGTGCTGCAGGCCTTGATGGCGCAGATTGCTTCCGAGATGGAGGATGTGCCTGAAGTCGCGGCGCTGGCCAGGGATGCTGCTGCCATCGGTCAGTGGATGGTCACCAGCGCGTCGCTCGATGACAAGCTGGCAGGTTCTGTCCCGTTCACCACGATGTGCGCGGTTGCCGTGGCCGGGTGGCAGCTTGGCCGCCAGTCGCGCGAATCGGGCCTCCACAGCAAGACGGCGGTGACCAAGTTCTTCAACCGTGTGATCGTGCCAGAGGCGCGCGGACTGGGGTCGTCTGCCATGGCGGGCGCAGCCCTGCTTTATGATCTCGATGCGGCGGCGCTTGCAGGATGAGCGAAGTGCTGCTGGCCCGGATTGCCGACGCCTTGGAGCGGTTGGCGCCTGCCCCCCTGCCTGCAGCGGATTGGCTCGCCTTCCCGGCTTATGTCTGGGACGGGTCGGCGGCACGCGGGATTCCGTCGCTCGATGCGCCTGCGCTCGGCCTTATGCAGGGCATTGACAAGCAGAAGGCCGCCGTGGTGGAGAACGTCGCGCGTCTCGCGCATGAGGCGGCTGCCCATGACATGCTGCTATGGGGCTCGCGCGGGATGGGCAAGTCGGCGCTGCTGCGCGCCGCAACGCTTGCAGCGCAGGAGGCCGCGCCCGGATCAATCGCGCTGGTTCAGGCAAGCCCCGATGCGGGTCTGGCGGACCTGTTCACTGCCTTGCGCGGCGTGGACCGCCGGTTCCTTGTTTTCCTGGACGATCTCGGATTCGACGCTGGCGACAGCTCCGGCGCGCGCAAGTTGCGGTCGTGGCTTGAAGGCGGGGTCGAAGCCCGCCCCGCGAATGTCCGCCTGGCAGTGACTTCCAACCGCCGCGCGATTGTCGAACGACATCTGTCCGAGCAGGACGACCCGATCAACCCGCGCGACGTGATCGATGATCGTCTGGCGCTGGCGGATCGCTTCGGCCTCAGCCTTGGTTTTCACAACTGCACCCAGGACGATTATCTGGCGATCATCGCGGGCTATGCCGCGCATTACGCGCTGGACTGGGACGAGGGCGATGCGCTTGAATGGTCCAAGCGCCGGGGTGGTCGTTCCGGCCGCGTCGCGTGGCAATATGTCAACGAACTCGCCGGTAGAGCGGGTCGCCTGCTTTCATAAATCCTCGTTTCCGTTCGTGTCGAGCGAAGCCGGGACACGGTATGATGGTGTCTCGACAAGCTCGACTCGAAGGGGACTTGGCGTGATCGTCAGGGCTTGGGCTTCACCAGATCCGAATCCGCATTGGGCTTCATGATATAGCGCCCGGTGCCTTCGGGTTGCGGCGGGGCGGTGCGCTTTGGCAGGACCACCGCTGCGGCTGCGGGCTGCGCGCCTGGTGCAATGACCCGCCAGATCACGCCGCCGGTGTCATCGCTGACCAGCAGTGCGCCATCCTTGGCGAAGGCTACCCAGGTCGGGCGGCCTCGCGCTGCTTCATCGTCGGTCAGGAAGCCGGTCAGCACCGGAACCGGTGGCTGCTTGAGCACGTTGCCGCGATCGTCAAAGCCGACGAATACCACATCGTAGCCAGACAATGGACGGCGGTTCCATGAGCCATGGCGGGCCACGAAGGCGCCGCTGGCAAACTTGCCGCCCATGCGGTTGCCGCCCTTCGAGAAGGCGAGGCCCAGCGCCGCGACGTGGGCGCCGAGGCCGTATTCGGGCTTGCGCACGTATTCCATCAGGTATTCAGGCATCGGCGCTTCCACCCGCCAGTCGATGTTCTTCTTCCAGTAAGCCCAGGGCCAACCGTAGTTCGCGCCGAAGGGCACGTTGGTCAGGTAATCGGGCACGAGGTCCGAGCCGAGCATGTCGCGCTCGTTGACTGTGGTCCACAGTTCCTCGCTATTGGGATTCCAGTCGAGCCCGTTGGGATTGCGCAGGCCGCCTGCGAATTCGCGCGAGCGCTTCTTGGTGAAGTCATACTCGTGGATGGTGGCACGGCCCTTCTCGACGTCGATGCCGTTCTCGGCAATGTTCGAGGATGAGCCGACGGTTACATAAAGCAACGAGCCGTCGGAGTTCAGCAGCAGGTTGCGCGCCCAATGGTTGCCGCCACCCGGCAGGTCCATCAGCTTCTCGGGCTTGCCGGTCAGCGTCGTCTGGCCCAGCGCATAAGGGAACGACAGCACGGCGTTGTGATTGGCCACCAGCAGGCGGCCGTCGCGGTAAGCCATGCCGAAGGGCGAATCGAGCGCAGGGTTCTCCATCACGAAGCGCTGCTCGGCCTGGCCATCGCCATCGCCGTCGCGCAGCAGCACGATTTTGTTGGGTGAAGGACCGCCCGCACCGACCTTGCGGAACAGATAACCCATTACCATGCCGGTGATCCCGCCGCCATCACCGCGGGGCGGGGAATTGGTCTCGGCCACCAGCACGTCGCCGTTTTCCAGAACGACCACGGTGCGCGGATGGTTGAGCTTGTCGGCAAAGCGGCTGACCTGAAGCCCTTGCGCAGGTACAGGCGCTTCTCCATCCTTCCAGCCAATGGGATCGGCCGTCTTGATTGTCGGGATGGTCTGTTCATCGGGATCGGCCAGCTTGGGCCGCGAGCCGGTGGTCTCGTCCAGCGTGAATTGGGCAGACGTGCCATGGATCGACCAGGCGACATAAGCGCCGATCAACGCGAGGATCACGACCAGCGTGATCAGGATTTTCTTGAGCAGGTTCATGGGCGTGAATCTATGTCCCCCACGCGCCAAGAGCAATGGGCGCTGGCAAGGAGAAGTTGCGCCGCGCGACTTTTCGTTTCGGCTTCGCTAGAACGGCGCCATGTTCAGTTTTGCACCCACCCCAGGCCAGTCAAAGGCCGACCTTCATGCCGACCTGCTTGGTGCCGCCCGCGCCCTCACCGATGGTGAGCCCGACGGCATTGCCAACATGGCGAATATTGCCGCGCTGATCTGGCAGTTCCTGCCCGATCTCAACTGGGCCGGCTTTTACCGGATGGTTGATGGTGCGCTCGTACTCGGCCCGTTTGTCGGTAAGCCTGCCTGCATCCGCATTGCGATGGGTCAGGGTGTGTGCGGCGCGGCGGCGCAAAGCGGGCAGACCCAGCTCGTGCCTGACGTCCATGCCTTTCCCGGCCACATCGCCTGCGACGATGCGAGTCGCTCAGAACTGGTCGTCCCGGTCCTGCGTGATGGAGTCGTCATCGCGGTGATCGATCTCGATAGCCCCTCCCCCGCCCGGTTTGACGATGACGATGCGCGAGGGATCGAGGCTCTGGCAGCGGGGATTGCGGCGCGCATCTGATTCCTGACCCGAATCGGGACAGCGCAGACTCTGACGGGTGCAGATGTTGGTTTTCTGCGGGTTTCAATGGTAAGTTTGCGGTTAACAGCCGGTGCCGTTCGCGCCGGGCCCTCTGGGGGAACCGCAAGATGCTGCGTCTCAAGACTTTTTCCGCAATGAGTGGTGCCGCGCTCGTCCTTTCCGCACTTTCCGCCTCGCCTGCTGCAGCAAAGGACCATCACGGCGGCCAAATGCACGGTGGATGGCAGGGTCAGTCCTATGGACAAGGACCGATCTACTATCCGCCGATGATGGGCGCGCCCTGGCCTACAACGGTCATGGTGCAGCCGATGAACGGCCAGCAGGTCTATCCACAACAGGCCTATCCGCAGCAGGCATATCCCCAGCAAGGCTACCCGCAGGCTGATCCCCGCTGGAACGAGATGGAAAGCCGTTGCCGCAAGGTTTATGGTGACCGCGGCATTGGTGGGGCGTTGCTCGGTGGGCTTATCGGGGGCGTTCTTGGCAACCGTGTCGTGGATGGCAATCGCACGCTCGGCACGGTGGCAGGTGCTGCCGTCGGTGCCATCGCGGGCACTGTGATCGACAAGGCCGAGGACAAGGATTTGCGCCGCGAGTGCGACGACTACGCCCGCTCGGTGCAGCAGCAGGGGGCTTATGCCCCCTACCCAGCCTACGGCGCGTCAGGCTATGCACCCTACGGCTACGTGATGGTTCCGGTGATGCTCCCGCCTCAGAAACCCTGCGTCGAAACGACTGTCGTCACCGAGCGCTGGGTGGATCAACCCGTACGTCATCGCTACATCCCGCGCCGTGCCCCGGTGATCCGTGACAAGCGCGTGAAGGAAAAGCGCGTCTACACCGGTTGATCGCTCATCCGTCCTGCGTTCCACGTGAAACGGCCCGACTTGCGGAAGGCGGGCTGTTTCCGTTTTTACATGCCCACGACCAACAGACGGACGCGCTCAAACCTTCAGAGCTTGCGCCCGATCAGCTCCTTCATGATCTCGTTCGTCCCGCCGAAGATGCGCATGACGCGCGCGCCGCGCCAAGCCCGGGCAATGGCATATTCGTTCATGTACCCAGCGCCGCCGTGCAGCTGAAGGCACTTGTCCATGATCTCCCACTGCAATTCGGTGTGCCACAGCTTCGCCGCAGCGCCTTCTTCGGGCGTCAGTTCCTTGCGCAAGTGCCGCGCCAGCG
Source organism: Novosphingobium sp. MMS21-SN21R (assembly GCF_031846015.1). Classification (GTDB taxonomy): domain Bacteria; phylum Pseudomonadota; class Alphaproteobacteria; order Sphingomonadales; family Sphingomonadaceae; genus Novosphingobium. The sequence continues at coordinate 125,095 of NZ_JAVRDU010000001.1, read as the reverse complement.
CCCAGTCGAGATGCGCCCAGCCCACCTGAAGCTTTGATTTGAGATCGGCCAAGGTGAAGCGGGTATTCTGAAAGTCGAGGATCGGTTTGCCGAACGCCTTGCGCTCGCGCGTGAACTCGACCGTATCGTCGAAGGCCTTCTGCGCCGATGATTGCGCGCTGATCGCTATCGACAGGCGCTCCTGCGGCAACTCGCTCATCAGGTAGATGAAGCCCTTGCCCTCTTCACCGAGGCAATTGGTGATCGGCACGCGCACGTCTTCAAAGAACAGCTCCGACGTGTCGGCTTCATCCTGACCGATCTTGTCGAGATTGCGGCCGCGCTTGAAGCCTTCGCGGTCGGCCTCGACCAGAACGATGGAGACGCCCTTCCACGCGGGCTGAATGTCGGTGTCGGTCTTGCAGCAGACCAGGATCAGGTCGGCGTTCTGGCCATTGGTGATATAGGTCTTCGACCCGTTGATCACGTAATGGTTGCCGTCCTTCTTTGCCGTAGTGCGCATTCCCTGGAGGTCTGACCCTGTGCCGGGTTCGGTCATGGCAATTGCGGTTATCACTTCACCAGAAACCATTCTGGGCAGCCACTTCTGCTTCTGCTCTTCTGACCCGTAGGAGATGATGTAATTCACCACGATGTCCGATTGCAGCGAAAAGCCGGTGGTTACGCGGCCGTAATAGGCGCTCTCTTCGTCCACGATGGCGTTATACCCGAAGTCGAGACCCAGGCCGCCGTAGGCTTCGGGCACTGTCGGGCAGAGAAGCCCGAGTACGCCGGCCTTGGGCCAGACTTCCTTGGGGACGATCCCAGCTTCACCCCATTTCTCGGCATTGGGTGCGATTTCGTCGACCAGGAAACGGCGGACCGTTTGGCGGAACGCTTCGTGGTCCTCGTTATAAGCGCTGCGCGGGATCGCATCGAGCGACATGGCAATTCTCTCCGGTTATGGTCTGGTTGCGCGCAGGGTAAGCGCGACCAAGCCATCCGGTCAACGAGAATTTAATCGATCAATTAATACCTTTGTGGGCAGTGCCCTAAAACTCGCCGCCGGTGAGCCGCTGACAGATCAGATCCAGCTGATCGAGCGTTTTGTAGCGAATCGTCACCGCGCCGGTCGTAGGATCGGCATCGGCGTTGATCGTCACCCTGAGCCCGAGGAAATCCTCGAGATGCTGCTGGATCGCGGCAATGTCCGCCCCGCCTATCGGGTCTTTTGCCGCACGGGCCTGGCGCCGTCCCACTTCCGGCCGCACTGCCTTGCGCGCCAGTTTTTCGGCATCGCGCACCGACAGTCCCTTGGCAACGACATCGCGCGCAAGCGCCGACGGGTCCGGTGCATTTATCAGAGCGCGCGCGTGGCCCATCGACAGTTCTTCGCGCATGACCATATCGAGCACGTCGTCGGGCAGGCCGAGCAGTCGCATCATGTTCGCGACATGGCTGCGCGACTTGTCGACGAACTTGGCAATATCCTGCTGAGTCAGGCCCTCGCTGTCAGCAAGCCGCTGATAGGCGCGCGCTTCTTCAACGGGGTTGAGATCCTTGCGCTGCAGGTTCTCGATCAGCGCAAGTGCCGCAACTTCCCGCTCGTCGAGCTTGCGGATGATCGCGGGGATTTCGTGCACTTGCGCCTTCTGCGCCGCGCGCCAGCGCCGCTCGCCCGCCACCAACTGGTAGCGGTTCGGGCCGAGCGGGCGGACTATGACTGGCTGGATCACGCCGCGCGCAGCGATGGACTGCGCCAGCTCCTCTAGCGCGTCTTCATCGAAATGGCGGCGCGGCTGATCGGGGTGTGGTTCGATCGAGGCAACTGCAAGCATCGCGAGGCCGCCATCGCGCGGCACGGCAGGGGCATCCGCGCCCGATACCGAAATGCGGGCAATCGGCTCCTCACGGCGGACCTCCCCCATCAGCGCGCCCAGACCGCGACCGAGGCCGGTACGCCGCGCGGGCGCCTTTACTGCTTCCTCGCCGCTCATGCCGCAATTCTCCGTTCGGGCAGGCGCGCGATCAATTCGCGCGCGAGCTTCATGTAGGCCTGCGATCCGGGGCAGGCATGGTCATAGATCAGTGCTGGCAGCCCATGGCTCGGCGCTTCGGACAGCCGAACGTTGCGCGGGATGACCGCATCGAACACCAGATCGCGCAAGCATGAGCGAACATCGTCGGCAACCTGATCGGTCAGGCGATTGCGCCTGTCGAACATGGTCAGCACGATGCCGAGAATGCCGAGGTCGGGATTGAACCGTTCCTGCACCCGCTCGACCGTTTGCAGCAATTGGCTCAGGCCTTCCAAAGCGAAGAACTCGCACTGCAGCGGTACCAGAATGGAATCGGCTGCCGTCAGCGCATTGAGCGTCAGCAACCCCAACGAGGGCGGGCAATCGATCAGGCAGATTTCATGACCGGTATCTTCCGCCAGAACCTTGCGCAGACGGTGGGTGCGATCCTCGATGCTGACCAGTTCCACTTCCGCGCCGGAAAGGTCGACCGTGGCTGGCACGATGTCGAGATTCGGAATTCGTGTCGGGATAAGGCATGAAGATACTGCCGCTTGATCGATCAAGAGGTCATACGAAGACCGATCCCGTTCAGCCGCCGAGATGCCGATACCTGTCGAGCAGTTGCCTTGGGGATCGAGGTCGATCAACAGCGTCTTCCATCCCGTTGCGGCAAGCGCGGTGGCAATGTTGATCGCGGTGGTGGTCTTGCCCACCCCGCCCTTCTGGTTTGCAACGGCGATGGTAATCATGAACGCTTGCCTTTGCGGGACGAAGAACGGGTTTGCGGAGCGCCTCCCAGCAGGCGGCCGACGATGATCCCGGCAGCGGGATCCGTCAGCGATTGTTCCACGTGGAACAGATGGCGCCATGATTCGGATAGCATGTCCAGTTCATGCTGTGCGCCAGCCCCTTTCGGCAACAGCCAGACTGTGTCGGGTGTGGAAAAGCGTGCGGAAAGAGTCACGAGTTTGTCCAGCGGCGCGAACGCGCGTGCTGAAATCACGGCATGCGAATTGCTCGGCAGGTCCTCGACGCGTGACAAGACGACGCTCACATTGGCTAGTCCCAATGCATCGGTAGCGCGCTGAAGCCATTCAGTGCGCAAGCGACGGGAATCGACAAGCGTGACCGCCCGTTCCGGCTGGGTGGCGGCGATGACGAGGCCAGGAAACCCGGCACCTGTTCCAAGATCGAGCCACGCGCCGTCGGCCAGTGTTTCACGTGAAACATGGAGGAGTTGGGCCGAATCGATAATGTGGCGAACCCAAACGTGTGGCAGCGTTCCCTTCGCCACGAGGTTCTGACGCTCATTTTCCTCGAGCAGCAGTTCGACCAGCCTGGTCAGTCGCCTCATCACTGAGTCATCGGCGCCAAGCGTGTCACACAGCCACAACTTGGCATCGGCTTCGGTGATCACGGTCATGCAGCAATCCGGCGGCGGGCGTGAACGAGCAAGCTGGCTAGTGCCGCTGGGGTGATGCCGGGGATACGCCCAGCAGCGGCGAGCGTGTCCGGCTGAGCCTTGCTCAGGCGCTCGACCATTTCGCGCGAGAGGCCCGGGATGTCCGCAAAGGGAAAGCCATCACCCAAGGGGACGTTGTCGGAAGCGCGCAAGTCTCGCAGTTCGGCGTCTTGCCGGGCAAGGTAGGGTGCGTAAGCCGCATCCTCCTCGACTTCTTCGACCAGCATTGGGTCAAACGCTTCTTCGCCAATCCACGGCCTGATCGCATCCAGCGTGACTTCGGGAAACCGCAGCCACTCCATCAGTGGCCGCCGGGTTCCGTCAGCGCGAACCGGGATTCCCGAGCGATTGAGTTCGGTCGGCGTTGCGTCTTGCACCAGCTTGGCTTCCAGCCGCTCGCGCGCAGCAAGGCGGTCCTCGAACCAGCGGCGGCGTTCGGCAGCCACTGCGCCGACCGCCACGCCGATAGGCGTGAGGCGCGATGACGCATTGTTGGCGCGCAGCCGAAGGCGATACTCTGCACGAGCTGTGAGCATACGGTAGGGCTCGCTGACGCCGTGCAAGGTGAGGTCGTCCACCATCACAGCCATGTAGCTGTTCGCGCGGTCGAGGTCAGGTGCGTCTCTGCCGAGGACGTCGCAGGCCGCATGCATCCCGGCGACCAGGCCTTGCGCGGCGGCTTCCTCGTACCCGGTGGTGCCATTGATCTGGCCTGCGCAATAGAGGCCGGGCATTGCCTTCACCTCAAGGCTGCGGCGCAGCGCGCGCGGATCGATATGATCGTACTCCACGGCATAACCGGGCACCGTGATCTCGGCGCGTTCGAGGCCTTCCATCGAGTGAATCATGGCCACTTGCACGTCGGTCGGCAGTGAGGTGGAGATGCCGTTGGGGTAGACGGTGTGGTCGTCCAGACCTTCGGGCTCGAGGAAGACCTGATGACCGTCGCGGTCTCCGAAGCGATGTATCTTGTCCTCGATCGACGGGCAATAGCGCGGGCCTTGCGCGCCGATAGCGCCGCTGAACAAGGGTGAACGGTCAAGCCCGCCGCGAATGATATCGTGGGTGCGTGCATTGGTCCGGGCTATGGCACAGAAGATCTGAGGAAGCGGACGTGCTTTGGTCAGCGGTGACATCGTCCAGGGATCGGCATCGCTGGGTTGTTCGGGCAGCCGTGCCCAGTCGATCGTGCGACCGTCAATCCGGGGCGGAGTACCGGTCTTGAGCCGCGCCATGGGCAGGGCGGCATCACGCAACTGCCGGGCAAGCTTGTGCGCCGACTCTTCGCCGATGCGCCCGCCGTCCATACGCTCCTCGCCACGGAACAGCCGTCCGCCAAGGAAGGTGCCGGTGCAGAGCACGACAGCCCTGCCCTGCAGCGCCGTGCCGTCGGCGAGATCAACACCCGTTACGCGCCCGTGCTCGATGCGAAGCGCGGCAGCTTCACCTCCGACGACTTCAAGACCGGGCTGCGCTGCGATCATATGCTGGATCGCCGCCTTGAACCGCTTGCGGTCGGCCTGCACGCGCGGCCCCTGCACAGCACTGCCCTTCGAGCGATTGAGCATGCGGTAGTGGATAGCACCTGCATCTGCAGCGCGCGCGATCAGTCCGTCGAACGCGTCGACTTCGCGCACGAGGTGACCTTTGCCCAATCCGCCAATGGCGGGGTTGCAGCTCATGGCGCCGATGGTGCCGGGTTCGAACGAGACGAGGGCGGTCCGCGCGCCCATGCGGGCGGCGACCGCCGCTGCTTCGACGCCGGCATGTCCGCCGCCGACCACGATGATGTCGAATTCACGCATGAGTGGCGCAATAGTGGATTTGCGAGGCTCGGTCAAAGACGCGCGTGTTTCACGTGAAACACTATTTGCCGATGCAGAACCGGCCGAACAGGGTGTCGAGCATATCTTCCGTACCAGTCCGCCCGATAAGCGTGTCGAGCGACCGGCGCGCGAGGCGCAGATTCTCGGCAGCAAGGAGAGGGTCATGCTGGGCACGCGCTTCTGACAAGGCCGCGGCGACATCGGTCAACAGATTATGCTGCCGCCGGTTGAGCGCGGCGTCACCGGGTGCTGGAAGGGCAGCGCGGGCATGGTCGACTAGTGCTGCGCGAAGCTCTTCCATGCCCTCACCTGTGCGCGCTGAGAGGCGGATGGCTTGTTCCGACTTGGCCGCAGCCGAAGCCAGATCACATTGCGCGGCCACTTCCCACAAGGAGCGGCTTTCAGGACCAGCGCTTTCGGGGCCGAGCCACAGGATGAGATCGGCACGCTCAGCCGCAGCGCGGGCGCGGGCGATGCCGATGCGTTCGACATCCCCCGCTCCCTCGTCGCGCAGGCCGGCGGTGTCGACGAAGGTGAAAGGCACGCCGTCGATGGCGACCGATTGTGAGAGGACATCGCGCGTGGTGCCGGGTTCAGCGGCGGTGATCGCGGCTTCAGCTTCGACCAGCGCATTGAACAGCGTGGACTTTCCTGCGTTGGGCGGTCCGGCAAGGACGACGCGAAATCCCTCTTTCAGCGGTTCGGCGCGCGGACGGGCGAGCCAGGCTTCAAGGCTTTGGCAAAGCGCCGCGCAATCGGTGTCGAAGCCGGTAGGGAGAAGGCTCTCCCCTTCCCCGACATCGTCTTCGTCAGAGAAATCGAGCGCGGCTTCAAGCCGGGCGGAGATTGCCAGTACGGATCCTCGCCAGCGTTCGACCTCGCGTGACAGTGCGCCTTCGGCCATCGCCAGCGCGGCGCGGCGCTGCAACTCCGTTTCGGCAGAGAGCAGATCGGCGAGACCTTCCGCCTCTGCCAGATCGATCCGGCCATTGATGAAAGCGCGGCGGGTAAACTCGCCAGGCTGGGCGCGGCGTAGACCCGTGAGACGGCCAAGTGTGGCTTCGACTGCAGCAACGACCGCTCGCCCACCGTGAAGGTGCAGTTCGGCGCTGTCCTCGCCCGTTGCCGTGCCGGGGCCGGGAAGCCACAGGACCATGGTGCGATCGAGGTGGGTGCCGCTTTGCGGATCAGCCAATGTGGCAAGCGTTGCCCGGCGGGCCGGCGGGCATTTCCCTGCGAGCGCCGCCAGAGCACCACCGGCTTCCGGGCCGCTGATGCGGATGACGGCAATGCCGGCCGGTGGCTGGCCAGAGGAGAGGGCGTAGATCGTATCGGTCACGCGCCCTGCCCTACACGATCAACCCGGCGGCGTCAGTATCAGGCGTTCAGGCCTTGGGCTTCTTGCCGGAAAACGCGCTCATGCCGCCCTGCTCCATGAACTGCTGGAACATCTTGAGCCCCATCTCGCCCATCGGCGCGACCTGCTTCACATAGCCTTGCAGCTGTTCAATGCTGGTTACGCCCTGCATCGCCTTGGCAATGTTATCGACATAGACGTCGTTCGCCTTCGACACGTCGGGCAGGCCAAGGAAGCGGCGCGCTTCTTCCGGGGTGCAATCGACTTCCATGGTAACTTTCATTCCTGCATCCTTCGCTTCAAGCTTCGCACAAGAGTGTCATGCACGCTTGGCAAAGTCCATGCGTGGGGCCAAACTGCAGATCGACCAACAAATACAATGAGCAGGACCAAAGACCATGGGTGAGAAGATCACATTCCCGGCACTGGACGGCGAAGGCGATATTCCCGGTTATCTGGCAACCCCGGATGGGCCGGTGCGCGCTGCGATCATTGTCATTCCGGAAATTTTCGGCGTGAATCCCGGCATCCGGCACAAGTGCAAGGCCTGGGCTGACCTCGGCTACATGGCACTGGCACCCGACATCTTCTGGCGCTTTGCACCCGGAGTCGAACTCGATCCCGATGTGCCCGAACAGATGCAGGAGGCCTTTGGCTATTTCGGGCAATACGATCCGGACAAGGGCATCAAGGATATCGAGGCAGCAATCCGCTTCCTGCGCGGGTACGAAGGGATCGACAAGGTCGGGCTGGTCGGCTTCTGCCTTGGCGGGCGCATGGCCTACATGGCGGCGACGCGGACCGATATCGATGCCTCGGTCGGTTATTACGGCGTGATGATCGACCAGATGCTGGGTGAATCACACGCCATCGCCAATCCGCTGATGCTGCATATCCCGACTGCCGATCATTTTGTCTCACCCGAAGCGCAGGCGGCAATCCACGGCGGACTCGATCCGCATCCCAAGGTCACCTTGCATGACTATGACGGGCTTGATCACGGTTTTGCCGCAGAAATGGGCAATCGCCGGGACGAGGATGGCGCGGCCCTGGCAGACCGGCGGACGCGGGATTTCTTTGCGCAACATCTGGGGTGATGGCGTGGCGGCGTTGCGCGGGATCAATGCCCGCGCAGCCGCCCTGCCCCACAGTTTCGAGATCAACCACCTGACGGGAGACGCGGCATGAAACTGGGACTGGCGGCATGGCACCGCTATATGCTTGGCAGCGATCCTGAACTGCTTGAGGAGCTCGTCGCCGATGATGCGGTGTTCCACTCACCCGTGGTGCATACCCCGCAGGTGGGCCGCGACAAGGTGCTGATGTATCTCACTGCCGCCGGACAGGTCTTCGGCAACGGCACGTTCCGTTATGTACGTGAACTGGTCGACGGGCCGGAAGCCTGCCTTGAGTTCGAATGTGAGATGGACGGGATCATGGTCAACGGCATCGACCTGATCCGTTTCGATCTTGAAGGCCGCATCGTCGATTTCAAGGTCATGGTCCGGCCATTGAAAGCAATGAACAAGGTCTGGCAGCTCATGGCCGAGCAGATGGAAAACACCTGACCAAACAAAAACCCCCGGTTTGTGGCCGGGGGTTTTGTAACTCCATGATTTCGTTTTGAAATCAGCCCCGAAAATCAGCCGTCGTAATCGGCGCCGAGCGAGGTGTTGCGCACCGGCGCCGCAGCGGTGATGCGCAGGGCTTCGGCCGACTGCGACAGCGAGCCGATTTCATCGACTTCATCGTCATCGTCAGGCAGTACGCGCTGCAGTGACTGGATCACGTTTTCCTTGAGCACGGCCGGGCGGACGGTCTCTTCGGCGATTTCGCGCAGGGCGACGACCGGGTTCTTGTCGCGATCACGGTCGACGGTGAGTTCCGCACCGCCGGAGATCGCACGGGCGCGCTCTGCCGCCAGCAGGACGAGATCGAAACGGTTGGGAATCTTGTCGACGCAATCTTCGACGGTAACGCGCGCCATGCGGGCACTCCGATATACTGGAAAGACGGAAAGACCGGCAGCTAGGCCCGAGGTGTGGAAAAGTCAAGAAAATGAGGACAGGGCGGGATCGGCGCTACTCATCCGGTCCATAGGAATTGGCGCGCATGTCGTCGGGGGCAAGATCCGAGAAGCGGGTGATGCGCGCCTCGAACCGCAGGCGCACCTTGCCTGTCGAGCCGTGACGCTGTTTGGCCACGATCAGTTCGGCAAGGCCGAATACGCGCTCCATTTCCGCCTGCCATGCGGCGTGCGCCTCCTGCGTCTTGGCATCGTCGTTGCCTTGCGGAACCTTTGGCTCCTTGGACATGACGTAGTAGTCCTCGCGGAAGACGAACCACACCATATCGGCATCCTGCTCGATCGAGCCTGATTCGCGCAGATCGGAGAGCATCGGGCGCTTGTCGTCGCGCTGCTCGACAGCACGGCTGAGCTGCGAGAGCGCGATCACCGGGACCGAGAGTTCCTTGGCCAAGGTCTTGAGGCCGCGTGAAATTTCCGAGATTTCGTTGACACGGTTGTCGCTTGCGCGGCCCGACCCCTGCAGCAGTTGCAGGTAGTCGACGATGATCAACCCGATGTCGTGGCGGCGCTTGAGGCGGCGGGCGCGGGCGCGCAGGGCGCTGATCGAAAGCGCCGGGGTATCGTCGATGAACAGCGGCAGTTCGGCGAGCCGCTGGCTGGCGAACGATAGCTGCTGGAAATCCTCGCGGCTGATTCGGCCCATACGCAGCGATTCGGAACTGATGCCCGATTGCTCGGCCAGAATACGCGTGGCGAGCTGATCCGCGCTCATTTCCAGGCTGAAGAAGGCGACGGCGGCCCCGACCGAGTCCTTGACCGAGATACCGTCGGCCAGATCGCGGCGCAGGCGGTCTGCGGCATTGAATGCGATGTTGGTGACAAGCGAGGTCTTGCCCATGCCCGGGCGCCCGGCGAGGATGATAAGGTCCGAATCGTGCAGGCCGCCGATCTTCTCGTTGACCGATGTGAGGCCGGTGGTCTTGCCCGAGATGTGGCCGCCTGAAAGCAGCGCCTTCTCGATCATTTCGAGTGAGGCGCGGGTGGCCACGCTGAAGCTCTGTGCCTCGCTGCCGGTTTGCGCGCCTTCTGCCACGGCATAGAGCGCGGCTTCGGCCTTCTCGACCTGTTCGAGTGGCGCGACCGAATCGCTGGTGTCGAGCGCGCCTTCGACCAGATTGCGCCCGACCGTAATGAGCTCGCGCAGCAGGGCGAGATCGTAGATCTGCTCGGCCAGTTCGCGCGGGTTGAGCAGGCCCTGTCCGTCGGCGGTCAGTCGTGCGAGGTAGGCGGTGCCGCCCAGCTCCTTGAGCCCCTCGTCCGTCTCGAAATAGGGTTTGAGCGTGACCGGGGTGACCACGGCCTTGCGGTCGATAAGGGTGTGGATGCGCTCATAGACGCGGCCGTGGACGGCAGCGAAGAAATGGTCCGGTTTCAGCGGGGTCTGGAGTTCCTCGAGGATGCGGTTGTCGATCAGGACCGCGCCGAGAAACGCTGCCTCGGCCTCGACGTTGGACGGAAGGGTGCGAATCTCGGATGGTTCGCGGGAGAGGATGGCTTCGCTGGCTGACATGGGGTCCATTGTGCCCCACCCTGCCCGGCGCGGCAATCATGCGGGCCTGTGAATAGCGGGGATCGATTGGGCTTGACGCGCCTGTCCATGACCATTGCGGGCACTTCTCCCACCAAGCCCCTTGCCCGCGCGAGGCGCGTCTGCAAGACAGGTTGCCCATGGCCGACCCGCGCATCTCGCATATCGAGCTGGACGAAGCGACGATCATCTGGCGCAACGCCGATATCGAGCAGGAGCGCCGCGTCGCGATTTTCGACCTGATCGAGGAAAACACGTTCAAGCCTCTGCGCGCGGTCGAGGCCGGACACCAAGGGCCCTATCGGTTGAAGTTGTCGGTTGATGACGGGCGGCTGGTGCTTGCGGTTGCCGACGATGGCGGTGCGCCGCTCGAAACGGTCATTCTCGGCCTTGGCCGGTTCCGGCGCCCGATCCGCGAATATTTCGCGATCTGTGACAGCTATTATCAGGCTATCCGCAAGGCGACGGCAAACGAGATCGAGACGATCGACATGGCGCGGCGCGGCGTCCACAACGAAGCGGCAGAAATGCTGCTGGAGCGGCTGGAGGGCAAGATCGAAACCGATTTCCCCACCGCACGGCGGCTATTTACCCTGATCTGCGTGCTGCATATCAGGGGCTGAAACAAGAATCGGGACGCGCAAAAATCCATCATGGCGAAGAAACGGACAACGGCGCGCAGACGCCTGGCTGCAGCGTTGCTCTTGCTGGCATTCATCGCGGCAGGATTTGGCTGGTGGAAGGCGCGGACCTGGTTGCCAGACCGCGAATCCTATCCGGTGCAGGGCGTGTGGCTCAGCGATGACGATGGCACTATCGACTGGCGCTTGCTGCGCGCAGCCGGCGCGGATTTCGCCTACCTGACCGCTAGCGAAGGCACCTCTGTGCGCGACGCCAAATTTGGCGAAGGGGCCGAGGCCGCACGAGGACGAGGGATGCAGGTCGGCGCAGTCCACGTCTATGATCTGTGCGCGCCTGCCGAGGCGCAGGCCGCTAATTTCGTGACGGTCGTGCCGCGCGACAAGGATCTGCTGCCGCCTGCGATTGCGCTCGACATCGATTCGCGTACCTGCCCCGAAGCACCTGGCGAGGCGCAGATGCAGAGCGAACTGACCACGTTCCTCAACCAAGTGGAAAAGCACGCTGAAAAGCCGGTGATCCTGATGGTGTCGAAGGGGCTCGAAAAGCAGTATCATCTGGCCGCCATGATCGACCGCAATATCTGGGTTTCGCAGGATTACCTCGAACCGGGCTATGCCGGGAGGCCATGGGTAATGTGGACCGCCAGCCACCGCCTGCGGCTGACCGCCGCGCCAGGACCGCTGCGCTGGGTGGTGGTGCAGCAATGACCGACCTTCTCGCTGATCGCCGCGAGGCCCTGATCGCCGCAGCCCGCATTGCCATGGACACGGCTTATGCGCCTTACTCCGGCTTCCATGTCGGCGCGGCGCTGCTGTTCGACGATGGTGCCATCGTGACCGGGGCGAATGTCGAGAACGCCAGCTACGGTCTATCGCTTTGCGCGGAAACTGTGGCCTGTTCCATCGCTACTCATGCCGGACGGCGCGGCGGATTGCTGGCCGTGGCGGTGCTGGGCGGCACGGGTGGGCGTGTCGATGCGGCCATCAGCCCGTGCGGTCGGTGCCGGCAGGTCCTGAACGAATTGGCCGCGCTTGGCGGCACCGATCCGCTGGTGATCTGCGTGGGCGAACACGAAGTGGTGGAAATGCGCCTGTCGGTGCTATTGCCCAATGCGTTCGGTCCGGCCAATCTGGCCTGAAGGACTTCTGGGGATCTGATTTGGCCATTCTTTCCGACAAGTGGATTCGCGAACAGGCGCTGAGTACCGGCATGATCGAGCCGTTCGTCGAGAACCAGCGCCGCGACGGCTGCATCAGCTATGGACTGTCATCCTATGGCTATGACGCGCGCGTGGCCGACGAGTTCAAGATCTTCACCAATGTCGATTCGGCAGTGGTCGATCCGAAGAATTTCGACGGGGCGAGCCTGGTCGACCGCAAGACCGACTGCTGCGTTATTCCGCCCAACTCCTTCGCTTTGGCGCGGACAGTGGAATACTTCCGCATTCCGCGCGACGTGCTGGTGATCTGCCTCGGCAAGAGCACTTACGCGCGCTGCGGTATTATCGTGAACGTAACCCCGCTCGAACCCGGCTGGGAAGGCCACGTCACGCTGGAATTTTCCAACACGACCCCCCTGCCCGCGAAGATCTACGCCAACGAAGGCGCATGCCAGTTCCTGTTTCTGCAGGGGAACGAGCCGTGCGAGGTCAGCTATGCCGACCGTGCGGGCAAGTACATGGGCCAGCGCGGTGTGACCCTGCCGAAACTGTAGGACCAGGCTCTAACGCCGGGTCAGGCAGCGGCGGCGTAGGCGTCGGATTCGGCAGCGATCAGGATGTCGGCGAGCATCCAGTAGGCTTCGCCCCAGGCACCCAGCACTTCGTCTGTGGCGACATCGGCGCCCAATACGTCGCGGATCGCGGGAAGCAGCGCTTCGGCAACATACGGGTAATGCTCGGCTTTCACGCCGGTTTCGACATGGCGGGCGACCATGCGCTGCACGGCGGGGCCAAGGTTCTCGAGCTTGTCGATGTTTTTCGCATAAGCAAGGATCGCTCCTGCGAGGCGGCGAGGCTGCTCTCCGCTCTCCTGCGCTGCCTGATCGAACATCGCCTTCACATCTGCGTTCCGGAAAAGCCGCGCGTACATCGCCGTGGTGATGGCGACACCATGCTTTTCGATGGCGGGCGCAGTGGCCTTGACGATGGTTTTGGCTTGTTCGGAAGCAACGCGCATGGGTGATCTCCAATCCGGTAATTTATATACCGGTATTTTATCTGCTTGATTCAGGCAAGCGGAAATTCGATCTAGGACCGATGCAACTGACCCAGCACACCGATTTCGGCCTGCGCCTGCTGATCGTGCTTGCCCGCAAGAATGGCGCGGTTTCGCTGCCTGCCTTCTCCGCGCAGCAGGGATTGAGCTATCACCATGTCGCCAAGGTGGCGCAGGCGCTTATCCGTGAAGGCCTTGCCACATCGCAACGCGGGCGCAGCGGAGGGATCGCCCTCGCGCGCCCCGCAGCGGACATCCGCGTGGGCGAAGTCGTGCGAAAGCTTGAGCGCGGTTTGCGTCTGGCCGATTGTGCGAGTTGTGCGCTCAAGGCCGATTGTGCGCTGAGCAGCGTACTCGCCGAAGCGCTCGAAGCGTTTCTGGCGGTGCTCGACCGCTATTCGCTCGCCGATGTGGCCCGCGAAGGTGTGCCAGCTTTTGCGCCTTGGGCCATGGCCCTGCCCTTGCCCGGCTGCGCGGTTACGGAGCTTTCCTGAGCGCGTTGACGCAAGCTGCACGATCAACTTCGCGGCCATCCCCACGGCGCGCATCGACATAGGTCGCCGTCGCGCGGTTGCTGCCGGGCTGGGGGTAAAGATAGATGTCGAGAATGCAGGCGGGACCGGTCCACTGCAGCTTGCGCGCATCGTCCTCGATCACGTCGAGCCGGGGCGTACCGAACTGGCGACCAAGCTGAAGCGCGTCGGCGCCGATCACGTTCTCGAGCCCGGGAATCATCTGGACTTGCGCCGACGGTTTGATGACGGGCGCGGGCCGCGGCACCGTGGTGCGAACGGGCGGCGGAGCGGAGCGCACGGGCAACTTGCCACCGGAAGATGCGCCGCCACCACCGCAAGAAGCGAGCAGCAGGGCGGTCAGGGTCACAGCGGCGCGGGAAAGTAGCGTGTTCACTCTCGCGGGATGGAGCGCCCGCACGCGGTGGTCAACGGCGAAGCGCACCACCTGCCGCATTGAGGCGTCGGCCCGGCGCTTGCCGTTGGTAGTGGTTGGGCCGGCGGTGTCTGGCCCGTGCTTGCTGCATCCTTGCGAAGCGGCTAGGCGGGCCGCTGATTTTCAGCCCAACCGGAGCCAGCCTGCATGTCCGCACCGCATTACGACGTCATCGCCATCGGAAACGCCATCGTTGACGTTATGGCACCGTGCGATGACGCCGACATTGTAAGGCTGGGCCTTGCCAAGGGGGGGATGACGCTGGTCGATACCGACCGTGCGCGTGAACTCTATGACGCGATGGGTCCGGCACGCGAGATTTCGGGCGGGTCTGCAGCCAATACGCTGGCGGGCCTTGCAGCCCTCGGTGCGAAGTGTGCGTTCATCGGGCAAGTGGCGGACGATCAGCTTGGCGACGTGTTCGCCCACGATGTCCGCGCTGGCGGCATCGCGTTCGATACGGCGACCCGCGCGGGCGATCCGCCGACCGGGCGCTGCCTGATCTTCGTCACGCCCGATGGCCAGCGCACGATGAACACCTTCCTCGGCGCCTCTCAATTCCTGCCCGCCGCCGCGCTTGACGAGACCGTGATTGCTGCGGCGAGCGTGCTCTATCTCGAAGGCTACCTGTGGGACCCCGAAGAGCCGCGCAGCGCAATGCGCCGCGCCATTGCCGCCGCGCGCAGCGCCGGGCGAAAGGTCGCCTTCACCTTGTCCGACGCCTTCGTGATCTCGCGCCATGGTGACGATTTCCGCGCGTTGATCGAAGCGGGCGAAATCGACATCCTCTTTGCCAACGAACACGAACTCGCCGCCCTGACCGGTATCGAGGATTTCCACGCCGGCCTCGAACAATTGGCCGCCAAAGTGCCGACCGTGGTGGTCACACGCAGCGAAAATGGTGCCCATGCGGCGAGCGGGACAGAGCGCGCGCACGTCCCTGCAGAGCCCATCGCCAAAGTCGTCGACACTACCGGCGCAGGCGACCTCTTCGCCGCCGGTTTCCTGTTCGGTCACGTGCGCGGCCGCCCGCTAGCCGAATGTCTGACGCTCGGCGCGATCTGCGCCGCCGAGATTATTTCGCACTATGGCGCACGTCCCGAAGCGGACCTCACGCAATTGGTAGCAGCTCGGCTGGGTTGAGACCGCCTACCGCGCCATAAAGACTTCGATCTCTTCCACTGTGCGCGGGATGCCGGTGCTCAGGCGTTCGGCGCCGGTGGCGGTGACGAGGTAGAGGTCCTCGATGCGGATGCCCTGATTGGCTTGCTGGTTGTAAAGGCCCGGCTCGATCGTCAGCACCGCGCCCGCGGGCAAGGGCTTGGTGTAATCGCCCGCGTCGTGGACATCGAGGCCGACGAAATGGCCGAGGCCGTGGGTGAATTCGTCGATGCGCCCTGCCTTGCGGAACACGGCATTGGCTGCCTCGGTCATGTCTTCGTGGATCACGCCGGCTTTCAGCATCTTCGCGGCTGCATCCTGCGCGGCGAGGACCAGTTCGTAGTCGGCGCGCTGAGCTGGGGTGAACTTGCCCGAGGCGGGGAAGGTGCGGGTGACATCGCAGGCGTAAGTCCCGACAGAGGCGGCAGCGTCGATCAGCACCAGATCCTGCGCGCCGATCACCGCGGTGCCGTGGGCATAGTGGAGTGATGCGGCATTGCGACCAGTGGCGACGATGGAATCGTAGGACAGCCCTTCGCCGCCGCCATCGCGGAAACCGGCCTCCAGGATCGCGGTGAGCTGACGCTCGGTCATGCCCGGACGGACCGCTTTCATCGCAGCGAGGTGTCCTGCCTTGGTGGCGGCGGTGGCGCGGCGCATCAGGTCCAGTTCGCGTGGCTCCTTTACCGTGCGCAGGGCAGGGATCAGGGCGCTCTGGTCCTTGAGCGTGCAGCCCGGAACCCGCGCCATGACCCGGCTGTAAAGATCGAGCGCGGGCGGCACCGGGCTGCCCGCACTGGCAATCGGCCCCATGAAATGCAGGGTGTGGCTGCGCGCGGCAATGCCGGTGACGAGTGCATCGAGCGCGGAAACACGGCGAACGCGCTGGATGCCGGTGCGCGCCTCGATCTGCGATCCCAGTGGCAGGCGTTCGACGTCCCAGCGCTCGGTCTCGATGTCGCGCGATGGCAGGAGCAGGAATTCGCGGTAGGTGCGCTCGGCGGGCGCGAGCACAAGCACCGCGCCCGGTTCGTCGACTATGCCGGTGAGCCAGGCGAAATCACCGCTTTGATAGAACGGCGGGCTGACAGGACCACTGGTGGAGCCGCGCTGCGCGCCATGGATCAAAGCCACGCCGTCCTTGAGCGTCGCCATCAGACGGGCGCGGCGTTCACGGTAGACGTCAGGCGGGAAGGGGAGGGTGCCTGATGGTGTGGCGAAACCCGCTGGCGGCAGTATTTGCGCGCGCACGCTGATCGACAGCACGGTGCTGGCAGCGGCTCCTGCAAGGAGCGAGCGGCGGTTCAGATGCATGGCAGTCCCCTTTTTCCCAGAACCTAGATGGTTTCAGATGAAAGGGGAGCAGGAAATCGACGAACGACGTTGGAGAGTGCGCCCTTGGCGTCCGCCAAGGGCTTTCTTGAACCAATACATCAACCCTGCTGGATATAGACCCGCATTGCGTCGGCTTCGGCCTCGATCTTGTCAATGCGGTGCTTCACCAGATCGCCAATCGAAACGAAGGCGACCATCTTGTCGCCTTCGACCACGGGCAAGTGGCGGAAGCGGCGCTGGGTCATCAGGGCGAGGGCTTCGAGCACGGTGGTCTGCGGGGTGATGGTGATGACCGGTGCGGTCATCATGTCGCGCACTTTCATGTGCAGCGCGGCTTCGCCGTGCTTGTGCAGGCAGCGCATCATGTCGCGTTCGGAAAAGATGCCGGCTACCGCGCTCTGCCCGTCGCGCACCGGAAGCGCCCCGATCCTGTGCTCCGCCATCTGGGCTACTGCATCAGACACGTTGTCATCAGCGTTGCAGCTCCACACTTCACCGCGTCCGGCAATGACCTGGGCAATCGTCATGGCATCCTCCATTCGGTTCGCGGACGCTGCGTCCTGGCCCACGGGCCTTTAGACATCTTGCGTTCCGCCGGTCTCCCGAAAGGATCATGACACCGAACGGGCCATTGCGAAAGCGTTTGCCTGCACCATTTTCGAGGCGCAATGGACCACCCATCATGACCGGCCGATCCCCTCTCGACGACCCCGCAAACGCCAGCTTTGCCTGGGCGCGTTATCGCAAGATCATGAAGTGGATGGCGGCGTTCACCGCTGCGGTCGTGGCGCTCGTTCTGGCGGTGATGTATCAGGTGGTCGGCTTCGTCTCGATTCATTTCTACATCGCCACCGCGCTGGGCCTTGGCCTGGCGATGCTGTTGATGGCCGCGCTGATGGGGCTGGTGTTCCTTTCGAGCGGCACGGGCCATGACGAATCCATCGAGGACCCGCTGGAGGATGAGCGCAACTGGTAAGGGGCGTTGAGTCTTGCGCGCGCCATGCCTATCTAGGGAGCATGTCCGAAACCGTCGTCTCGCTCGCCCCCAGTGCCGCTGCCCGCGTCGCCACGATCGCTGCCAAGCAGGGCGCGCCCGCGATCCTGCGGCTGTCGGTCGAAGGCGGGGGCTGTTCGGGCTTCCAGTACAAGTTCGGCCTCGCCGATGCGACTGACGAAGGTGATACCGTGGCCGAGACCGATGGCGTGCGGCTGGTCGTCGATGAGGTGAGCTTGGGCCTGCTCGAGGGCAGCGTGGTCGAATATGTCGAATCGCTGGGCGGCGCGGCTTTTCGCGTCACCAATCCGCAAGCGGCCTCTGGCTGCGGCTGCGGCGCCAGCTTCGCCATATGATCAAGGTCGCCTCGTTCAACATCAACGGGATCAAGGCGCGGCTGCCCCGCCTGCTCGAATGGCTTGAGGAAACCCGCCCCAGCGTCGCCTGCCTGCAGGAGATCAAGACGCAGGACGAAGGCTTCCCTTTCGCCGACTTCGAGAAGATCGGCTATCACGCGATCTGGCATGGCCAGAAGGGCTTCAACGGCGTTGCCATTCTGGCCGATGGGGTAAAGCCGGTCGAAGCGCAGCGCGGGCTTCCGGGTGATCCCGATGACGATCACTCCCGCTATCTGGAGGCCGATGTCTTCGGCCTGCGCGTGGTGTGCATCTACCTGCCAAACGGCAACCCGCAGCCCGGTCCCAAGTTCGATTACAAGCTGCGCTGGATGGAACGGCTGCGCACGCGCATGACCGAACTAGCCGCGCAGGAAGTGCCCGTGCTGGTGATCGGCGATTACAACGTGATCCCGGAGGACAAGGACACCTATTCGGTCCGCGCCATGGCCAGCGATGCGTTGATGCAACCAGAATCGCGCGATGCCTATCGCCGCCTGCTCAACGATGGCTGGACCGATGCGATCGACCTGTTCAATCCGCAAGGCGGGGTGTGGACATTCTGGGATTACCAGGCAGGCGCCTGGCAGCGCGATCACGGCTTCCGCATCGATCACGCGCTGCTCTCGCCCGATCTTGCCGACCGGCTGATCGCGGCAGGTGTCGACAAGGAGTACCGCGGGCGGGAAAAGGCCAGCGATCACGCGCCGGTCTGGGTCAACTTGCGCGACTGACAACGGTTTGTCGCAGTTGCGAAACGCTTTGCGGAAATCATATCGGCATGAACGCGGCCCTGTGCATGGCGTCACTGCGCGTTAAGGCAGACTCTGTCATGAGGGCTGCCAAGCAACTGACACCTGTTCTGAAAGTGATTCGATGGGCCTGTTCAAGCCTGATTTCTTCCGCTCGCTGGCCTTCGGTTTCCTGATGGGTACGGCCGTGATGGGCATGACCGTTGGCGCAACCGCGCTGGCCTCGACCAGCGAAACCGAGCAGGTCTCCCGCTAAGATGAACCGCACGCTCCTCGCCGTCCTGACTGCGGTGGGGGTCGTTACCGCATCGTGCCAGCAGCCTGCACTTGCCGAAGGCGTGATGGCCACGCCGGATGCAGCGGTGAAAGCCACCGAAACGCCCGGCAAGAAGGTCGCCGTCTTTGCGGGTGGCTGCTTCTGGGGCATCGAGGCTGTGTTCAGCCACATGAAGGGCGTGACCAGCGTTGTCTCGGGCTATCACGGCGGCGCAAAGAAGGACGCGAGTTACGATCAGGTTGGCGGCGGCGATACCGGCCATGCCGAGGCTGTCCGCGTCACGTACGATCCGGCCAAGGTCCGCTACGACCAGTTGCTGCGCGTGTTCTTCGCCGTCGGTGCCAATCCTACGCAACTGAACTATCAGGGGCCGGACCACGGCACGCAGTACCGCAACGCGCTGGTGCCGACCGACAAGGAGCAGGCGCGCGTCGCGGCAGGGTATCTCGCGCAGCTCAAACGGCTCGATTTGTGGAAGCGTCCGCTCGTGACGGCGGTCGAGCCCTACAAGGCGTTCTATCCTGCCGAGAGCTATCATCAGGACTTCATGGCCAACAATCCCGACCATGGTTACATCCGTCGCTGGGATGCGCCGAAGGTCGAGGCGCTGCGGCGCATGTTCCCGGACCTTTACAAGCCCGCCTTCACGCGGAACTGATTTGCGCTTCACTGCGCCCGACCCTATCTAGGGCCTATGTCGGGACATCATCATCACCACGATTTTGCGGGCGAGAAGCTTGTATCTGCCGCGCGTGCTGCGCTGGTCGATGCCGGTGAACAGTGGACTGACATGCGGGCCGATGTGTTCGAGGCGCTGGCTGCGCGCGAAAAGCCGGCGTCCGCCTACGACATCGCCGAGAGCGTCGGCACGCGGCGCGGCAAGCGGGTCGCGGCCAATTCGGTCTACCGCATCCTCGACCTGTTCGTGCGCACCAATCTTGCCCGCAGGGTCGAAAGCGCAAACGCCTATGTCGCCAACAGCCACCCCGGTTGCCGCCACGACTGCATTTTCCTGATTTGCGATGTCTGCGGATCGGCGGTCCATATCGATGACGACCGCCTGACCGGCGCACTGCGCAGCGCGGCGCAAGGTGCCGGCTTTGCCGAAGTGCGCCCGGTGGTCGAGATTCGCGGCCATTGCGCCGAGTGCGCCAAGGGCGAATTGCTGTAGCGCCATCGTCGTTGTCGGCTAAGCTGACCTTCTCTTGCGGGGGGAGGGATTTCATGCACGAACAACGGCACATGCCGACACGGCGCCAATTCGTGGCGGTCATTTCCGGCAACGCGCTGGAATTCTACGATTTCCTGAGCTTCAGCTTCTTCGCGGTGAACCTGTCGCGGGTCATGTTTCCGGCAGGCGCACCGGGCAGCGCATTGCTGCTCACCCTGATGACCGCAGGCGCCGGCTTTGGTGCCCGGCCTCTGGGTGCGATCCTGTTCGGGCTGCTGGGTGACCGGATCGGGCGGCGACCGACCATGCTCGCCACGTTTGCGCTCATGGGAACAAGCGCGGTGGGCCTTGCCCTGACGCCTGACTATGCGGCGATTGGCATGGCTGCGCCGGTCATGGTCGTCGTGTTCCGCCTGTTGCAGGGACTGGCGGCTGGCGGCGATGTCGGGCCAACCACCGCGTTTCTGGCCGAAAGCGCCCCGCCCGAACGGCGTGGCATGCTGATCGCGCTGCAACTGGCGGCGATGCGGATCGGCGTGCTGGCAAGCGGGCTCGTCGGCCTTGCCTTGGCGAGCACGCTAACCCCGGCGCAACTTGACGCCTATGGCTGGCGCATCGCCTTCGGCATTGGTGCGGGGATCGTGCCGCTGGCATTCATCCTGCGCCGCCGTCTCGATGAAACGCTGCATTTGCCCGAGCGCGGGCCGCATGTCGTGACCGAATTGAACCTGCGCGCTTATGCTGCTGCCTTGCTCGGTGTGGCAGGGTTTCTGCTTGCCGGAGCTGCTGGCGATTTCCTGTTCGTCTATGCCGTGACCTTCCTCAAAATTCCGGTCACCAACGGCTACCTTCTCCAGATGGCGGCCGCCGCAACGCAGATCGTCGGTCTTGTCGCAGGGGGCTGGCTGGGCGACCGGATCGGACGGCGGCGCGTGAACCTCGGGGCTGCCCTTGCTGCAGCCGTGGTTTCGCTGCCGCTGTTCCGCTGGGGCATCGCGGGCGGAACGCTTGGCCAGCTCGCGCTTGCAGTGGCGGTGCTCTTGCTTCTCGCGACGATTTCAGGCGCAGTCGCCTATGCCTCGTTTGTCGAAACCACGCCGAAGCGGCACCGGGCAGGGCTTGTCGGTATCGGCTATGGCGTGATCGTGGCGCTTACGTTCGGCGTTACGCCGGTATTGCTGACGCGCTACATCACGCGCACCGGAGATGTCGCAGCGCCCGGCTATGCTTTTGTCGTGGCGGCGGTCCTGTTGATTGTTTCGGCGCTGACGCTACCCGAAACCAGCCCCCGGTCCATTGGGAAGCAGGGCAGCGCTTGATCGCGTTCGACAGCGTGCGCGCATGCGTGTAAGGGCGGTCGGATGAGTTACGACCCGGCAACACCGTTGCTCGACACGGTAAATACCCCCGCAGACCTTCGCAAGCTCGCGCCGACGCAGCTCCGGCAGCTGTCGGACGAACTGCGCGCCGAGATGATTTCCGCCGTCGGATCGACCGGCGGACACCTTGGCTCGGGCCTTGGCGTCGTCGAACTGACCGTGGCGATCCACTACGTGTTCAATACGCCGGACGACAAGCTGGTGTGGGACGTCGGCCACCAAGCCTATCCGCACAAGATCCTGACCGGGCGGCGCGACCGTATCCGGACGCTGCGGCAGAGCGGGGGTCTCTCGGGCTTCACCAAGCGCAGCGAGAGCGAATACGACCCGTTCGGCACCGCGCATTCCTCCACTTCGATCTCGGCGGCGCTGGGCTTTGCCATTGCCAACAAGCTGACCGACCGCCCCGGCAAGGGCATCGCGGTGATTGGCGACGGCGCGATGAGCGCCGGCATGGCCTATGAGGCGATGAACAACGCGCAAGGCGCGGGCAATCGCCTGATCGTGATCCTCAACGACAACGACATGTCGATTGCGCCTCCTGTGGGCGGGCTCTCGGCCTATCTCGCGCGGCTCGTATCGTCGCGCCCGTTCCTCAGCTTGCGTGACATTGCCCGGCGCCTGTCGCGCAAGTTGCCGCGCCCCTTGCATGAAGCGGCGCGAAAGACCGATGAATTCGCGCGCGGCATGGCAATGGGCGGCACTTTGTTCGAGGAACTGGGCTTCTACTATGTCGGCCCCATCGACGGGCACAACATTGACCAGCTGATCCCGGTGCTCGAAAACGTCCGAGACGCAGCTGAAGGCCCGTGCCTGATCCATGTGGTCACGCAAAAGGGCAAGGGCTATGGCCCGGCCGAGGCCGCTGCCGACAAGTATCACGGCGTGCAGAAGTTCGACGTGATCACCGGCGAGCAGGTCAAGGCCAAGGCGTCTGCGCCTGCCTATCAGAATGTGTTCGGCGAAACGCTGGCCACGCTTGCCGAGAGTGATCCGCGCATTTGTGCGATCACCGCCGCCATGCCGAGCGGTACCGGCGTCGACAAGTTCGCCAAGGCGCACCCCGAGCGCACGTTCGACGTGGGCATTGCGGAACAGCACGCGGTGACCTTTGCAGCGGGCCTTGCGGCAGAAGGCATGCGCCCGTTCTGCGCAATCTATTCGACCTTCCTCCAGCGCGCGTTCGACCAGGTCGTGCACGATGTGGCGATCCAGAACCTGCCCGTTCGTTTCGCAATCGACCGCGCCGGTCTGGTCGGTGCCGATGGCGCCACGCACGCAGGGTCATTCGATGTGACCTACCTCGCCACGCTGCCCAACATGGTGGTCATGGCTGCGGCTGACGAGGCCGAACTGGTACACATGACTTATACTGCCGCGCTCCATGACAGTGGACCGATTGCGTTCCGCTATCCGCGCGGCAACGGTACCGGGGTGGCGCTGCCCGCTGCGCCTGAACGTCTGGAAATCGGCAAGGGCCGCATCGTCCGGCAAGGCAGCAAGGTGGCGCTGCTATCGCTCGGCACGCGTCTGGCCGAAGCGCTGAAAGCGGCGGACCTGCTTGAGGCCAAGGGGCTTTCAACCACGGTTGCCGACTTGCGTTTTGCCAAGCCGCTCGATGAGGCGTTGATCCGTCACCTGATGGCCACGCATGAAGTGATCGTCACGGTCGAAGAAGGCTCAATCGGGGGTCTGGGCGCGCATGTATTGACCATGGCTAGTGACGAAGGCCTGACCGATGCTGGCCTCAAGATCCGCACGATGCGCCTGCCCGATCTGTTCCAGGACCATGATTCGCCTGACAAGCAATACGACGAGGCCGGCCTCAATGCGCCGCAGATCGTGGATACTGTGCTGAAGGCGCTGCGCCACAACAGCGCAGGGGTTAGTGAAGCGCGGGCCTGAAGCTAGCTTGCGCGGCTGGTCTTGTAGGCATTTGCTGCGCGGCGGATGTGGGTGTTGGCGATGGCGCCTGCCCACGCTTCGTCGCGCACGGCAAAGGCGCTGACCAGATCGCGGTGATCGCGCTGGCTCTGCTGCATGTCGGCCCGCGAATATTGCTCGGCTGTGCGATGCACGACGATCTGGCTGACGACGAAGCGGAGAAGTTGCCCGAGCCGTTCGGACTGGGCGGCGGCGAGGATCACGGCGTGAAACCGGCGGTTGCCTTCGACGAAGCCCGAGACGTCAGGCTCGCCGTTCTGGCTGATGGCCTTGTCGATGAAGTCGCAGTGCGTGCGCAACGCGGCAATCTGATCGTCGCTGATCAGGCGTGCGGCCCGGGCTGCGCAATGACTTTCGAGCATGGCGCGCAGGGTGAACAGTTCTTCCTCGTCCTCGTCCGACCAGACTGGCACGAATACGCGATTGGTGTCCGATCGCTGGAGCAGCATCTCCGAAACGAGTTCGGCTATCGCCTCGCGCACCGGCGTGCGCGAAAGGCCGCAGAACTGTGCGAATTCGTCTTCGGTAACAAATCCGCCAGCAGGGAAATGGCCCGAAAGGATGCCGGAGCGGATCTTGCGATAGGCGTCCTGCGAGGCTTTTGACACTGACCCTCCTTGAAAGCGGGAAAGCGGCGCCAACCGCCTCTCTCCCGCCCCCTTATACCAACGTTGTCAGAACGAAGCGCCCACTTCCACCCCGATCAGGCGGCGCGCGCCCGGGGTGATGAACGAACCGCCGAATTCGATCGCCGGAATGGCCTCGGCGATGAACTTGCGGTCGAACAGGTTGTCGGCAAACACCGCGATGCGGTAGCGGTCGGTCGTGATGCCCGCACGCACGTTCATCACCCCGAAGGCCTCGCGCTTGGCCACATCATAGCGTGCGTTGCCGACGAAGCCTGGAAGCGCCAGCGCCGAGATCGGCAGGAGGCCCGAGAACAGTGTGGGGCGCTCCTGATCCTGCACCGAATGGAACCAGGTCGGCCCGGTGATGCGGTAGTCGGCGCGGAACAGCAGCTTGGCGCTGTCTGATAGCGGCGCAGTGATCTCGCTGCCAAGGTTGATCGTCCAGTCGGCAGTATAGGGCGACTTGTTGCCGACGGTGTAAGGGCGCGAGCTGTTCTTCTTGATTTCGCTGTCGGTCACGTTGAACGAACCGAACACTTTCCACCCATCGACGATCTTGCCGGTGAGGTTCAGTTCGGCGCCCTTCACGTCCACCCGGTCGATGTTCGACACCACGCGGAGCAGGCCGAAGCTGCCGACGAAAAATTCGAAGAACTGCATGTCGGTCACGCGGGTGTAGTACCCGGCGATGTCATAAGTGATGCGCCCGTCCACCACCTCGCCCTTGATCCCGGCCTCGAACGCGCTCGATTTTTCCTTGCGGTACTGGTCATCGATGGTGACGCCCGCATTGATGAACTGGTTGAAGTTCGCATTCACCACGGCTGAAGAGCCCTGGTTGTTGAACCCGCCCGATTTGAAGCCGATGCCCCAGTTGGCATAGATGTTGAGCGCGTTGCTCGGGTGGAAGCTGAGCGTCACCTTGGGCTGAAGCTGCTTGAACGTGGCGTTCTGCGGCTTGAACGCGCCGAACGCGAGGCCAGGATTGATCGGCCCGCCGGTGAAGGGGTCGAGAACGTTAGGCACCAGCGAACTGGAAGCACGATCCTCGATGTCATAGCGCAGCGCGATGCCGCCGGTGAACACGTCCGACGGTTTCCACTCGGTCGCGCCGAATGCCGCATAGACATTGGTCCGGAACTTGTCGGCCAGCAGCAGCGAGGTCGGGTTGGCGCTATTGGGCGCGTTATAGAGCTGCTTGATCACGCCCTGACCGGTGTCCGCGCCCAGGCTGACTCCGGTCTTGCGGTCGATATGCAGGAAGTAAGCGCCAAGCTGCCAGGTGAGCGGGCCGTCATCGTTGGAGAGCAGGCGGACTTCGGTGCTGAAGTCCTTCTGCTGGCGCAACTGGTACTGCGTGCCGTCGCATGTCGTCGGGCTGTAGGGTCCGAAAGTTGAGCCGGTAGCGGGCGCGAAGATGAACGGGACCGGGATCTGGCCGATGAAGCCGGGCGCGTTGACCGGGAAGCCGGTGAGCGCGGCGGTGCTGGAAAAGCAGCTGGCGACCGAACTACCGACCGCCGGATCGGCGCTGCCGATGTAGCGCGCAAAATCGGCCGAGGTGCCATCTGCGACGAGGTCCTGCTTAACGTCGGAATAGAGCGCCCAGGCGACGACCTTCATGCCACCCGCAAACTCGTGATCGAGCTTGGCCGAGGCATCGAAGCTCTTCTGGTCGTTGGTGGCGCGGATGTTGTTGTAGAAGGCAAAGGGGTGCTTGTTGATGTCCTCGTAGAACGCGCCGCCGAACAGCGGGAGGTGGAAACTGGCGTTGAACGGCAGTGATGCGCCGTGAAATTCGGCATAGCGCGCCTTGAGATCAAGCTGGGTCGAGGTGCCCTGTCCGAGCATGAAGCGCCCGTCGACCGCCCAGTTCTTCTTGTCATCCACGGTCTTGGAATTGTTCAGGAACGTGTTGCGCCAGAAGCCGTCGGTGGTGAAGTAATAGCCCGACAGGACGAACCCGGCATTGTCGCCCAATGGCCCGGCGATGTGCGCGGTCGCTTCGTAAGTGGCCTCGTTGGCATAGGATGCGCGCATCCCGCCGGTCAGCGTATCGGTCGGCTTCTGGGTCTGCAGCACGATCGCGCCTGCTGCGGCGTTGCGGCCATAGAGCGCGCCCTGCGGGCCTTTGAGGATTTCAACCTGCGTCAGCGTGCCCTGCGGCTGATTGAGCTGCGCGGTGTTGGTCTTGAGGATGCCGTCGACGACCAGCGCGACCGAGCTTTCGGCGTCGCGAGCACCGTTGATGCCGCGAATGTTGATCTGGGTGTCGCCCGCCTCGGCGGTGCCGGTGACGATGGTAACGCCCGGCGTGAGCTGCGCGAAGTCTTCGGCCTTGGTCGCGCCGGTGTTCTGCAGCGCGGCGGCAGTCAGCACCGAGATCGAGGCAGGAACGTCCTGCAACCGTTCATTCTGGCGGCGGGCGGTGACGATGATGGTTTCACCGCCTTCATCGGAGACGGCACTATCTTGCGCTGCGTCCTGCGCGAAGGCGGGAGCTGAGGCGGCGAGCAGAAGCCCCATCGCCGATGATGAAACGAGCAAACGGCTGGCACGCATTCTCAAACCTCCCTGTTGGTTCGATAACGTTGATATGGTGACGACGAAATTCCGGCTGCGTGCGCTGGCAGGCGCTTGTGACCCCCTTGACGCACGCTTGAGACATGTGCAGCTTATTGTATACAAAGCCAGCCGGTCAAGGCCGATAAATTCCCGCACTATTGGGCATGTTTCGGAAAAATCATGGGTGGCGACATATATTTTTGAATACCAACTGGCGAGAGCAATGAACCCGAAACAGCTTCCCTTCCTGATCGGAGTGCAGACGTGAGTCGGCGGATATCCTTCGTCGAGGTCGGCCCCCGCGACGGGCTGCAAAACGAGAAGGCGCTCGTATCGACCGCGGACAAGCTCGAACTGATCCGGCGCAGCATCGCTGCGGGCGCGCGGCGGATCGAGGTGACGAGCTTCGTCAATCCCAGGCGCGTGCCGCAGATGGCCGATGCCGAAGAAGTCTGCGCAGGTCTGCCCGCCGCCCAAGGCGTCAGCTATATCGGGCTTGTACTCAATCCTCGCGGAGCCGAGCGCGCCATTGCGACCGGCGCCTTGCACGAACTTGGCGCGGTATGCGTTTCGACCGATACTTTCGCTATGGCCAACCAGGGCCAGACCAGCGAGGAATCAGTCGCGGCGGCCAAGGCCATCATCGCCATGGCGCAGGACGCAGGGCTGAAGGGTCAGGCCACCATCGCCGCCACGTTCGGCTGTCCATTCGAAGGCGAGGTCGGCGAGGACCGTGTCGTAGCGATGGCAGTGGCTTTGGCCGAGGCCGGTCCCATCGAAGTGGCGCTTGCCGACACCATAGGCGTGGCAGATCCGGCCCATGTTTCGCGGCTTGTCGCCCGCGTTGTTGCGGCCATTGCGCCCCTGCCGGTGCGCGTACACTTCCACAACACGCGCGGCACCGGACTCGCCAACGTCTGGGCGGCAGTCGAGGCAGGGGCGAGCGTCGTCGATGCGGCGCTGGGCGGGCTCGGCGGCTGTCCGTTCGCGCCGGGGGCTGCGGGCAACGTGGCGAGCGAGGATGTAATCTACATGCTGCACCGCGCTGGTGCCGCGACAGGCATGGACCTTTCAAAACTGATCGAGGCCAACCACTGGCTGGCAGGCGTTATGGGCCGCAACCTTCCTGGAATGGTGGCGCAAGCGCCCGCCTTCCCCAAGATTTCGCAGGAGTAACACCACGATGGGCTATCGCCTTGGCGTCGATGTCGGCGGCACTTTCACCGACCTCCTGCTGTTCGACACCGGATCGAGCGCGTTTTGGCGGCACAAGACCCCGTCCACTCCGCACGACAGCTCCGAGGGAATCCTGAACGGGGTGACAGCGATCTGCGCCAAGGCGGGGATAGCCGCGTCGGACATTGACTATTTTCTCCACGGCACCACCGTGGCAACCAATGCTGTGCTTGAAGGCAAGGGCGCCAAGGTCGGCCTCGTGGCAACCGAGGGCTATCGCCACATCATGCAGATCGCGCGCAGCTTCGTGCCGGGCGGGCTGGCCGGGTGGATCATCTGGCCAAAGCCGCAGCCGCTGGCCGCTCTGGAGGACACGGTCACCATCCGGGGCCGCATGGACGCCGAAGGCAACGAACTGCGTCCCATCGACGATGCCGATATCCGCACGCAGCTGTCCGCGCTCAAGGCCAATGGCGTCGAGGCAATCACGGTAAGCTTGATCAACGCCTATACCAATGGCGCGCACGAGCAGCGCGTTGGCCAGCTTGCTGGCGAGATCATGCCGGGTGTGCCGGTATCGCTATCCCACGAAGTTCTGCCAGAAATGCAGGAGTACGAGCGCACCCTGACGACAGTCGCCAACGCGGCGGTCCGCCCGATCGTGGGGAAGTATGTGGCGAACTTGCGCTCGCGGCTGGGCGATGCAGGGATGACCGGGAAACTCTCGCTGCTGCGCTCTGATGGCGGCTTGATGAGCGCGCAGAAGGCCGAGGAGCACCCGGTCAACATCCTGATGTCCGGGCCTGCAGGTGGCGTGACCGGGGCGATCTGGGTGGGTCGCAATGCGGGTATCCGCAATATCCTGACGCTGGACGTCGGCGGCACTTCCACCGACGTTGCCCTGATCGAGAACCTCGAGGCCCGCCGCCAACGCACCACCGAAGTCGGCCACCTCTCCGTCCGCGCCTCGGCGCTCGACGTGAAGACCGTGGGCGCAGGCGGCGGATCGATTGCTTATGTTCCTGAGCTGACAAGAGCCCTTCGGGTCGGGCCGCAGAGTGCAGGAGCAGTGCCGGGGCCGGTCGCCTATGGAAAAGGTGGCACACTGCCCACGGTAACCGACGCCAATGTGGTGCTCGGCTACCTTCCCGAGAACCTCCTCGGCGGCACGTTCAATCTGGATCGTGAAGGCGCGAAGGAGGCGGTGCAGACCATCGCCGATGCGCTCGGGATCGATCTGATGGCCGCCGCGCGCGGGATCATCGATATCGTCAACGAGAACATGTTCGGCGCGCTACGCATGATTTCGGTCCAGCAGGGCTACGATCCTCGCGATTTCGCGCTTATGGGCTTTGGCGGGGCAGGGCCGCTGCATGTGAACGCCGTGGCGCGACTGATGGGCTCATGGCCCGCCATATCGCCGGTTTCGCCCGGCGTGCTGTGCGCTCTGGGCGATGCGACGACGCGGATGCGTACCGAAACCGCGCGTTCGTTCAGCCGCCTTGCGACGCAAACCGAGGCGGCCGACCTGATTGCCATCCTGGACGAAATGGCCGCGCAAACCCGCGCCGATCTTCTGGCGGATGGCGTGCCCGAGGACGAGATCTCAACTGCCTTTGAAGTCGACGTGCGCTATGCCGGACAAGCGTTCGAAGTGCCGCTGACGATCACACCCCATGTGCTGACCGCCGACGGCGTGGCCGGAATCCTTGCCCGCTTCGACGCCGAGCACAAACGCCTGTTTACCTTCAACATGGACACCCCGCACGAGATCGTGAACTTGCGCGCGGTCGCCATGGGCCGTGCGCTCGACCTGCCCGCAGCCGAACTGGAGCAGGGCGACAGCAACCCGATTGCCGCCAAGATGCGCGACCACGTGCTGTGGATGGACGGGCGCGAACAGGCCGCCGTCATCTATGACCGAGCGCTGCTGCGAGCGGGCGACGTGATCCCCGGCCCGGCCATCGTCTGCGAAATGGATTCAACCACGCTGATCGAAAGCGGCTGTACCGGCACTGTCGACAAGGTCGGCAACATCCTGATCAATCTGGCCTGAGGGAGCACCAGCCATGCCCGCAACCATCGTCCAGACCAATGACACCGCGTTCAACCGCATTGCCATCGATCCGGTCACTCTCGACATTATCGAGAACGCGCTGCGCAATGCGCGGATCGAGATGGACGCCACTCTCGTCCGCACCGCAATGTCTCCTGGCATCCGCGAACAGGGCGACGCCTTCCCGCTGATCGCCGATCACACCGGCAAGATGATCGTCGGCCAGTTCGGCAGCTTCATCGGCGGCTTCCTCGATAACTTTGCCGGTACACTCGAAGATGGCGACATGATCTTCCTGTCCGATCCCTATTCGGTCGGCGGCGCAGTGAGCCATTCGAATGACTGGCTGGTGCTGCTGCCGGTGTTCAAGGACGGGCGGCTGATCGCCTACACATCGATGTTCGGGCACCAGTCCGACATCGGCGGCAAGGTCGTCGGCTCGATGCCGATCAACGCCCATTCGATCTTCGAAGAAGGCGTGCGCATTCCGCCGGTAAAGATATGGAAGCGCGGGGAATACAACGAAGACCTCGTGCGCCTCGTCATGCACCAGACGCGCAAACCGGACTGGTGCGCGGCCGATCTCAATGCCCTGATCGCCGCCTGCCGCGTCGCCGCGCGCCGCGTGGTGGAAATGGCCGAGCGGTTCGGCGACGATGTTTATGTCTCGGCCACGCAGGAACTGCTGGCGCGCAATCACCGCGCGATGAAGGCGCTGATCGGCATGGCGATTGCCGAAGAGCCGGTGAGCTTCGAGGACTATATCTGCGACGATGGCATGGGCTTCGGCCCCTACAAGATCAAATGCACGATGTGGCGCGAGGACGGGCGCGTGGTGCTCGATTTTGCGGGCACCGATCCGCAGTCGGTCGCCTCGATCAACTTCCTGCTCAACGAGAACATGTTCAAGATGTTCTTCGGCATTTACATGATCATGGTGTTCGATCCGCAGATCCTGTTCAACGACGGGTTCTACGATCTGATCGACGTGCGCATTCCCGAAGGTTCGCTGCTGAAACCCAGGTTCCCCGCCGCGCTCTCGGGCCGCACCCATGCGCTGGGCCGCATCTTCGATATTCTGGGCGGATTGCTGGGGCAGAAGACCCCGGAATTCCTCAACGCGGCCGGTTTCTCGTCCAGCCCGCACCTGTTCTATTCGGGCAATGACGAACGGCCCGGCAAAAAGGCCGAGTGGTTCCAGCTGTTCCAGATCGGTTTCGGCGGTATTCCGGGTCGTCCGATGGGCGATGGCCCTGATGGCCACTCGCTGTGGCCGGGCTTCACCAACGTGCCCAACGAGTTCCTCGAACGCTACTTCCCGATGGTGATCGAACGTTACGAATGTGAACCCGATTCGGGCGGCGCGGGTCTGCACCGCGGCGGCAACGGCATCCGCATGACCTATCGCTTCCTCTCGAAAGGCACGATTGCC
This sequence comes from Novosphingobium sp. MMS21-SN21R, assembly GCF_031846015.1. Lineage (GTDB taxonomy): Bacteria > Pseudomonadota > Alphaproteobacteria > Sphingomonadales > Sphingomonadaceae > Novosphingobium. The sequence goes on along the minus strand of NZ_JAVRDU010000001.1, from coordinate 93,761 downwards.
ATCCATGACGACCGCTGGTTCGTGCCGCCATGGGGCGTCAACGGCGGCGAGCCTGGGGCAAGGGCGCGCAAGATCCTTGAAAAGGTGGACGGAACACAGACTGTCGTCGGCAACAAGGTGGAGGACCTCGACGTCGAGGCGGGCGACCAGCTGCACTTCATTACCTGGGGCGGCGGTGGTTGGGGCGATCCGCTGGATCGTGATCCTGCTCTGGTGGGCAAGGAGATCACGCAAGGCCTCGTCACGGCAGACGGCGCGCGAGCCTATGGCGTGGTCGCCGACGCCGGTGGCGTGGTTGATACTGTCGCCACCGAGACTTTGCGCACCGGGCTGCGCGCCTCGCGCGGTGACTTGCCGCTATTCAACTACGGTCCCGGCATTGACGCGCTGCGCGCCAATTGTCAGGCCGAAACGGGCCTTCCGGCACCGATCCAACCCGAATGGCCGCTGCTGGAGGCGGCGGAGTGACCATGACCACGACCAACCCCTGCGCAAACCCGGGACCATTGCGCGACATTCGCGTGGTCGAACTTGGCCAGCTTCTCGCAGGCCCTTTCTGCGGACAGTTGCTGGGCGACATGGGCGCCGATGTGATCAAGGTCGAGCCGCCGGTGACCGGCGATCCCATGCGCGAATGGGGGCAAGGCGCGGAAAAGGTGCAATGGGAAGTGATCGCGCGCAACAAACGCTCGGTCAGTGCCAACTTGCGCATTCCTGCAGGCCAGGCGCTGGTGAAGCAGTTGATCGCCCATGCCGATGTGCTGGTCGAGAACTTCAAGCCTGGCACGATGGAAAAGTGGGGCTTGGGACCCGACGTGCTGCTGGCCGAAAAGCCCGGCCTGATCATCGCGCGGATGTCTGGCTATGGCCAGACCGGGCCTTATTCGAACCGTGCAGGCTTCGGCGGCATCGGCGAGGCGATGGGAGGCTGGCGCTATATCGTGGGCGAGCCGGATCGCCCGCCGAGCCGCATGGGTATCTCCATCGGCGATACCTTGACCGCGACGTACGGTTGCATGGGCGTGCTGGCGGCGTTGCATGAGCGCGACCGGACGGGCCGGGGACAGGTGATCGATGCCGCTCTCTATGAATCGGTGCTGCAGGTGATGGAAGGGTTGGTGCCCGAATATGATCGCACCGGCTATATCCGCGAACGTTCGGGTTCGGTTCTCAAGGGCATCGCGCCGTCCAACGTCTATTCGTGCGAGGACGGCGAGTTCATGATCGGGGCGAACAAGGATTCGTTGTGGAAGCGACTGGCGACCGCGATGGGCCAGCCCGAACTCGGCGACGATCCGCGCTATGCCACGCACCTTGCACGAGGGCAGAATCAGGACGAACTGGACGCACTGATCAACGACTGGACGCGCACCCACACCATGGACGAAGTCGACGCGCTGATGATCGAACATTCGATCCCGGCAGGCCGCGTCTACCGCGCGCCCGACATGCTGGACGACCCGCACTTCAAGGCACGCGAAGCGATCATCGAGGTCGAGACCGAGCGCTTCGGGCCGCTCAAGATGCAGTCGAGCTTTCCGCGTCTTTCGGCAACGCCGGGTTCGGTGCGCCGCGCTGCGCCATCCATCGTTGGCCAGCACAATGCCGAGGTCTATGGCGAACTGCTTGGCCTCGGGGAGGCCGATCTGGCGAAGCTGGCTGAACAAGGCGCAATCTGATGGCGGAAGAGGGCGGCGATCTGGCGGCGAATTATGCAGGGGCCTTCGATGGGCACCTGCCGTTCGGGGATCGCCCCGCACTGATCATCGTCGATCTGGTCGAGGCCTATCTCCAGCCTACCTCGCCGCTCTTTGCAGGCATAGACGATGCGCTCGAAAGTGCGGTGCGGCTGGCGGCGGCAGCGCGCGCGGCGGGCATTCCGATCATCTTCACCAATGTCGAATACCAGCCGGGCGGAGCGGACGGCGGGGTGTTCTACCGCAAAGTGCCGGCGCTCAAGGTGTTCGAGAAGGGCTCGCCGCTGGGGGCGTTTCCGGCCGTGCTGTCGCCGCAGGACGGCGATATCGTCATCACCAAACGCTATGCCTCTGCTTTCTTTGCCACCCACCTTGCAGCTACGCTGACCGCGCTCAAGGTCGATACGCTGCTGGTCTGCGGCACTTCGACATCGGGCTGCATCCGCGCGACCGCTCTGGATGCCTGCCAACACGGGTTCCTGCCGTTTGTCGTAAGCGATGCCTGCGGCGACCGCCATCTGGCCCCGCACGATGCCAACCTGTTCGATCTTCAGGCGAAATATGCCGAAGTGATCGGCGAGGCCGAGGCAATTGCGCTGCTTAGTTGAAACCCAGCTTTTTCATGTAGCTGGCGCTTCCGGCGATTGCCGCCATCAGGTCATCGGCGCGGTCCTGCTCGACGAAGAAGTGCTCGACGCCGGATTCCTTTGCAGCGGCGATGATCCCGGCCATGTCGAGCGATCCGTCGCCGAGATAGGTGAGATAGGGGAACATCGCGATCCAGTCGGCAGGCGCGCCGCCGTCGCCAGCAAAGCGGTGCTGCCCCTTCATGTCCTTGAGGTGGACCATCCGGTAGCGGCCCTTGTACCGCGCCAGATAATCCTTGGGATCGGCCCCGCCCGCAGTGGTCCAGTACGTGTCCATTTCAAGGAACACGTGCGCCGGGTCGGTCGCGTCCAGCAAGGTGTCGAGCGGCACTTTGCCGTTCACTGGCGCGAGGCCGTAGCCGTGGTTGTGATAGGCGAAGCGCACGCCGTGGCGACTGGCATCCCGGCCGATGGCATTGAACAGATCGGCGGCACGCGTGTAGTCGTCAAATGTGGCGCGCTTGTCTGCCGGAAGGCTGGGCAGCGTCACATAGGTTGCTCCGAGCGCACGCGCCGTGTCGGCAAGCTCGCCCATCCGCGTCTGCAGCGTGAACAGGTCGGTGTGCATCGACGGCACGGTCAGGCCGTGGCTGGCCAGCACCGCCTTCACCCGTTCGGTGGACAGACCGAAGAAGCCGCTGCCCGAAAAACCCACTATCTGCGCGGTCTTTTTCCAGCCTTCGATCTGACGGGGGTCGCTGAAAGTATAGGGGCCATAGAGTTCCAGCTCGCGGTAGCCGAGCCCGGCCAGCATCGCGATGGTGCCTTCGAAATCGTCGCTCAGCATCTTGGCGACCGACCACAGCTGGATGCCGAACTTCCGCCCGGTTGCTGCGGCGAATGGCTGCCTGCCCGGCATGGCGCAGCCCATCAGCGCTGCCGTGCCCGCAGCGGCAAGAAAATTGCGGCGTTTCATGGCTCTCAGGCTCCCGGTAACGCGCATTGTCTTGCGCTGTCTGCAGCCAGGTTGAGCGTTTCCGGCCCGTGTGGTCAACCCCGCACTATGCCAGCCGGCTCAGCCTTGCGACTCTTCCCGCTCGATCTCGCGCCAGCCGATGTCGCGGCGGCAGAAGCCTTCGGGAAAGCTGATCGCATCCACTGCGGCATAGGCCGTATCGCGCGCCGCCTTAACCGTGGGGCCTTTGGCCGTCACGTTGAGCACGCGCCCGCCACTGGCCGACAGAATGCCATCGCCCGAAAGCGTGGTCCCCGCGTGGAAGACCTTGGCGCCGCCAACTTCGGCGGCCGGTATATGATCGATGCGCCCACCCTTCTTGGGCGTGCCGGGATAGCCCTCGGCGGCCATGACCACGGTCATCGCCACGTCGGCAGAAAAGCGTGGCGGCTCGATGCTCGACAGCTTGTTGTCGGCACAAGCCAGCAGCAGTTCAACGAGGTCACCTTCAAAACGCATCAACAACACCTGGCATTCGGGATCGCCGAACCGGGCGTTGTATTCGATCAGCTTCGGACCCTGCTCTGTGAGCATCAGGCCGGCATAGAGCACGCCTGAATAAGGCATGCCTTCGTCGGCCATGGTCTTCACTGTGGGGCCTATGATCCGGGCCAGTGTCTCGGCCTCGAGTTCGGGGGTCAGCACGCGCGCCGGGCTGTAAGCGCCCATGCCGCCGGTGTTGGGGCCGGTATCGCCATCGCCCACACGCTTGTGGTCCTGCGCCGATCCGAACGGTACGATTGTTGCGCCATCGGTGAGCGCGAAGAAGCTGGCTTCCTCGCCAGTCATGAATTCCTCGATCACCACTTCCGCGCCCGCCGCGCCGAAAGCGCCGTCGAACATGTCGTCCACGGCAGCTTCGGCCTCGGCCATGGTCATCGCCACGACGACGCCCTTGCCGGCAGCAAGACCATCGGCCTTGATCACCACTGGCGCGCCGAACCGGGCAAGCGTGGCGCGCGCTTCCTGGAGCGAGCTGGCGCGGACATAGCCAGCAGTGGGAATGTTCGCCCGGGTGCACAGGTCCTTGGTGAAGCCCTTTGAGCCTTCGAGCTGGGCCGCAACACGGCTCGGACCGAACACGGAGAAGCCCGCCGTGCGCAGCGAATCGGAGAGCCCGTCAACCAGCGGTGCTTCGGGGCCGACCACGACGAGGCCGATGCGGTGGCCTTCGCAGAACGTGACAACTGCCGCATGGTCGGTCAGGTCGAGGCCGACGATCTGCGCGTGATCGGCGATGCCAGGATTGCCGGGTGCGCCATAAAGCTTGTCCAGCAGCGGCGATTGGGCCAGTTTCCAGCTCAGGGCGTGTTCGCGCCCACCCGATCCCAGCAGCAGGATATTCATGGCTTTCCCTTCCGCGCCCTATGACGACGAAAACAACGATACGGGCGGGCTCCTAGCGAGGGAATCGGCTGGCGACAACGCTCCGGCCCTTTCGATCTCCGAGATTTCCGCGCTGCTCAAGCGCACGGTCGAGGATCGCTTCGGCTTCGTGCGCGTGCGCGGCGAGCTTTCTGGGGTGAAACGCGCGGCTTCTGGCCACCTTTACCTCAGCCTCAAGGACGAAGGCGCCAAGCTTGATGGGGTGATGTGGCGCGGCGGTGTTCAGAAGCTCAGCTTCCGCCCGGAAGACGGCACCGAGGTGATCGCCACGGGCAAGCTGACCACCTATCCGGGGCGGTCGAACTACCAGATCGTGATCGACCGCATGGAGATTGCGGGCGAAGGCGCACTGCTGGCACTGCTCGCCAAGCTCAAGGCACGACTTGAGGGCGAGGGGTTGTTCGACCCCGCGCGCAAGAAGCCGCTGCCGTTCCTGCCAAGGGTGATCGGCGTGGTGACATCGCCCACCGGCGCGGTGATCCGCGACATTCTCCACCGCCTCAGCGACCGCTTCCCCTCCCGCGTGATTGTCTGGCCGGTGCTGGTGCAGGGCCAGGGCGCGGGCGCGCAAGTGGCCAATGCCGTGCGCGGGTTTTCGGCCCTTCCCGAAGGCGGACCGATCCCGCGCCCCGATCTGGTAATCGTCGCGCGTGGTGGCGGTTCGATCGAGGACCTGTGGTGCTTCAACGAAGAGGACGTAGTTCGCGCGGTAGCCGAGTGCACGATCCCGATCATCAGCGCGGTGGGCCACGAGACTGACACCACGCTGTGTGATTTCGCCGCCGATCTGCGGGCACCCACGCCGACAGCCGCCGCCGAACTGGCCGTGCCGGTGCAGGCAGAACTTGCCGCGTTTGTCGCCGATCTCAACGCTCGCCAGCGCCGGGCACTGGGCCGCCAATTGTCGCAGGCACGCGAGCGCCTCGAAGCCCGCAGCCAGCGCCTCCCGCAACCGCAGGCGCTGCTGCAGGGGCAGGCGCAGCGGGTGGACGATCTGGGTGAACGCTTGCGCCGCGCCTTGCTCCACCGCACCGAAATAGCCGGATCATTGCTCGCACGCCATGCCGGGGCCCTGCGCCCGGCCCTGCTGACCGCGCGCGTCGGGCGTGAGCGCGAACGGCTGGCGGCACAGCGCCTGCGGCCCGAAACGCTGCTCCAGCGGATTGAAAACGCGCGCGGCAAGGTCGATGCGCTTGATCGGTTGCGCCTGTCGCTCAATCCGGAAGCGCCGCTGCAGCGTGGGTATGTGCTGGTGACCGACCGCGACGGGCATCTTGTGAAGGACCGGGCGACAGCCGAGGATCGCGTCGCGCTGACGCTCAAGTTTGCCGATGGCACGCTGGATGTCAGCACGGCCGTAGTGCCCGCGCCGCCGCGTCCCGCGCCCAAGCCGCGACAGCCTGCAAGCCCAGCGGGCCAGCAGGAATTGTTCTAAGGCGCCGCAGTCGCTACATTGGCCCGATGTTGATGTCCCAATCCGGCCGCCTTGCGCGCCTTCACTACCTTCCCGGCGGCTTCCGCCAGCTGTCTGCAGGCGACCACGTCGTCTGCGCGGTATCGGGCGCGGAGATCCCGCTGGACATGCTGCGCTATTGGTGTGCGGAGCGGCAGGAGGCCTATGCCACTTGCGAAATCTCGGTGCGGCGGCACCTCGAGGAGCAATGATCGATCGGCGCGGGTTCCTGCAAGGCAGCGGCGCAGCACTTGCAGCCCTGTCTATCGGCAATACACCGCTGGCGCCGATCAAGGTCGATGCTGGCGGGCAACTGACGCAGGGCGGATGGCTGCGCGGGCGGGTTCAGCCCGGCACGCGCGCCTTGGCGCTGGACGGCAAGCCGGTGCCGCTCGCGGCTGACGGCGCGTTTCTCGTGGCCTTTGACCGCGATGCACCCCCCACGGCGCAACTGCTGGCGATTCTCGGCGACGGTGCGACCTTCGCCTTGCCGCTGGATATCAGGCCCCGCGCCTGGGCCATCGAACACATCAATGTTGCCCGCAAACCAGGCGGCATTGCAGACGAAGATTATTTGCGCCTGCGCAAGGCCGAACTGGTGCGCATCAATGCCGCGCGCGCGATCGACAGCGGCGCAGACGGTTGGCGGCAGGACTTCCTCCGCCCAGCCCCCGGCCGCTTCTCGGGTCGCTTCGGATCGCAGCGCGTCTACAAGGGCGAGCCTTCGGCCTACCATTCCGGCCTCGACATCGCTGGCGGCGAAGGCACGACATATGTGGCCCCGGCGGATGGCGTGGTGATCCTGGCAGCGGATTCTCCGTTCAGTCTGGAGGGCCGCTTGCTGATGCTGGATCACGGCATGGGCCTCAACAGCGCGTTCCTGCACAGCTCGGCGCTTGTGGTCAAAGAAGGCGACGCCGTGCGTCAGGGACAGCCGATTGGCCGCATCGGCCATACCGGAAGGGCGACGGGACCCCATCTCCACTGGTCGATAAAATGGCGGGACAGCCGTCTCGACCCAATTCTGCTGCTGCGCGACATGGTATCAACGGCAACCCGTTGAACGTTCATTTTCAACGGTTGTTTCGCCAGAAACCGTCTCTGTTGAAATTAATGGCAAGTGAACCGTAGTTAAGTGTAATTTCCGTGCACCACTCTTAAAGTCCAGTAAACGCTGGCCTCATGACCTGTCCCAAGGGCGGTGTGGCAGTTTTGATACACACGTTGCGGATTCATTTCGCCACTGTCATTCGTGTTTGTAAGAGACCCTCCCTTTCCGCCAAACAGACACATCTTTTCCCGTTCGCACAGGGGCTGAACCGCATTCGCGGCAGTGGTTGGGGCGGTCGGGAAAGTGCCTGCACCCAGTTTTCCTTGGGGCGCAGGCGGACAGGACAAAAGGGACTGGACAACGTGAACATCAAAACTTTTTCTGCGCTCCGTGCGAGCGCCGCGCCGCTGGCGCTGGTCGTAGCGGGCCTTACTGCATCGGCCGCCTTCGTCGCGCCGGCCATGGCGCAGGACTATACCCGTGGTAACCTCGTCGGTGAAGTTCTCGACGCAAGCGGCGCTCCCGTCGCTGGAGCCGAAGTGAAGATCCGTTCGAACGAACAGGGCTTTACCAACACTGTCACCACCGATTCGAGCGGCCAGTTCCGCGCGACTGCACTGCCGACCGGTTCTTACTCGGTCACCGTGACGGTCGGCGGCGCCGTTGTCGTCCAGGATAACGCCGCCAGCGTCGTCGCCGGTGCGAACAACTCCTACCGTTATTCGACGGGCGAAGCCGCTGCCGGCGATGCGATCGTCGTTACCGGCACGCGCGTGAAGACCAACGACTTCGCGCAGACCACTTCGGGCATCTCGCTCGACGTCAGCAAGCTTGCCGACAGCATCCCGGTCGCCCGCTCGCAGTCGGCCCTGATCCTGCTCGCTCCCGGCACCAACGCAGGTGACGGCCAGTTCGCCGATTGCCCTGACTGCGTCAGCTTCGGCGGTGCCTCGATCGCTGAAAACAGCTACTACGTGAACGGTCTGAACACGACCAACTTCCGTACCTTCGTCGGCAACAACATCGTTCCCTTCGAGTTCTATCGTACGTTCGACGTCAAGACCGGCGGCTGGTCGGCCGAATACGGTCGTGCGCTCGGCGGCGTGACCTCGGCGGTTACCAAGTCGGGTTCGAACAACTTCCAGTACGGCGCGGTGATCTCGTATCAGCCAGACGCGCTCACCTCGGATGCACCGAACACCTTCCAGGATGCAACGGGCACGCTGAAGTCGCGCAACGACAAGGACTACCGCGAATCGGTTGAAGCCAACTTCTACCTCTCGGGTCCGCTGATCAAGGATCGCCTGTTCTTCTACTGCCTGTTCACCCCGCGCTACCGCGTGCAGGAAGACACTTCGCCGTCGACCGGCTATCGTACTCGCTCGCACACCAACACCCCGTTCTACGGCGGCAAGGTGGACTTCATCCCGTTCGACGGTCACCGCATCGAAGGCACCTTCTGGTCCGACGAACGCACCGTCAACTACGACTACTACAACATCGATGGTCTCGGTAATGATCGTCTTGGCACCCTTACGGGCAACACCAAGGAAGGCCGCGAAACAAACAAGATCGGCGGCAAGAACTGGATCGTCCAGTACACCGGCCAGTTCACCGACTTCTTCACGCTGTCGGGCGCCTACGGTGAAAACCGCTACACCCGCAGCGACGTCGTCGCCGGTGGCGCGCTTGCCGGTCCGATTGTGCAGACGCAGCTTGCCTATGATGCGAACGGCGCCAAGACCACGGTTCTCAACACGATTGCCGGTGTTCCGCTCGCTCCGACCGACGGCCGCGACTTGCGCAAGGTCATGCGTCTCGATGCGGATCTTTATGTGAACCTGCTTGGTTCGCATCACTTCCGCTTCGGCTTCGACCGTGAAGACCTGTCGGTTACCGAAGACACCTTCTACACCGGCGACCGGATCTATCGCTTCACCTCGAACTACATCCGCACCCGCACGTACCTGAACGAAGGCTTCTTCAAGACCCGCCAGACCGCGTTCTATGCGCAGGACAGCTGGGACCTTCTCAACGATCGTCTCAACCTGCAGCTCGGCGTACGTAACGACCGCTTCGAGAACTTCTCGATCACCGGCGCCAAGTATGTCGACATCAAGAACCAGTGGGCTCCGCGTCTCGGCGCTTCGTTCGACGTGTTCGGCGACAAGCTGACCAAGATCAACGCGTTCTGGGGCCGTTACTTCCTGCCGGTCGCTACCAACACCAACATCCGTCTCGGCGGTGCAGAGACGTTCTACGAGCAGCGCTTCGGCTATGCTCCGGGCGTGGTTGGCGGAAACTACGACTCGCGCGGTATCCCGATCGGCCAGCAGTTCGACGCTTCGGGCGCACCGGTTCTCGGCGCACTGACGGGTCAGAACACCCTGAACTGCCCCAACTTCGGTCCGGGCGCTGGTTCAAAGTGCCGCACGGTCTTCTCGGACGGTGTTGCCGGTGCAACCGACACGCTCGTCTCGCAGAACCTGAAGCCGATGTATCAGGACGAGATGATCTTCGGCATCACCCACCGCATGGACGACTGGACCTTCGGTCTGCGTTACATCAACCGTCGTCTGAAGCAGACGCTGGAAGACGTCGCAATCGACGCAGCAGTCAACAAGTACTGCGCCAGCAAGGGTCTGAGCTGCGCAACGTCGTCGGGCAGCCCAATCTGGTCGGGCTTCCACCAGTACGTGCTGGCCAACCCCGGCGAGCCGATCACCGTCCGTCTCGATGGCGATCCGACGATCCCCGGCACCACCGACGTGGTGACGCTTTCGGCCGCCGACCTCGGCTATCCGAAGCCGATCCGCAAGTACGACTCGATCGAGTTCACCGCAGCAAAGGCTTTCAACGGCGTCTGGGGCTTCGACTTCAGCTACACCTACCAGAAGCTTCGCGGTAACTACGAAGGTTCGGTCAAGTCGGACAACAACCAGGACGACGCTGGCCTGACTCAGGACTTCGACCAGCCCGGCCTGAGCGATGGCTCGTTCGGTACGCTCGCCAACAACCGCGAACATACCTTCAAGTTCTTCGGTTCGCTCCAGCCTTGGGACTTCCTGCGCATTGGCGCCAACCTGACGGTCCAGTCGCCACGCAGCTTCAGCTGCATCGGCGTCCACCCGACGGACGTCTTTGCACAGGGCTACGGCGCGGCGTCGTTCTTCTGCGCCAACCCGGCTGGCAACGGCGGTTCGGCCAACAGCACGCTGGTGCCACGCGGCTCGGCGTTCAAGAGCGACTGGTCGACCAACCTCGATCTGGGCTTCAACTTCAATCTGGGTGACGATCTTCCGGGTTCGAGCTTCCGCGTCGACGTGTTCAACGTGTTCAACTCGAAGTCGAAGACCGACTTCGTGGAATTCGGTGAAACCGACTCGGGTGCCCTGCGCTCCGACTACCGTCTCCCCACGGGCTACCAGGCTCCGCGCGCTGTGCGCTTCACCTGGACCATGCGTTTCGGTGAAAACGTCGGCCAGTAATGGCAGGCGGTCCATCCGGACAGGATTGGGCCGAACAGGATTGGGGGCGTCCTTCGGGGCGCCCCTTTTTCGTTGGGTGTCCCCAAACGCGGCGTTGCTGCCCACCCCACTGCGACTAACGTCTCGTGCGGAGCCGCACGTCTCGCTCCCCGCCCGCAAGCGAGAGGGGCTTTCCCTCCTTCCCCCCTCCCGCTTGCGGGAGGGGTTGGGGGTGGGCTTGCAGCGCTGCACCCGCCCCGCCATAAACCCGTTCAATTCCCGCAATTCAGGCAAATGACCATGACCGAAGATCAGGCGATTACCCAGCTGCGGGCCTTCGTCGCCGCGCTTGAAAGCGGCAACCGCCGCGCGGCCAACGCCGCCGCCTTTGCCCTGATCGAAGGCAATCCCGCGCTGGGCGACCGCTGGCAGTCGATTGCCAAGGTGATGCAGACCAATGGCGAATACAGCGGCGCGCATCTCGCCATGGAACGCTATGCCCACCACCGCGCCAGCGATCCGCACGCGCGGTTCCTGCAGGCCGCGATGCTGGCGCAGACCGGCAATCTTGAACAAGCGTGGAAGCTGATGGGCGAAGTGCCGTTCGGCGTGCCGACAGTATCGGGCCACCAATACATTCGCGGGACCATCGCAGTAAATCTGGGCGATGTGGAAGAGGCCGAACGCAGCTTGCTCGCCGCGCTCGATTCAGAGCCGCAGCTTGGGCAAGCGATGCTGTCGCTGGCGGCCGCGCGCAAGCGCAAGGCGGGTGACGCCATCGGCGACCGGATCATCGCGGCAGAGCCTGCGATGGAAGGCGCACCCGCGCTCGAACGCGCGCATTATCATTACGCCGCCGGGCGCGTGCATTTTGACCGCAAGGAACCGGACGCCGCCTTCCGCCACTTTGCCGCGGGCGCGGACCTCGTCAAAGGCTGGCGTCCCTATGATGCGGCCACCGACGCGAGCGATGCCGCCGAATGCCGCGACGGCTTTGACCGCGCCTTCGTCGAAAGCGTGAACGCGCGAGTGACGATCCAGACCGACACGCCGATCTTCGTCACCGGCCTGCCGCGCTCGGGGACGACCCTGGTCGAGCAGATCCTTGTCAGCCATTCCGCCGTAGCTGGCGGCGAGGAACTGGGCCGCATGTCGGTGTTGCTCCGCGACTTGCCATCGCCCGGTGCCAAGGGGCTGGCCGGCTATCTCAACGCTGGTGGCCGAGCCGACGATCTGGCGGCGCTATACATTCATCTGGGGCAGGAGCGCTTTGGCAAGCAGGGCCGCTTTGTCGACAAGGCGCTCAACACCAGCCGCTTCATGGGCCTGATCGCCTCGCTGCTGCCTCAGGCAAAAGTCGTGTGGATGCGCCGCGACCCTGCCGATTGCGCATGGTCGGCCTATCGCACCTACTTCATCCACGGGCTCGACTGGAGCTGGGATCTTGAGGACATCGCCGCGCATTTTGCGCTGGAGGACGAACTGTTCCGGCACTGGAGCGCGATGTTCCCCGACCGCATTCTCGTGGTCGATTATCAGTCGCTGGTGCAGGACCCCGAGCCACAGATCCGTCGCATTCTGGCGCATTGCGGATTGGCCGAGGAGCCGCAGGTGTTCCGCCCGCACGAAACCAAGCGCATCGTTTCGACCGCGAGCGTGATGCAGGTGCGCGAGCCGATCAACACTGGCGCAGTCGGCGCGGCCGACGCCTACCGCACCAGGCTGGCGCCGTTTACCGAGCGCTACGCGGCGCTGGTTGCGGACGCACAGCCCACGCGCTGATCCCGCTTTGCGGTGCAAGCGGCAGGGGTTCGAGCCATGACGGCGCCTTGCCATCTGCCAGATGCGCCATGAAGCCATTGGGCGCGAGGCGGCGGTAGAGGCGGGTCTCGCTACCCTTGGCGCAGATCACGACCACGCGCGCGCTGCGCCGCGCCATGATCGCCCGCGCGCCTGCGTCCGGGCCGAGGAAGGCAAGAAGCAGGTCACGCATCGCGGCGCTGGCGCGGTGGTGACCCGTGGCCACCACGGTGTGTGGTGTCGTCACCAGAATGGCCGGGCCGAGATCCAGACCGGACAGGACAGTCGTCGCGGGCAGGCGGGCAAGCGCGGGCAGGAACTCCGGCAGCTTGCACATTGCACTTGCGGGAGGCGGAGCGGGTTTGCGCAGCACCGCATTCCCAGCCATGCCGACAAATGCACCGGGCATGACGAGGCCCATCAGCAAGGCAATGCGGGCCAGCCTGCGAAGGACCAATCGGTCGGCGCGCCATGCCTGCATTTGGCCCTGGAATTGCCATGCTGCCGGAACGGTTGCGAAGAGGCAGGAAACGCCCGCCGCCCGCGCCACAAGTAGGCCGACAAGAGTGGCACCTGCCAGCAGCAGCGCCATGTCGGTCCACCAGTCGCGCGTCGCCTGATCGTTCGCCGCAAGGCGCAGGCGGACGCATGCGATGAAGCCGAACAGCGGCAGCAGGATGATAGTCGCGCCCAGCACAAGGCCTTGGCGCCATACCGGAAGGCCTTCGACCACCGAATCCAGCCAGACGCGCTTCACCAGCGGGTCGAGCGCGGCGAAGGCATCGGAGCCGAGGCACTGCGGCGCGCGCGTCGCCATGATCGCGATGGCGCCCGCGCCAATGGCCCCCAGCGCGACAAGGCTCAGCCCCGGCGGACGGTGACGCAAGCGGGGCAGGATCAGCGCACAGGTGCCGGCCACCCAAAGAAGGACCATCACGTGAACCGGTGACAAGGCGTCGCAATGGTCTGCAAGGTCCGAAAAGCCGCGCGAAAACAGCAGGAACACCGCGCTGGCAAGGGCGAGCGGAGCCATATATGCACCCAGCCACTCACGCTGGCCGCGCCACAGCCGCAGTGTGCAAAGCCCGGCAAAGATCACCGCAAGCGGCAGCGATTCAAGCGATATGCCAAGCGCCAGTGCCAAGGCCAGCCCGGCGACGGCGCCGCCCACTCTGGGCGTGCGCGCCGCCATGCCATTGAGCGCGACGAGGGCGAGGACGAACTGCCACGCGTGATGATCGATACGCATCGGCATCATGCGGAATGAGGCGGGAATGGCTGCAACCACCATCAGGGCTGCAATCAAGCCCGCACTGGCACCGAACTGGCGCGCGGCGAGCCTGGCCGAAAGCAGCATGGCCGATAGCAGCCCGAGCAGTGGAATCAGCGTCATTGCTACCACTTCTGCCTGGAATTGCCCCAGCAGTGGACGCAAAATCAGGATGACCGCTGCAATCGGCAAGTCGACTACGCGGGTCCAGTGCATGGCCACACCGTCCGGCGGTGCGATGCGGTATTGGTGAAGGTCGAACCAGCCCTGTCCGGCCAGCAAGTCTCGCACCTGCTGCAGCCGCAAAGCATCATCGCCGTCGAGAAAGGCCGCCGGGCCGATCTTGCCGCCGGTTGCCAGCAGCATGAGCAAGGCCGTGGCCAGCCAGATCAGGACAACGCCGAGAACCGGCGTCGCCGCGCGGCGCTCGCCCATAGGAGCGCCGGCCTGCATGGCCCTCACTGGAAGACGACCCGCTTGCGCAACAGCCAGGTGACGGTGAAACTCGCGCCGATCGCGACGATCTTGGAGAGGCGGGAATCGAGGCCGGCGGCAGTGCCTGCTCCGACGATCATCGTGGTCAGGGCAAGGCCGATCAGCGCGGAGCCGACAAACAGCGCCTTCTGACGCGTGCGCTGGACCCGTTCCGCCGAAACACTGTCGGCGAATACCGCGCGGCTCGAAAGAACCCAATGCGCCACGATGCCAAGTGAATATCCTGCGGCAGAGGCAAGCACCGGCATGACGCCCAGCGCAAGCAGAGCAAGGAATGAACCCATGTCGACCGCCAGCGCGCCGACGCTGGCCAGCAGGTAGCGCAAGAGCACGATACGGCGAAGGCGGTCGATCATCGGCAAGATCATCCCGGTCATGGTAAGGGTCAGGCTGCCTTTACGGCAGGCGCTGCCGGAGCGATGCGTTCGGGCACATCGCGCACCGATGCAAGCGCTGCGGCCTGGTCTTCGGTGATGGACTGACGCGCGGGGATCGCGGCTTCGGCGCCTTCGTCACCCGCTTCGTGGTATTCGGCGTCCTCGTTCACGCACCAGGTATCATAGACGCGCGCGCCTGCGGCGATGTTCTCGACCGTGAGCATCGCGGTCATCATCGCGTGATCCTGATTGTTGTAGCGGTGCATGCCGTTGCGCCCGACCAGGTGCAGCGTGGGATGCGCGGTTTCGAGTTCGGTGCGCATTGCGGCGACATTCGCGGCATATTCATCGTCATAAACGGGGTAGGCCTTTTCCTGCCGCACGACCACGCCGCCGATCACCTTTTCAGGGCTGACAAGGCCGAGAATCGCCATTTCCTTGGTGGCGAGCGCGATCAGGTCGTCATCGGTCGAATCCCACAGATCGTCGCCTTCGAAGCAGAAGTATTCGAGGCCGACGCAGGCGACGCTCTCATCGGGCACCATTTCGGGCGACCACGAGCGGAAGTTCTGGATGCGGCCGACCTTCACCTTGCTGTCGTGGATGTAGATCCAGTTGTCGGGGAATAGCTCCTCCGAACGGATCTTGAGCGCGACGGTGAGGAAGTCGCGATAGCGCAAGCGGCTGCCTTCGAGCGAGGTTGCAGGCAGTGGATGCAGGCGCGCGCCCAGCTCGCGCATCGGTGCCGAACTGATCGCGTGGCGCGCCTCGATCACCACATCGCCGTGGTCACTCGTCGCGGAAAGGCGCCAGCCGCCCTGTCCGTCTGCGGCCAGCTGCTTGAAGGCATGGCCCATCAGTAATTCGCCCTTGCCGGTGGCGAGGATCTTGTCGCGCGCGGCGTCCCACATCATGCCCGGCCCGAGGCGCGGATAGCGGAAGGTTTCGAGCAGGGTCTTGGTCTGCATCCCGTCATTCGGGCGCTTGTTGAGTCCGAGGCTGCGCTTCAGGCCGTCGGTGACGGCGCCCCACAGCGACAGGCCCTTGATGCGCTGGGCCGCCCAGTCGGCGCTCATCTCGTCACAGGGCATACCCCACACCTTCTCGGTGTAGGTCTTGAAAAAGATCGAATAGAGCTTCTGCCCGAATTGGTTGACGGTCCAGTCCTCGAAGCTCTTCACTTTGCGGTTCGGGAACGCCTTGGCCTTGGCAAAGCTTGCCATGCACAGGGTCGAGCGCACGAGCCCGAGGTTCCACAGCGCCTCGAACGCACGCAGCGGGTACGAGTAGAACTTGCCCTCGTAATAGATGCGGCTCATGCGTGGGCGCTGGATGAAGTCGTCGGGCAGGATCTCGTTCCACAAGTCGACGACCTGCTTGGATTTCGAGAAGAAGCGGTGGCCACCGATGTCGAAGCGATAGCCTTCATGCTCGACCGTGCGGCTGATGCCGCCGACGTAAGTATGGTCTTTCTCGATGATCGCCACCGAAAAGCCGCGCTTGGTCAGGAGGTAGCCTGCGGTAAGGCCGGCAGGACCTGCGCCGATGATTGCCACATCGACCTTGCGCCCATTTGCCGTGCCGCCCTGCGTCGCGTTAACCATTGAAGCCCCCGTTGAACCACTGTCTCTTGCAGCGAGAAGTGAACAAAAATGGCTAAAGCTTGGTTAACGATGACCGCGTGAAACGCGAAAAAAGCGATCTCAGTCGCGGCGACCGAAGCGGGCCTCGCCCAGGGGACGTTCACCCGGTGCGGACATGGAGTCACCGGGTTGCAGCGGCGCTGCGATATGGGCCAGCTCGTCGAGCTTGAACGTCTGTTCGAACAGCAGTCCATAGCGCGGATGGCTGCGCCAGCGCACTTTGGCATAAATCGCTGGCAAGACCCCGGTTTCGACGCGAACAAGCTCGTTCATCAAGAGCCACTTGTCGCAATCGATGCAGGCACCCTGCTGCGAAATATCCTGAAACGCGACCCGAACCGCTTCGCCTCCGGAATGGAGAATGGCGTCGAGGTGGATGCGCAGGCGCACCTGGCGCTTGGGAAAAGTGCCATGCGCCTCATCAAGCAACCGTTCGATATCGATGTCGTCGACAAAGCGGAAACCGGCGTAGTCACCTTCCTGCCAGACCGTTTCCACCTCGTAACTGTCGCCATTGCTCATCGCGAGCGATAGCTTTGCATGCGGCGGCAGCGGATTGAACAAGCGGATCTTGATGCCGGTGCTCGATACGTCGCGGATCACGCAAAGGAACTCGCTGGTGTCGTCCACGATCAGCTTGGCCGCACGAATGAGCAAAGTGAAGCGCGGCGCGGCGCGCTGCTCCCCGTCTTTGCCGCTGTTTGCGGCCTGCGGCTGCTGGTCGTCGTTGTGGGCCAAGCCCGGTCCCCTTGCGCGAAATCCCCGAACAACCGGAATCACGCAAGTCCCGGCCTGAAAGACCATAGTCGCGCAAGTCCTACCGTGGAGTTACCAAGGACTCTATTAGGCGCTTTTAAGCGATTGTTCCGTGTGCTGAATCACGGTTTGCTCCAATAGCTGCGCAACTAGAGGTCAATTCGCGGGATCAACCACGAATGCGACAACAAATTGCGAAGCTATGGTGCGGACGGCGGGACTCGAACCCGCACGATCAAGGATCAGGGGATTTTAAGTCCCCGGCGTCTACCATTCCGCCACGTCCGCCCGATTGCAGGCCATGCCTCTTTACGTGCGCCTGCCACAGCACAAAGGGCGCCGCAACGTTCCCGTTGGGCGCCTTTCGCAAAATTCGTGAAACAAGTCGTCAGTCGGCGTTGAGGCGCTGACGCATTTCCTTGCCGGCCTTGAAATAGGGCACGCGCTTGCCCGGCACTTCGACGGTTTCGCCAGTGCGCGGGTTTCGGCCCTTGCGGGCATCGCGTTCACGCGTGGAAAAAGCGCCAAAGCCGCGCAGCTCAACGCGCCCGCCTTCGGCAAGGCGCTTGGCGATTTCGTCGAAAAATACGTCGACGACGCGTTCGATTTCCTCGCTGCGCAATCCTGGGCTCTCTTTTGCGAGCGCCTGCAACAGCTCCGACCTGATCATGTGCTACCCTCCGCCAGACGTCCTTGAGGACGTCCCCCTTATGACGATCCCATGCGCCCGGACCCCCGTCTGAGCGCAAGCAGGCATCCTGCCACGCTGGAACCGGCATTACAATCGGTTGATAGCCTGCCTAACTACCGAATATGCACCGTTTCAGGCCATTTGGGCGAGGTCGGCCAAAGTTAGCCCCAGCCGCCGCATCCTCGCAGCGGTTTCCGGCCACTCATTGCGCAGGAACGATTCGCGCTCCCGCAGCCGTAATGCCTCGACCGCACCGGGCGCTACGAACATGCCGATGCCGCGCTGGACGGTAACCAAACCCTCGTCCTGGAATTGCTGATAGGCTTTGGCCACCGTCAGCGGATTTGCACCTTGGTCGGCGGCAAAAGCGCGCACAGACGGCAGCATCGTCTGTTCGGGATAGCGCCCGTCGAGAATCCCGGCGCAGATCTCGTCGCGCAGGCGCAGATAGACGGGGCGGCCAGGATTGCTCATGGGTGATGCACTGCCATAATACAGCGAGGCGCACAATCGCTGGTTTCCGGGCCTCACCTGGGGTTTCCGCCTGGCCGCCGATATTGGTTTCGATTGAAAATAGTTTCTTGCCTTGCGCGTCCGTGCCACTAAGGGCGCTCAAGGCCGCGCGGGAGAGGCGCGGCGCCCCGTTAACAACAACGAGAACGCGCGCCCGCATGGCTCAGGACAACATGAACGCCGCCACCACCGAACCCCAGCAGTTTGGAGAATGGTTCGGCCACCCCGCGCAGTTGAAGCGCCTGTTCACCACCGAGATGTGGGAGCGGTTCGGCTATTACGGCATGCGGGCGATCCTGACGCTCTATCTCGCCAAGCATTTCCTGTTCAACGATACCACAACCGCCGGGATCTATGGCGGCTTTACCGCGCTGGTCTACCTTACCCCGGTGATCGGCGGGCTCATGGCCGACCGCTATCTCGGCTCGAAGCGCTCGGTCAAGTTCGGCGCGATCCTTATGGCGGCGGGCTATTTCATGCTCTGTTTCGGCGGTGAAGCGGCGCGGCCTTACGCCACCATCGACGGCCAGCGCTACGAAGTCACTGTCGCCGATGTGGGCGGCATCGAAAGCCGCACGATCGAAGCGGGCGGCCAGCGTCTCGAAATCGTCGGAAATGATGACAAGTCGGTCTCGCTCAAGGCCGCTGACGGCACCGAGGCGAGGCGCGTCGCTCCGGGTGCATTTCAGTCGGACGGCGAACGCTCGCCCTTCCACATCGCTCTGCTGCTGATCGGTCTGTCGATCGTGACCGTTGGCAACGGCTTCTTCAAACCCAACATCTCGACGATGGTCGGCACCCTCTATGCCGATGGCGACCGACGACGCGATGCCGGGTTCACGCTGTTTTACATGGGCATCAACCTGGGCTCGCTGCTGTCGCAGTTCTTCTGCCCGATCCTGGCTGAATCGGTCGGCTGGTGGGCAGGGTTCGGCCTCGCCGCGCTCGGCATGACCTTCTCGTGGGTGCTCGTCCAGTTCGACGGAGGACGGCTCGATGGCTATGGTGATCGCCCAGCTGGAGCCGATCCGCGCAAGGACTGGCTGATCTACGGCGCCGCTCTGGTGTGCGTGCCTCTATTCTGGTTCCTGTTCGTCAACCTGATGGCCTATGTGCCGCCCGCAGAAGGTCAGGGCATCATCGGCTATTTCCTCGGATTGCCCATCATGGGCAAGCTGATGTTCGGCACGTTCCTGATGGCAGTTCCGGGGATCCTGATCTGGGCACTGGTCTCAGGCACGCGCATCGAATTCCAGATGATGCTCGCGGCGATGGTGCTTATCGTGTTCAACGTCGTGTTCTGGACGCTGTTCGAACAGGCCGGCTCGTCGCTGACCCTGTTCGCCGAACGCAACACGGTACTCGAAGTGGGCTGGACCCGCCCGTTGTTTGCGATGTTCCAGTCGATGCCTGCCAGTTACTACCTGTTTTTCGCCCTGCTGCTCGGCGGGCTGGGCTGGCTGCTGACCTGGTTCTTCGGCAATGGCGAAACACCCGAAACCAAGCGTCTCATGGCGTTAGGCTTCGGCGCCGTCATGTTCGGGGGTTTCCTCGGCATGATCTACGCCCGCTCGCAGGGGTTCGGCACCGACGACGTCTATGTCATGCCCGCTGGCCAGACACAGATCTTCAACGCGCTGTTTATCGTCACCCTCGCACCGCTGTTCAGCGTTATGTGGAACAAGATGGCCCGGCGCGGTGTCGAACCGTCGATCCCGGTCAAGTTCGCGATCGCGCTGATGGGCGTGGGCGTCGGTTTCCTGCTTCTGGTGTGGGGATCTCAGTTCGCCGATGCGCAGTTCAAGGTCGGCTTGATGTGGCTGGCGGGCCTCTACCTGATCCACTCGATGGCCGAGTTGTGCATCTCACCGGTTGGCCTGTCGATGATCACCAAGCTGTCGATGGCGCGAGTCGTCGGCATGATGATGGGCGTGTGGTTCCTCTCGATCGCGGTCGCGCAATACGTGGCAGGCATGGTCGCGCAGATCGCCAGTGTCGAAACGGTGGGCGGACAAGTGACCAATCTGAAGGTCAGCCTCGATACTTACGTCGGGGTGTTCACCACCATCGGCTGGATTTCGGTCGGTATTGGCGTGGTCCTGTTGGTCGTTGCGGTGCCGCTCAAGAAGCTGATGCACGGTGTGACCTGACCTGCAGGGCGCGGGCAATTCTGTGCTTGGCGTTTTATTAATTAGTCGGTTAAACTCCTCTCCAGATCACGGGCGAGGAGTTTAGGATTGATCATGCGCACGCCAAACCCCGGTATGGACGCGGACGTTTTCGAGCAGTTCCTCGATCAGCTGAAACGCTACGTCCGCGAACGTCTGATTCCCGCAGAACCCGAAGTCATCGCGCAGGACCGCATACCCGACGACCTCCTCGCCGAAATGCGCGAGATGGGCCTGTTCGGCCTGACCATGCCTGAAGAATATGGCGGCGCGGGCATGAACGTGACCCAGTATATCGAGACGATCTTCGCGCTGAGCTACGCCATGCCGGCTTACCGTTCGATCACGTCGATAAACCTCGGCATGGTCTGCTCGGCGATCAAGAATGCGGGCACGCACGACCAGAAGTCCGAATGGCTGCCACGCCTTGCTGCTGGCGAGATTGCCTCTTTCGGGCTGACCGAGCCGGGTTCGGGATCGGATTCGGCAGGGCTCCAGACCACCGCCGTGCGCTCGGGTAACGGCTACGTCCTCAACGGCACCAAACGCTACATCACCAATGCGCCCTTCGCGCAGGTGGCACTGATCATGGCGCGCACCTCGAAGGAGAACCTGCCTCGCAATGGCCATGTCTCGGCCTTCATCGTCCCGCTGGATATTGCGGGCGTGACGCGGGGCAAGTCGGACAAGAAGATGGGGCAACCCGGCAGCCACATCGGCGACATCATCATGGAAGACGTGTTCGTCCCCGGTGATGCACTGCTCGGCGGTGAGGAAGGCAAGGGCTTTGCCACTGCAATGCAGAGCCTCGACAACGGGAGGCTTTCAGTGGGCGCAGCCAGCACCGCCTATGCCAAACGCATTCTCGACACGGCGGTAAAGTATGCAACAGAACGCAAGGCCTTTGGAGAACCCATTGCCAACTTCCAGTTGATCCAGGCGATGCTGTCCGACAGCTACGCCGAAATCTATGCCGCCGAATGCATGATGCGCGACGCCATTCGCAAAGCCGATGAAGGCCGCAAGGTCCTGCTCGAAGCCGCCGCCTTCAAGATGTTTGCATCCGAAATGTGCGGCCGCGTGGCCGATCGTTGCGTCCAGATTCACGGCGGCGCGGGCTATCTTGCCGAATACGAGGCCGAACGCTTCTTCCGCGACAGCCGAATCTACCGCATCTACGAAGGCACCACCCAGATCATGCAACTGGTGATCGCCAAGCAGATGCTGCGCGATTTCGCGGGCGGCGGACAGGCCTGAGCACGCAAGCAATGTACGATCTGCTCGGCACCCTTTCGCTGATCGAGGTTTCCTCGTTCGTCGCCGCGCCCACGATCGGGCTCTATTGTGCGCAGTTCGGCGCGGACGTCATCCGGGTTGACCAGATCGGCGGCGGGCAGGATTTTCATCGCTTGCCGGTCAACGAGCGCGGAGACAGTTTCAGCTGGGAAAACCTCAACCGCGCCAAGCGCAGCGTCGCGCTCGACCTGACCCGTTCCGAGGGGCGTGAACTGCTGGTGAGGCTGTGCCAGGACGTCGGCACACTGGCGACGAACCTGCCGCCCAGGGGTTTCCTTGCTCACGAAAAGCTGGAAGCCGGGCGACTCGACATGATTTCGGTGCGCGTGATGGGTTGGCCCGATGGCGCGATCGCGCTCGACTACACCGTCAATGCAGGCGTCGGCTACCCGGCGCTGACGGGGCACGGCGACGAACCTGTCAACCACTCCCTTCCCGCGTGGGATTTCATCACCGGAGCTTACGGTGCGTTCGCGCTGCTGGCAGCGGTGCAGCGCCGTGCCGCGACCGGGCTCGGCGGCGAAGTGCGGCTTCCGTTGACCGACATCGCAATGGGCACCGTCGCCAATCTCGGGCGCGTGGCCGAAGTGGTGCATACCGGGCAGGACCGTCCCCGCCTTGGCAACGCGGTTTATGGCACGATAGGGCGCGATTTCGTCACCGCCGACGGGGCGCGGGTGATGATCGTGGCGATCAACGAACGGCAGTGGCAAGGCCTCGTCCGCGCTCTTGACCTGAGCAGTGCCGTCGCTGGCCTGGAGGCTGCGTTTGGCGTGTCGCTTTCGGGCGACGACGGCGTGCGGTTCAGGCACCGCGACGCCATTTTCGCGGTGCTCGAAAAAGCTATTGCCGCCATTACCCACGCTGAACTCGTCGAGCGGCTCGATGTCGAGGGCGTAACCCACGGGCCCTACAACACCCTGCCGCAGGCGATGCAGGACGAACGGTTGTTCACCGCCAATCCCCTGTTCACGATGAGCAACAACAATCCCAGCGGCCTAGCTTATCCCGCTGCCGGGGCTATCGCCACCATCCCCCAGATGGAGCGCACCCCCGCCGTCCCCGCACCGCATATCGGCCAGCACACCGAGCAGGTTCTGGCCGAGCGCCTCAAGTTGCCAGCGGGGGAAATTGCCCGCCTCGTCGATACCGGAATTGCAGGAATCGCCCCATGACCCGTCTGCGCCGCGCCGCCATTGTCGCCCCGATCCGTACCGCCGTCGGTAAGTTCGGCGGCTCATTGTCAGCACTGACCGCCGGACAACTTGGCGCAGCCGTGCTCAAGGCGCTGGTCGAACGCACCCGGATCGATCCCGCGCGCGTCGACGACGTGGTTTTCGCGCAAGGCTACGGCAGCGGCGAAGCGCCATGTATCGCGCACTGGTCGTGGCTGTTGGCCGGCCTTCCCGAACAGGTCCCCGGCTACCAACTCGACCGGCGCTGCGGATCGGGCCTGCAAGCCATCATCAATGCCGCAATGATGGTCCAGACCGGCGCGTCTGACGTGGTCGTTGCGGGCGGTGTCGAGAGCATGTCCAACGTCGAGCACTATACGACTGATGTGCGAGCGGGCGTCCGCATGGGTAGCGTCACTCTCCACGACAGGCTGTCGCGCGGGCGGATGATGAGCCAGCCAATCGAGCGCTATGGCGTGATCAGCGGGATGATCGAAACTGCCGAAAACCTCGCCCGCGATTACGGGATCACGCGCGAGGCCTGCGATGCCTATGCTTCGCGCAGCCACCAGCGCGCAGCGACGGCTTGGGCAAACGGTCTGTTCGATGACGAGATCGTGCCGGTTGCGGTGCCGCAGAAACGGGGCGACCCGGTGCTGTTTGCCCATGACGAGGGCTATCGCGCCGATGCGACTGCCGAATCGCTAGCAAGCTTGCGCCCGATAGAGGGTGGCGTGGTGACGGCGGGCAACGCCAGCCAGCAGAACGATGCCGCGGCTGTCTGCCTCGTCGTGGCCGAGGACAAGCTGGACGAGCTTGGCCTCGAACCTATCGCGTGGTTCCATTCGTGGGCCGCTGCGGGCTGCGATCCCAGCCGCATGGGTATCGGCCCGGTGCCCGCCACCGAGCGGCTGTTTGCGCGCAATGGGTTGTCATGGTCGGATATCGACCTTGTCGAACTGAACGAGGCCTTTGCGCCACAAGTGCTGGCCTGCCTCAAGGGGTTTGGCTGGTCGGACGACGACAGCCGCCACGACATGCTCAATGTCAATGGTTCGGGTATTTCACTGGGCCATCCAATCGGGGCTACCGGCGGGCGTATTCTCGCCAACCTCACCCGGGAACTTGCCCGGCGCAGCGGTCGTTTCGGACTCGAAACCATGTGCATCGGCGGCGGACAGGGGATTGCGGCCATTTTCGAGAATGTTGCCTGATTCCGGAACGGGCATCGCTTCATGCGGAACAAGCGTCAAAGCAGCATCCCGCGCGGGGGTACAGGAATTGCTCCGATATGGTTGAACTCTCCAGAATACTGCACGGATTTTACATTGCCATGCTGTAGAAAATGATACGAGTTGCATGTACGTATCGCGTAATCACGGCATATCGGAAACCGCCGGGAATCAAAAGGGCGGCTCACGCTGCGCGCTGACCAATTGCCGGGCAATGCTCAGGCGTTGATCGGTCAAAAAAAGAAGAAGATTCAGGGATGCAGCCTGCGAGTGAACTCATCAACCTTTTTGCGGCAGTCGCTCTGTTCGCTTTGACGCACTTCGCGATGTCGGGATTCTTTCGCGCCCGGCTGGTTTCTGCAATGGGTACGCAAACCTTTCTGCTGTTCTATTCGCTTGTTTCGCTTTCCTTGTTCGGCTGGGCACTTGTCGCATTCGACCGTGAACCTGAGACGATGCAACTGTGGGATGGATCAAATCCCGTGATCTGGGCGCTCGCCAGTGTTCTCACGATCCTTTCGCTAGCGTTTTTGCTTTCTTCGTTCTCGCGGAACCCGGCCCTGCCCGGCGTCAATGCAGCAGGCCTCGGAACGATCATTCCTACCGGAGTATTCACCATCACCCGCCACCCGATGATGTGGGGCATTGCGCTCTGGGCGCTTGCGCACATCATGGTCGCTCCGGAAGCACGGGTGCTGATCCTGATGGGTGGCCTGATTCTCGTGGCTCTTCTGGGATCGCATTTCCAGGACAAGCGCAAGATCCGGCAGAACAACCGCGAATTTTCTCCGTGGCAGCGCCGCACTACGTATTGGCCGAATTTGCGCAACCTGGACAAGCTGCGCACGGCGACGCTGATTGCGCTGGTCGTCTGGTTCCTTGCCACGACGGTCCACTGGCACTTCTTCGGGATTCCTGCCGGCCTGTGGATGTGGATCGGCTGACGCTAAGCGTCAGGTCTGCATCACCCGCAATTCCGCATCGGGCAAAGCTTCGCTCTTTGCCATCTTCGTCAGTTCCATCTTGCGCGCGAGCATTTGATCGCGCAGCGCCACCATGTCGAGCCCGGCTTCGCGCGCCTGCGCAAACATGCCCTCGGACCGCGCTTCTTCCTCATGGACGTGGTGCTTGATCTCTTCGCTCAGCACTTTGACCTTGGCGTCGAAGAACGCGTCTTCGGGAGATGACGCCATGATGTTGTTGATCAGCAGCTTGGCCGCATCATGCTCGACATAGGCTTCGGTATAGGTTTCTTCCTCGATCTTGCCCTTCAGCGCAGGGTAGAAGATCTCTTCCTCGATCGCGGTGTGGATCTTCAACTCGTTGCAGATCTGCTGAGCGAGCGCCTGCTTCTTGTCGTCGCCCGCCTTTTCGAATTTCTCGAACAAGGCTTCGACAGCGCGGTGGTCGGCCTTGAGCAAGGCAATCGCGTCAGTATAGCTGGGCTGGGCCATGGGAATGTCCTTCGGGATGAGTGTGTTGCCCCATCAACCCCTTGGGTAATAAGGGGTTCCGAAGGTTATGTCTGAGGCGGCTTGAGCCTGAACTCCTCCACCGGCACGCCGCCGATAACATGCTCTTGAATGATCCGTTCGAGCACCGGCGCGGTGCACGAATGATACCAGACGTTGTCGGGATAGACGACCGCGACCGGTCCGATCAGACATACACGCAGGCAACCCACCTTGTTGCGCAAGATCCCTTGCGCACCGCCCAGCTTCAGTTCGCCCAGCCGCTTCTTGAGATAGTTCCACGCCGCATCGCCCACTTCGCGCGGTGCGCATTTGTCCTTCTCCGGCCCGGCGCAGAGCAGGATGTGGCGCTGGGGATGGAACCCGCCGAGCAGGCTGAGCGCGCGCTCGGCCTGCTCGATACCTTCTTCCGTTGCGATCATTTCTTCAGCCAGCGCGCAAGCCAGTTGAACGAGGTCTGGTGCCACTGCAGCGAATTCTTCGCCTTCAGCACCCAGTGGTTTTCATCGGGAAACACCAGCAGCTCGGACGGAATGCCCCGGCGCTGAAGCGCGGTGAACGCAGCCAGCCCCTGCGTATAGGGGATGCGGAAGTCCTTCTCGCCAGTGATGACAAGCATCGGCGTCTTCCATTTGGCCACATGGTTCACCGGGTTCCACTTCTCGAACTCTTCCGGAGCCTCGTAATAGGGATGCCCGCCGTGCTCCCACTCGTCGAACCACAGTTCCTCGGTTTCATAGGCCATGGCGCGGGCGTCGAACACGCCGTCATGCTGGACAAGGCACTTGAACCGGTCGGGCCAGGTCCCCGCAATCCAGTTCATCATGTACCCGCCGTAGGACGCGCCCGCGGCACAGGCATTGTCGCCGTCAATCTGGGAATCCAGCGCAATCGCGGCGGCAAAGCCCTTTTGCAGATCTTCCAAGGGCTTGCCGCCCCATTCGCGGTTGATCCCGTCGGTGAAGTTCTGCCCGTATCCGGTGGACCCATGGAAATCGACCGAGACGATGGCGTAGCCCTGGCTTGCCCAGACACGCGGATTCCAGCGGTTCGACCAGCTGTCGTTATACGACCCCTGCGGCCCGCCGTGCACGAACAGCACTGAAGGCATCTTGCCATTCACCCACGCAGGTTTGGTGATCTGTCCCCATACGGTGTCCCCATCCGCACCCCTGAAGCTGAAGCGCTGGGTGACGACTGTTGCCCGGGCGGCGAGTGTGGTCGTGGCGATGTCGGTCAGGCGAATGCCAGCCTTGCCCGGCTTGCCGATGTACAATTCCGCCGGAGCATCGAGCGAATCGCGGGTATAGGCGAGGCGTCCATCCTTCAGCGGAACGACCGCAGCGATATGCCCCTCGCGTTTGGGATTCAGCACAAGCCGAGTCACCGTGCCACTCATCGGATCGATCCGGAACGCGGGTGTATCGAGCACGTCCTCCGCCGTGGCGATCAGCGCTTTCGAATCCGGCGTCCACACCAGCGAGGCGACCGAGCGGTCCCACGCACCGGTCAGTTCGCGCCGCTCGCCGCTCTGCAGGTTGATTAGGTTTACCACCAGCCTGTCGGCTTCGTAGCCGGGCCGCGCCATGGCCGCATAGGCCAGCCACTTGCCGTCGGGCGATGGCGCAGGCGTGTTATCCGTGGCCTTGTTGCCCGCCGTCAGGTTGACCGGCGCACCGCCGTCGAGCTTTGATTGCCACACGTCGAGATTGGTCGAGGTCGGTTCGTTACGGTCGGCCTGCCGCGCGACGAAGAAGACGGACTTCGAATCCGCGCTCCACGCCACATCCTCGCCGCCGCCGAAAGGCTTGACCGGGCTATCGCCGGTCAACGTGCCAATCGGACCATCGAGCGCGACGCCGCTGCTGGTCACTTTGCCGTCCGCGCTCAGGTCGAAGGCAAAGACGCGGCTGTAGTTGCCTGGCGTTTCCCACGCATCCCAATGCCGCACGAAGCCTGCGCCATCGGTGTAGAGCCTGCCGGTGCCGGGGCCGGGCAGCGCGGTGTTGCCGTCGCTCTCGCAGCCGAAAGTCGGGCATGTGCGCGCGATATCGCCCCACACCGCTATGCGCTTGCCATCAGGCGAAAGCTCGAAACCCGAGACGTCGGTGGCGAACCCGGTAACCTGCGTCAGAACGCCGCTGGCCGGATCGACCTTCCAAACTTGCGTCTTTTCGTTTTCGCCAACCTTGCGGTCCGAGAGGAAATAGAGCGCACCATCGGGGCCGAATGCGGGATCGCTCACGCTGCCACCCACATCGATGCGGCGCGCCTCGCCCTTGGCGGTTGGCTTTACCCAGAGTGATGGCGTTCGCTTGTAGCTGACGGGGTCGGTCGTCGTCTGGATATAAGCTGCGAGCGCACCGTCAGCGGAGATCGCCGTGCCGCCAAGACGGTGCAGCGTAACCAGATCCTGCGGAGAGAGCGGTGCGGCTTGCTGGGCAAGAGCCGAAGGTGCGAAAGCGGCAGCGAGCGCAGTCGCTGCGAGCAACGAGAAAGTTTTCATGGAAACCGGATTAGCGCTTCCATGCCCGGTGCGCAAAACGGAAATTCCTGTGTGATCAGCCGCGCTTGCCTGCGATCCGCGCGATTTCGGCCGACACCATCTTCTCGACCATCGCCGGAAGGTTCTTTTCCAGCCATTCGGCCAGCATCGGCTTGAGCAGTTCGCGCACCAAGCCTTCGAGCGAGGTTTCGCCCGAGCGCACGATCTGCGGCGCCATGCCCGGCTGGGCGAGCATGGAAAGCGCGGCCAGCGATTCGCGCATGGATGCCGTAGCCGCATCCGCGATCAGGCCCGCTTCCTCGGCCTGCTCTTCGTCGTCGGCAGCAGCCTCGGTCAATTCAAGCACTTCGGCCGGGCGAGAGGCAGGGCGCGGCGCGGGTTCAGCGCGCGCGCGGGCAACGGCCTCGGCACGCCCTGCTGCTTCCGCACGATTGTCACGCGCGATAACCTTCTTGATCGATTCGAGGATTTCCTCGACGGACGGTTCACCGGCCTGACGCATCGAAACTCTTTACCCCCAAGAAGCCCCTGCCCCGATTCCCTTACGGGCGCGGCGTGAGCGTGATTGTCGCATCCTGCGCAGGCGTGTCAACGGTCCGCGTCGAGAGGGGTTTGGGATCGGGATCGCGGTCCCAGTCGCCGATGCGGCCCTTCACGCGGTCAAAGTTGACCTGCGGATCATAAAGCGCCCCGCCATCCAGGCCGATATCGCGCGCATCGGCATTGCCCATCGCTGCCAGCAGGTTGAAGCCCGCGACATAGGCATTGCGGCGTGCGGCCACCAACTGGACCTGCGCCCGCAGCAATTCCTGCTCGGCGTCGAGGATGTTGAGGATCGTGCGGTTGCCCACGGTGTTTTCCGCGCGCACACCTTCAAGGCTGAGTGCGGCGGCATCGACCGCAGTCTGGTTCATCGCAATGATATCGTTCGCCGCCTTCCACGAGGCATAGGACGAGCGCACCGTGGCGATCACGTCGCGCTCGACCGCGATTTCCTGCTCCAGCGTGGCGCTTTCGCGCGCCTGCGCCTGGCGGGTCTGGGCAGCGGGCGCGCCGCCCTGATAGAGCGGGATCGACAGGCTTACCCCGGCTTGCGCGGTGGTCTGATGCTGCGCGAACGCTGCCGAGGACGATCCGCCAAGCGTATTGAAGTAGTCGGTATAATTGCTTCCGCCAAACAGCGACACGCGCGGAAGTTTGGCCGCGTCGGCTACGCGCACGTCGAAACCCGCCGCCTTGCTGCGTTCGCGCGAGGCGAGCAGGTCGGGGTTGTTTTCGAGCGCGAAATTCACCGCCTCATCGGGCGTTGCGGGAAGGCCTGGCAAGGGTGGCGGCGGCTGGAGATCAACCGGGGCCTTGCCCACGATCTGGATATAGCGCTCCCGGCTCGCCACGAGATTGCCTTCGGAACTGCGCAAGTCAGCGCGCGCCAGAGCGAGCCGCGAGTTCGATTGCGCCACGTCGGTGCGGGTGAGGTCGCCGATCTCGAAACGGTCGCTCGTCGCCTTGAGGTTGACGTCAAGCACTTCGACGTTGTTGCGGTTGAGTCCGACAATTGCGCTGTCGCGGATCACGTCCATGTAAGCGGCAACGACTTGGGCAAACACGCCCGATTCGGTCGCGCGCAAATCTTCCTGCCCGGCTTCTACCCGGGTTCGCGCCGCGCGAATCGAGTTCTTGACCGCCCCGCCTGCGTAAACCGGTACACCCAGGTTGAGATCGGCCGAAAGCGCGCGATCAGGCGCAGTGAAGGCGTTGGGCGTCTTCTTCAGAAACTCGGTGTAGCTCGCACTGCCCGACAGGCTCGGCAGGGCGTTGGACCGCGCCAGCGGCACGCCTTCGTCGGTTGCGCGCTGGTTGGCCCGCGCGGCCTGCAGCGACGGGTTGGTGTTGTACGCGCTCGCCAGCGCCTCGCGCAGGTCATCTGCCAAGGCCGGGGTCGTGACGAGTACGGCGGCGCTTGCCGTCAGCAGGAGGCGCAGCGCCTTGTCAGCGGGCATGAGGCTCAGAAGCTCCACTTCTTCGGTGCGGCCAGATCGGGCAGGACCGCAAAATCGGCTTCGCCCAGCGCGGTAGCGATCACCTTGCCGCCTGCCTTGCGAGCAATGGCAAGCCGCGTGACGCCGCGTTCGACAAGGCCCGTCACCACGCGGCCGTCTTCGGCCAGCAGGGCGCCAAGCGAATCGGGCAGGACTTCTGCGGCACCGTCAATCAGGATCACCGAGTAAGTACCGGCTTGCGCGGCAACGAGGCTGTCAGCGCGCACGACATTGCCCGAAAGCTTTGAAACCAGCGCTTCGAGATAGCCGTTGCCGGAAATCACCAGCACGCTGTCGGATTCGGTGACGTCGGCAGCTTCGAGCATCTGGCCATACGTCAGCGCGGGCGAGAGCGCCTTGCCATCGCCCAGCGGCACGGCGCGATCGGCATATGCCACGGCGCGGCGGTCTGCGGGAACGAAGTCTTCGCGCGGAACGGCGTTGAATGCAGCAAGGATCGCGGGCGAATTCACGCCGGTGACGCGAAGCTGGCTGTCGATCATGGCGCGGCGCGCAATCAGCATATCGCCAGCAGCCGGGCGGTCTTCAACCACGGTCATTTGAACCCTCATGTTTCGAAGCTTGCGCACCTGACGGGCGCAGCCTTCAAGTTTCGCCAACGCCTGTAGATTATCGACCTCCTGTTTCCAAGATGTTTGCTTGTCGCAAATTGCCGCGTAATGCGCAGGCGCAGTTCACGAGCCACTGAGGGAGTCGGCAACATGGCGGAAATGGTCACGATCCGGGAAGCGGACCTTATCGAAAGCGTCGCGGACGCGCTTCAATACATCAGCTATTTCCACCCGATGGACTACATCCGCGCGCTGGGCGATGCCTATGAGGCAGAGCAAGGCCCCGCCGCCAAGGACGCCATCGCGCAGATCCTGACCAACAGCCGGATGTGCGCCGAAGGCCATCGCCCGCTGTGCCAGGACACCGGCATCGTCAACGTGTTCATCGAATGGGGGCAGGATTGCCGCCTCGAATCAGACCTTTCCCTGCAGGACGTGGTCGATGAGGGCGTTCGCCGGGCTTATCTGAACGCCGACAACAAGCTGCGCGCCTCGGTTCTGGCCGATCCTGCCTTCACCCGTCGCAACACCCGCGACAACACGCCCTGCGTGCTCCATGTCGAGATGGTCAAGGGCAACAAGATCACCGTCGATGTCGCGGCAAAGGGTGGCGGCAGCGAGAACAAGTCCAAGTTCAAGATGATGAACCCCAGCGACTCGATCGTAGACTGGGTGATCGAGATGTTGCCGCAAATGGGCGCGGGCTGGTGCCCTCCCGGCATGCTCGGCATCGGTATCGGCGGTACGGCGGAACACTGCGTGCTGCTCGCCAAGAAGGCGCTGATGGAGCCGATCGATATGGCGCAACTCAAGCTGCGCGGGCCGCAGACCGACATCGAGAAGATGCGCATCGAGATTTTCGACAAGGTCAACGCATTGGGCATCGGCGCACAGGGGCTGGGCGGGCTTTCCACCATCCTCGACGTCAAGATCATGGACGCGCCGTGCCATGCCGCGGGCAAGCCGGTGGCGATGATCCCGAACTGCGCGGCTACGCGCCACGCGCACTTTACGCTCGACGGCTCTGGCCCGAGCTACCTCGAGCGCCCGAAGCTCGATGAATGGCCGCAAGTACACTGGGCGCCCGACAGTGCAGCCAAGCGCGTCAACCTCGATACGCTGACCGCCGAAGAGGTGCAGGGATGGAAGCAAGGCGACCGCCTCCTGCTCAACGGCAAGATGTTGACCGGCCGCGATGCCGCGCACAAGCGCATCAAGGACATGCTCGCCAAGGGCGAGGAATTGCCCGTCGATTTCAAAGGCCGCGTGATCTACTACGTTGGCCCGGTCGATCCGGTGCGCGAGGAAGTGGTTGGCCCGGCCGGCCCGACCACTGCCACCCGCATGGATTCCTTCTCCGATCTCATGCTTGACCTCGGCCTGCTCGCCAGCGTCGGAAAGGCCGAGCGGGGACCTGCCGCCACCAAGTCCATCGCCGCGCACAAGTCTGCCTATCTGATGGCTGTGGGCGGTGCTGCCTATCTCGTCGCGCGCGCGATCAAGGGGGCCAAGGTCGTCGGCTTCGAAGACCTTGGCATGGAAGCGATCTACGAATTCACCGTCGAGGATATGCCGGTGACCGTCGCCGTCGATAGCGAAGGCAACAACGTCCACCAGCTTGCCCCGCTGGTGTGGAAGAAGAAAATCGCCGATGAAGGCCTGCTGACGGCCTGATCGTTCTCGATAAACCGCATATCCGGCCCGACCACCGTTGCTGGTGCGTCGGGCCGTTCGCGTTTAGGCTGGGGCGCATGACGTTGGACAAGATCGATCCGGGCATCCCGCGCGTACCGGCGCGGCAGGTCGTGCTGTCCGCCTGTGCGCTATGGCTGTGCTATTTCCTGCTGATCACCGTGCGCGGCCTCGTCGTGGAGCTTGGCGACTTCGGCGATCTGCTCTGGCGGCGCGGTGCGGTCACTGCAGCGGGTATTGTCGTGACGGTCGCCTGCTGGCCACTGCTGCGCCGGTTCGACGGGCGCTCGCTCGCCGTGCGTATCGCCGCCGCGCTGGTGATCATGCTGCCTGCTGCGCTGGCGCTCGCCGCAATCAACCAGTGGGCCTTCGCGCCGGTCGAGCAGCGCATGATCGAGCGCATTTCCACGCAGCAGAACACCCAGCAGACCGATACCGCGGCCAATCCGGGCGAGGACAAGCCGGTGACGGTGCACAGCCAGAACGGCACGCCGGGCGTCCAGATTCGCCACGACATGGCGGGCAATGTGCTGGTCGATGTGCTCGACGAAGGGTTCATTCCTCCCGAACCGCCGGAGCCGCCTGCACCAGCCCCGCGCGCAGCACCGGCGCCCGCGCCCGAACCGGTGATCGATGACGAAACACTGGCCGAACTCGAAGCGATGGGCGAGCGCATCGCTGCCGAAACGATGCGCAACACCAAGGTCGTCAACAACGAGGATGGCAGCATGGTGATCACCCAGCCTGGCCTTGTCGTGCACCGCTTTGCCGATGGCACATCCGAAGTGCGCACCGGCGGTTACCTGATCCGCAGCGATGCCGATGACGAGGTGCAGTCTGTCGAACCGATCGCAGCGCCTGAACCGCCTGCCCCGCCGGAAGACGCCGCCGCCTCCGCGCCACCCGCGCCGCCGGTCACGACGGCTGCGGAAGTGCGCAAGGCCCGCGCCGCCGCACAGCGCGCCGCCGCGGAAGCCTTGCGCGATTCGCAGGCGCTCGCCCGGCTGCGTGCCGAAATCGCTGCCCGCGCGGCCCGCGCCAAGCCCGCAACGGCAACTAAGCCCGATGCGCCGGAGCCATCGCCGTCCGATGTCGTCACCGAGGACGTGCGCGGCCCCGATCACGTCACCATCATCCGCAAGTCCATGGAAAGCGAAGGTCTGTGGCGGCAGCTGACCGATGTGGCGCTGGGGCGCTATTTCCTGCTGATCGCCTGGGCCGCGCTCTATCTCGCGCTGGGCAATGGCGAGCAACTCCGCGCGGCCGAATACCGCGAGGGACAATATGCCCGCGCGGCCAAGGCTGCGGAACTGCGTAGCTTGCGCTATCAGGTGAACCCGCATTTCCTGTTCAACACATTGAATTCGCTCTCCGCGCTGGTCATGGTGGGCCGCGCCGAACAGGCCGAGCGCATGATCCAGTCGATCTCGCGGTTCTATCGCCACAGCCTTGCGGGCGATCCCACATCGGACATGCCCCTGGAGGACGAAATCGCCCTGCAGCGTCACTATCTCGACATCGAAGCGGTGCGCTTTCCCGAGCGGCTCAGGTGCGAGTTCGACATTCCGGACGAGCTGATGAGTGCCTGTGTGCCGGGGATGATCCTGCAGCCGCTGGTCGAAAACTCGATCAAATACGCGGTCTCCACCACGATCCGCCCGGTCACCATCCACATTTCCGCGCGCGAGGCAGGCGGCTTCCTGATCCTCAGCGTGGCTGATGACGGCCCCGGCGAAGGCTTCGTCAATGGCAGCACCGGCATCGGCCTCGCCAATGTGCGCAGCCGCCTTGCCGCGCGCTTTGGCGAGGACGGGGCGAAAGTCGAAAGCGGCCCGCTGCCTGCGGGGGGATACGCGACTGTGCTGACGCTGCCGGTCGTGCGAAACGAATGTTGAGGGGAAGACTGTGCGCACGCTGATCGTTGACGATGAACCGCTGGCGGTGGAACGCATGCAGATCCTGTGCTCGCGCATCCCCGCGCTGCAAGTTGTCGGCACCGCCAGTGACGGCGCAGCAGCCCTGCGGCTGATCGAGGCACTGACCCCAGATCTCGTCCTGCTCGATATGACCATGCCCGAAGTCGACGGCCTCGGCGTCGCCCGCGCGCTGTCGGGCCAGGCCAACCGTCCGGCGGTGGTATTCGTGACGGCCCACGACGATTTTGCGGTCGAGGCGTTCGATTGCGACGCGGTGGACTACGTGCTCAAGCCGGTTGCGCAGGAGCGGCTTGAACGCGCGGTCGAACGCGCGCAAGTCCGACGTAATTCCCCGCCCGAACCGTCTCTCACGCCCGAAAAACCGGCAAGCGAGTGGATAGAGGAGTTCTGGGTTCCGCACCGCTCCGAACTGATCCGCGTCGCCGCCGCCGATCTCGAACGCATCGACGCCGAACGCGATTACGTGCGCCTCCACGCAAGTGCGCGCAGCTACATGATGCTCCACACCATCGCAGGGCTGGAAGCGCGGCTGGACCCTGAATGCTTCATCCGCCTCCACCGCTCGACCATCGTGCGCCGGGATCGCATTGCAGGCTTGAAGCACGACGGCCTTGGCGTGTGGTCGGCTGAACTGGTCGACGGTTCGGTCCAACGCATTGGCCGGACTTATCTGGCGCGGGTGAAGGCGATGGCCGGGCGGTAAATCTCTACCGTAATGCCAAAAAACCGTTCGTCCTGAGCCTGTCGAAGGACGCGCACCAAGCTCAGGCCCGGCGGGCCGCATTTGGGCAAACGTTTGCGCGAGTCGTTCGACAGGCTCAAGAAGTACGGAATTGGGGGTGTATTGTTCACCCCTTGTAGAGCGCGTCCACCCTTGCCCCGTAGCGTGCCTTGATCTTGTGCCGCCGGATTTTCAGGCTCGGCGTCATTTCCTCGTTGTCGATGCCGAACGCCTCGTCCGCAAAGGTGAACTGTCGGACCTTTTCGGTGACCGACAGGTCCTTGTTCACGCGGTCCACTGCCGCCCGGATCGCGTTCCGGAAAGCGGGCAGATCCTGCAATTCCTTGAAATCGAAGTGTTCGCCCTGTTTGCGTGACCAGTCGAGCGCCCACTCGGGATCGGGCACGATCAGCCCGACGATGTAGGGCCGCTTGTCGCCGCTCACCATTGCCTGCGCAATTTCCGGCTGGAGCGTGAGCATGCCTTCGATCTTCTGGGGCGAGACATTGTCGCCCTTGTCGTTGACGATCATGTCCTTCTTGCGGTCGGTGATGACGATGCGGCCCTTGGCATCGAGATGCCCGATGTCGCCGGTGTGCAGCCAGCCCGCGTTCGCCCCCTCCTTCGGAATCGCGCGTGCGGTTTCGGCTTCGTTCTGCCAATAGCCGTGCATCACCAGTTCGCCGCGCACGAGGATTTCGCCATCCTCCGCAATCTTCAGCTCCACACCGCGCATGGGCGGGCCGACCGTGTCCATTTTGAGCCCCACCTTGGGGCGGTTGCACGAGATCACTGGCCCTGCCTCGGTCTGGCCATAGCCCTGGAGCATGGTGAGTCCCATCGCATCGAAGAACACGCCGACTTCGGGGTTGAGCGGTGCGCCGCCCGAGACCATCGCCTTCATCCGCCCGCCGAAGCGCGCGCGGATCTTGGGGCGCAGCGTGCGTTCGAGGATCAGGCTCATCGGCGCATCGATCAACCGGCCCTTGCCCGCCGCCTTGCGCGTGCCGATGCCCAGTGCGCGGTCCATCAGGTAATTTGCAACCTTACCCTGCTTTTCCACCTGCTTCATGATCCGCGTGCGCAGCACCTCGAACAGGCGCGGCACCACCACCATGATCGTCGGGCGCACTTCCTCGATGTTGGAGGCGAGCTTCTCCAGCCCTTCGGAATAATAGATCTGCGCTCCCATCCCGATCGGCAGATATTGCCCGCCGGTATGTTCGTAGGCGTGGGACAGCGGCAGGAATGACAGGAACACTTCTTCGCCCCAGCCGAAATCCTCGGCGAGAATGCGCGCTGCGCCATCGACGTTGCACAGGATCGAGCCGTGATGCAGACGCACCCCGCGTGGGCTACCGCCAGTGCCGCTGGTATAGATCAGGCAGGCAAGATCGCTGCGGCCCATCGCTACCAGCCGATTGTCCACGCTGCGTCGCGCCGCTGCCGCATCGCCGCTGGTCATCGCCGCCCAATCATGGAACGCCAGCTTGCCGGCCTGCATCTGGCGCAGCGGCTCGATCCCGATCACATGCTCTACGCCCGGTGCCGACAGCGCGGCAGGAAGCAGCGGTTGCGACAGCTTCGATGTTGATACGATCACCGCCCGCGCGCCCGAGTTTTCGAGAATGTGCAGGTGATCGCGTTCGGTATTGGTGATGTAGGTCGGCACGGTGACCAGCCCTGCGGCCATGATCGCAAGGTCGGCGATGGCCCACTCCGGGCGGTTCTCCGATACCAGCGCCACCCGGTCGCCGGGGTTCAGTCCCAGTGCGCGCAGGCTTTCGGCCAGAAGGCAGACCTTGGCCGCCGCTTCCGCCCAGCTTTGCGAATGCCACTGTCCATCGCGCTTGGCCCAGAGAAATGGACTGTTACCCCTTTTGCCCGCACGGTCGAGGAACATCGCGACGAGATTGGGAAACTCTTCAAAGTCGGAAAGCTGCACGTGTGGTTCCTCGGCCCCGGAAGTGTCGGATGCCAAGGCGAATGCCCCCCGGCTCCTGATCGTTGCACATGAACCTAGTGGCGCAGTTCCATTACGGCAACAGGTCAGGGCGCCACAGAAGCGCCTTCGCTGCGCGGATCGGCCGCGCCGCGCCACTGGCCACCGACATGTTCGATGGCATTGGCCTTGAACGAAGGATTGCGGGCAATGACCTGGGCGTGGCCGAGCTTTTGCAACGCAGGAATCATCGTTTCAAGCGATGTGCCCTTTTCCACGAATACCACATCCCCACCCGGCGCGAAGATCACCGGCAGGGCAATGGCGTCGCGCGCGGACAGGTTCCAGTCGAGCACGCCGATGATCGCCTTGGCCACTTGCGCCGGGATCGTCACGCCGCCCGCTGCGCCGATCGCCAGCCGCAGCTTGCCGTCGGGTCCATAGATCAGTGTGGGCGACATCGAACTGCGCGGGCGCTTGCCCGCTTCCACCCGATTTGCAGTCGGCTTGCCGTCCCTGTCGGGCACGATGTTGAAATCGGTCAGCTCATTGTTGAGGTAATAGCCGCCGACCATCAGCCCTGAACCGAACGGCCCTTCCACGGTCGAGGTATAGCTTGCGGCGCTGCCCCAGCGGTCCACCGTCACGAAGTGCGTCGTGCCCTGCTCGTTCTGCGGTTCGGCTCTGGCGAAGGCCGCCTTGGCCCCCGGCGGCGTGCCGGGCAGTGCCGTGGGCATAGTCGCGCCCTCGGAAATAAGCTGAGAACGTCCGGCGAGATAGGCTGGATCGACCAGCCCGATGACCGGTACGCTCACGAAATCGCTGTCGGCCAGATACTGGTCGCGGTCGGCATAGGCGAGGCGCTGGGCTTCGGCGATCAGGTGCCATGATGCCGGGTTCGCAAGCCCCAGCGCTTTCATGTCGAACCGCTCAAGCTGTTTGAGAATGGCATAGACCGTTGTCGCGCCCGACGATGGCGGCCCCATCCCGCAGACGCGGTACTGGCGATATTGCCCGCACACCGGCGCGCGTTCCACCGCCTTGTAAGCAGCAATGTCAGCCGTGGTCATTGGTGCGGGGTTGGTGGGCGCGGTGCCGACCTTGGCGGCGATCGTCGCGGCATTGTCGCCGGTATAGAAGCTGTCTGCCCCGCGCGCGGCGATGGATTCGAGCGTGGCCGCCAGTGCTGCGTTCTGCACTACCGTGCCAGCGGCCAGCGGTTGGTCATCCGTGCCATAGAACAGCGCGCGCGCCGCCGGATCGTAGCCCCCGGTGCGCGCGGCTCCCGCCAGCGACGCACGCATGCGCGGGCTGATCGCAAAGCCCTCGCGCGCCAGCCGGATTGCGGGCTGGAACAGCGTGCGCCACGAAAGCTTGCCGTGCTTGTTGTGGGCAAGAGCCGCAAGGCGCAGGTTTCCGGGCACGCCGACGCTGCGCCCGCCGGGAATGGCGTCGCCATAGGCCAGCGGCTTGCCGCCCGCATAGAACCACTGCGGGCCAGCCGCCTTTGGCGCGGTTTCGCGTCCGTCGATGGTCTCGACCAGACCAGATGCGTCCCCCATGAGCAAGAAGCCGCCGCCGCCTATGCCCGAGCTTTGCGGCTCGACCACGGTCAGTGCCAGCATGGTGGCAATGGCGGCATCGGTTGCGCTGCCGCCCAGCCGCAGCATCTGCGCGCCCGCTTCTGCAGCGCGCGGATCGGCAGCCGAGACGAGGCCGGGGCTACCCTCGGCCACGCCCGTAGTGGCCGCCCGTGGCGGTGAAGGCGGTGCAACCGGCGCGCCGGGAGGCGGGACGCAGGCGTTGGCCAGCAAGGCGGCGAAGATTGCGGCGAAACGCAGTGGGCGCAGGAAATCCATGGCGCCCAAGCTATTCGCTGCCGACCGCCTCTGCAATGGATGTAAGGCCCGCCTCGCGCACCTTTCGTTCGAGGCCCGAAACGATGTGGCGAGCCAGCCCCGGCCCTTCATAGACCATGGCGCTGTAGAACTGGATCAGGCTGGCTCCTGCCCGGATGCGCGCCCAGGCATCGTCAACCGTGGCAATGCCGCCAACGCCGACCAGCGGGATCTCGCCGCCGCTTGCCTTGCGGAAATCGCGCAAGCGTTGCAGTGCGAGTTCGCGCAGCGGCTCGCCCGAAAGGCCGCCCGCTTCGGCTGCATGGCGCGACCGAAGCGCGGGCCGCGTGACCGTGGTGTTCGAAACGATCAGCGCCGCCAGCTTCTTTTCCAGCGCGATCCGGCAGATGCTGTCGATGTCGGATGGTTCCAGATCGGGGGCCAGCTTGAGGAACACCGGGGTGCCCATGTTGCCCCGCGCGTCGCACACCGCATCGAGCAGTGCCGAAAGCGCGCCTTCGTCCTGCAGCGCTCGCAGGCCGGGCGTATTGGGCGAGGAAATGTTGACCGTGAGGTATGATGCCAGCGGCGCCATCAGCCGGGTCATCTGCGCATAGTCTGCGATGCGGTCGGCCGAATCCTTGTTTGCCCCGATGTTCACGCCGACAATGCCCGGCAGCCCGTGCGCGCCGGTTTCGCGCCTGCGCACCAGCCGGTTTGTCACCGCCTGCGCGCCTTCGTTGTTGAACCCCATGCGGTTGATGACCGCGCGGTCCTCAGTCAGCCGGAACAGGCGCGGCTTGGGGTTGCCTTCCTGCGGCAGCGGGGTGACCGTGCCGACTTCGACATAACCGAAGCCCAGGCCCAGCATCGCGTCGGGCACCTCGGCGTTCTTGTCGAACCCGGGCGCCATGCCGACGGGGTTGGGGAATACCACGCCGCCGATGCGCTGCGCCAGGGTTGGTGTGGGCGGCGCGCGGTGTCCGCCATGCATCAGCCCCAGCGCCTTGATCGTCAGGCGGTGGGCGGGCTCGGCAGGTATCTGGAAAAGCAACGGTCGCAGCAGGGAAAAGGCAGTCACAGGCAATCGGTTCCGGATCAGAAAGCTGATTGATTCGCGTTAGTTGCGCCAGACAAGGTCGTCTGTGCCGCGCGTCACCTAACTCATGCGCCCGGAGACAGCGTCGGCCAAGTGCGAACTTCTCGAATATGACTGCAATTGTAATCGTTTTCGCTGGCAATGTTGCCAGTTTGCCACCGATTTTGTCGAATCCATACAATTCACGGCACACGCAACTGCGTAGCTAACTCGTGCGACCCGAAGGGCTCGGTGCAGGAATGTATCGGGTTCTCGACTTCAAGGCGGCCGGTGACCCTACGGGGGCTCGGCCGCCCTTTTTTTGCCTGTCCTTCATGCCAGCCCTGTCCAGCTTGTATCCCGACGCCACCGCGCCTAGATAACCGGAGTGATTCGGTCTGATTTATTTTCAGGCCTCTCGGGAAGCTCAGGACGATGCGCCTTTCAAGCATGGCCGACTATGCCGTCGTGACGATGAGCGCCGCCGCGCGCCATTGCGGCCAGGCCCGCGTCTGCGCCCAGCAACTGGCCGATGAAACCGGCCTGCCTGCTCCCACCGTTCAAAAGCTGGTCAGCAAGCTTTCTGCCGCCGGGCTGCTCAAGTCGGTGCGCGGTGCCCATGGCGGGCTTCAACTGGCGCGGCCCGCTGCCGCGATCACACTGGCCGATATTGTCGAGGCAGTTGAAGGCCCTATTGCGCTCACCCCGTGCAGCGAGCATGGGCGCCACGATTGCACGCTGGAAGCGGCGTGCAGCGTCCGTCCGCACTGGCCTGCGGTCGATGCCGCCTTGCGCGGTGCGCTGGCCGGTATTCCGCTTACTCAATTGTCCCGTCCGGTTGCCCCAATGGCGGCCAAGCTGGCGGAGGTGCTCGCATGAACGATACCGTACAGATCAAGGATCAGGCCGCGCATGATGCTGCGGCAAAGGTGGCCGATTACGAACACGGCTGGTCCTCGGACATCGAGCAGGAATACGGGCCGAAGGGTCTGAACGAGGACACCGTCCGCTACATCTCGGCCAAGAAGGACGAGCCCGAGTGGATGCTCGAATGGCGGCTCAAGGCCTATCGCCACTGGCTGACCATGCCCACGCCCGACTGGGCCAAGCTTAACGTCCCCCCGATCGACTATCAGGACGCCTATTACTGGGCAGCGCCCAAGACCAAGCCGAAGCTTGGGAGCCTTGACGAAGTCGATCCCGAAATCCTGCGCATTTACGAAAAGCTGGGCATTCCGCTGGCCGAGCAGGAAGTGCTGGCAGGCGTCGAAGGCGCACGCCGGGTTGCGGTCGATGCTGTGTTCGATAGCGTGTCAGTGGCCACCACGTTCCGTAAGGAATTGGAAGCCGCAGGCGTCATCTTCCGCTCGATTTCCGAAGCGATCCGCGAATATCCTGAGCATGTGAAAAAGTGGCTCGGCAAGGTCGTGCCGATGCACGACAACTACTTTGCGGCGCTCAATTGCGCGGTCTTTTCCGACGGCACCTTCGTCTACATCCCTGAGGGCGTCCGCTGCCCGATGGAGCTCAGCACCTATTTCCGTATCAACGCGGAAAACACCGGCCAGTTCGAACGCACCCTGATCGTGGCCGATAAGGGGGCCTACGTCTCCTATCTCGAAGGCTGCACCGCACCGCAGCGTGATGAAAACCAGCTTCACGCTGCCGTGGTCGAACTCGTCGCGATGGACGACGCCGAGATCAAGTATTCCACCGTGCAGAACTGGTATCCCGGCAATGCCGAGGGCCTTGGCGGCATCTACAATTTCGTGACCAAGCGCGCGCTGTGCCAGGGCAAGCGGTCCAAGGTTTCGTGGACCCAAGTTGAAACCGGCTCTGCGATCACGTGGAAGTATCCATCGTGCGTGCTCAACGGTGATGATTCGGTGGGCGAGTTTTACTCGGTTGCCGTCACCAACAATCATCAGCAGGCCGATACGGGCACCAAGATGATCCACAACGGCAAGCGCACGCGCTCGACCATCGTGTCCAAGGGCATCTCGGCAGGCAAGAGCAACAACACCTATCGCGGCCTTGTCCGCGTGGCTCCGGGCGCCGATGGCGTGCGCAACTTCACCCAGTGCGACAGCCTGCTGCTTGGCGCAGAGTGCGGCGCGCATACCGTGCCCTATATCGAAGTGCGCAACCCCACTGCCACGATCGAGCATGAGGCCACGACCTCAAAGATCAGCGACGATCAGCTGTACTACGCGATGCAACGCGGCCTCGATCAGGAAAGCGCTGTCGCGCTGATCGTCAACGGTTTCGCGCGCGAAGTGCTCAAGCAATTGCCGATGGAATTCGCGGTCGAGGCGCAGAAGCTGCTCGGCATCAGCCTTGAAGGATCAGTCGGTTGAAGAAGACCCTTACCCTCCGCCCCGCCAGCGAGCGCGAGGACGCGCCCAAGCTGCAGCGCAAGGGACGCGGCTGGAACATCGCCGAATCGCGGCTCGATGCGATCCACGAACTTGCGCGTGAGAAGCGCCGCAACCCTAGCCCTGCGCAGGCCGCGCTGGCCGCCGAACTCGCGCACGAAGACCTCGGCCAGTTCAAGCCAAAGGCGTTCACGGTGATCGGCTCGGCCATCGCCAACTTCGGCTGCCTGCCGCTCAAGTTGGTGGTGCTGATCGACGAGGGCGACGTTTCGGCAGAAATCGAACACCGCCGCGACAAGAGCCTGACCGAAGTCGGCATTCAGGTCGTCCGCTACACGGCTGACGAAGTGCTGGCCGATCCGGCAGGCGTGGCTCAAGCCACCGTTGCCGCGATGAAGGCCCGCTACGAAGAATTGCGCGCAAATTCGCGCCCGGCCCGGCCTGCCAGCCGCTCTTATGGTGCGCCCCGGCGCTAAGCGAGAAAACCATGCTGACAATCGATAACCTTTCCGCCACTGTCGCCGACAAGCCGATCCTCAAGGGGCTGTCGCTCACCATCAATGCGGGCGAAATCCACGCGATCATGGGACCGAACGGCGCGGGCAAGTCGACGCTCGGCTATACGCTCGGCGGGCGTCCCGGCTATGAGGTGACCGGCGGCAGCGTCAGCTTCGGGGGCGAAGACCTGCTGGCGATGGAGCCTTATGAACGCGCCGCTGCTGGCCTGTTCCTGGGCTTCCAGTATCCGGTCGAAATTCCCGGCGTGTCGTTCGTGCAGTTCCTGCGCGAATCCGCCAATGCCCAGCGCAAGGTGCGCGGGGAAGCGCCGCTTTCGGGCGGGGAATTCCTCAAGCTGGCCAAGGAAAAGGCCGGCCTGCTGCGCATGGACATGGATATGCTCAAGCGCCCGGTGAACGTCGGCTTTTCGGGCGGCGAAAAGAAGCGCGCCGAGATGGTGCAGATGGGTATCCTCGATCCCAAGCTGGCGATCCTCGACGAAACCGATTCCGGCCTCGACATCGACGCGTTGCGCATTTGCGGTGAAGGCATCAACGCGATCATGCGCAAGCCCGACAAGGCGGTGCTGCTGATCACGCATTACCAACGCCTGCTCGATTACGTGAAGCCGGACTTCGTGCATGTGCTGGCCGGTGGCCGCATCGTTCGCACCGGCGGTGCCGAACTGGCGCTCGAACTCGAAGAGCAGGGCTACGAGGCGGTCGCGGCGTGAGCGATACGCTGACCCTTCCCACCCGCAGGGACGAGGCGTTCCGTTATTCGGATCTCGCCTCGCTTGAGGCGCTATGGCCCTTGGCGGTGCAGGACATTCGCGTGGCTGCTGGAGACACTGGCGCGCTGGCGCTGGTTCTGGACGGTTCAAGCGCCGACGCCCGCGAAATCGCAATCGTGCTCGAAGACGGCGCGTCGTTCGACTTGCGCCTGCTCAACGCAGGC
This sequence comes from Novosphingobium sp. MMS21-SN21R, assembly GCF_031846015.1. Classification (GTDB taxonomy): domain Bacteria; phylum Pseudomonadota; class Alphaproteobacteria; order Sphingomonadales; family Sphingomonadaceae; genus Novosphingobium. The sequence goes on along the minus strand of NZ_JAVRDU010000001.1, from coordinate 50,062 downwards.
TCGGCCTATGGCCGCATCGCGGTTTCGGTCACGCTGGGCAAGGGCGCGACTTTCCACCTTGGCGCAGCGCAGATCGCAGGCGGAAACCAGACCGCCGAGATTGTCACCGAAGTTACCCACGCAGAGCCGGACGCTGTTTCCAGTCAGGTCATCCGCTCGGTCCTGAGTGGTCATGCCACCGGCACTTACCTCGGCAAGGTCGCCGTGGCGCGCGGGGCCATCGGCACCGACGGTTCACAGTCGATCCGCGCAATGCTTCTGGATCGCACGGCTACGGTCAACGCTCGCCCCGAACTCGAAATCTATGCCGACGACGTCAAGTGCGCGCACGGCTGTGCGGTTGGCGAACTCGATCCGCAAGGCCTGTTCTACCTTGCCCAGCGAGGCCTTCCGCCCGCGCAGGCGAAAAAACTGATGCTGCAGGCGTTCATCGCCGAAGCCTTCGTTGGTGCCGCCGATGAAGAGGCGCTGACGCAGGCTGCGCTGGATGCGCTGGAGGCGATCCTGTGACGACCGCAACGCTCACCCGCAATGCGATCTGGCCCGGTCTCTTAAACCCGGACGGCAGCCGCTGGCACTATCTTGATACCGCTGCCACCGCGCAGAAACCGCAAGTGGTAATAGGCGCGATGACCGCAGCGCTGGGCGCGAACTACGCCACCGTCCATCGCGGCGTCTACGCCCGCTCGGCCGACATGACGCTGGCGTTCGAAGCTGCCCGGCGCAAGGTTGCGGGCCTGATCGGCGGCGACGAGAGCGAACTGGTGTTCACGCGCGGCGCGACCGAGGCAATTAATCTTGTTGCGCAGACCTGGGGCGCCGCGAACCTCAAGGCCGGTGACCGTATCCTGCTGTCCACGCTGGAGCATCACTCCAACATCGTGCCGTGGCAGTTGCTGCGAGATCGGACCGGCGTGGAAATCGACGTCTGCTCGATCACCGAAGATGGCCTGATCGATCTGGACGCTGCCGAACGCATGCTGACGCCAGCGCACAAGCTGGTGGCGTTTGCGCATGTGTCGAACGTGCTCGGGTCGGTGCTCGATGCGCCGCGCGCGGTGAAGCTTGCCCACGCTGTCGGCGCGAAGATCCTGCTCGACGGGTGCCAGTCGGTTGCGCGCATCGCGGTCGACGTGAAGGCGCTTGACGCCGACTTCTATGTCTTCTCCGCGCACAAGCTCTACGGCCCCACCGGCATCGGCGCGCTCTGGGCCAAGCCCGAAATCCTTGACGCCATGCCGCCTTGGCAGGGCGGCGGCGCAATGATCGACCGCGTCACCTTCGAGAAGACGACTTACGCCCCTGCCCCGCAGCGCTTCGAGGCAGGCACGCCAGCGATTGTGGAGGCCATCGGTCTCGGCGCGGCCGTCGATTTCGTCGAAGGCGTCGGCCTTGGCGCGATCCATGCTCACGAAGCCGCGTTGGTTTCCAAGGCGCGCGAGGCCTTGGGCGCGATGAACTCGGTCCGCCTGTTCGGGCCGGAGGACAGCGCCGGGATCGTCAGCTTCGCGCTTGAGGGCGTGCACCCGCACGATCTCGGCACGATTCTGGACGAAGAAGGCGTGGCGATCCGCGCCGGGCACCACTGCGCCCAGCCGCTGATGGACCACCTTGGCGTTCCCGCCACGGCGCGCGCCAGTTTCGGCATCTACAGCGATGAAAGCGATATTGCCGCGCTGGTACGCGGCATCGAAAGGACCAAGAGGATCTTTGGATGAGTGAAAACGATCCCAAATTCGCCGTCGAGGAAGTGGCCGAGGTAAATGCCCCGCGCCGCGCCCGTGTTGACGACATTCCTGAGCCGGTGGAAACTCCCGCCGAGAAGCTTGAGCGCAAGCGCGACTATCTCGAAGGCTTCCTTGCGGCCAAGCCCGAAGGCGTGAGCGCGGGCGAACCTGGCGGTGACATCTACGAAGGCGTTGTGGCTGCGCTCAAGGAAATCTTCGACCCGGAAATCCCGGTCAACATCTACGATCTCGGCCTGATCTACGGTGTCGAGGTTGCCGATGAGGCGCACGTGGTCGTCACCATGACGCTGACCACGCCGCATTGCCCGGTCGCCGAATCGATGCCCGCCGAAGTTGAACTGCGCGTCAGCGCAGTGCCCGGCGTGCGCGATGCCGAGGTTAATCTCGTATGGGATCCGCCGTGGGACCCGCAAAAGATGAGTGACGACGCCAAGCTTGAGCTGGGGATGTTGTAACTCCGGGCAATCACCCCACATCCGTTCGTGTCGAGCGAAGTCGAGACACGGGCGCACAACGTGTCTCGACTTCGCTCGACACGAACGGAATGTTCAAGATCATGGCTACGACCACCGAGACCAAAGTCCGCCGTCCGCTACCCGCCGCCGTGATCCTGACGGCCAGCGCGGAAGCGCGCATCGCCAAGCTGATGGCCGAGGCACCAGCCGATGCGATTGGCGTGAAGCTGTCCACGCCGCGTCGCGGGTGCTCAGGGCTGGCCTATTCGGTCGACTATGTGACGCAGGCCAATCCAATAGACGAGAAGATCGAGACCCCCGGCGGGCTGTTCTTCATCGACAGCGCCTCGGTGCTCTACCTGATCGGAAGCACGATGGACTGGCAGGAAGACGATTTCACCGCCGGGTTCGTGTTCCAGAACCCCAACGCCAAGGGCAGCTGTGGGTGCGGTGAAAGCTTTACCGTCTAGGCTTCGCTGAGGAAGCGCATCAGCGCTTCTTCCAGCGGGTCCAGCTGGTCGTCGGCGTCTATCCGGGCATCGAGCCACAGCTTCTCGCTGTCGGTCACACCATGATCGCGCGCCGCTTCACCCGCAACATCTCGCGATGGGGTGCGGCGGCCAAGGCCCACGTCGCGCACGGCTTGCTTGAACCCGTTGGCGTTGGTCATGGCCATGCGCTTGAAAAAAACGCCGAGGTTGCTCGAACGGTCATCCATAAAGGCTTCGAGTTCGCCCGCGCGTTCACGGGTAAGGCCTTTCGCACCCTGCCATCCCTGCAGATAGTTGCCCACGCCCTGCACGAACAGGCGCTCCCATTCCGGCGCATTGGCTGCGCCGAGCGTCGCATCCTTCACGCGGAACAACATTTCCGCCTCGCGCTGGCTGACGGCGGCGGGGCGGTCACCGCCCGCTGCAAAGATCGTGCGGCGGATCAGCGCGCATTCGGCTGACGTGATGCTGCCGGGTTCAAGCTGCCCGCCTGCGCGGGTCGGGCCTTCGCCAGTCAGCACTGCGCGCTCAACCAGATCGAGCGCGAACTGGCGAAGCGAATCTGGCGCGGAAAGCGCCTTTTCCAGCACGTGGACGACCAGTTCGAGTTCGGTCAGGCTGTTCACCTTGCCGTCGTGCTGGACTCGCTCGATCAGCCAGCGCGCATTGTCTTCGGAAACGTAGCCACGCGGCTCTGCGGTGTTGACGATGAACTCGACCAGCGCCTCGGTGAAGAAGTCGCTCCATTCGGTGGTGGGCGCGGCAATCCGGTCGTTGACGATGAAGATCGCTTCGGCCTCGTCCGGGCTGATCCGACCGTCCGGCCAGGCGTTGCGGCGCAAGCTGAGGATTTCGGCTGCGTCGATTTCGCCATCGGCGGCAGCCGTTTTGGCAAGCGAGCGGAATTGCATGGTCATCGTAGCCGGCCCCCGGGTGGCGAATATTTCCGGCCTACCTAAGGGAAACCGCTTAATTTGCGGTTATCAACAACCTCCAGTGCGAGTCCTTCGACAGGCTAAGGACTAACGGGGAGGGGCTGGGGCGCAAAAGCCCCGCTCCGAACTCAGCGCAAGTCCGGTGCCAAGGCTTCGCCCTTGAGCAGCGCAATCGCCTCGTCCAGCGGCATGACTTTCTGGTGCTGTTCGCCCAGAATGCGGATTGCCACGGTGCCTTCTTCGGCTTCGCGCTTGCCCACGACCAGCAGGTAGGGGACTTTTTGCAGCGAGTGTTCGCGCACCTTGTAGTTGATCTTCTCGTTGCGCAGGTCGGTCTCGGTGCGAATGCCCGCAGCCTTCAGTTTGGCCAGCGCGTCCTTCGCATAATCGTCGGCGTCGGAAACGATGGTCGCAACCACTGCCTGTACCGGGGCGAGCCACACCGGCAGGCGACCGGCGAAATGTTCGATCAGGATGCCGATGAAGCGCTCGTACGACCCGAAGATTGCGCGGTGCAGCATGACCGGACGGTGCTTCTCGCCATCCTCGCCGACGTAGCTCGCATCAAGCCGTTCGGGCAGGACTCGGTCGGACTGGATCGTGCCGACCTGCCAGGTGCGGCCGATCGCGTCGGTGAGGTGCCATTCGAGCTTGGGGGCATAGAACGCGCCTTCGCCCGGAAGTTCTTCCCAACCGTAGTCTTCGGTTGCAAGTCCTGCGCGGACAACGGCGGCGCGAAGTTCGCTCTCGGCCTTGTCCCACATCTCCTCGGTTCCGAAGCGCTTTTCGGGGCGCAGCGCCAGCTTGATCGAATACGTGAAACCGAAGTGCTTGTAGACGCGGTCGGCGAGTTCGCAGAATGCCTGCACTTCGTCGACGATCTGGTCTTCGCGGCAGAAGATGTGGGCGTCGTCCTGCGTGAACTGGCGCACGCGCATCAGCCCGTGCAGCGCGCCGTGCGGTTCGTTGCGGTGGCAGCAGCCGTTTTCGTAAAGCCGCATGGGCAGCTCGCGATATGACTTCAGCCCCTGCCGGAAGATCAGCACGTGCGCCGGGCAGTTCATCGGCTTCAAGGCCATCCAGTCGGCATCGCCGCTGATCACCGGTCCTTCGTCATCCACGTTCGGCACTTCGTCGGGGATGACGAACATGTTCTCGCGGTACTTGCCCCAGTGGCCGGACTGCTCCCACTGGCGCGCGTCCATGACCTGCGGAGTCTTTACCTCACGGTAGCCCGCACCGTCGATGGCGCGGCGCATATAGGCTTCGAGCTCGCGCCAGATCAGGTAGCCCTTGGGGTGCCAGAACACGCTGCCGTGGGCTTCGGCCTGAAGATGGAACAGGTCCATTTCATTGCCGAGCTTGCGATGATCGCGCTTGGCCGCCTCTTCCAGCCGCGTCAGGTGGGCGTCGAGCTGCTTCTTGTTGAGCCAGCCGGTGCCATAGATGCGGCTGAGCATCGCATTGTTCTGATCGCCTCGCCAATAGGCCCCCGAAACGCGCGTCAGCTTGAAGGCGTTCGGGTCCAGCTTGCCGGTCGAGGGCAAGTGCGGCCCGCGGCACATGTCGAGCCAGTCGTCGCCTGACCAATAGACTGTCAGCGGCTCGTCACCCGGAAGTTCGGCAGCCCATTCGGCCTTGAAGCTTTCGCCCTGCTGCTTCCAGCGACTGATAAGCTGTTCGCGGCTCCATTCCTCACGGCGGAGCGGCTTGTTCGCGCCAATGATCTTGCGCATCTGCGCTTCGATCGCGGGGAGGTCTTCTTCCGTGAACGGGCGCTCTGCGGGGGCGAAGTCGTAGTAGAAGCCGTCGTCCGTGCTCGGCCCGAAGGTGATCTGCGTGCCCGGAAACAGCGCCTGCACCGCTTCGGCGAGGATATGTGCAAAGTCGTGCCGCGCCAGATCAAGCGCCTCGACCTCATCCTTCGCGGTCACCAGCGCCAGTTGCGCGTCTGCCATGAACGGGCGCGAAAGATCGACCAGCTCGCCATCGACCTTTGCCGCCAGCGCGGCTTTGGCAAGGCCGGGTCCGATTGCGGCAGCAATGTCCGCCGGAGTGCTGCCGGGCGCAACTTCACGCACGGAACCGTCGGGCAGGGTGATCTTCAGCAACTCGGACATGGGGGTCTCTCTAACACTCAGGTGGCAGCGCCTTGCCACAGGAGCGCCGCGACCGGAAGGGCGCGTATGGCCGAAATCGGGCCGGTGGATGAGGCTGCGCTGCGCATGTGTGGTCAAGCACCAGCGACACAATGACAATGAAGCTTGACATAGAGGTGAATATGGTCAAGGAAGCTTGTCATCAGATCAAGGAGGCTTGACCAATGTCCGTCACCATCAAGAACCCAGCCAACCGCCGCTACACCATCCGCCTGTTCGCGCTGATGACCGCCTATGTCCTGTTCCTCATCCTCGCCAAGTGGGCGTTCAAGCGCGGGCTGGCCGAGGGCTCGCTCGCTTATGTCCTCGCACTGCTCCCTGCGCTGCCGATCATCGGCGTGTTCTGGGCGGTCATGCGCCTGCTGGTGGAGCAGACCGACGAATACTTGCGCATGCTTATGGTGCGGCAATGCCTCTTCGCCACCGGCTTCGCGCTGTTCATCACCACGATCCGCGAATGGCTGCAGAACTTCGACCTGATCGCCGCCGGAGACCACGGGTTTGGCGCGGCGTTTTTCTGGTTCGCAGGCCTCGGCCTTGGCGCTCTGTATAACCGCATCACCCTGGGCGAAGGCGGCTGCGCATGAAGAACCGCCTCAAGGTCCTGCGTGCGGAGCGCAACTGGAGCCAGGCCGACCTTGCCGAAAAGCTCGATGTCAGCCGCCAGTCGGTCAACGCGATCGAAACAGGGAAGTACGACCCTTCGCTCCCGCTCGCTTTCCGGATCGCGGAACTGTTCGAACTGCCGATCGAAGCAATCTTCCAGAAAGGCGAATGACCCATGCCGTGCAGGAACAACACTCGCAAATTGGGCCTGTGGCTGGCCATCACCGTTGCCATTACCGTGGCCTCGATGTCAGCCAGCAAGCCGCACAAGGTCGCGTCCGTCGAGCCTGTCAGTCAGCTTGCTGGTCCGCGCGTTTCGCTGATGCTGCCGCTAAACTGACCTTGCCGCGCCCGGACAGGCAGGCCATGACCGGGCGTATGACCGACGTTTCGCGCTTCACCCTGCCATCGGGCCAGCACATGGCCTACCGCTTCCTCCCCGGTCGCCTACCCGCCGTGGTATTCCTTCCCGGCTACATGTCCGACATGCAAGGGAGCAAGGCGGTGGCGGTGATGGACTGGGCGCAGCAAAGAGGCCGCGCCTGTCTCCTGCTCGACTACACCGGCTGCGGGCAAAGCGATGGCGCATTTGCCGATGGCTGTCTTTCTAAATGGCGCGATGACGTCGTCGCGCTGGTGGATCATCTCGGCCTCGAAGCGGTCCACCTCGCCGGCTCTAGCATGGGCGGCTGGCTGATGCTGCTTGTGGCCGAAGCGCTGAGCGACAGGGTCCGCGCGCTTGTCGGTATCGCCCCCGCACCGGACTTCACCGAATGGGGCTATTCGCAATCGCAGCGGATCGAGTTGGCGGCGGGGCGCACGATCTTCGAGGACAATCCTTACGGTCCCGAGTCTACCCCGACCCATGCGCTGTTCTGGTCGGACGGCGAGCGCAACAAGCGCCTGGCTGCAGGCATAGCCTTCGATGGCCCGGTTCGCCTGCTCCACGGCCTGAACGATGCTGACGTGCCGTGGGACATATCCATCCGCCTCGCCCAGTCGCTGCGTTCAGCCGATGTGCAGGTGCATCTGATCAAGGACGGCGACCACCGGCTTTCGCGCGAAACCGATATTGCCCTGCTGCTGCGCGAGTTGGCCGGAATTGAAGGATAAGCCGATGATCGATCTGCCCGCGCCGCTTTTCGCGGTCGAGATGGCGCAAGAGGCGCAGTTGATGCAGGTCGGTCCGAATCCATCGCCGGGGCAGATCTCGCCCCTGCCGATCCCCCGCCGGCGCAAGCAGGCCGATATCGAGGCGCAGGCCGGCATGATCAGGCCCGAACTTCCCCAGCAAGACCGCCTGACTGCCTGCATCGCCAAGGCCGCGACCGATCCGGATGCGGCGCTGGTCGATGCGAGACGCTGGGTCGCCGAGGGCAGCGACGCAGGCCAGAAGGTCCGCGCCAACCAGTGTCTCGGGTTGATCCTGTCAAACGGTGGCAATTTCGAGGGCGCGCTTGAAGCCTTCAGCCAGGCTGTTGCAGGGATTCCAAAGGAGCAGGAAATTGCCGCCGTTCCGCTCATGGCGATGGCCGGAAACGCCGCGCTCGCAGGTGGCAAAGCCGAAGCTGCGCTAGGTTGGTTCGACCGTGCTCTGGCGGTACAGGCCTATCCTGACAACGCCGCGCTGGGCGCGATTCAGGCGGACCGCTCGCGTGCGCTGGTGGCTCTTGGCCGCATGGCCGAGGCCGGTGGTGCGCTCGACGAGGTCCACCGCCTCGCGCCCGAGGACGGCGAGGGCTGGCTGCTCTCGGCCACGCTCGCCCGCCGCAACAACGATCTGCCACGCGCCCAGCGCGATATCGAGATCGCCGCGAAGTACGCCCCGCGCGATCCGCGCGTCGGGCTTGAGGCCGGAGTCATCGCAGTGCTCGATGGGCGCGATGAAGCGGCGCGCAAGTCGTGGGCTTCAGTCCTCGCCGCTGATCCTGACGGCGATTCAGGAAAGGTTGCAAAGGGCTACCTTGAACAACTGGGGCCTGCCCCCACATCTGTTACGTCCCCCGCAACCGAGAAGCCCGCCCCATGAAACTATCCGTCCTCGATCTGGTCAGTGTGGTTGAGGGCGGGACGGTCCGCGATGCGCTGAACAATGCCGCCGCTGCGGCAAAAGTCGCCGAGGACTGCGGCTACGAGCGCTACTGGGTGGCCGAACATCACGGCATGGAAGGCATCGCCAGCGCGGCGGTGTCGGTCGTGCTCGCGCATATCGGCCATGCTACCTCCACCATCCGCATCGGATCGGGCGGGATCATGCTTCCCAATCACAGCCCGCTAGTGATTGCCGAGCAGTTCGGGACTCTGGACGCTCTGTTCCCCGGCCGCATCGATCTTGGCTTGGGCCGTGCCCCCGGTGCCGACCAGCGCATCGTCCGCGCATTGCGCAAGGATACCAACCGTGCTGCCGAGGATTTCCCGCAGGACGTGGTAGAATTGCGCGCGCAGTTTGCTGGCGATCCGCGGGTGCCGCTGCAGGCCACACCGGGCAAGGGCGCCAATCCGCAAATGTGGATTCTGGGGTCAAGCCTGTTTGGCGCGCAACTCGCGGCCATGCTTGGGCTGCCTTATGCTTTCGCCTCGCACTTCGCACCAAGGCAGCTCGATGAGGCGCTGGATCTCTACCGCGAACGGTTCGAGCCGTCCGAAACGCTGGCGAAGCCCTATTGCGCCGCCGCGATCAACGTCATCGCCGCCGATACCGACGAGGAAGCGCAACTGCTTGCCTCGTCGATGGACCAGTCGTTCGTCGCCCTGCGCACAGGAAATCCCGGCAAGTTGAAGCCGCCCGTGCCGGGATATCGCAACAGCCTGCCGGACTCAGCGGTCTCCATGCTTGAAAGCGTCCGCCGGGTGAGTGCGGTCGGCACGGTTGAAACAGTGCGCGAGGGACTTAATGCCTTTGCGACGCGCACCGGCGCGGACGAGATTATCGCCGCCGCCTCGATCTTCGACCAGGGCGCGCGGTTGCACTCGCTGCGCCTGGCGATGCAGGCGGCAAAGGGTCTCGTTCCGGCTTGACACCCGCGTGACGGATTTGTCCGGCACAACCTGACGGGTCTTGCGTTCACAACAGCGGGTTAACCCGCAAGTGCCGCTCAACCGGACTTGTCCGGCGGCAATGGCTGGACTACCATCCGTACAATTGCTACAAGAACGTAGTATATAATTACAAGCGAGAGCAACATATGTCTCTCGCCGGAGAGCCGGGAACCAAGCGCATGGCGTCGAAGTCCGTTGTTCAGTCATCGTCCACCGCAACCCCGGCTGCGGGCGCTTCCGACATATCCCGCCAAGTTGCCGACGATCTGGCGCCAGCACTTGCCACGCGATTCGCTGCCGCGCTCCTGCCCGACGAAGCTGCAGACTTCGACGGCTCTCGCCTCGCGGAAGCCGCGCGCTTTACTGCCGCAGTGGCCGCCGTGCGGCAAGGTAGCGATCCCGTCATCGCGATAGAAAGCGTGAGCGGTTCGGAAAGCGGCGCGCGCCATTTGCGCATTGCCGTGATCAACGACGACATGCCATTTCTCGTCGATTCGATTGCTTCGACGATCACCGCGCAGGGCCTCTCGATCGACCGTCTTGTCCATCCGGTCGTCGCAGTGCGCCGCGATGGAGCCGGAACTCTCACCGCTTTTCCAGATGGCGAAGCAGCGGGGGAACGCCGCGAATCGGTCGTCTATCTCGAAACCGAACGCGCCGACGCGCGCCAGCGCCGCGCGCTCGGCGCCGCGCTGGATGAAACGCTGGCCGATGTGCGCGCCGCAGTGGCCGACTGGCCGCTGATGCAGGCGGCGATGCGCGACGACGCCGCCAACCTGGCTGATCCCGAAGGGGCTGCCCTGCTGCGCTGGCTGGCCGACGGAATGCTCACCCAATTGGGCTGCGTTACCCGTCACCGCGATGGCCGCTACCAGAACCCGCTCGGCATATGCCGCGCCAGCGCGGATTCGATCCTTGCTGCCGCCTCGTTCGACCGCGCATTCCGCTGGTTCGATGAAGCCGGGACCGATGGACAGGGCCGTGTGCCGCTGATCGTCAAGGCGAACCGGATCGCCAATGTGCACCGCCGCGTGCCGCTCGACCTGTTCATCGTGCCGCGCGTCGAGGCGGGCAAGGTCACCGCGCTTGTCGTCCACGCGGGCGTCTGGACCAGCGCCGCGCTCGCCGCTGCGCCGGACCGCATTCCCCGGCTGCGCACGCAGCTTTCCGAACTGATGGACAAGTTCGGCTTTGCGCCCAATGGCCACGCGGGCAAGGCGCTGGTCCACGCGATGACCGCGCTGCCTCACGACCTGCTGGTCAGTTTCGCCGATGCCGATCTCGAGCGCGTTGCCACCGCGATGATGAGCCTGGTCGACCGCCCGCGCCCGCGCCTCGCGCTGGTCCCGGCCCCACTCGCACGCCACTTGTTCGCCTTCGTCTGGCTCCCGCGCGATATTCTCTCGACCGAAGTTCGCCTCGCGATTCAGGCCATGCTTGAGGCGGGTGCAGGCGCGCACGTGCTCGATTGGGCGCTGCAGGTAGAGGGCAGTACGCTTGCCATGTTGCGCTTCGTGCTCGACGTGCGCGAACGTGAGGTGCACGCCGACGAGGCTGCGCTCGATCTGCGGCTTCAGGCCATGGTGCGCGGCTGGGCCGGTGCGGTCGAGACCGAACTCGCGGTCACCGAAGAGCCTTCGCGTGCCGCTGCCATCGCCGCGCGCTATGCCGATGCCTTCCCGATTTCATACCGGAACGCCTCCGGGCCTGCCGAGGCCGCGCGCGACATCCGCGTGTTGCGCACGCTCTCGGGCACCCACGCGCCGCGCCGCGCGGTGCGCCTCCATCGCAACACCGCCGAAGTCGCGCTGCGGCTCAAGCTCTATCAGCGTGAAGGCGCCATCGTGCTGTCGGACGCGGTGCCGGTGCTCGAAAACTTCGGCTTCCGCGTGCTGGAGGAAGTGCCCACCCCGCTCGACGGTGGCCGCCTCGGCTTCGTCCACGATTTCCTCGTCGCACATCCGGCCGACAGCAGCGTCGAAGCTTTGCTTGCCCGTGCACCTGCCATCGAAACCTCGCTTGCCGCTGTGCTCAACGGTGTGGCCGAGGACGATGCGTTCAACCGCCTGATCGTCGCTACCGGCCTCAGCGCAGTGGAAGCCAACTGGCTGCGCGCGTTCTACCGATACTTGCGTCAGGCGGGGATGACCTTCGGCATTCCCACCGTGGTCGAAGCGCTGAAAAATGCGCCAACCGTCACACGCGGCCTCGTCGATGCTTTCGTCGCGCGCCACGATCCTGCCTTTGCAGGTGAGCGCGATGCTGCTTTCGCGGATGCGGAGGACCGCATCAAGACCGGCCTCGCAGGCGTCGCCGCGATCAACGACGACCGTTTGCTGCGCCAGTTCCGTGCGCTCGTCCTCGCCATCCTGCGCACCAACGCTTTCGCGCCCGCCGCTGCAGAAGCCATGGCATTCAAGATCGACTCCGCCCTTGTTCCCGGCTTGCCCAAGCCGCTGCCATGGCGCGAAATCTTCGTCTACAGCCCCCGCGTCGAAGGCATTCACTTGCGCGCCGGGCCAGTCGCGCGTGGCGGTCTGCGCTGGTCTGACCGGCGTGACGATTTCCGCGTGGAGGTCCTTGGGTTGATGAAGGCGCAGCGCGTCAAGAACGCGGTGATCGTGCCGACCGGCGCCAAGGGCGGCTTCTATCCCAAGCAGTTGCCCGATCCCGTGCGTGACCGCGAAGGCTGGCTGGCCGAGGGCAAGGCGAGCTATCAGGTGTTCATTCGCACCCTGCTTTCACTCACCGACAACATCGTGGACGGCAAGGTCGTCCATCCGCGCCATGTGATCGTGCGCGATGGCGAGGACCCCTACTTCGTCGTCGCCGCCGACAAGGGCACCGCCACATTCTCCGATGTGGCCAACGCCATCGCCGAATCGCAAGACTTCTGGCTCGATGACGCTTTCGCCAGTGGTGGCTCGAAGGGCTATGATCACAAGGCGATGGGCATCACCGCCAAGGGCGCATGGCTCTCGGTGCGCCGCCATTTTCTGGAACTGGGCACCGACGTTCAGACCGAATCCGTTCGCGTGGCGGGTTGCGGCGATATGTCGGGCGACGTCTTCGGCAACGGCATGCTGCTGTCAAAGGCGCTGAAAGTCGTCGCCGCGTTCGATCACCGTCATATCTTCCTCGATCCCGATCCCGATCCGGCAAAGAGCTGGGAAGAACGAGCGCGGATGTTCGCGCTGCCGCGCTCCAGCTGGGACGATTATGACAAGAGTCTGATCTCGCAGGGCGGCGACGTGTTCCCGCGCTCAATGAAGGCCATCCCGCTCTCGCCAGAGATTCAGGCGATGCTCGGTCTTGCTGTCACTGAGATCGACCCCGAATCGCTCATCTCGGCGATCCTGCGTGCACAGGTCGATCTGTTGTGGTTCGGCGGCATCGGCACCTATATGAAGGCCAGCACGCAGAACAACGTGGACGTCGGCGATCCCGCCAACGACTCGCTGCGCGTTTCGGCTAACGAGGTACGGGCGAAGGTTATCGGCGAAGGGGCCAATCTTGGCACCACACAGGCCGCGCGCATCGAATTCGCGCTGCATGGCGGGCGCATCAACACCGATTTCATAGACAATTCCGCAGGCGTCGATTGCTCGGACAACGAGGTCAATATCAAGATCGCGCTGGCTGCGGCCAAGCGTTCGGGCAAGCTGAGCGAGGATGCCCGCGTCGACCTGCTCGTTTCGATGACTGACGACGTTGCCCACCTCGTGCTGGAGGACAACCGCTTGCAGGCGCTTGCCCTGTCCATCGCCGAACGCGGCGGGGCCAGTGCCATGCCCGCCTGGTCGCGCCTGATCGACGTGCTGGAGGAAGGTGGCGACCTCGACCGCAAGACCGAAGGCCTCGCAAGCGCTGAAGATCTCGCGCGCCGCGCCGCTGCGGGGCAGGGCCTGACCCGCCCCGAACTCGCGGTCCTGCTGTCGAGCAGCAAACTTGTGCTCCAGCGCGAACTCGAAGAAAGCCCGGTCGTCGACGATCCTGTGCTCGAAGAAGAATTGATCGCGGCCTTCCCGCCGCAGATGCACGAGGCTTACGAAACCGAGATCACGCATCACCGCCTGCGCCGCGAGATCGTCGCGACCAAGCTGGCCAACCGGGTGATCAATCGCATGGGCCCGGTCCATCCGTTCGAACTGTGCGAGGAGGAAGGCTGCAGCCTTGCGCAAGTCGTCTCGGCCTTTGTCGCGGCGGAACGCCTGCTGGATCTGCGCGCGACATGGGCGCTGCTCGACGAAGCCGCCATGCCCGAAACGCTGCGGCTCTCGCTGTTCGAACGTATCGCACAGGGCCTGCGCGGCCACATCGCCGATGTGCTGCGCGCAGGGCGCGGCACGATGCAGCCCGATGCCCTGATTGAAGATCTGTTCGGCGGGGTTGCGCTGCTCTCGCACACTGCCGCCCAGTTGTTGCGCGGCGAGGCGCAGGCGCAGGCGCGCAAGATGGCGCAGGAACTCGGTGCTGCCGGTACGCCTGCAGATATCGCTGCCCGCCTCGTCCACCTCTATGACATGGACGGCGCCATCGGCCTCGCCCATCTGGCGGGCGAACTGAACGTCGATGCCGGTGCGCTGACTGGGGCGTTCGCCGATCTTGGCGCGGCGCTTGGGCTTGATTGGGCGCAGCAGGCTGCACGCCGGATGAACCCGTCCGATCCGTGGGAGCGCCTGCTCGTTGCAGGCCTCGCGCGCGATTTCCAGCAGATGCGGCTCGATTTCCTCGCGCGTTCGCTGGGCAAATCGCCGGACGCTTTCGCTTCGGCATGGCTTGATGCCAATGCCGTTCCGGTGCGCCAGTTCCGCAGCCTCGTCGCCCGCGCGCAGGCCGCACCTGCGGTCGGCCCGGCCATGCTGGCGCAAGTCGCCAGTCAGGCAAGGACGCTGCTGGGGCGCTGAAACACGCGGGAAGGGTTTGTCCGCGAGCAGGCTTTCTGTATACGCACGGATATAGCCTTCCCGGAGTGTCCATGCCCGCCATCGTCCGCAAGCTGCTGGTCCTGCTCGGCATCGCAGTGCTGGGAGCCGTTCCGGCGCGGGCGGAGCAACGCGGCCCGCTCGTCCTCGCCGCTGCGAGCATGCAGGAAGCGTTAACCGACGCCGCCAACCGCTGGGCTGCGCTTCGTCACCCACGCCCGGTCATGTCGTTCTCGGCATCCTCGGCGCTCGCCCGGCAGGTCGAAGCAGGCGCGAAGGCGGATCTGTTCATCTCGGCGGATGAGGAATGGATGGATTACCTCCAGAGCAAGGCCCTGCTCCGCCCCGGCACCCGCGCGCGGCTGACCGAAAACCGCCTCGTGCTGGTTGCCCCTGCCACGAGCAAGCTCGCCTTGCGCATCGCCCCGCGTTTTGCACTGGCGCGCGCGCTCGGCACGGGACGTCTCGCCATGGCTGATCCTGCTACAGTCCCCGCCGGGCGCTACGGTAAGGCAGCGCTGGCAACGCTGGGCGTGTGGCCGGCGATCGCGGGCCGCATTGCCCCTGCCGAGAACGTCCGAGCAGCATTGGCGCTGGTCGAACGCGGCGCGGCGCCGCTGGGCATTGTCTATGCCACCGACGCCCGCGCTTCGGCCAAAGTCCGCGTCGTCGGCGTGTTTCCCGCCAGCAGCCATCCGCCAATCACCTACCCCGTCGCCCTGCTCAAGGCATCGGCCAACCCGCAGGCCGAAGCGTTCCGCCGCTTCCTCATCTCGCACGAGGGTCGCGCGATCCTCGCCCGGCGCGGGTTCGGACTGCGCTGAATGACACTGGGGCCGGAAGAATGGGAAATCGTGCGCCTCTCGCTGAAAGTCAGCGGCGTTGCGGTCGTGGCGTGCCTGCCCATTGCTTTCGCGCTCGCGTGGGCACTGGCGCGCGGGCGCTTTCCCGGCAAGGTCGTGCTCGATGCTCTGGTTCACCTGCCGCTGGTGCTGCCGCCCGTGGTTACCGGCTGGCTGCTCCTGCTCGCTTTCGGACCGGCCGGCCCGGCAGGGCGATGGCTGGAGCACTGGCTCGGCCTAACGTTCCTGTTCCGCTGGACAGGCGCCGCGCTGGCTGCCGCGGTCATGGCTTTGCCGCTGATGGTGCGCGCGATGCGTTTGTCGATCGAGGCGGTCGATCCGCGCCTCGAACAGGCAGCGATGACGCTCGGCGCCTCGCGCTGGCGGACATTCCGTACTGTAACCCTGCCGCTCGCCCTCCCCGGCGTGGTCGCGGGCGCGGTGCTTGGCTTTGCCCGCTCGCTGGGCGAATTCGGCGCGACGATCACTTTCGTGTCGAACATCCCCGGCGAGACCCAGACCCTGCCGCTTGCCATCTATAGCGCGCTTCAGGTTCCCGGCGGCGAGACGCAAGTCATGCGCCTTGCGGTTGTGTCGGTCCTTCTGTCGCTGACTGCGTTGATTGCCTCCGAAGCGCTCGCGCGGCGCACGGGGAGGAGTGGCCATGTCCTTTGATGTGCACGTCGGGCGCCACCTCGGTGCCACACGGATCGAGGTCAGCTTTACCGCGCCTGCCGGCCTGACCGCGCTGTTCGGCCCCTCTGGCGCGGGCAAGACTTCGGTGCTGAACATGGTCGCGGGCCTGCTGCGCCCTGACACGGGCCGGATCGTGGTGGGCGGCGAAGTGCTGTTCGACAGCGCCGCCGGTATCGACATGCCCGCGCAGGATCGCCGCGCCGGTTATGTCTTTCAGGACGGCCGCCTGTTCCCGCACCTGCGCGTCCGCGACAACCTGGCCTATGGCGCGCCTCGCGCAGACGGCGCGGGCCTGATGACGCTGGACGAGGCTGCGGATTTTCTCGGCATCGCGCACTTGCTGGGACGCTGGCCGCGCACGCTCTCGGGCGGCGAGGCCCAGCGCGTCGCCATCGGACGCGCGTTGCTTTCCGGCCCGCGCTTCCTGCTGATGGACGAACCCCTCGCTGCGCTCGACCGCGCGCGCCGTGAGGAAGTGCTGCGTGTGATCGAGCGCCTTCGCGACGAGGTGGGCCTGCCGATCCTCTACGTCAGCCATGATCGCGCCGAGGTCGAGCGATTGGCGGGTTGCATCGCGGAAATATAACTTGTCGTTACGGCAACGGTCTTTTTGACCTCGATCAGTTGACGAGGCGCAGGAATTGTCCAAACGCGATTAGCAAATTGGGAGGATTCGATATGGCCAATGGGCTGGAACGTGCGGACGTCATCATCGTGGGCGCAGGTCATGGTGGAGCCCAGGCGGGCATCGCGTTGCGCCAGAACGGCTTTGAAGGCCGCATCCTGGTGATCGGGCGCGAACCTGAAATCCCTTACGAGCGTCCGCCGCTGTCCAAGGAATATCTCGCCCGCGAAAAGACGTTCGAGCGCATCTGCATTCGCCCCGCACAATTCTGGGCGGACAAGAACATCGAGATGAAGCTTTCAGCCGAAGTCGTCTCGCTCGATCCGGCGGCGCACACGGTCAAGTTGGGCGATGGCTCCGAGATTGAATACGGCAAACTGATCTGGGCCACCGGCGGCGATCCGCGCCGCCTTTCCTGCATGGGATCGGACCTTTTGGGCGTCCACGCCGTGCGCACCAAGGAGGACGCCGACCGGTTGATGCGCGAACTCGATGGCGGTGCCAATCGCGCAGTGGTGATTGGGGGAGGATACATCGGCCTTGAAGCCGCTGCCGTGCTTACCAAGTTCAACGTTTCCGTCACCCTGCTGGAAGCGCTGCCCCGCGTGCTGGCACGCGTTGCAGGGGAATCGCTGTCGGAATTCTACCAGGCCGAACACCGCGCTCACGGCGTCGATTTGCGCACGGGCGCGGCGATGGACTGCATCGAGGGCGATGGCACCAAGGTAACCGGCGTGCGCATGGCAGATGGCTCGGTGCTTCCAGCTGACATCGTGATCGTCGGCATCGGCATCATCCCCTGTATCGGCCCGCTGATCAGCGCGGGCGCGGCGGGCGGCAATGGCGTGGACGTTGACGAATTCTGCCGCACCAACCTGCCTGACGTCTATGCGATCGGTGATTGTGCGGCCCACGCCAACGACTTTGCCGATGGCGCGGTGATCCGTCTTGAATCGGTGCAGAACGCCAACGACATGGCGACGACTGCGGCCAAGGACATCTGCGGCGCGCCGGTGCCCTACAAGGCGACGCCGTGGTTCTGGTCGAACCAGTATGACCTGAAGCTACAGACCGTCGGCCTCTCGACCGGGCACGACAATGCCGTGTTGCGCGGCGATCCGGCCACGCGGTCGTTCTCGGTTGTTTACCTGAAGGGCGGCAAGGTCGTCGCGCTCGACTGCGTGAACATGGTCAAGGACTATGTCCAAGGCAAGAAGCTGGTCGAGGCCCGCGCCCAGATTGCGCCCGAAATGCTGGCCGATGCCAGCGTGCCGCTCAAGGAAATGATGGGTTAAGTCAGGCGCGCCATGGCCCAGCGGGCGGCGTCAGCCACCGCCGGGTCGGGATCGTTCAGCAGGGCTGCGACCGGCGCGACTAGCGCCGCGTCGCCGCTGTTGCCCGCCGCATAGAGGCAATTGCGCACCATCCGGTCGCGCCCGATGCGTTTGATCGGGCTGCCGGAGAAGACCTTGCGAAAGGTCGCATCGTCCAGCGCCAGCAGTTCGGCGAGCCTTGGCGCGGTAAGTTCCGCGCGGGGCAGGAAGGCGCGGTTGGCCTGTGCGGCCTTGGCGAAGCTGTTCCACGGGCAGGCGGCAAGGCAATCGTCGCAGCCGTAAATGCGATTGCCAAGCGGCTCGCGAAATTCCTCCGGCACCGGTCCCTTGTGCTCGATCGTCAGATAGGAAACGCAGCGCCGTGCATCGAGCCGGTAAGGGGCAGGGAAGGCATTGGTCGGGCAGGCGGTCTGGCAGGCATCGCACGACCCGCAGCGGTCAGCATGGGTGCCGTCGGGGGCAAGGTCGAGCGTGGTATAAATCGCGCCGAGGAACAGCCATGAACCGTGCGTGCGGCTGACCAGATTGGTGTGCTTGCCTTGCCACCCGATGCCCGCGGCCTGCCCCAGCGGCTTTTCCATGACCGGCGCAGTATCGACGAAGACCTTCACCTCCGCGCCCGGCACTTCGGCCACCAGCCACCGCGCCAACGCCTTGAGATTGCGCTTGACCACATCGTGATAGTCGCCGCCTTGCGCATAAACCGAAATGCGTCCGCGATCGGGGTGGGCCTCAAGATTGCGGGGATCGTCAGCGGGCGCGTAGCTCATGCCCAGCGCTATCACGCTGCGCGCCTGAGGCCACAGCGATTGCGGCCCGCGCCGGTGGTGGAGCCGCGTTTCCATCCATTCCATCGTGCCGTGCTCGCCTTCGCCCAGCCAGCGTTCGAGGCGTTCTGCGCGCACCGGATCGTCGGCGGCAGGCGCAATTCCGCAAGCTGCAAAGCCGAGCGCCGAGGCCTCTGCTTTCAGCCTGTTTTCCAGACTTGCTATTGCGGCGTTAACCAAACTTGCTGTCCCGCTCGTTCATCGCCTAGGCTTAAGGCCATGAGCTATGAAGATCGAGCTAGGGGAATGGCCTGTGCCGGGCAATGACGTTGATCCGGCGGGCGCGGAGCTTGCCATAATGGCGCGCGGGCTGGTCAAGCGGTTCGACGGCTTCACTGCCGTCGATGGCGTGGATATTTCCGTACCGAAGGGCTCGATCTACGGCATTCTCGGGCCGAACGGCGCAGGCAAGACCACCACGCTGCGGATGCTGCTCGGCATCATCGATCCCGACGAGGGTTACCGCCGAGTGCTGGGGTCCGAACGACCGACCGACGTCGCCCGCCGCATAGGCTATCTCCCCGAGGAGCGCGGGCTTTACCCCGCGATGAAGGCCTATGAGGCCATCGGTTTTCTTGCCGCCTTGCGCGGGATGCCGCTCAAGGAAGGGCGGCGGCGCGGGCGCGAAATGCTCGAGGAGCATGGCCTCGGCTATGCCGCCGACCGCCAGATCCGGCAAATGTCCAAGGGCATGGCGCAGCAGGTGCAATTGCTCGGCACCTTGGTCCACCAGCCCGATCTCGTCGTGTTCGACGAACCGTTCTCCGGCCTCGATGCGCTCAACCAGGGCAAACTTGAACAGATGATCCGGGCGCTGGCGGCCAAGGGCACGACGGTGATCTTTTCTACCCACGTCATCGCCCATGCCGAGCGACTGTGCGATCAGGTGGCGATCATCGCTGGCGGCAAGGTGCCCTTCGCAGGGCCGGTCGATGTCGCGCGTGATCGCCTCCGCCCGCAAGTGCGGCTGGAAACGCGCGCGCAGGACGGGCCTTGGCGCGCCGCACTTCCCGCTGATGTGCGCCACGAAGGCGCGTTCTGGTATTTCACCCTGCCCGAAAGCGGAATCGAGCCGCTGCTGCGCGCGCTGATCGAGGGTAATGCGGGCATTCTCAGCCTGTCGATCGAACGCGCGGGGCTGCACGATGCTTTCGTCGCCATCGCGGGCGAGGCGGCCGCCAAGGCGCTTGAGGAAAGTGCGGGAGAACCACGGTGATTTCGATGCGAGAAAAGCTGCGCGCCGCGCTGGTCATCGCCCGCCGCGATTTCGTCGCGGTGATCTTTTCCAAGACCTTCATCTTCTTCCTGATCGGCCCGGCCTTTCCGGTGCTGGTCGGCGGGTTGGCCGGGAACATCGGCGCGAAGGTTCAGCAGAACGTAGAGCGTCCGACCATCGGCCTCGCCATGAGCGCTGCCGATACCGACCGCATTCTGTCCGCGCGCGAGGAACTCGACGGCAGGCTGGCGGGATCGCTTCCCCGGATCGAGGTGCTGGAGCGGATGACTCCCGGCGAGAGCTTCGACGCCCGCGCCGCGCTGGCCGATGGCGAGCGGCAGGTGACGGCGGTGATGGGCGGCACGCTTGATGCGCCGACGCTGACTGGCCCTGCAGACCGGGTGCGGGCCTGGGCGGGCCTGGCCTCGAACCTTGCAGCCCATGCGCGGTCGGGCACGGCGATGGTCTATCCCGACGTGGCGATTCAGGAGGTCACCACCTCCGTCGCCAAAGTGCGCAGCGGGCAGGCCTATACCGCGCAAGGCGGGCAAGTGCTGCTATTCCTGCTGACGATGCTGCTGGCAGGCATGGTCCTGTCCAACCTCGTCGAGGAAAAGGGCAACAAGATCATCGAAGTGCTGGCAGCCGCCATCCCGATGGATGCGATGTTCATGGGCAAGCTGTTTGCGATGCTCGGCGTAAGCCTTGTCGGCATCGCGGTGTGGGGCAGTGTCGGCGGCGGCATCGTGTTGCTGGGGGCAAAGGACCTGCCCGCGCTGGCCGCGCCTGCAGTTGGCTGGCCGCTGTTCCTCGTGCTCGGTTTCCTTTATTTTGCAATGGCCTATCTGCTGATGGGATCGCTGTTCCTGTCGATCGGCGGCATGGCTTCGACCGTGCGCGAGGTGCAGACGCTATCGATGCCGGTATCGATGTTCCAGCTGATGGTGTTCTTTTTCTCGAGCTATGCGCTGACTATGAAGGGCACCTGGGTCGAATGGCTGTCGATCCTCTTTCCGGTCAGTTCGCCTTACGCCATGCTGGCGCGCGCGGCGCAGGACGAGGCGGTGTGGCCGCATGTGCTCGCCCTCGGCTGGCAAGTCCTGTGGGTGGCGATCATCGTGCGGGCAGGCGCAAACTTGTTCCGCCGCACCGTGATGAAATCCGGGCCTTCGCGGGGCAAGGCGGGGCGCAAGGGGCTCTTGGTGCGCCTGTTCAGGCGGGACAAATCCAAGGCTTATTGACATTGATGTAGGTTGTGGCAGGCTGACCACCCAAGCGGACCGCCGAGCAACGCGCGGCCGCACCGGAGGATTGCCATGGCCAGCCAGCTCGCGCCCGAAGTGCCTGCGTTCACTTACCGCGATTCGCCCACCGCCACGCAGGCGTTCGGCGCCTGGCTGAAGGCTAATCCCCAAGCGATTCCAGCCAGTTCGCACGCCTGGGACGTCAGCCGCTCGGACATCTATGTCGAGGACCGCTGGCAGCCGATCTTTGCCGAAATGCGCGCCAAGGCACCGGTCAACCGCGTCCCCGACTCGGCCTATGGCGCATACTGGAACGTGGTCAGCCACAAGGCGATCACGCACGTCGAATCGCTGCCCGAGCAGTTCTCGTCGTCATGGCAACATGGCGGCATCACCATTGGCGATACGCCGACCGACATCGATCCGCAGGTCTTGGCCGAGCGCCAGCTGCCGATGTTCATTGCGATGGACCGGCCTGACCATACCGGCCAGCGCCGCACGGTTGCGCCCGCATTCACCCCGGCGCGGATGGTGGCGATGGAGCAGGACATTCGCCTCCGCACCGCCGAAGTGCTCGATTCGCTGCCGTGGGGCGAGCGCTTCGACTGGGTGGACAAGGTTTCGATCGAACTGACCACTGGGATGCTCGCGCTGCTGTTCGGCTTTCCGTGGCAGGACCGGCGATTGCTGACGTTCTGGTCCGATTGGGCCGGCGATGTCGAAATGACGCTCGCCCGCGATCTTGCTGACATGCGCTTCGGCGTTCTGAGCGAGATGGCGCACTATTTCCAGCGCTTGTGGGGCGAGCGGATGCGGGCCGCGCCTTCGGACGACCTTATCTCGATGATGATCCATTCCGATGCGATGAACCACATGAGCCCACAGGAGTTCATGGGCAATCTGGTGCTGCTGATCGTCGGCGGCAACGACACCACGCGCAACACCATGTCGGGTATCGTCCATGCCCTGGAAAAGTTCCCCGATCAGGCCGATCTGCTGGCGCGCGATCCTTCGCTGATCCCCAATGCGGTGCAGGAATGCATCCGCTTCGTCACCCCGCTCGCCCACATGCGCCGCACCGCCACGGCCGACGCCGAGCTGTTCGGGCAGCAGATCAAGGCGGGCGACAAGATGGTGCTGTGGTACATCTCGGCCAACCGCGACGAGGCGGTGTTCGAGAATGCCGACAAGCTGATTGTCGACCGGCCCAATGCCCGGCGGCACCTTGCGTTTGGGCACGGCATACACCGCTGCGTCGGCGCGCGGCTGGCCGAATTGCAACTGCGCATCCTGCTGGAGGAAATGCACGAGCGGCGGATGCGCGTGCGGGTGACCGGCGCGGCTGAGCGGGTGCGCGCCAACTTCGTTCACGGCTTCCGCAAACTGGAGGTCGAACTTGAAAAACGCTGATCCCCCCTCATCTATGACTTTCGTCACGATGACGTCGGTCATGCCGCGCTAGAACAAGCCAGTTCCTGCCGGTGGGCCCCCGCCCCCAAGGGGTGTTCAGCCCTCCCGGCTCATCGGCAGGACACCTGAGGATTGCCATGATCGCGAACACGCCCACGCAAGCTCTCCCACGCCGCCGCTTCATGGCACTGCTGGGTGCATCGGCGGCGTTCCCGCTGGCGACCGCCTGCAGCGCCAAGCCAGCTGCCAAAGGCACGTTTCCGATTGCAACGACAGACGCCGAATGGAAGCGCCTGCTGACACCCGACCAGTATTACATCCTGCGCGAGGAAGGGACCGAACGCCCCGGTACTTCGCCGTTGCTCCATGAAAAGCGGAAGGGCACTTTCGTCTGTGCCGCCGATGGCAACCCGCTGTTTGCCTCGTCCACCAAGTTCGAAAGCGGCACCGGCTGGCCGAGCTTCTACCGCCCCCTGCCGCGCGCGATCGGCACCACGACCGATCGTTCGCTCGGCATGTCGCGCACAGAAGTGCACTGCGCGCAATGCGGCGGCCACCTTGGCCACGTGTTTGACGACGGCCCCGCGCCGACCGGCCTGCGCTATTGCATGAATGGCGATGCGATGAAGTTTCGTCCGGTCTGAGTGGGACCGGAGAGCTTGCTCCTGCCTGCTTGACTATGCCCTAAAGCCATTGACCATGGCTGCCGATCTGCCATCGGGAGCAGGTGCGCAAATTCCTGGCCATGGCGGTCTTCCTCTCGCCGCTGCTCTGGGCAACCTGGGGCTGGCAACCGCTGCCGGTCGCTTCCGGGCGGAGCCTTGTACGTATCGACATGCTTGCAGCGCCGGATCAGGTTCCTGCGCCCGAGGGCAAGGCGCTTGGCCCGTTCACGATGGCCGGGCTCTGGCGCCTGTCGTCCGACAATCCGCGCTTCGGGGGGTTCTCGGCGTTGGTGCCGCTGCCCTCGCAGCAGTTCCTCGCGGTCAGTGATCGCAATGGCTGGCTGCGCTTCGCTGGCCCGGAAAAGCCGGGTCGCTACTCCCTGCCAAGCGGGGCAACGCTGGTGCGCCGCCTGACCAAGGGGCGGCGGCACGAAAATTTCGATGTCGAAGCTGTCGTGCGCGATCCTGCCGATGGATCGCTATGGTTCGGCCTGGAAAGCGAATGGCATGTGGCGCGGATCGGCGGCGGCGATGTCCGTGCGCGGTTTGCCGGCATACCCCAGATCAAGGACTGGCCGGTGAATGGCGGCGTCGAAGCCATGGCCCGTCTGGCCGATGGCCGGTGGATCATGCTCTGCGAATCCTGCGGCTCAGGCCGCGGCGGCTTGCATCGCGGTTTGCTGTTTGCGGGGTATCCCGGCCTGTCGGCAGCGCAGAACTTCGGCATCGTCGTCCCGCCCGGGTTCGATCCGGTAGACATGGCGCAACTGCCCGATGGGCGCGTGCTGATTCTGGTGCGGCGATTCAATCTGTTTCCGCCGCGCTTCACCAATCGTCTCGTCCTGGCCGATTTCGCCCGGCTCGATCCGAAGCGTCCGCTCGGTACACGTGAGCTTGCGCGCATCGAGGGGCCGACCTTGCGCGAGAACTACGAAGGTATGGCTATCCGCGAGGAAGCGGGCGGGCAGCTGGCGGTGTGGTTGCTGTCTGACGCCAATGATTCGGCGTTCCAGGAGACGCGCTTGATGCATCTGTTGCTCGATCCGGCGAAGCTGCCGGACACGCGCTGAGCCTCACAGACCAAAAGCCCCCTTTCCGCCGGGGAAAGAGGGCTTTGGTAATCCGATCCCTTGCGGGAGGTGGATTTAAGCGGCGGCCGCCTTGACCAGATCGCGCTTCACCTTGAGGGCGCGCGAGCTGAGCTTGGTGTCCGACTGCTTGAGCAGCCAGTTATCAAGACCACCGTTGTGTTCCACCGAACGCAGACCATGCGTCGAAACGCGGAACTTGAAGCTGCGGTCCAGCTTCTCGCTCATCAGCGTCACGTTCTGCAGGTTGGGCAGGAACAGGCGCTTGGTCTTGTTGTTGGCGTGGCTTACGTTGTGACCGACTTGGCGGCCCTTACCGGTCAGTTCGCAGATACGCGACATGGCTAAAACTCACTTCGCTTGTTCGATAACACTTATCGGGAAGGCGCGGCTCATATCGATTCACGGCATGAAGTCAAGGATTCGGAGTTTGAAAGCGACGATCCGCCACTTATACCCCGCGCCATGACCCGATGGCCCCTGCCCGAACCGATGCGCGCCGCCCTTGATGAGGCTCTGCGCGCGCAGGGCGAGGACGAAGTGCCTATTGGCGCGGTGATCGTCAAGGACGGCGAGGTGATTGCCGCTGCGCACAACCAGCCGCGCGGGCAGTGCGACCCGACCGCCCATGCCGAAATTCTGGCGATTCGCGCCGCAGCCAAGGCGCTGAGGCAGGAGCGACTCGATGGGTGCGACTTGTGGGTGAGCCTTGAGCCTTGCGCGATGTGCGCCGGCGCCATCGTCCACGCCCGCATTGCCCGGGTCTATTATGCCGCGCCCGATGCCAAGGGCGGTGCGGTGGAGCATGGGGCCAGAGTGTTCGACCAGCCCACCTGCCTGCACCGGCCCGAGGTCTATTCGGGCATTGGCGAGGACGAGGCGGCGAACATGCTGCGCACCTTCTTCCGCGAGCGCCGCTAGAACGAGCGCCAGATTTTCACCGGCACCGAATCGGCGGGGCCATTGCCTTCTGCGCAGCGTACGGGCCTAAGCGCGCGCGAATGGCAGACGTGCACTTCGCGCAGCCAGCCGTTGTTGCTGATCAGAAGCTTGATCATGGCGGGCCGAAGACGAGGGTTGGCGATGACCAATGCCTGGCGGACAAGCCCGGCGTTCAGCCCCTCCTTGCGTGACAGGCGAGCCATGTCGGGGAACTGCATCGCCTGAAACAGCGCGCGGCCCTTGTCTAGATAGGCGGCGGGGTCGCGGGTCATGCAACTGCCGTGCTTGGCCCATTCGTGCATTATTAGCTGCGCGGACGGCGTGGTGCACATGTTGCGGCGCAGGGTTTCGGCATCGGGCAGGCGGCGCACCGGGCACCACTGCGGATAGGCCCCGCGCGCGCCTTCGGGCCAGAGGCCGTGGAGGACGAAGCCGAACCGTCCCATCGCGCCCGAACATTGCGTGGCATGTACCGGATCGGTCTTGCGCGTGCGGCAGAACTCGGGCGACCAGCTGAGCGCGAGGGTATAGCCGGTGACCGGCACAACGCGCGGCGGGGCGTCCGGCTCGGGCAGGAGCGGAACCGACACTTGCGGCGGCACACGGCACTGCCAGCCCTGCGCGGTCGCGGGGGTGGACAATGCAAGCGAGGCCAGCACGAAGGTCTGTGCCGCAAGTCCGCGCACGTCAGGCGGCCTTGTCGCGCTTCAACCAGTTGTTGGAGGCGGGCAGGAACATCAGTACGCCTGCCGCCACGGCCAACAGCACGGCGAGGGTCGAGAACACCGCGAATGGCACGCCGATCAAGGCCGCTACCGACGGAATTCCGGCAAGCCCCGCCACGTCGAGAGCCAGCAACACGACGAGAAACCAGCGGGCAAAGCCGAGGCGTGCGCGTGATACGGCAACGCCGAGGCCGATCAGCACCAATGCATTGGCAAAGGGGCCGATCAGGATCGTCTGTGCGGAAAGGCCGGTGATCTTGGCCATGACATCGAGGTGCAGTGCCACCGTAACGATGCGGACGAACTGGCTGGCGATAAGGGCATATTCAAACCAGCGGATTGTGTTGGGGCGCATGGGGCGTGTCCTGTTTGGAAGCTTCAGCCCAGCGGCGTGAAGTCGAGGCCGATGTCGGCGGCAGGCGCGCTCTGGGTGAGGCGGCCGACCGAGACGTAATCGACGCCCGAGGCTGCGATTGCGCCGATGGTGTCGAGGCGGACCCCGCCCGAGGCTTCGCACGGCACGCGGCCTGCGACGAGTGCCACGGCTTCGCGCAGCAGGTTCGGCCCCATGTTGTCGAGCAGCAGGCGGGTGGCGCCTGCAGCCAGTGCTGGTGCGATCTGGTCGATATGGTCGACCTCGCAGATGACGTCCTTCACGCCAGCGGAGAGCGCACGGCGAACCGCTTCGCCGACGCCGCCTGCGACGAGGACGTGGTTGTCCTTGATCATCGCGGCGTCCCACAGGCCCATGCGGTGATTGGTGCCGCCGCCGGTGCGCACGGCGTATTTCTCGAGGTGGCGCAGGCCGGGAATGGTCTTGCGGGTATCAAGCAGGCGGGCCTTGGTCTGGCCCATCGCATCGACATATTGCCGGGTGAGCGTGGCGACGCCTGAAAGGTGTTGCACGGTGTTGAGCGCGCTACGTTCGCCCGTCAACATGGCGCGGGCATTTCCTTCGAGGCGCATCAGGTCCGAACCGGGAGCAACGCGCGCACCTTCCTCCACCAGTATCTCGATGGTCATGGCGGGGTCGAGCGCGCGAAAGAAGGCGGCCGCGATGGGCAACCCGCAGACGATAATCTCATCGCGGCTGTCCATCACGCCGGTGAAGCGCGCATCGGCCGGAATCACGCTCTCACAGGTGACATCATGCCCGCCGCCCGGAAGGCCCTTGCCCAGATCTTCGGCCAGTGTGGCGGCGACAAATGCTTCCAGATCGAAGCCGGGGATTTCAAATTCTGCCAAGTCACCCACTCCGTTCGTCCTGAGCCTGTCGAAGGGCGCGCGCAGCGCGTGCACTACGAACGCTGCATTTGCGTGAGGTCGCTACTGTTTCGCGGGTCCTTCGACAAGCTCAGGTTGAACGGGATCTGGGTATTTTGGCAGAGACGACGCTTAATGGACGAACCTTGCCACCACATCGCGGTATGAGCGGCTGACCTTCACTTCGGCACCTGATTCAAGCACCAGGAAGCATTCGCCGTTGGTGTGCGGGCGAACCTGGCGGACCTGATCGAGATTGACGATCTTCGAGCGGTGGACGCGCTGGAACACGCGCGGATCGAGGCGGCGTTCGAGGTCTTTCATCGTTTCGCGCAGGATCAGCGAATTGTCGCCGGTGTAGATGCACATATAGTCACCCGCGGCCTCGATGCGTTCGATTGAATCGACATCGACGCGGAAGATCTGGCCGCGATCCTTGATATTGATGAGCTTTTCGAAGCGGCCCGCGACAGGCTCGCCCTCTTCCTCCATCTCTGGCATGGAATCGGGCGCGACTTCTGCGAGTACAAGCTTGAGCTTGTCCGCCTCTTCGCGGCCACGCTTTTCGGCAAGCCGGGTGCGTGCGCGGTCAAGCGCGTCGGCCAGCCGGTCTACTTCCACCGGCTTGAGCAGATAGTCGACCGCGTTGGCCTCGAACGCCTTGATTGCGTGCTCGGAATAGGCGGTGACGAAAACGAACAGCGGCGGATCGATCTCCATCACGCCCTTGACCACCGAGAAGCCGTCGAAACCCGGCATCTGGATGTCGCAAAACACGAGGTCGGGCTTTTCGGTCTTGATCTTGCGGATGGCCTCGCGGCCATTCGAGCAAGTGTCGATCACTTCGACATCGGGGAAGGCCTCGAGGCGCAGTTGCAGCCCCTGAATGGCCAGTTTCTCGTCGTCGACGAGGATCGTGCGGATGGTCATGCGGTTCCCTTATGGATCACGTTGCGCCCCCGTGAGTTTCCCCTGTTGGTACGCGCCCAATGGCAGGACGGTGAAGCGGGCGACAGGTTCCCGAAATCATGCCGTCACCCCGCTGGCAATTCCTGCCGGACGGCGGGCTGGAATGGCGGCGGGTGCTGGTTCGCGCGGTTCAAACGGCAATTCGAGTATAACCTGAAAGCCCCCTTCCGGGCGGTTTGAAATGTCGAAGCGCTGGTTCTCGCCATAAGCCTGGGCCAGACGATCACGGATGTTGGCGAGGCCGATGCCGGTCGAGTCCGTGCTTGCGCCGAACACTGTCGAAGGGTCGGTCCCCGGTTGCAAGCCCGGACCGGTGTCGGACACGGTAACCCGCAGCATGGGGCCGACGAGTTGTGCCTCGATGGTGATTTCCGCGCCATATTCGAGCGGGCTGACCGCATACTTGATTGCGTTCTCGACCAGCGGTTGGAGCAGCAGCGAAGGCATCAGCGCATTGCTCACCGCGTCGTCGATGCGAAATTCGGTGCGCAGGCGCTCCTCGAAGCGCATGAGTTCGATGTCGAGGTAGAGCTTGAGCGTCTCGATCTCCTGCGCAACGGTGACGCGGGCAGTAGGCTCGTTCACCAGTGTATAGCGCAGGAACGAGGACAGCCGCGAGAGCATCGCATTGGCGGGTTCGGTCTGCTTGAGCAGGACCAGCGTCGAGATGGAATTGAGGGTGTTGAACAGGAAATGCGGGTTGAGCTGGTAGCGCAACATCGCCAGTTGCGCGCTGGTGGCCTGCGCTTCGAGCCGCATCAGCTGGTCGTTCTGCTCTTCTACCTGCAGGAAGAAATTGATCGCGTAATAGAGCCCGGTCCACGAGATCAGCAGCGTCAGGTCGAGATAGAACACGCCCACGAACAATTGCGCGAAGCTGGCATCGCCGCCTGCGCGGTAAAGGCTGATCACCCATGAATCGATAAAGGCGTAAAGGCCGACGGCCAGCGCCAGAACCAGCGCGGTGATCCCCCAGGTAACGACCGGCCGCCGGTTCATCACCGCGCGGTAGATCACCGACATGATCAGCGAGATCGAGAAGCCGGTGATCGTGGCGATCACCACGATGACAAGGAACGACCACGGCTGGGCATTGGCGATGGACGACACCGCGCGCAGCAGCATCGCGCCGCCCCAGCCAAGGAACTGCAGGCGCCAGAAGGCGCGGTTCTTGTTGCCGAAGAACGGCGTCGGTCGGAACGGCAGCGCGGCCATGAACGGGTTGTAACGGGTAGCGGTCAGGGAAGCTAGCCTTTGCCCACGGGTAGAATGCGAGGGTGTGTCATCCCTTGCGAGCGGCGTCGATGGCGGATTGAAGCTCTTCAGGCGGGACCGCGCCGTGGATCAGGCGCTCGCCGATCACCCAAGCAGGCGTGCCGTTGACGCCAAGCTGGCGGGCGAGGTCAAGATTGCGCTTGAGTTCGTCATCCACATCGCTGCGCGCGGCGAAAGTGCGGGCGGCGGCCATATCGAGGCCTGCTGCACCGGCTGCGGCGGCAATGCTCGCCTCGCTCGGGCGCGGGCCTTCGAACATGCGCTGGTGATAGGCGGGATACTTGCCTTGCGCGGCGGCGGCGAGCGCCATGCGTGCGGCAGGCGCGCTTTCGGGCGCGATGATCGGCAGCTCGCGCACAACTACGCGCAGATCGGGGTTGCGGGCGATCAGGCCTTCCAGCGCCTTCACGCTCTGACGGCAATAGGTGCAGGCAAAGTCGGTGAATTCGACCAGCGTGACCTTGCCGTTCGGATTGCCGAGAACCGCGCCGGGGAAGGGCGTTTCCAGAGCGCCGCGCATCGGGGCGATCTGAGCTGCGGATTCGCGCTGTTGCAGGCGCTCCATGGCCTCGGGCAAGACTTCGGGGTGTTCGAGGATGTAGGCGCGCACCAGGCCTTCGATTGCCGCGCGCTGCTTGCCGTCGATCCCGGCACTGGCGAGCGAGGCTTCAAGTTGCGAGTCCTCGATTCCCACAGTGGCGGAGCGGCGGTTTTCATACCACCAGCCAAGACCAGCACCGCCAATCGCAAAGAGCGCCGCGACGAGCACGAAAGCGCCGATGCGCCGGGGTGGAGTGTCTGCCATCGACTGCGGGCCTAGCGCGACTTGCGCTGGCGTTCCAGCATTGCGCGCGCGGACATCGCGATATCCTGCGCGCGCAACCAGTCGGGCGTGCCCTTGGGCAGCGCTGCCTCGGCGGCTTCGGCACTGCGCAGTGCCTCGGGCAGGCGCATGTTCATCAGCTGCTGTTCGGCGCTGGCGAGGCGCGCGCGGGGGATGTCGCCCTTGGCCTCATAGACGACGCCGAGCTGATACCAGGTGAACGGGTTGTCCTTGTCGCGTGCGACGGCGGTCTTCAGCACCTTTTCGGCCTCTGCAAAGTTGGCAGCGTTCTCGGTGGCGATCAGTGCATGGCCGAAGGTCGTTGCGATCAGCGGCTCGTTGCCTGTTTCCGCCGTTGCCTTGCGCAAGGGATCGAGCGCTTCGGCGGGTCGGCCGGATTCCAGCAGAATCTGGCCTTCGAGTTCGAGGAAGTAAGGATTGGCCGGGTCCTGTGCGATCAGCGCCTTGGTCTCCTCGAGCGCCTTATCGGCAAACGCCTCCTTGTGGAAGGCATAGGCGCGGGCATAGCGGGCAGGGGTGTCGGTCAGGTATTCGGGATAAGCGCGCAGCGTGTCCTGCGGCTCGGCGAGGTAGCCGTAGAGCTTGGCCTTCACGCGCAGGAACCGCGTCTGGAGGTCGGCAGGCGGCGGGGTGTTCCATGCCGGATCGTGCTCATAGGTGTCCTGCAGCGTGGTCAGGCGGTCCGAGGTCATCGGGTGCGAGCTGTAGAATTCCGCATCGGGATTGCCGCGCGCGTTGTAACCATAGCGGAACTCCTGGTTCTGCAGCTTCTTGAAGAAATCGATCGATCCGCGGCCGGAAATACCTGCCTTGGACAGAAACTGCGCGCCTGCGGCATCTGCCGAGGATTCCTGCGCGCGGCTGAAGGCGAGGACTTTGCCCATTGCTGCCTGCTGGCCGGCCATGAACACGCCCAGTGCGGCATCCGGGGATCCTGCGGCTGCGGCCAGTCCGCCCAGCAGGAGGCTGAGTACCGTAATGCCCGTCGCAGGCTTCGTCGCCTCGTCGAACCGGATGACGTGGCCGCCGGTAATGTGGCCGAGTTCGTGGGCGATCACACCCTGCAGTTCGTTCACGTTGTCGGCCGCGCCGATCAGGCCCGAATGGATGAAGATCGCCTGCCCGCCCGCGACGAAGGCGTTGATCGAGCCATCATTGAGCAGGACCAGTTCGACCGCGCCGGGATTGAAGCCTGCCGCCTTGAAGATCGGGGCGGCGGCATCGCGAAACAGGGCCTCGGTTTCGGCGTCGCGCAGCACCGATTGCGCGGCGGCTGGCTGGATGCACAGCGCCAGCGCGGCAAGCGCGGCTGCCGTGCGTTTGAGGCAGCGGGTGATGATCGAAGCCGGATTCACGATGCCGGGACTATCGCCCCGCCGCCTGAACCGCAACTGAAGCGGGCGCGGTGACCTTGGTGAGGAACGGCAGGACTGCATCGAGCGCGCGCCGGTCCCGCGAAAAGGGCCGGGCGAACTGCATGATCAGCCCCTCGTGGCTGACCCCGGACAGCAAGACCGGCGTGTTGGGCGTGCCCGCTTCGGTCAGAAGGCGGGCGAGGATCTTCGAGTTTCGCGGCTTCACCCGTGTGTCGGCGTCCCCCGTCACCAGCAAGATGGGCGGCGCGCCCGCGCGAACGAAATTGATCGGCTGCGTCATCGACGGATCAGGAGCCTCGCCGAAGCTGTCGATCGTGGCATCGGTGTCGAAGGGCAGGAAATCGAACGGGCCTGCGAGCGCCACGGTGCCGCGAATTACCACCTGGTCGAGGCCGACGCCTTGCAGCCACTGGCGGTCAAGCGTGAGCATGACCGCGTTATAGGCCCCGGCGGAGTGGCCCATCAGCGCGATGCGCGCAGGATCCCCGCCCAGCTTCGCGGCGTTGTCGTGGACCCAGCGCAGCGCCAGTGCCCCGTCTTCCAGCATGCCGGGGTAGCGTACCTGAGGATAGAGCCGGTAGCCCGTGAGCACGACGGCATAGCCCTGCGCGCAGAGCGTGCGGGCGATGAATCGGTAGTTGCGCGGATCGCCACTCGCCCAGCTGCCGCCGTGGATGAACACGACAATTGGCAGTGGGCCGTTGGCGCCCTGCGGCACAAACATTTCGAGCTTTTGCGCAGGGTCCGGCCCGAAGCGCGTATCGGCAACCCGGCGGATCGCACCGTCGCCGCCGTTCAGCAGCTTGTCCGCGCCATCGAGCACGGCAACGGCGTTGTTTTCGAGCGCGTGGCGCAGGGCAACCACGCCGAGGACCCCAAGCAGGACCAGCGTAATGGCTGCCCAGCCGATCCAGCCCATCCGCAGCCTGCCTTTCTTCACCGATACCATGGGGCACGGCTAGCAGGGTGGCCCTCGTCCGAAAAGCGGTCAGTGGGTCAGGTCAATGACTGACCAGATTACGCGCGGCTCGCTCAAACAGCGCGGCGTCTTCGGTCACTTCGCCAACTGCTACCACTTCGCCCGTGGCGAGGCGGCGGACCATTACGAGCGCGAATTCGGCGCCTTCTGCGAGGGCAATTTCGGCAACCTTGCGCTGCGGTAATGCACGCAGGGATTCGGCCAAAGCTTCGGGTCCGCGCTTGGCGAGTGCCTTGCCCGCTTCCTCGCGGCGCAGGCGGCGTTCGGTGTTGACCACGCCCTTGAGCCCGCCGGGGGCTTCGGAAAGGTAGGCGCCAAGCGTGCCACGCGCCAGGCCGATGCGCTGCGCGTGAGTCAAAGCGGCGGCATATTCGGTGAGGCGGGTCTTGTCGTAGTCCGCGCCGAACACGAGCTTGACCACAGGTGTCATCGGCGCGCGTTCCTGCACGGTCAGGCCGGCATCTTCGAGCAGTTCGGCAAAGTCTTCGGGCGCGCCTTGGGCAGCAAGCGCGAAGTCCCACGCGCGGCCGATTGCGGCATAGAGCGCGCTGCGAGTGCGGTCCTCGCTTGAATTGGCGACGAGCGCCAGTTCACGTGCGGAGGCCAGCCAGTCGGCCAGCTCTTCCGGCTCCGGCTGGGTCGCTGCAGGCCCGAGCGGCAGGATATCATCGTCGAGGCCAAAGATCGGATCGGGGATGCTGCCAGCGTCGAGCGAAGCCGGGCCATCGGCCCAGGCGTCGGTCGTTTCGATCAGCGGGCGGCGCGGCTGGGCCTTCAGCGGCGCACTGTCGAGCGCCTGTCCGATTTCGAGCAGCAGTTCGTCGGTCGTGGCCTGATCCGCCATTTCCTTCCAGTTGATCACGCCCATGATGTAGTCGATCTCGGTCCCATCGGACGAGAACGGCAGGAGGATGCCGCGATAGAGGATCGTGCGGCCGTGCTGGTTGACGAATTCCGCTTCGAAACCGATCGGCGCCTGATTGGCGATGATCTGCATATAATGATCGGTGATGCGCGAGAGCAGCGAGCGGCCCGGCACCTGGCTCAGCCGTGCAATCGAGCTTTCGGTGCCGCATTCCTCGGCCAGCTTTCCGCCGACGAAGGAGATCGCGGGGTCCTCGATGCCTTCGTCGAAGTGCAGCAGCACCGCGTTTTCGGCAAAATCGGGATAGACGCCATCGAGGAGCGTGGCGACCGGAGGGAAACTGTTCTGCCCGAGCAGGCCCGCCCAATAGTTGTAGGCGCGCACTTGCATGCGGCGCTCGTCCTGCCCGACCGGCGGCGGCGGATCGCTCGCCACCACGTCGTCCTCAAACCCCGAAAGGTCGAGTTCGGCATCGACATCGT
Source organism: Novosphingobium sp. MMS21-SN21R (assembly GCF_031846015.1). GTDB lineage: Bacteria > Pseudomonadota > Alphaproteobacteria > Sphingomonadales > Sphingomonadaceae > Novosphingobium. The sequence continues at coordinate 16,037 of NZ_JAVRDU010000001.1, read as the reverse complement.
TCCGGTCAAATCCGCGCAAGGTATCCATCAGGCTCACCAAGTCCCCTTCTTCGGAACCTGATCTGGCGCAACTTCGTAAAAATGTGCTTAAGTTGCGCCAGTGATGGTGCGCCGCCTATCCGCGAGCAGCGATGGCTGCTGCCTTGGCGAGCAGGCTCTGGGCTTGTGCAAGATGCAGTAATTCCACCATTTTTCCATTGAGACGAAGCGCGCCCCTGCCCGCATTGTCAGGGTCGGCGAAAGCCGCAACGATTGCTTCGGCTTCGGTGATATCTGCCTCGCTTGGCGCGAACACCCGGTTGCAGACCTCAAGTTGCGCGGGATGAATCAGCGTCTTGCCGTCGAATCCCGAATCGCGCGCCTGCACGCATTCGGCTTCGAGCCGCGCAGTATCGTCGATCGCGTTGCACACCCCGTCGAGGATGAGCAACCCATGCGCGCGCGCGGCGAGGACGGCCATGGTCAGCACCGGAAGGAACGCGCCCCGGCCCGGAAGCTGGGCAATGCCGCTGTCCTTGGCGAGATCGTTGAGACCGAGGACAAAGCCCGTGAGGCGGGTGGTGGCGGCACATGCAGCGATGCGCTCGAGCGCCAGAATGCTGCGCGGCGTTTCGATCATTACCCACAGCGCGACGTGCGGCGCGAAGCCTGCGGCGTCCATGCCTTCGGAAAGCGCAACGATATCGGCGGCATCATCGACCTTGGGCGCGAGAATCGCTTCGACCGGGGCAGGAGCCAGCGCCCTCAGATCATCATGTCCCCACGGCGTGGACAGACCGTTGATCCGGGCGATCAGGCGGCGGTGGCCGAAGCCTCCGGCCTTTGCCTCAGCTACCAGTGCGGCGCGGGCATCGGCCTTGGCCTCGGGCGCGACCGCGTCTTCGAGATCGAGCGCAACGCCGTCGCAATCCAGCGTGCGGGCCTTGGCCATCGCGCGGGCGTTGCTGGCGGGCATGTAAAGCAGCGAGCGCAAGGGGCGGTCATCAATCACGGTTTGCTCTCCGGTACGGCATCGAGGCGGCCTTCTTCGCGCGTCGGCATAGGCGCAAAAAAGTGCATGGCAAGTGAGGCCAGCAACCAGACGGCGGCGGCGTGGAGCGCGGTCTGCAGGCTGGCGAAGTCGGCCACGCTGCCCCACGCCCATGCACCCAGTGCCATACCGCCGAAGGTGACCGCCTGATAGATCGACAGGCAGCGGCCGAGGATGTCCTCGGGGCTGCGCAACTGCATGGCGACGTTGAGGCTGGTCATCGCGCTGGCCCAGCCCATTCCGCCGAAAAAGGCTGCGACGATCGCCATGGGCACGCCGGTGGCCGAAGCCATCAGCACTTGCGCGGCGGCAAAGATCAGCGTTGCAGCCGTCACCACAGCCTCGCTGCCGAGGCGGCGGCGGATCTTCGAGATCCACAGCGCGGTCACGATGGAGCCGATGCCAAATCCACCGAGCATCAACCCATAATCGAGTTCGCTACCCTTCAGCACATCGCGCGCAATGCTCGGCATCAGGGCCTGCAGGCCTGCCGCGCCGAAGCCGATGGCAAAGCCGCGTATCAGTACCTTGCGGATCGGGGATGAGCTTGCACAGAAGCGCAAGCCTCGCCCGATTGCGGCGAGCATTGGTTCGCGCGTCGGCGGCAGTGATTCGGGGCGCCAGCGAGAGAGCACCACAATCATGCCGAGATAGCTCAGCGCGTTGATGGCAAAAGCGAGGCTGGTGCTCCATAGCGAGATCAGGATGCCGCCAAGTGCGGGGCCGACACTGCGCGCAAGGTTGAAAGAGATGGCGTTGAGCGAGATCGCTTGCGGCAGGTCTGCGCGCCCCACTTGCAGTCGCACCGAGGCCTGCCATGCCGGGCCATTCAGCGCGGTGCCCATGCCCACCATCAAGGTCAGCGCCAGCAGCGACAGCGGCCCGATGCTTCCGGTGTAGGCCAGAGCGGCGAGTGCGGCGGAAACGACCAGCATGCCCGATTGCGCGGCAAGCATCACGCGGCGGCGGTCGTAATTGTCGGCGATGGCGCCCGCAAACATGCCCAGTAACAGGATCGGGATCGTGGCCGAGGCCTGCACCAGCGCAACCAGCACATGCGACGTGGTCAGCTCGGTCATCAGCCACGCCGCGCCGACCGATTGGATCATCGACCCGATGTTCGAGAACAGGTTTGCCGTCCAGATCGCGCGGAAGGCAGGGTAGCGGAACGGCGCAAGCGAACCGCCCGCTGGCTTGATTTCAGCAGGCGGAACCGGCGCGTCGGCCACTAGATGTAGCGAACCTTCATTGTCATGTGCACCGGTTTGCCGGCGCTCACGTCAAACGCTGCGGCATCGAATTTGGGCGGAGCCATCTTCACCGGCGCGTCGCGGGAAAAGCCGTAGCCCTCCTTTGGCAGGAACAGGGTCATGTCCATCTTCTTGTTGCCGTTCTCGTCATGCAGCACGGCAATGGCATAGCGTCCAGCGGGCACGTCGCGGATGACCAGCTGGCGGCCATCGCTGGCCTTGACCGATGCCGTGCGGCGGTCCGGATCGGCATCGCACGCCTTGGGGAACGCTTTGGGCTTCGCGGTCATGCAGGCATAGATCATGCCGGTGCTGTTGCGCATCCCGGTCAGATCGATGGTGACGGTCGTCGTGCCGGGTGCATTGCCGAGCAGGACTGACGGCGAAAGTGCGAGCAGCATCCGGAATGTGGGCTTCATGGTGCGGAAAGTCCCTTGTCGGTGCCGCAGAGCCGGTCCCAGAAGCGAAAATAGAGGCCGTAGTTGCAGCGGTAGAGTTCGTGGTGCCGGTTGTGATGGCTCGCGGTTATCAGCCATCCGCCCAACCGCGAATGAACGAGCGCGCGCGGAAACATCTCCCAACCCATGTGGTTGGTCACGCCCATCACGGTCATTATCAGCAGAACGAGCCCGAGCATCGCGATATGGATGGGAATGAAAAACACCAGCGCCGGGATCAGCAGCGATACGATTGCCGCTTCGACAGGATGAAAGTTCATCGCGGCCCACGCGGTTGGCGGGCGGCTGGCGTGGTGGATCGCGTGGACCGCGCGGAACACGGCAGGCCGGTGCATCCAGCGGTGCGTCCAGTAGAACCACGCATCGTGGATCACGAGATAGGCGAGCAGCGAGAGCGGCATCCACCACAGCGGAAAGGCGGCGGGGTCAGTGTAGATCTTCGTCCAGCCGCGCTGTTGCCAGCCCCAGGCGACGATCCCGGCGGGCACGCCGTAGATCGCGGCGGTGGCAAGGCTCCACGCGATTTCGGAGCGGATCTGCTTTTCCAGGCCCTTGTAGTGGCCGGGTCGCACCTTGTGCGTGGCCCATGCAAACAGCCCGCTTGTGGCCAGATAGCGCACTGCGACGATAAGGGTCATCGCAAGAGCAGAGGCAGCGGCGCTGTTCATCGCCGCGCTATGCCAAGGTTTGCAGGCGAGGGACAGCCCTGCCTTGGGGCAAAAGCCGTCCCTTCACCGATCAGACGACGCGGCGGACCTTGTTCTTGTGCGCGCCGACGCCGGGAGCGCCGCGCGGGCGGAACGTGCGCGGCTTGTTGTCGTCGCGCTCGCCACCGGGTGCACGAGCGGCGTCACCGGTCACCGGATTGCGGACCGGACCGCGCTCGCCATCGCGGCGATCGGGACGTTCGCTCACCTGATGCGGGCTGGCATCGCGCGGACGACCATCGCGGCCTTGCGCGCGGCCACCGTGGCTTGGGCCGCCGCGACCTTGTCCACCACGGCCCTGACCGCCGCGATCCTGACCGCCGCGACCATCACCGCTGCCGCCGCGCCCACCATTGCCGCGCTGGGCGCGGGCGTCGTGACGAGCGTCGCGTTCCTGCTCTTCCGGCTTGCGGCTGGGAGCGGGAAGCTTGGCGGCCTCGGCCATGAAGTTCTCGGGCAGCGGCATGGTGTCGACCTTCAGGCGGGTCAGACGCTCGATGTCCTTGAGGTAGGGCTTTTCGTCCGGCGCGCAGAAGCTCATCGCAATGCCGTCAGCGCCGGCACGCGCGGTGCGACCGATGCGGTGGACGTATTGTTCAGGCACGTTGGGCAGTTCGAAGTTGAACACGTGGCTCACGCCCGAAACGTCGATGCCGCGCGCGGCGATGTCGGTTGCGACCAGTACCGGGCACGAACCTTGGCGGAACGCTTCAAGCGCAGCCGTGCGCTGGGCCTGGCTCTTGTTGCCGTGAATGGCGCGCGCTTCGATCCCGGCCGAGGTCAGGTGGCGGACGACGCGGTCGGCGCCGTGCTTGGTGCGGGTGAACACCAGTGCCCGGTCGAGTTCCTTGGACGCCAGCAGGTTGCGGATGCGCAGCGTCAGCAGCGCCTGCTTTTCGGCCTGATTGACGAAAGTGACGTACTGCTCGACGCGCTCGGCGGTGGTCGAGTTGGGAGCAACTTCGACGCGCACCGGGTTGACGATGAACTGCTTGCCGAGGTCTTCAATGGCCTTGGGCATCGTCGCCGAGAAGAACAGGCTCTGGCGCGTCTTGGGCAGCAGGTTGGCCACGCGCTTGAGCGCATGGATGAAGCCGAGGTCCATCATCTGGTCGGCTTCGTCGAGCACGAAGATTTCGGTGCGGCTGAGCGTCAGCGCGCGCTGGTCGATCAGGTCGAGCAGGCGGCCCGGCGTGGCGACAAGGATGTCGATGCCTGGAACCAGACGGCGCGCCTGCTTGCCGACGGGAACGCCGCCGAACACGCAAGCCACCGAAATGCGCAGGTACTTGGCGTAACCTTCGATGTTGTCGGCAATCTGGGCGGCCAGTTCGCGCGTCGGCGAAAGGATCAGCATACGGCACGAGGCGGGCTTGCGCTCGATCGGATTGGCGGCAAGGCGGTGCAGCGAAGGCAGCGCGAACGCGGCGGTCTTGCCGGTGCCGGTCTGCGCGATGCCGAGCAGGTCGCGGCCTTCGAGCAGGGCGGGGATCGCCTGCTGCTGGATTGGCGTCGGGTCCGAATAGCCCTTGGCTTCGAGCGCGCGCAGAATGGGTTCGGCAAGGCCGAGATCAGAGAAAAATGACATGAGGATGCTTTCATAGGCACGTCTGGCGAAGGCCGACATGCGGGTTTGGTTCGCTGTGCGCACCAACCTGGAATCAGGAGACGCGCGGGGTCGATCGTGCGACCCATGCGTGAAAGGGGAAGCGGGCGGGGCAAAGAACCGTTCGTCCGGGGCAGGATTTGCGCACTGAATGCCAAATCTCACGCCAGCACCCGGATTGCAGCGCCATCAACCCGTAAGTTGCTCCGCCGCCGGTCTTGCTGCGGCGCACATAGGCTCGAGGCTCGATAAACGCAAGGAATTTCGCGGGAAGGCGGCTTGCCTGCCTCGCAGGCGGGGGTAAGAGGGCGCACGCGCAGTCATGGTGTGAGCCGCAATGGAGTGGATGAGATCGAGCCGACAAGTCCCTGCAACCGCATCTGCACGATCGATTCGGCGAGCGCGATCTGTCTGGGCTGTGCGCGCACGCTCGATGAAATTGCGGCTTGGCCGAGTGCCAGCACGGCGCAAAAGCACGCTATCCTTGCGCGCGTCGCGCAGCGTCAAAGCGTCAGCAGCAGATCCACATAGCCATAGCGTGCATTGCCGGTGGCAGGCGCATTTGGCGCATCGCGCAGCAAGCCGCGCTTGATCAGGACGGCCCCGCCGGTGTCGATCTGCAGCCGTCCGGGCACGATCCAGTGGCGCAGCCGTGCCTCGACCTGATGCCCCGCCAGTCGGCCCGAAGCCCCGCTCGCATCGCGGACCCCAGTGGACCCAAAGCTGTCGCGCGGGTTCTGCGCCCAGGCGCTGCGCAAGGCTATGAACGCGTCGGTGCGCTTCGACGGAGCAACTTCGAGGCGCAACGAGGGCGAAACGATATTCGCCCGGCTGAACGGGCCGTAAAGGCCATTCGGCCCGAATTCGAACCGGCGCGCGCCATAGAGAGTATCGAAGCGGCTGAATTTGCCCGCCTTGCCGCCATCGCCGCTCGCGGCATCGAACATGGCGACAAGTCGCGGTTTCCACGGGCCCGCGATGGTTCGGCCCAGTTCTGCATGGACGAACCATGCCGAGACGTCGAGATCGGCGGTGTCGATACTGGCTGTCGTCCTCCGAATCTTGCCGAACTGATAGGCAGCTTCGGCGTCGTGGTCCCATTTGCCCGCGGCAGGCGCGCGGAACAGGCGTGCGCCGACCGTGCCAAGGCGGCGGTTGCGGGTGAGACGGTCCGGGCTGTCGCGTTCAACCAGGCCATAGGCATAGGGCTGGACTACACCGCCCAGCAACCGGGGCAGGGTCGCCTGCGCGCCGAAGAACATCAGGTCGGTGCTTTCCTGATCCCATGCGACGCGGTCGGCGCGAATGCCGGCGGCGTCCTCGGGCAGGCGGATGTGCGGCATCGTCCAGAGCAAGTCGATCTTCTGCCCGCCGCTTGCGGTCCAGCCGAGATGGGCACCGGTAAAGGCGTTGGTGGTGCTGCGAAAGCGCTGGCGCGAAACCAGCCTGCGCCCGCCAAGGTCGAGCGTGAAGCGCCCGAGCGTGAGCAGGCCGTGCCCGCCGCTGCGCTTGCCGCCCAGTTCGACTTTCACGTTCGCCTGGACAAGTTCGAGCGCGTTGATCTCGTTCGCGTTTGCCGACGAGGCCTTGTCCTGCCCCCATGCCCGCGCGTCGATCACCTCGGCTGCAAAGCGCACCCGTCCGGCGTCGTACTCGGCCTCGACCGCCGTGCGCAGCGAGATCATCGTGTCGTCCGCTGCGGCATTCGGGCGAAACTGGCCTGCGATCGATTCGGTGCGAAGGCGTGCCGAGGCGGCGATGGTGAACGGACCGGGCGCAGGCTCTGCGGCTTTGGCGGCGTTCGCCGTCATACCCATGGCGAAAGCCGCAACGGCAGCGCGCGTGATCAACTCTTTCGCCTCCCTCGCGCTCCCGTCGTCGGGTGACGCACGCGGGCTTGCCTAGCCCGCACTTGCAGCATTGGCCATACCTGTCTAACGCGGGGCCACGTCACTTGGGGAGTAGCCACCGCTCGGCAGCGGTCCCATCCATCTAACGATGGCGCGTCAACATACTTGGCCGAGAGGCCATGGCGCAGGAGGCGGGGTTCGTAACCCGCCGGGTGAGACCAATGACGGCAGCTTTTCGTCCGGGCCGGGCGGGAGGGCTTGCCGTCGTTGGCCTGTTTCCCGTCCGGCCCCGGAAAATATGCCCATGCTCGAAGCCCTGACCACCTCCACGGCCATCGTCGCGCTCGCTGAAATCGGCGACAAGACGCAGCTGCTTGCCATCGTGCTGGCGACGCGATTCAAGAAGCCGCTGCCGATCGTCCTGGGCATCTTCGCCGCAACGGTTGCCAACCACTTCCTCGCCGCCCTTCTGGGCGCGACTGCCGCGTCCTTCCTCGACGGCATGTGGTTCCGTTTTGCCGTCGCGGTCGGCTTTGTCGCCATGGGCCTGTGGACGCTGGTGCCCGACAAACTCGACGATGATGATGCACCCAAGCCCTCGCGCTACGGCCCGTTCCTGACCACGCTCGTCGCGTTCTTCATCGTCGAGATGGGCGACAAGACCCAGATTGCCACGATTGCCCTTGGCGCGCGGTTCCACGATACGGTTGCGGTCACCATGGGCACCACGCTGGGCATGATGATCGCCAACGTGCCTGCCGTTTTCCTCGGGCAGGAACTGATCAAACGGGTGCCGCTCGACGTCGTCCGCATGATTGCCGCCGCGTTGCTGGTGGCGACAGGCGTCTGGCTGTTCATCCAGACGCTGGGCATCTGGTAAGGCTTTACCTGTTCGGTATTTGTTCTTATCCAGGTGGGATGAGCGAATCAGCACAAGCCGTGATCGAAGCCGCCGTTGAACGGGAGTCCCGCGCCGTCGCGCGCGGGATCTGCCGCTTGTTCGCGCGCAACGATATCTGGTGTCTGCCTGAAATGCCGCTGCGGTCGAACCGCCGGGCCGATCTGATGGGGATCGATGCCAAGGGTCAGGTCGTGATCGTGGAAATCAAGGTCAGCCGCGCCGACCTTCTGGGCGATGGCAAGTGGACCGATTATCTCGATCATTGCGACCGGTTCTACTGGGGCCTCGCCCCGCATCTTGACCGCGCTGTGCTGGAAACCGAGGATTTCCTGCCCCATGCCTGCGGGGTGATCGTGGCCGATGGTTATGACGCCGAAATCCTGCGCCCCGCACCGACGATTCCTCTGGCTGCGGCGCGGCGCAAGGCCGAGGTAGAGCGGCTAGCCCGCGCATCATTGCGGCGACAACTGGTGGGAATCGATCCGCACTGCGCTACCTGGGGCAATGGGGCTTAAGCGCGGCGCTTGATGCCCAGCGGAGGGATCAGCGCCAGCAGTGATGCGCGCGCCGTGACGAACTCTTGCCAAAGCGCAAGCGCAGCGGGCACCGGCGATTGCCCACGCGCCGAAACGGCGAGTAACGCCGCAATGCCCGGCTCCATGAACGCCGTCAGATCATCAACGCCCTGCTTGGCCAGGTCATAGCGCCAGCCGCCGGTATCGCGCATGATTGCAGGGAAATTGCGCACTTCGGGTTTGCGCATCTCGGGCTGCAGGCCTGCCAGCTGGCAAACCACGTTCGCCGCGTCCTGCAGCGCAGACCACGTCATCGACAACGCATTGCCCGAGGCATGGCCAAACTCCGCACGGCCTGCACCGGGTTTGGTCGAGGGCGGCGGCATGAGCGGCGAATCGCGGCCAGCAGAAAGAGGCGGTTGCATGAGTCGATTCTCTAGCCGCAAGCCGCCTACCAAATTGCTAAGCGACCCGTCAGCGGGACGCAGGCCGAAGGATTGCGCCCGCACAGGACCCCACAAAATCGCTGGCAAGGCCGCACCGGCGCTGCTAGGTGCCTCTCCGGCTCAGGCACCCGTAGCTCAGCTGGATAGAGTACTGCCCTCCGAAGGCAGGGGTCACAGGTTCGAATCCTGTCGGGTGCACCAGCTTTCTCACAAGACTTGAAACTGGCAGGTCGCCAAAGCGTCACGGCACACTTGGCAGCGCGCGGGATTCCGGCGATGAGCCGTGCGATGATGTCGCTGCTCTCCTGTCGCTCCGCCCGCACCCGCTCATCGGGAGGTCCAGCATGATAAGGCGCGTGTTCCGTCTGCTTGATCCCTTTGTGCTGGCGTTGATCGGCACTGTCATACTGGCAAGCCTGCTGCCCGCGCGCGGGGCATGGGTGCCGGTGGTGGACCGGGTGGCCGATGCCGGGATCGTGCTGCTGTTCTTCCTCCATGGGGCCAAGCTTTCGCGTGAAGCGATTGTCGCCGGCGCGCGCAACTGGCGGCTGCATCTGGCAACGCTGGCGGTAACCTTTGCGCTGTTTCCGCTGCTGGGCGCAGGGTTCGGCGCGATCCCGTTCCTGCCGCCGGAGTTTGCGGCGGGCCTGCTCTTCCTGACGCTGCTGCCTTCGACGGTGCAATCCTCGATCGCGTTCACCGCGATTGCGCGCGGCAATGTCGCGGCGGCGGTCTGCGCCGCGTCCTTCTCCAATCTCCTCGGCATTTTTCTGACGCCCGCGCTGGTCGCATTGCTGATGGGCGGATCGACCGGCGGCTTTTCATGGACCTCGGCCGAGACGATCGTGCTGCAACTGTTGCTGCCATTCGTCACCGGACATCTGCTGCGGCCATGGATCGGCGGCTTCGTGACACGCAACAAGGCGTGGCTGGGGCGCGTGGACCGGAGCACGATACTGCTGGTGGTCTATTCGGCGTTCGGCGCCGCCGTGGTTGAAGGTCTGTGGCAGCGCATCGCGCCCGGCAGCTTGCTGGTGCTGGCGGCGCTGTGCCTCGTCTTGCTGGCGATCATCATGGGCCTGACTTGGGCGCTGGGCCGCATGATGGGCCTATCGCGTGAGGACGCGGTGGTCCTGCTGTTCTGCGGCTCGAAAAAGAGCCTTGCGTCGGGGGTGCCGATGGCAGGCGTGCTGTTCCCGGCGGCGCAAGTGGGCATCATACTGTTGCCGGTGATGGTGTTCCACCAACTGCAGCTTATCGCCTGCGCGCTCATCGCGCCGAAGCTGGCTGGTCGGGCGGAAGAAGCTGACGAATAGCGCCACTGATAAGGTTCCCCGAAGGGAAGCATTGCGCTGGCAAATCTGTGCTGAAAAAGCGTCGAAACTGGAGCGGGCGAAGGGATTCGAACCCCGCTCGTAGCGGCTTGGCGCGGACGACACACTATTCAATATAAACCAGGCGAAATTCGCTGCGATACCGCCCGCGCCCGAAGGCAAGGGTAATGCCACTCCACACCGATCTCCCCGCACCATGCCAGCACGGCATTGCTGGTGAGCTCCGTGCCGTTGTCGCTGACTATCATCCCCGGCTTGCCGCGTTGTGCGATCAGCTCGGTCAACTCGCGCACGACACGACGGCCTGAGATCGAGGTGTCGGGCACCGCTGCCAGGCACTCCCTGGTTACGTCATCGACCACGTTGAGCACGCGGAATCGGCGACCGGAGGCCATCTGGTCGTGAACGAAGTCCAGGCTCCAGCGCTGGTTCAGCAGCGCCAGCACCGGAGCAGACGCTCTGGTCCCCACGGCCCTCCTGCGACTGCGCCGCCGCCTGACTGCCAGCCCTTCCTCCTGGTAGATACGTTGGGTCTTCTTGCGGTTGATCATCACGCCCTCCCGGCGCAGCAGAATGTGCAGACGGCGATAGCCGAACCGGCGACGCTGGTTGGCCAGCTCGCGCAGCTTAGAGGGTAATGCATACGCGCTTACCAACTCCTCGGTGGATGGATCGTCTGATCGTGAGCGTTTCCGCCAACCACCAAAGGGCGCGTTGCCGTTTTCCAGTGGTGATGCTTTAGGGGGCATCGGAGAAACGAAAAACGCGAAACATGCCTGATGCCGGTGGTCAACGCCGTTCTGGGCGGCGATGTGCGCAAGCTTTCAGGCGAGCTTGCTCGCATGCGCGAAATGGGTTTGAGCCCCGTGGGACTGGTCCTCGCGTTCGAACGGCGGGCCGCCCAGCTTGTGCAATTGGCGGCGCGCATGGGTGACCGCGGTGACGTCAACGCATTCATGGAACAGGAAACTTCTGCCAAGCGCGTGTTTTTCCGCGATCGGGCAGATCTTACGCAACAACTGCGGCGTTGGCGTGGCCCGCGACTGGTCAGGCTTACCGAAAGGTTAACTATGCTGCACCGCACACTAATTTCCGACAATCGCAACGGAGAATTGGTGCTGGCTCAAGGTCTTGCGGAAATCGCACGCGCTGCAGCGCGATAAAGCGTGGCGGGTATCCGCCGTTTCGAGTGCGGAATCTCACTCCGGGACAGCATTCTGCTTGCTATCACCAAAACGGTAGGTATTTTCCCGCAGTGCAAAATAATTGAGGGCGGTCGCGCCGGATTCGGAAATTCGGACCATATGCTCAGGTTGAACGGGGGCATTTTGGGCAATTCTAGGCGAAACGCGTGATGACCAAGCACGTACCCACTGGCGAGATGCGGCAATCGCAGGACCGGCGCAGGATAACGCTGCCGCTGGCCCCTCCGCTCGAACAGCGCAGGCTGCAGATCTACATCATGCTGTTGCTGCTGGACGGCGCTGCGATTATGGGCGGGTTGTGCACTGCCAGCTGGTTGTACCTGGGGCGCTTCCTGGAAGAGTCGTCGCTGCTGCACGGCCAGGTTCTGGTCCCGATCTACTGGACCATCGCGCTCAGCACCAAGGCCTATTCTCTTCAGGCACTGCGTCGGCCGACCTTTGCGCGAGCGCGATCGGCCCTGTCGCTGATCGGTGCGGAAAGCGCGCTTCTGTTCGTCGGTTTTGCCACCAAGAGCACAGACAATTTCTCGCGTGTTTCCGCGATGCTTGGGCTGGTCATGGCCATGCTGCTGCTGATCTGGATACGCTCGATGATGCGCCCGGTCATCCAGGGGCGCTGTGGCGCGGTCGGCATCAATGTGTTGCTGATCGATGATGGCGGCGCTGCGCTGCGAATTCCGCACGCCTATCATATCGATGCGCGTGAACATCACCTCGCGCCCGACCTTTCCGATCCGCACATGATGGACCGCCTCGGCCTCTACATGATGAACATGGACCGGGTCATGGTCAGTTGCCCGTCGGATCGACGCGGCGCGTGGGCGCTGGTGTTCAAGAGCGCCAATGTTTCCGGTGAGATCATCGACCCGGAAGTGAGCAATCTCGGCGTGATCGGCGCCAGACGCGAGCGTGATTTCGGCGCCTTGATCGTGGCCAGCGGCCCGCTGGGACTGCGGTCGCGCGCGCTGAAGCGCGCGCTCGATTTCGGATTGGCGGGGAGCGCCGTGCTTGCACTGGCGCCACTGCTGGCAATCGTCGCGCTGGCGATCAAGCTGCAGGACGGCGGTCCGGTACTGTTCGTGCAGAAGCGCACGGGACGAGGCAACCGGTTCTTCCCGATCTTCAAGTTCCGCTCGATGCGAGTCGAGAAGCTGGATTCGGCAGGCGCGCGCTCAGCCAGCAAGGACGACGACCGTATCACGCGCATTGGTCGCTTCATCCGCGGCACAAGCATCGACGAACTGCCTCAACTGTTCAACGTGTTGCGCGGAGAGATGTCGATCGTCGGCCCCCGGCCCCATGCCATCGGATCACTCGCGGGCGACAAGTTGTTCTGGGAAGTCGACCACCGCTATTGGCTGCGGCATTCTCTCAAGCCGGGCCTTACCGGCCTTGCCCAAGTACGCGGCCTGCGCGGTGCTACCGACACCGAAACCGACCTTGCCAACCGCCTTCAGGCCGACCTCGAATACCTCGATGGCTGGACGATCTGGCGCGATCTCAACATCATCATAAACACTGTGCGCGTGCTGGTTCACGACCGGGCGTTCTGAGCGCTTTGTTCTCCGCCCGCTTGACGTCAGCCCTTTGCCACTGGACATGGTCCTGCTGCGGGCAAGACGCGCAATCGTGCAATGCGATCTTTCCACGACCTGTGGGTGGGCGCGCGCAGAAATCCCAGCCAGTCGTTGGCGCCAAGACGCTCGAACAGGGTCAGACCACTTGCCTGGTCATAGCCGGCACATCCCATAAGTCTGAGGCCGTGTTCGTCAGCGGCATCTTCCATGTTGCGGCGCTTTGCGATGCCGCCGCCGCGACGGTCTCCGTTGATGACGTGCGCGAATTCGTGCCCCGCAGCGAGAGCGAGCTCATCATCGGTCCGGGCAAAGGCCAGCATCCCCGTCGAGATCGCGACGTTGCGCGTGTCGCTGTGCGCTTCGACGCCGCGATCGGTGAACAACACCAGCCGGATCGCGCAGTGCTGCACAGGCTTGAGTGGCAGCGTCATCAACACGCCGCCCCTGCGAATTTCAACCGCCACGACACTGCCAGCCTGAACGGCACCGATTTCGTCGAGCAAGGCGTCTGCTGCAAGTGCACTCGCGCCGCGCCGCGTAACGATGGCCCCGACCGGGTCGCTGCCGATCGAGACCAGTTCGTCGCCCGCGCGCACACCCGCCTGCTCGGCCGGCCCGCCTGTTGCCACGCCCACCACGACCGGCAATTCACTCAGGCCCACGGCGGACTGGAGCAGCGGCCAATCGCGCCGCGCGTAAGCACGGCGATCATCGATGGCGAGGCCAGCGTCGGAAATTTGGGCCGGGCAGCTGTTCCCGGCAGCCTCGCGCAACCGCCATTCGAGCGCAGCGACCCGCGCCAGGTCAGCTCGCAATCGCGCTGGCCATTCAAGCATGGCCTGCTGACCCGTGGCAGAGTTGCCTCCGGAGATACATGCCAAGGCCGCGACAAGCCCGAATGCGAAACGCGTGGGTCCGGCCATGTGCGTTTCACCGCACGCATTTGCGCCATTGTTAATAATCATATTGCATTGCACCATAATCGCCGAGTTGCTAGACCAACTTCAGTTCATTTCGGATTTTCCCGCAGCCATTCAGCACGGAACTGCAAGCACCTGATTTGACTGGTTCAATTTCCTTGTCGAGCCCCCTGATTCCAGGCGGCATGATTTCGCGTCAGGAGAATACATTTGAAGATTGCCATTCTCGGCCTCGGCTACGTGGGTTGCACCGCAGCAGGGTGTATTGCAAGTCAGGGGCATGAAGTTCTCGGAATCGACGTAAGTCCCGCCAAGGTGGAGACCCTCAATTCCGGCAAGTCACCGGTCTATGAGCCGGGATTGGACGATCTGATCAGCAAGGCCCGCGCGGAAGGGAGGCTCGAAGCCGTCACCGAAATCGGCGACAAGCTGGACGATTGCGATATCGCGATTGTCTGCGTCGGCACGCCAAGCGGCGTCGATGGCGCCCACAACATGAGCTACATCGTCCAGGTGACGCGGGCCATCGCCGCCTCGATCAAGCCCGACCGCAAGGGACCGCTGACCGTTGTCTATCGTTCTACCATGCGGCCCGGAACGACCGAGCAGATGATCCAGCCGATCTTCCGTTCGCTGCTGGGCGAGCGCTCGGACGACTTGGTCGAGTTGGTCTACAATCCCGAATTTTTGCGCGAAGCCACGGCGATCGACGATTACTTCAACCCGCCCAAGATCGTGCTTGGCACGATTGACGGCACGCCATCGGAAAAGATGGTTGCGCTGCACGAGGGGATTGAGGCACCGATCTTCCATGTCGGCATTCGCGAAGCCGAGATCACCAAGTTCGTCGACAACACCTGGCACGCCGTCAAGGTAGCGTTCGCTAACGAGGTTGGCCGGGTATGCCAGAACATCGGCATTTCTGCGCGGCAGGTCCACCAGATCTTCGTTTCCGACACCAAGCTCAATATCTCGCCTTATTACACCCGTCCCGGCGGACCGTTCGGTGGATCATGTCTGCCCAAGGACGTGCGCGGCCCTGCAGCATATTGCGGCCGATACCGGATCGCAGACGCATCTGTTCGACTCATTGCTGCGCAGCAATGACGCGCACAAGCATCACCAGTTTCTTCACGTGACCAAGGGCGTCGCGCCCGGCGGACGGGTCCTGCTGGTCGGGCTGGCATTCAAGGCCGACACCGACGACTTGCGTGAAAGCCCGGCGGTGGACATGGCGCGCAAGCTGCTCGATGCCGGATACGCGCTCGACATCTACGATCCGCAGCTGAAACCTGAGAGTCTCGTCGGGCAGAACCTTGGCTACGCTTATGCGATCCTGCCTTCGATCGACGGATTGCTGGTCGACAAGGCGACTGCCGAAACCCGCGACTATGCCGTCGTGGTATCGACTAACAGACTGATCAAAGACCTGACCTTGGCGCCGCCCGCATCGTCGACGTGAGCGCTATTGCATGACCATGCCGGTTGCAGCCGGGGACTTTGAGTTCCGACGGAAATTCCCGGCTCTCCGCTGGCAGGCAAGAAAGTCCTGATCGTGGTCGAAAACCTGCCTTTGCCGTTCGACCGGCGGGTGTGGCAGGAGGCGCGGACGCTCAAGGCGGCGGGCGCACTGGTTTCGATCATCTGCCCGACGGGCAAGGGCTACGAAAAGCGCTTCGAGGTCATCGACGGGATCGACATCCACCGCCACCCACTGCCGATTGAGGCAAGCGGAGCGCGGGCTTCCTGCTGGAATATGGCGCGGCGCTGTTCTGGGAAACGGTTCTGGCATGGAAGATCTACTTCACGCGCGGGATCGACGTGATCCAGGGCTGCAATCCGCCTGACCTGATCTTTCTGGTGGCGCTGCCGTTCAAGCTGCTGGGCGTGAAGTACATTTTCGACCACCACGACATCAATCCCGAGTTATACGAAGCCAAGTTCGACAAGCGCGGCTTCTTCTGGAAGCTGATGGTGCTGTTCGAGAAGCTGACGTTCAAGGCCGCAGACGTCTCGATGGCGACCAACCAGTCCTACCGCAAGATCGCGATCGAACGCGGCGGCATGGATCCGGACAAGGTTTCGTCGTGCGCTCGGGGCCGGACCTCAGCCGTCTGAAGCGCGTGCCCCCGGTCGAAAGCTGGAAGAACGGTCGGCGCTATCTTGTCGGCTATGTCGGCGTGATGGGCGATCAGGAAGGGATTGATCTGCTGATCGATTCGGTCGAGCATATCGTCC